>NZ_CP124855.1:653304-1306609 GCF_030012525.1 Chryseobacterium gotjawalense
TCCATTTATATTCTTTTGGAGGGTTTATCATTGAATAAAAAGCTCTTTTTATATGCTTAAAAATATTTCCTTCTTTTGAATTATCATTTTTAGGGTTTTCATTTCGTAAAAATCCATATGTAGTATCAGCGTGATGAATAATTGCTAATCTCTCTTCATTATTGTTGGTTGTTCCCGTTTTTAAAAAAGCGTTTTCTATATCTATATTAAGTTTATTTCTGAAAATTTTATTCAACACTTTCATCAATTCCTTTTTATCGCTATCAATGTTCTGAGTTAAAAATTTATTATAAGACAAAGTTAATTGAAATAAAGAAATGCCACTTTTAGTGGCTCCTAAAATAGTTGATGGATATGCTTCTTCACACGGTAATTCTAACGTTTCAGAAATAAAATTCAAAGTATCATTTATTCCTATTTTATCTGAAATATTAATAAACGAATTGTTATTCGAGTGAAATAAAGCATCGTCCATATTTAATTTCGGATTTACCCAAGATGCCTCCCTAACATTCCATTGCAGATTGTTCTTATAAGAATCAAATTTTTCCGAACTATGAATTCCTTTCTTTCTAGATAATAAATAAATGGTTTAAGTGTAGAACCTACATTTGATTTAAAGATAAAAGGATAATCAGAACCATAATAACTAGAAAAACCTACCACTTTTTGATTTTTAATTATAACAACCGAAGTTGGGTATTTTGAATCTTGAATAAATTTCTCAGCAAATTTTTGATGGGATTGAGTTAGAGTTGAAATTATAGTCTTCTTATTTACATCAATTTTTTCAGAAATAAACGGGACAACACTCTTTCTCACCAGGGAAATTTTGTTATTTTCAATATTAATTTTCCTTTTTATTAATTTTTTATGTTGATTAGAATTTATGTTTTGGTTTTCTAATAATAAGTCAGAAAGCATCTGCATTCTTTTATTTGTAATTTCAACATTACTTAGATAATAATTTGGACCTCTTAAAATGGTTATTAAAAATAGGATCTCAGAGTTATTTAGTTTTTCAGTTTCTTTGTCAAAATAATACAAGGAGGCAGTTCTTATTCCTCTCAAATTTCTCCCAAAATAAATATTATTAAAATATAAGTTAAGAATATCATCCTTAGAATAATAATGCTCAAGTTCAATTGCTTTTAGTGTTTCTTTAACTTTTCTATGTAATGTTTTTGAGTTGTCTTTTAAAAGATTTCGAGCTAACTGTTGAGATAAAGTACTGCCTCCCTCTAAAATTTTCATATTTACTACGTTTCTAAGGAGTGCTCTTGTTGTTCCCTTAAAATCAATGCCCCTATGATTGTAGAATCTTTTGTCTTCAATTGGAACGATAAATTTCTTAAACGTTTCAGGTATTTTTATTGATTCTGCTTTACATTCATAATTTTCAGAAACCACAGCAAATGCTTTGTTTTTATTTTCATTTTTATTATAAATTACAAAACCTTCAAAATTAGTATTCATAGTAACAAGCGCAATTTTTGTTAAAAAATCTATTATGTAGTAGGTGAGACAAAAATGCTTTAGTGTGATGTATTGGTTACTTCACATTCAACAGCGTATTACTCCCACTCCCCAGCACCGTGCTCGGCATCACGCCATCCCATTTCAGCACACGCTGGTATTCCACATAAGTAGGCGTAATTTCCTGCTGTTTCAGGCTGATGGCTTTTGCCTCGGCCTGCGCTCTGATGACCACAGAAGCGGAATCTCCTTTCGCCAGCTGTATCTTTCTCTGTGCATCCGCCTGCGCAACTCTTGCCTGAGCTTCTGCTTTAATCGCATCAGCATCGGCCGTCGCCTTGTCTTCAATCGACTGGCGGATGGCTTTCGGCGGCTGAATATTGGTTTTCAATTGAGAAACCATAAACCATTTCCCGATTCTTTTATTCACTTCCGAGAGAATTTCTGCCTCATAAGTTTCCCGGTTGTTGAACAGGTAATCAATCGAATGCCGGTTCGCCACATCATTGATGGCCCCGATGATGGCATTGTTCAGCCAGCCTTCCTGTATGGCTTCCAGGCCGCCCTTTTTGTACGTGGATCTCAGGTTGGTAAACATATCCGCCGCCGTAGATTCCTTCACCGAATAGTTGAACGAAGGCTTGATTGGGCATGGGAACCCGCCTTTCGCCACGATAATAGATTCCGGATATTCAATATGCCGCTGGTCGAGCGGAACTTCCTGTATTTCCTGGGTGTATTTGTTATAAAACACGACTCCCGAAACTTCTTCGGTATTCGAAGCGCCTCTTTTATCGCCGAGTAGATTGATGAGAAGTCCTTTGTGACCCACGCTGATGACTTCGTAATTCATGGGTTGAAAAAGCGCCGCAACAACGGCAAGCAGAATAAAAGTAACCGGTTTCCATTTAACGCCAACAGGTTTTTGATTTCCGTTTTTATCCGGTTCAGCGTAGGTTAGGATGTTGAGTTTTTTTGTAATGACTCCAATGGTAACAAGCACCGCGATCATCACCAATAGTAGAAATGTTAGAGACATAAATAGTATTTAAATGTGAAGTTTTAAAGATACTCATTTTAGCGAATCCCGCAAAAAGGGAAACCGTAAAGCAGAAAATGTTTTCCAACCGGTCTGTTAAGAGACCGGGACATTTCGTAAAATATTTTCTCAGTATGCGCTATGGCTCCATCTATTCAACCCCAAAAGCCGCAAAAGATTGACGCAATTTAAGTTGGTCAAAAGTCCAAAAAGCCGCGCACTAATCAACTTTGCCAAAGTTAACAGTATGTGCTGTGGCTCCATCCTATTCAATCCCAAAAGCCGCAAAAGATTGATGCAATTTAAGTTGGTCAAAAGTCCAAAAAAGCCGCGCACTAATCAACTTTGCCAAAGTTTAGAACTTTGGCAAAGTTAACAGTATGCGCTGTGGCTCCATCCTATTCAACCCCAAAAGCCGCAAAAGATTGATGCAATTTAAGTTGGTCAAAAGTTAAAAAAAGCCGCGCATTAATCAACTTTGCCAAAGTTTAGAACTTTGGCAAAGTTAACAGTATGCGCTGTGCCTCCATCCTATTCAACCCCAAAACCCGCAAAAGATTGATGCAATTTAAATTGGTCAAAAGTCCAAAAAAGCCGCGCATTAATCAACTTTGCCAAAGTTACAGTATGTGCTGTGCCTCCATCCTATTCAACCCCAAAACCCACAAAAGATTGATGCAATTTAAGTTGGTCAAAAGTCCAAAAAAGCCGCACATTAATCAACTTTGCCAAAGTTTAGAACTTTGGCAAAGTTAAAGGCTTTCCAAATTTTTATATTTTGAACCATATTTTGAAGGTTGTGCTCGGTTTCTAAAACACCACGACTATTATTTCTTCATTTTTCCGTTAATGTAAATGTCACTACAACACTAAAAACAGGACATGAAAAAGGAGACGCAAAACATTGCGTCTCTTCGTAATATTTTAATTTATGAATTCTCCCCATACAATAACGCCGATTTTTCAGTTCTTATAATAATAGTATTTTTGTACCATGAATATCCGAAACTTACAATATACCCTACTGGTTGCAACAGCAATTTTCATCAATTCCTGTTCTACCCAAAAACCTGCGAAACAGGTTGCTAAAAAGCCAGTGACGACCACGAAACCTTTGCCCGCAAAACCTGGCCAACCTCTGCCTGATTCCGAGAAAAAAATCACCCTCAACCTTCCGGAAGTGAACCGTGAATTCCGGGCTGCGTGGATTGCCACGGTGGCAAATATCAACTGGCCTTCCAAAAACAATCTGACAAGTCAGCAACAAAAAGACGAAGCCATCAAAATTTTGGATCTGTTGAAAGACGCCAATTTCAATGCGGTGATTTTTCAGGCACGTCCTTCTGCAGATGCAATGTATAAAAGCGATCTGGAACCCTGGTCTTATTTCCTGACCGGTTCTATAGGAAAAGCTCCCGCTCCTTTTTATGATCCGTTAGAATTCTGGATTACAGAAGCCCACCGGCGGGGAATGGAACTGCATGTCTGGCTAAATCCCTACCGCGCTCATCACACCACTGGCGGGCCGATTACCGAAGAATCAGTTATTAAGAAAATGCCTGACCAAATCGTCAAACTCCGCAACGGGATGTACTGGATGGATCCGTCTGACGGGAAAACGCAGGATCATGCTTCAAAAGTGATTAAAGATCTGGTCAAACGCTATGATATCGATGCAGTCCATATCGACGATTATTTTTATCCTTATAAAGAATATAATGGCGGGAAAGATTTCCCGGACAACAAAACCTGGAACGATTATCTAAAGCAAGGCGGAAACCTCTCGCGGGCAGACTGGCGAAGAGCAAACGTGAATAAATTCATCAAAAGAATTCATGATGAAATCAAAGCCGAAAAAAGTTACGTGCAGTTTGGAATCAGCCCTTTTGGAATCTGGAAACCCGGTTTTCCGGAAGGAATCAAAGGTTCCTCCCAATATGATGAATTATACGCTGATGCCAAATTATGGCTGAACCAAGGCTGGCTGGATTATTTCTCGCCCCAACTCTACTGGAAAAATGACGGCCCCCAAAGTTTCCCAGCGCTGCTGAAATGGTGGGAAAGTGAGAACACGCAGAAACGTCATCTTTATCCGGGTCTGAACACGATTGGGCTGAATGGTGTGAGTGACCGTCCGGCAGAAATCGTATCCCAAATTAACCTGACGCGCCAGATTTTAAAAAACAATTCGGGCTCGGTACATTACAGCGTCGATGGATTATCAAAAAATGCGGCCATGTTCAACGCGGTGAAAAATGCGTATCAAACGCAGGCATTGATTCCCAGAACACCTTGGATTAAATCAAAACCTTTAGACAAGCCCAATCTTTCTGTTGAAAATAACGGCAATTCTGTGAATATCAAATGGAATGCTTTGGATGCTCCGAATGTTTTTCAATGGATTCTGTATGTGAAAAATGGTGACACCTGGGAAACTGAAATTTTAGAAAAAGATATCGTTTCCAGGAATTTACCTTTAACTAAAAATGGAAAAAAACTGAATACGATTGCACTGAAATCGGTGGACCGGCTAGGAAATGAAAGCGACTATGACGCGAAGAAGCTATAGTAGTAAAACCAGAGGATTTAAGCTAAATAAAAACGGATGATAAATGAATATCAATATTAAAACCACAAAAGTCACAAAAGCTTCATTCAAAAAGTCAGTAAAAAAAGAGCACAAAGTAAAATCTGTAGATTTTCATTTTTGTCCTTTTCTGAAAGTTAGATTTTAAATTTTGCAGCTATTTATCTTTTATGACTTTTATGGTTAAAAAATCAAACTCCCTCTTTCTTCGTCTTTGATGATATTCAGAGAAACCGGCATTTTTTCTTTCAGTTCTTCAACATGGGAAATAATGCCAACGATTCTATTTTCTTTTTGCAAATTGGTCAGGGTTTCAAATACGACATTCACCGATTCCAAATCCTGAGTTCCGAAACCTTCATCGATAAAAAAGAAATTCTTTTCAGCCTGCGCATTCGCCTGAACACTTTCTGCCAAAGCCAAAGCCAGACTTAAAGAAACCTGGAAAGACTGACCGCCGGACAAGGTTTTCACACTTCTGCTTCTGCCTTCATTCAGGAAATCCACGATTTCAAAATCATTATTTTCATTAAGCTGAAGACTCAATTGATTTCGGGTCATCCGGTGAAAGCGAATATTGGCATGATCGCACAACTGCCTTAAATAAATCGAAGAAACATATTGCACAAAACCCGCTCCTTTAAAGAGATTGGTCATTATTTTCAGATGATCGGCACGCTTCTGAAGTTTCGCTGATTCTTTCAAAAGATCCTCTTTTTTCTTAAATTCTTTTTCAAGTCTGTCGATTTCCGAAGCCAGTTTTACCACATTATCATTAGCGGTTTTCAGCTCATTTTCACCCGTTTTAAACTGCATTTCGAGGGCAACAAACTGTTCTTTATCAAAAGAAAAACCTTTCAGTTTCAAGGACAACTCCTCCACTCCATTTTTCAAAGTTTCAAAATCAATTCTAAATTTCTGAATCTGATTTCTTCCCTCCTGAACATTGAGTTCCTGAGCTAAAATGGTTTCAACTTCTTCTAAATTATTAAATTTCTGATCTGTTAAGTATTGAATTAAAACAGTCCTGTTTTCTGAAATTTCTTCTTCAAGTTCCGCAATTCGTTTTCCCAATTGTTCAGAAACCGCTTTCTGCTCAGCAAACTTCGGCGAAAGTTCTTTTTCCTGTTGAATTAAATTTTGGTAATCCTGTTCCGTTTTCAGATTTGATTGTGACAGATTCTGAAAACGCTCTTCCACTTCATCCACAGATTTCTCGCGAAAATCTTCCCATAATAAATTCTTTAAATTTGACTGATTGGTTTTGAATTTCGTCTCAACTTCCTTTTCCTTTAATTTGAAATCTTCTAACGCTTTATTGAATTTATCCAGGCTTTCACGCTCTTTCTCAAGATTTTTCTGCTGCTGAGAAATCTCCTGGCTTAGCGCTTCAATTTGTTTTTCGAGGTCAAAAGAATGGTTTCGTTTCGATTCAAAATCAGCTTCATTTTCAGCATTAAATTCTTCCCAGCTAAAATTATTTTGATGAGTATCAACTTCCGTTTTTATCTGATCAAAAGCTTCTTTTTCTGTTTTTAACTGGCTTTCAAAGAATTTCTTTTTCTCCAGAATCTTTTCAATTTCAGAACTTGTCTGTTGCAGCTCTTTCTGCTGGTTTTCAAACTTAATAATTTGCTCAGCAATTGCAGAAAGTTCACTTTTCACATCTTCAAATTCTACAATATCCGGATGATCCAAAGCGCCACAAAGCGGACAGGATTCTCCGTCGTGAAGTTCATTGGCAAAATGCGCCAGTTTCTGCTGAACTTCCAACTGATTTCTTTTTTCTGAAAGGTTTTTTTTCTGATTTTCTAAAGCATCATTCTTCAGTTTAAAATCATTTTTAAAAGTTTCAACATCAATAGTAAAAGGTTTCAATTCCTCAGAAATGTTATGAATTTCTGAATTTAAATCATCTGTTTTCTTGAGTTGGGCTTGAAGAATTTCCGTTAAGTTTCTCTTTTTAGAAAACCAGTTTCCGACATTTAATAATAATTGAGCATCCAATCTTTGCGATTTCAAAAGCTCTGAATTTTTCACCAAAACATCAATTTTATTCCTGATTGTTTTTTGATTTTCAGAAACCTTTTCTACTTCTTTTACGCCATTTTCAGTTCGGGATTTGAGAATTTCTATTTCGGCTGAAAACCTGAGCATTTGCAGGATCAAACGCAGATCATTTTCCTTAATTTTAGACTGTTCCAGAACTTCATATTGAGGCAAAATTGCTGTAATGCTTTCTTTCAATACATTAAATTTCCGTTCAGTTTCTGCTAAATTTTTACCCTGAATTTCTTTCTCGTGATTTTTAGAATCAATTTCTTTTTGAAGTTTATTTTTCTCGCCAATCAAAGGACTGAACAATCTGAAAATCTGCTCAAACCGTTCTGTTTGTTTCTCTAATAAATCAATATCTATTTTTTCAAACGAAAGTTTTTTAAAGCTTTCCTGCTTTTCATTTAACAGTTCAAAATCTGTTTTAAGATTCTTTTGAAGCTGATATTTCTTATCAATTTTATTAAATTCATTTTTTGCCTCCTCAAACTTTACCTGAAGCAAGGTTAAATTTTCTTTCTGAGCAGCAATCTGTTCTTCATTTATTTCTTCAAAACCTTTCAGCTGACCTTCTAACTGATCCAGTTCAGATTTGTTTTTGGCATTCAAACCTGAAACATTATTCTGCAGATCAAACCGATACAGATTGAAAATCTCTTTCATCATATTCGTTCTGTCAGTCGCGCCCAGTTCCAGAAACTCTTTGAACTGGCCTTGGGGAATAATAATCGTTCGTTTAAAATTCGCATACGTAAGATTAATTATTTTTTCCGGATTTACATGTTCCAAAGGTTCCCAGCGGTTTTCTTTCCATTCATAAAAAACAACATTCGATGGTTTCACATCGTCAAAGTTTTTAGAATTCCGTTTAAATTCTCTGGTCGCCCGAAATTTCTTATTTTCAAAATTGAAGAAATCAAATTCAATGAAAGACCGGTTTGATTTCAGATTCATCATATTGTAAGCCCGTTTGTCTCTTGCATTCAGCCGTTCTGTTTCGCCATATAAAGCAAACGAGATCGCTTCCAAAATGGATGATTTTCCGGAACCGACTGAGCCGAAAATGCCGAATAGACCTGATTCTGTAAGACTTTTAAAATCAATGGTCTGTCTTTCCTGATAAGAATATAAACCTTCGAGCGTGAGTTGAACTGGAATCATGAATTAAGGATTTAGAATTTCATTTAACAAATTAAGAAGGTCTTCATTAGCCTGTTGCCCATTGTTTTTGGATTTAAAATAATCCTGAAACAAAGACTGAATATCCTGATCGAGATTGATTTCGTGCAAGTTATTTTCTGTAAATTCCTGGCTTTTAACTTTCGGAATCAAGTGAACAATTCCGCCGTGGGACTGATAAATCTGTTTGCGCTCTTCGGCTTTCAAAAAGGTTTCACTTTCTAAAGTCAATTCCACCAGAGAATTTGGATTCTCAGTCAGCCAATCAATTGTTTTTTCAACGGAATCGAAAGTTTTCCGAAACAAAGGTTTTCCGTTTTTCAAAGGAATTTTCTCAAATGAAACCGCTTTGTTCGGTTCAGCTTCAATAATGGAAATATATTTGGTCTGACCCGCTTCACTGAAACTGTAGCACAAAGGCGACGACGAATAAACGACCGGTTTTTCCGGAGTTCCGATATTTTGAAAACCATGCAAATGTCCCAAAGCGGTATATTGAATTTGCGGCGGAATGGTTTCTGAAAAAATCAAATCTGCGTTTCCGATTTTAATAGGTTTCTCTCCATCGGGTTCTTCCAGAATCTCAGTTCCTTTTTTATTCATATACAAATGAGCCATCAAAAGATTCACTCCATTTTCATCGCAGAATTCATCGGCAATCCTTGCCCAGTTTGCTGCTAAAACCAGATTAAGCGCCTGTTCTTTATTTTCGCCAAAATATTCTTTTAACCGGATTTCATTAGCGTAAGGCGTATGCAAAATCCGGATTGGGAAATCAAAACCGTTCAATTTTAATTCTAAAAAACCTTGGGCAGAATTCGTTATTTTAAAATTTTCGAGTTCAAAAGGATGAACTTCAGCATTGGGATGTCCGATGAGAATGATACCGCATTCGCGTGCCAAAGGATTGGGAGCATCGATCAAATTGGGAGCATCGTGATTTCCGGAAATTGCAATAACCGGCCGTTTTCCCTTTAATGATAAACGTTTCAGCGTTTTATAAAACAATTCAATCGCGTCGACACTAGGATTAAAAGTATCAAACAAGTCTCCAGCGACAAGAACTAAATCTACGTTCTGTTCATCGGCAATTGCTATTATTTCATTCAAAACTAAAACCTGTTCTTCCAGACGCGAAAAACGGTCTAACCGTTTACCCAAATGCCAATCGGCGGTATGCAGAATTTTCATGATTCAAATGTAAGGAAGAATTTCAGAATAGGATCAATTCCATCAGGTCGCCAGACTTAAAAAATGAGTCACCGAAAAGGATGCCTCATAACTTAGAGCATTTACTTTTAAAAAAGAAATTTCTATTTTTTAACGGCACTCTTAAAACTTTTAAATTCCCCGAAAAGAGTCCCTATCCGTGAAAATTGCCCACAAAAAAAGAGAACCAATTTCTTGATTCTCTTTGCTTAGTAGCGGAGACACGACTCGAACGTGCGACCTCCGGGTTATGAGCCCGACGAGCTACCTACTGCTCTACCCCGCGTTATTGTGGTGCAAATATACAACTATTATCTAAACTTCCAAATTTTATCTGAAAAAACTTTATTCATCTATTTTTAGTAAATTTGTATATGGCAAAAATTCTAAAAATATATCCCGACAATCCACAGGAAAACCTGCTCGACGAGGTAGTTCGTACGTTAAAAAATGGTGGATTGATTATTTACCCTTCCGATACTGTTTACGCGTTGGGTTGCAATATTTTTGATATCCGGGCAATGGAAAAGCTCGCGCAGATCAAAAAAATCAAGTTGGAAAAAGCCCATTTTTCAATCATCTGTAACGATTTAAGTCACCTGTCTGAATTTTCGCGACCGATTGACACCAGTACTTTCCGGTATTTGAAAAATAATGTCCCAGGACCATTTACATTCATTTTAGAAGCCAACAAAAACTTACCGCTTGCTTACAAAGGAAAAAAAACGGTCGGAATCCGCGTTCCTGACCATATCATCCCGCAGCTGATTGTTCAGAAATTAGGCCACCCGATTGCCTCTACCTCGATTAAAGATGATGATGAAGTAATCGAGTATTCCACGGATCCCGAACTGATTGCCGAGAAATATGATCATTTGGTCGATATCGTGATCGATTGTGGTTACGGCGATAATGTCGCTTCTACGATTGTGGATCTTACCAGCGGCGAACCCGAAATTCTTCGTCAAGGGAAAGGTATTCTTTAGTTTTATTCTTCTCTTTCCCGAGATCAATGAAAGACGTTTCCTTCAGGATTTTTCGATAAAAAAACTCCCATTAGACAGGAACGTAAACTACACTACATTTCCAACAGCAACAATATATTATAATTATTTCAGAAAATGAAAATCATTACATCGCCGGCAAAACTCATGAACATTGAAAATTCCAGTGAATTTCTAAAACCAACACATCCGAACTTCATTGACCATGCCGACTTTATACTAAAAACTTTAAAACAGAAGTCTCCCAAATATTTATCAGAGCTCATGGAGATTTCACCAAAACTTGCTGATGAGAATTGGGAACGAAACCAAAATTGGAAGGCAAAACCTTCATCCAAAGAATCTGCGCCAGCTTTAATGGCTTTCAGCGGCGAAGTTTATCGTGGTTTAGATGCGAAATCACTGGACGAAAAATCAATCAAATATCTCCAGAAAAATTACCGTATACTTTCAGGATTGTACGGATTGTTAAGACCTTCAGATAAAGTAATGCTTTACCGTTTGGAAATGGGTCGGAAATTTGAGTTTGACCAATACAAAAACCTCTATGAATTCTGGAAAGACAAAGTTACAGAGCAACTTAACAGTGAATTAAAATCAAAAGATATTGTTCTGAATTTAGCTAGTAAAGAATATTTCAAAGTCATTGATAAAACAAAATTAAAAGCACCGATTATCGATTTTGATTTCTATGAATATAAAGAGGGAAAACTGAAGACCATTGTGGTTTACACCAAACATGCAAGAGGTTTAGTCACCAGATATTGTGCTCAGAATGAGGTAAAAACATTAGATGAAGTAAAAGGATTTAACCTTGAAAACTACCGTATTGCTGAAGAACTTTCCACAGAAACAAAACTTGTTTTTACAAGATAAGATGAAATAAAAGAGTGCAGGAAGAAACACTGTCTTATTTCAACATTAAGAAATGAAGAGTAATTAAAATTTCCTTAGCAGATTATTTTAAAAACCCTTATTGGAAAAAGGAAAATAGTTGCTTAAACTGTACGAACTTGTGAATTATTGCAATCAAAACTTTTGTGATAGAAAAGAGACAGAACTGACCGCTTATTTTTAAACATTAAGATGAAGAGCAGTTAAGATTTTCTTTTGGAACTGAACAGGAGTTTAAATTTTCTATGCTAAAAGAAGAGTTTTTTCATAGTAATCGATTGAATAATAACACTTTATAATATCTTTGCATTCGGAATAATAAGTATTAATTAAAAAATAAAAAAAAATGAACTATCATACCAGAAAATGGATCAAACCGGAAGATTTAAATCCTAATCATACTTTATTTGGAGGTCGACTGTTGCAGTGGATCGACGAAGAAGCTGCACTTTATGCGATAGTACAACTCGAAACACCGCGTTGTGTCACCAAATATATTTCGGAAATTAACTTCATCAGTTCCGCTAAGCAGGGCGATATTATTGAAATCGGGATTGAGGCCATAGATTTCGGAAATACGAGTATCACTTTACGGTGTGAAGTCCGGAATATGATGACGCGACAAACTATTATTACCATTGATAAAATTATATTCGTCGGGGTTAATATGGAAGGAAAACCAACAAAGCACGGTAAAACCAAAATTGAATTTATTGCCGACCGGTTAAAAAATCAAGATGAAGATCAATATTAAAAATATGGTTTGTGACCGCTGTATCTCAGCGGTCAATACCCTATTTAAAGATTTGAAAATCCCGATTTCTGCCCTAGAATTGGGTGAAGCAGAAACGGTAAATTTACTTTCTCAATCAGAATTAACAATCCTGAATGATCAATTGAAAAAACAGGGATTTGAGCTTCTTGAAGATGCTGTAAAAACTCAAATTGAACAAATTAAGAAAATCATTATCATAGAAATCAACAAGTTAGATATTGATGAGGATTTTATTTTATCAAAATTCATCAGTACGCATTTTGGAAAAGATTACAGTTTACTTTCAAAAACTTTTTCAATGAATGAAAATGTCACTTTGGAGCAGTATTTTATTCTGCAAAAGATTGAGAAAGCGAAGGAACTTCTTTTATACAACGAATTTACATTGACAGAAATTTCCCAAAAATTAGGCTACAAAAGTGTTCAGCATCTTTCTGCTCAGTTTAAAAGCTGCACAGGATTCAATCCTACTTCCTTTAAAAAACTGAAATCTAAAAACCGTATTGCTCTCGATCAGATTTAACGATCAGTAAGTTCAGCGGAATTTCATTATTCTAAATTTTATAACAAACTTCCTTATCTTTATAACAGCTTTCGTAGAAAAAGCTGGAAATTTGTAAATAAATCCTAAAAATGTCTCCATCAAACATACCTCCGTCCGAAAGGATTTCGCCAAGTTCCGTTTATTATTGCCCCATGGAATGTGAAGGTGAAAAAGTGTATTTTACACCGGGAAAACGTTGCCCTGTCTGCAATATGTATCTGGTTCCTATCGAGGAAAGAGCTGATTATCAAAATAAACCACAGACTTTTTCAAAAACGAACCTTCCTGAAAGTTTTGGCGATAAAATCGGGGAATATTTTTGTCCGATGTTTTGCGAAAGCGATAAAACCTACCCTTCTGATGTAGGTTGCCCGGTCTGCCACATGCATCTCGAAGAAATCACGCAGGATCTGGTGAATGCGTCATCCCATCATCATCACAACAGTGAAAAAAAAGCAGAACCGGTGATTGATCAGGTAAATAACGCAGGAAAGTATTACTGCCCAATGTTTTGCGAAGGCGACAAAGTCTATGATTCCAACGTAGGTTGCCCGGTTTGTGGAATGGATCTGGTTAAAATTCCAGAAAAAGGAGAAAAATCTTCCGGTGATGATACTTTTAAACTGTTAAGAACTAAATTTCTGACCGCGCTGGTTTTCACCATTCCTGTTTTCATTTTATCGATGGGAGGAATGTGGTTTGAATTTCCTTTTTCAAATAAAACGCAGGGAATCCTAGAACTTTTACTGTCGGTTCCCGTGATTTTTTATGCGGGTTGGTTTTTATTAAAAAGAGGCTGGATTTCCTTTAAAACCTGGAATCTCAATATGTTCTCGCTGATAGCATTAGGAGCAGCCGCCGCTTTCATATTCAGTTTGCTCGCTTTATTATTCCCGGAAATTTTACCGCACGAAATTACACATGGCGGAAAAATACCGCTTTACTTCGAGTCCGTTTCTGTGATCTTGACTTTGGTGATTATGGGCCAGATGCTCGAAGCCAGAGCGCACCAGAAAACCGGAAAAGCGATCGAGGAATTAATGAACCTTTCTCCTGATGAAGCCAATCTTATCATTAATAATATGGAGCGAAAAGTTCCGCTTTCTGAAGTTCGAATTGGAAATATATTACGGGTAAAACCGGGAGAAAAAATTCCGGTTGACGGAAAAATTACCGAAGGAAATTCGAATGTTGACGAAAGCATGATTACGGGCGAACCAGTTCCGGTAGAGAAAACCCCGGGAATGATGGTGACCTCCGGAACGATCAACGGAAACGGCAGCTTTCTGATGAAAGCCGAAAAAGTAGGCGACCAAACTTTGCTTTCGCAAATCATTAAGATGGTGAATGACGCAACCAAAAGTAAAGCTCCGATACAAAAGTTAGCCGATAAAATATCAAAAGTTTTTGTTCCCACCGTCATCGGAATTTCAATTTTGACTTTTATATTCTGGCGGATTTTCGGCGGAGAAAATGCCTTGATTTATGCTTTGGTCAACGCTGTTGCCGTTTTAATTGTGGCCTGCCCATGCGCTTTAGGTTTGGCAACGCCGATGTCCTTAACCGTCGGAATTGCGAAAGGTGCGAAAAACGGAATTCTCATTAAGAATGCGGAAGCACTTGAACAAATGCATAAAGTAAATGTGCTGATTACCGATAAAACAGGTACTTTAACAGAGGGAAAACCAAAACTGGACGAAGTAATTGCGTCAGGGAATAATGATAAAAATTGGGTTTTGAAATTGGCGGCTTCTCTTAATCAAAATTCTGAACACCCACTTTCGAATGCAGTTTTAACTGAATTTAAAAAAGAAAATCAGGATTTTGAAAAGGTTGAAAACTTTGAAAACATTTCCGGAAAAGGCGTAAAAGGATCAGTTAAGGGTGAAACTATTTTGTTGGGAAATAATTCTCTTTTAAAACAGTTTAACATTGAAATTCCAGATTCTTTAGAGCAGAAAATTCAGGAAAATGAAGATCAGGCGAAAACCATTTCTTTTTTAGTAAAAGGAAATCATGTTTTAGGAATCCTCAGTTTTTCAGATAATATTAAAGAAAGTTCGAAACGCGCTATTCAGTTTTTGAAAGAGAATAATGTGGAAGTGATAATGATGACCGGCGATAATGAACACACCGCAAAAGCTGTTGCGCATGAATTGGGGATTGCAAAATATTTCGCAAACTGTCTTCCGCAGGATAAATTAGCAGAAATTAAACGGCTTCAGAGCGAAGGAAAAATCGTAGCGATGGCGGGCGATGGAATCAATGATGCTCCGGCTCTCGCACAAGCCAACGTAGGAATTGCGATGGGAACCGGAACTGCCGTTGCCATCGAAAGCGCCCAAATCACTTTATTGAAAGGAGATATTTTAGGCGTTGCAAAAGCGAAAATTTTAAGTGAGAAATTACTGAAAAACATCACAGAGAATTTATTCTTTGCCTTCATTTATAATACCTTGGGAATTCCTGTTGCGGCAGGCTTGCTCTACCCTGTTTTCGGTATTCTGATGAGTCCGATGATTGCGGCTGCAGCGATGAGTTTCAGTTCGCTTTCGGTGATTTTAAATTCTTTAAGATTGAACAGTACTCACTTGAAAATCGATTAATATCATTAACCACAAAGCCCTATTGCTACAAATATTTTCAACACATTATTTTTAACGAAATACTGCGTTCAAAAGGATTACATCTAATAATTTCTGAAAGAAATCTTAATAATCTTAACTTCTTAATTGAAGGTTAGTGGTTAAATATGATTTTGCGGCTGAATAAAAAGTGGTTTATTTCAGAAAGAATTAGAATTTTCTTTCAATAACGTAATCAAGCATTAACTGTAATGATTTCTTTGCTTCGGACTCAGGGAAATCAGCCAAAATATCTTTTGCTTTTTGCTGATATTCTTTCATTTTGCCTACCGCATAATCCAGACCTCCAGATTTTTTCACAAATTCAATGAGTTCTTTAACCCTTTTCTGATCGTTATTGTAGCGTTTTATGGTTGTGAAAAAATACTTACGGTCTTTTTCGTTGGCCATTTTTAAAGTGTAAATTAAGGGCAAAGTCATCTTCTGTTCTTTGATGTCAATTCCGACAGGTTTTCCGATAATTGTAGTCGTCAGGTAATCGAATAAATCATCTTTAATTTGAAAAGCCATTCCCGTATGCGTTCCGAACTCCATCATTTTTTTGGCTAAAGTTTCATCATTGCTTGCAGAAAGCACGCCGATTTCACAACAAGCCGCGATGAGTGTCGCCGTTTTCTGGCGGATAATTTCATAATACACCTCTTCCGTAATATCAAGTTTCCGGGCTTTCTCCAACTGTAACAGTTCACCTTCGGCCATCTCGCGAATCGTTCTGGAAATTACCGCTAACAGATCGAAATCTTTGTGATCGGTCGACAGTAAAACCGCTTTTGACAAAAGATAATCACCAACCAAAACCGCAATCTTGTTTTTCCACAACGCATTGATGGAAAAGAAATTACGGCGTTTGAAACTTTCATCTACCACATCATCATGCACCAAAGTTGCGGTATGGATCAGCTCGATCATAGACGCGCCACGGAAAGATTTTTCATTCACTTCGCCTACTAATTTCGCACAGAGAAATACAAACATCGGGCGCATTTGTTTCCCTTTGGTTGTAACGATAAATCGCGTAACCTTGTCCAAAAGTGCCACATTGCTCTGCATCGATTCGTAAAACTTCTGTTCAAAAAGTTTCATCTCTGCATTAATCGGTTTTTTTATTTCTTCTACGATGTTCGCCACAAATGATTGATAAAGGATTAGAATTTATGAATAGGCACAAAGATAATTATAAATAAAGAATATGTCAGAATTTATTGGGGCATTCAAATTGATTTATTTCAGTTTTTCAAAAGGAATAAAGTATAAATAAGGTTTTACTTTAAAAACAGGTAAATTAAATTCCTCACCTGAAATATAAATTCCTTTCCCATCAACTGCAATTCCTTCGATTTGTCCGATGCTTAAAGAACTTCCGAGATAATATTTCTTTGGTTTTTCTTTAAAGAAAATTCCGGGTTCAGATTCATTAAAAACGGAAAGAAAAACTTCGGCTTTTTTGGTATACCCTACCAGATACAATTTGTTATCAAAATAAGCAGCATCCGTAACAACATAACCTGTTGAAAAGGTTTCGGTTTTTTGTGCAGGCTGATTCTCTAAAATAGCGGGATCAATGGTATAATGGGTCGTAGATTTTGAAAACCATTCTTTCGTGAAAATGTGAATTTTTCCGTTTAAAAAAATCATGGCTTCTGCATCGAAATCGTTGTTAAGATTTTTCGCGGTGAAATCTTTCTGTTCGGGATAAAAGAAGGAAATCTCCTTAGCGTTGGCAGCGTTTGAAGCGCTAACAACGCTGTCAAAAGGGATTTTATAAATCACTAAATCTTTCCTGGAACCGACATTGTTACCGAAATCACCAATGTATAAATTGGTAGAATCTGAGGCAATTGCTTCCCAGTCTTTATTAATTAAATTGGTTTTAAAAATATTTTTAATTTTCCCGGAATTTCTGTCGATTTCGAAAATTTCGGAACTGTTTCCGCTATCGTTGATGGTGAAAAGACGGTTGTTGAAAAAATCCAAGCCAGAGTTTTCTTTTAATGAATCGCTGAAAACTGCTGTTCTGTACCGGTTAATTTTGAACCAGCTATAATCCTGTTGAGCAGAAAAACTCAGTGAACCCAATATCGAGAGTACAACAAAAAACTTATTCATTTACTATTTTTAATTATTAAATGGCTGTTTAAATTTGTTTAAAAAACACAACAGTCACAATACTTCCATGTAATCACCCGTTTTTTCGTTTTAATAAAAGGAGCCTGATTTTGATGAAATCGTAAAGCAATCCTCCCAGCAAAATTACTGAGCCGAGAATTAATGATTGGATGCCAAAATGCTCGAACAAAATACCACCAGAAACACCGCCTACAAAGAACATGAAGATAATCGTAACTCTTAATTTTATAGATTTCAGTAATCTGCGTTTGTGAAATTGATCTTTATAAAAAAACAACTGAGAAAATTCGATGCCCATATCGGTGAAAAGTCCGGTTAGGTGAGTCGTGCGAACAATCGATTTCGATATACTAGTCACCAAAGAGTTCTGCATTCCCATGGCAAAAAGCAAGCTGTAAGCGATGACATCGGGATTTGTCTTTATCAGATAATTTCCTGTGAAAGCGATGATTGTAAGTATTAAAGCTTCAGTAATAATGGGGAAAACATAGGTTTCATTTTCCCTGATTCTGGAATAGATTTCGACCGTAAAATTGGCAAAAAAAGCTCCGAAGAAAAAATAGAAAACAAACAACGCGACATGAAATGCATTTTCGAAATTGAGTTTGAAAACTTCATCTACAAAAAAAGCAAAATGCCCGGTCACATTGGTTGTCAGTTTCTGAACGGAAAAAAAGCCTACCACATTCACCAATCCCGCCACAAAAGAAAGTAGCGAAGCGATTCCAAGGTTATGTCTGGGAGTTCTGGTTTTGCCGATGTGCGAAAACATTACTCACTGCTTTTATTGGCGAGTTGTCCGCAAGCAGCATCAATATCGCCGCCGCGGCTTCTGCGGATCATCACGGTAATCCCTGCTTTTTCTAACTGCCGAACGTAATTGTCTTCCGCTGCTTTATTGCATTGGTCATATTTTCCGTCTCCGATTGGGTTGTATTGAATTAAGTTTACTTTGCTTGGAATCTGTTTGCAATACCGGATCAAAGCTTTGATGTCTTCATCCTGATCATTAATTCCTTTCCAGACACAATATTCAAAAGTGATAATATTTCCTGTTTTTTCGTACCAATATTTCAGGGAATCCATAATATCGGTTAAAGGGAATTTATCAGAAAAAGGCATGATTTCATTCCGTTTTTTCTCAATGGCAGAATGTAAAGAAAGCGCCAATTTCACGCGAATATCTTCGTCAGCCAACATTTTAATCATCTTCGGAATTCCCGAGGTTGAAACGGTAATCCGTCTTGGAGACATTCCCATTCCTTCAGGTTCCGTGATTTTTTTAATCGATTCTACGACGTTTTTGTAATTCATCATCGGTTCGCCCATTCCCATAAACACGATATTTGAAAGTGGCCGCCCAAAATATAATTTACTTTGTCTGTCGATCAAGGCCACCTGATCTACGATTTCTGCAACTTCCAGATTCCGCATTCGTTTGAGCCGTGCGGTGGCGCAAAACTCGCAGTTCAGCGAACAACCGACCTGTGAAGAAACGCAGGCTGTAGTTCTTGTTTCAGTCGGAATCAGAACAGATTCTACCAAAAGTCCATCGTGTAATTTCACGCCGTTTTTAATGGTTCCGTCTTTCGACCTTTGAAGCTGATCTACCGAAATCGGATTGATGATGTATTCCTGTGAAATACGGTCTCTCAAATCTTTAGAAAGATTCGTCATCTCATCGACCGAATGCATGTTTTTGCTCCAAAGCCAGTCATAGACTTGTTTTGCACGAAAAGGTTTCTCGCCTAAAGAGACGAAATATTCCTGTAACTGATCGAGCGATAAAGTTCGGATGTCTTTCATAATTTGATATAAGAGCCAAGTAAAAAGTAAAAAGAGCCAAGTTTTACAAATGTGTTTTTTTACTTGGCTCTTTTAACTTAATTCTTAGATGATCAGCATCGCGTCACCGTAAGAATAGAATTTATATTTGTGCTTGATGGCTTCTTCGTAAGCATGCATCAGGAAATCTTTCCCAGCGAATGCTGCAACCATCATCATTAATGTAGATTTTGGGGTGTGGAAATTGGTAATCATACAGTTGGCGACACCGAAATCGTGTGGCGGGAAAATAAATTTATTGGTCCAGCCATGATAAGGTCCGATTTTTTTGTTGGAAGAAACTGAAGTTTCAATCGTTCTCATCGTCGTGGTTCCAACTGCGCAAACTCTTCTGCCTTCTGCTACTGCTTTGTTGATGATGTCTGCGTTTTCCTGAGTGATAATCGCTTCCTCTGACTCCATTTTGTGTTTTGATAAATCTTCAACTTCAATGGGATTGAAGGTACCTAAACCGACATGAAGTGTAATTTCTGCAAAATCAATTCCTTTGATTTCCAGTCTTTTCATCAAATGTTTAGAAAAGTGTAAACCTGCGGTTGGCGCTGCTACTGCACCTTCATATTTTGCATAAATCGTTTGGTAACGTTCAGCATCTTCAGGTTCTACTTCTCTTTTGAAATATTTAGGAAGAGGAGTTTCGCCCAGTTCTTTTAATTTCGCACGGAATTCTTCGTAAGAACCATCGTATAAAAATCGTAAAGTTCTTCCTCTGGAAGTGGTATTGTCTATAACTTCAGCAACCAAACCTTCATCTTCGGTAAAGAATAATTTATTACCGATTCTGATTTTACGGGCCGGATCTACCAATACGTCCCAAACGCGGGTTTCTTTATCCAGTTCTCTTAATAAGAAAACTTCGATTTTGGCTCCTGTTTTTTCTTTATTTCCATACAATCTTGCTGGAAAAACTTTGGTATTATTAAAGATAAAAAGATCATGTTCGTCGAAATAATCTACGACATCTTTAAATAATTTATGTTCAATGGTTTGAGTAGCTCGGTTAAGGACCATGAGTTTTGCCTCGTCTCTGTGTTCTGATGGATGTTCTGCCAAAAGCTCTTCTGGCAAGTCAAAGTTAAAATGGGATGTTTTCATCTTTTTAAATTACGGTTTAAAAATTAGATCCGAAAAACAAAAATTTCCGGAGTGCAAATATACGACATTGAAAAGGCAAAGTCAAGTATATGATGGTTTTAAAAACATTCTTGCTCTATTAGGGCTATTAACTTTCTATTAATATCAATAATTAAAATTTTAAAGTGGATATAATCGTCAAGGAATTAAAAGGCTAGAATTTTAATTCTTTAGGAATCGTAATTTTTAGGTCCACATTTTTGTATTCCTTTAAATTAGTTTGACAAATATTATTGTTAAATTTTTCTATACTTTCTGCTACGATGTAATTTCCAATTTTAGAAAGGTCATAAGTGCTGTCAGACCAATGAAGCCAGTCTGAACGGTATAATTGAATTAAATTTTTATTGGCCTTTTTTAGAGTAAGTTCCTTCTCAACCCTTGGTTTTTTTGCTCGTTTTGAAGCGTAAATTTTCAAAGAAATAATTTTTGGAGAATCAGCTGAGATTTCAGAAAATTCGTACCGGTAATTTTCATGTTTAATGATATTTTGCAACTTAGAAGTATTGACATATAAAAATTGGAATTGAATTTCGTTCCCAACTTTAGATTCTACTACTGAAAAGTGATGGGCTAAATTCCTTTCATGGTCATAAAGTGTTGCCGTAAAATCTGAATCACTCTTTCTTAACTTTAAATAATAAGAAAAATCATCTGAATTGTTATAACTAACAAACTCATTAGACCGTTTATTTTGAAGATTCGTACTCACATATTTGGTAAGAAAATCGAATTGGTAAGTTTGAGCAAAACCGAAACTGCCCATCATCAGTAACAGTAAAATAGAAATTTTTCTCATAACAGGATTTTTTTAGTTACCAGTACTCCATTTATCTTTAAATGAAATTTATAAGTCAAAACAAATATAGAAATTTTACATTGAAAATGGTGATTGGAATGATAAATGCAATGCTTTAAAAAAAATCAAAATTTATTATTATGAAAAAATTATCATTGCTCACCGGAATACTCGTACTGCTTTTTACAACAAGTTGTCGGGACATTGTGAATTCGGTTTTAGATGTCTTGCCGCCATTTGATGTTCCGTTTGGTGCAACAGTAGACGTTCCGTTTGCAGCTGTGAGTACAGCAACTTATACCAGAACTCCGGAAATCCCGATGAATATTGATTTAAATGCGAAGATTAAAGAAAATAATCCCAATTTTTCCATCAATAATCTGAAATCGGTACAGATCAATACATTGAGTCTGGATTATGTAAGTTCCCAAGGAGGCAACAAATTAGATGTCATCAAAAACGCCAGAATCTATGTGAAATCTCCTAATCAAACGGAGCGGTTAATCGCCACAGCTTATGATAATACCAATCCCAACTCGATTTCTTTTACATTAGAGAATACAGAGCTTTTAGAATATTTCCGGACCAACCAAAATTCCTTAATCATCGAGATTCAGGCAAGCAGGATTACGGCGGATCAAATTAAGATGAAAATGAATGCTGGCTTTAAAATAAAAGTTCAGCTTTAGGGAATGTTTAAATTTGTGCTGAACCTGTAAGAGACGCATAAGTATCAAATATTTTCATTTGAAACATTTTAGGGTAGAAGAAAGCTATTGATTTTCGTTCTACCGTAAACTGTTTTTTTCTTTAAACAAATGAAAAATTTAAAAAATTCAAGCACAAGGTTTTTCATGTTTTCACTCAAATAAAAATAGACAAATGAAAACATTTGTCTATTAAATTTTGAATCAATTTGAGGGATTAACCACCAAATTTATTTGCGTAATCTTTCTGTGAGGCCTGAATCACTTTTTTCGCATGTTCCGCACCGTAAACTTCGTGGATGGTGCATTTTGCAGGCTCATCCGGAAGGTTTTTGTAGGTAAGGAAATAATGCATTAACCGCTTTACTTCTGCCTGAGGCAATTCGGTAATATCTCTGAAATGCCCAAAAGCATGGTCGCCTTTCATTACCGCAACAATTTTGTCATCAGCTTCCCCTTTATCAATCATTTTAAAACCACCGATCGGCAAAGCTTCCATCAGCATTCCACCGGAGTGAATATTGTGAGAGCTCAATACACAAATATCCAACGGGTCTAAATCACCCGCAGTAACGTTTTCTGCACCGCTTTCGAGGGCAAGTTTCAATACTTCATCATGACAGTAAGTTCTCGGAATGAATCCGTATAAAGCAGGAATGATATTGGAGAACTGCTGTGGACGGTCAACTTTTAAATAACCACTCTGTTTGTCGATTTCATATTTTATGGTATCACTTGGTACAATTTCCACAAAGACATTTACAACATTTGGCGCTTCATCTCCAACAGGAATCCCGTGCCATGGATGTGCTTTAAAATTCGGTATCATTATTTTATTTTATTTTAATTTATAATTAAGTTTTCTTTTCTCAGGTCTTCTATACAGGTCGAAATATAATCCTCTCCGTTCATGTAATTCATCAAAAAAACTGTTTTGTAATCCTGCAGTGTACTTTCATTGCTCAGATTTTCGTAGGTTTTATGGAGCAAATGCAGCGTATTATTTTTACAGTTTACGACTTTATTCCAGGAGTTTTTAGTTAAATAAAGCTGTTGAGATGCATTATAATCAAATTCTTCGTTAATGGTTTTTTCAATCAAAAACAAGTATTCGTGAGTTGCTAAATTCTCATCAAATTTGGTCACCAAATTCGCAGGCTTTATTCTTTCCAGGAAAAGGGTTATTCTTTCATATGCATGAATTCGCTGCTCGGATTGTCCTTTTACGGTTAAAAAATTAAGTTCCTGTTTTTTGAATTTGATATAGCTGTACACAAACTGTCTGGTATATATCAAAAATGGAACTGCAATCAGTAGCGCAAATGCGTAGGGAAAATAAGGCGATTCTATCATTGGTTTTTTCTACGGTGCAAAATTAGTGATAATTCTGTATTTCTTCCATAAATTTTTCAATAAAGTAATTCTGGTATTGGTTAAAAGTGGATATTGGTAAGCAACAGCGCCAAATCTTTCGTTAAACTTTGCCACATTCTCAACATCACTGCCCATAAAGTCGAAATCTTTGCCTTCAATGAACTCCTGCAGACAATGATCAATCATAATTGAGGGAAAATTAGGATTAATCAGGGGATATCCATTAATAAACAGACTCAAATACCGCCGATTTTTCCCTTCATATAAATAAACAAAAGACTGAATGTCTTTTTTAAATTCGAGAATTCTAAGATGACCAATGTTTTTTTGCAAAAGTTCACCAAATATTTTGAAATAAGCATGCTTGTCCTTCTCCTTATTTGTCCCTTTTATATTTTTCAAAAAGAACTCTTTATCCTTCCCGTTCCAATCTTTTTTAAAATGAATATTCCCAGCCAAATCACCGATGATCCGTACATTTCTTCTCCGGTGACTGCTGTAATTTTTCTTAGCGGTTTGATAGTTTTCTTTCTTTAAAAGATATGAAGTTTTCTTTTGTAGAGATCTGTTAAACTGATTTTCACCATTAAAAGCATAAATCAAAACCAGAAAATTTTTCTCTAAAAAATCATAAAACTGCTCATTGATTTCAGGATGATCTACTTTAGAAAAAACGCCTAACTGCTGACAGATTTTTGGCATCAGAATAAAAGTAAACCCAAATTTGCGAACGTAAGAAACCGGCATTACCGCTTCATAATCTCCGTAAACCAAAAGAAACCATTGGCGGTTCGATACCCTATCTAAAAATTGCCGGTCCGCAAAATCTGCATTTTGACAGGCGTTTTCCAAACAGTTTTGGTATTTTTGAAAATCAATTTCGTTATACTTCAGTTTTTTAATCATAATAAATTTTCGTCTGCAAAACTTAAGTAAGAGTTTTGCGCAATAATCAAATGATCCAGCAACTGGATATTTAATATTTTGCCTGCTTCTGCAATTTGTTTGGTAATTCTTAAATCTTCTGAACTGGGTTTCAGATTGCCCGATGGATGGTTATGAGCGATAACAATTCCGGTGGCAAGATGTTCAAAAGCGATTTTAAAAAGAATTCTGATATCAACCACCGACTGATTAATTCCTCCGGAAGACAATCTGCCTTTGCCTACAATTCTGTTATTCTGATTCAGATAAATTGCCCAAAATTCTTCTGTATGCAGATCTGATAAATACGGAAGTAAGACTTTATAACTTTCATTGCTACTGCTGATTTGTATTTTTTCAGGAACTTCCTGAGCGGCTCTTCTTCTGCCAATTTCCAGTGCAGTGGCGATTGAGATGGCTTTGGCTTCTCCTATTCCTTTAAATTTCATTAAATCAGAAATTTGCAAAAGTGATAAATTATGCCAGTTATTCCCCACAGAATTTAGAATTTTTCTTCCCAATTCTACGGCAGAATTTTCTCTGTTGCCGCTTCCCATAATGATGGCCAACAGCTCCGCATCCGAAAGTGCATTTTTACCTTTTAGTAAAAACTTTTCTCTCGGCCGGTCGTCTTCTGCAAGAAATTTAATAGACATTTCAAAGGATTTTCAGAATTAACTTTTAAATTTAAGCAAAATAAACCGATTGCGATTTTCTTACAAACAGATCTTAATAAATAATCTGGCCGTCTTTCATTACCAATTTACGGTCGGTTGTGTCTGCAAGATGAATGTTATGGGTTACAATTACAAAGGTTTGATTATACTTGTCCCGTAAATCGAAGAAAAGCTGATGTAAATCGTCAGCATTTTTAGAATCTAAATTTCCGGTTGGTTCATCAGCGAAAATAATCTTAGGAGAATTAATCAACGCTCTTGCGACCGCTGTTCTCTGCGCTTCACCACCGGACATTTGATTCGGTTTGTGGTGAATCCTGTGGGCAATATTCAAATCTTCAAAAAGGGAATAAGCTTTATCTATCGATTCCTTCTCGTTTTTACCGGCTATTTTCGTTGGTAACAAAACATTTTCCAAGGCTGAAAACTCAGGTAAAAGCTGATGAAACTGAAAGACGAACCCAATATTTTCATTTCTGAATTTCGACAGTTGCCGGTCACTCATATTAATGAAAGACTGCCCTGCCAATTCGATTTGGGTGTCAAAATGTTTAATATCAGTGGGCTTATCAAGGGTTCCCAAAATCTGAAGTAACGTTGATTTTCCGGCGCCGGATTCGCCGACAATGGAAACGACTTCGCCTTCTAAAATGTGAACATCAACTCCTTTCAACACTTCTAAATCACCGTAGGACTTATGAATATTACGCGCTTTAATCATGGTTTCAAAAATAGTGAATTTGCTTTAATTTATTGCAAATTTCCCGCAGTTTTAGAATTAAAAAACCTTTCAACATAAATGCTGAAAGGTTTATATTAAAATAGAGCCACTTTTGCCTTACAGAAGCAAGGATAAAGGTTGTTCTAAATACGTTCTTAATGTCTGTAAAAACTGCGCTCCTGTCGCACCGTCAACTACTCTATGGTCACATGCCAATGAAAGTTTCATGACATTTCCAACCACGATTTGACCATTTTTTACAATTGGTTTTTCAACAATTGCTCCTACTGAAAGAATTGCGGAGTTTGGTTGGTTGATAATTGAGGTGAAAGTTTCAATGCCGAACATTCCCAAGTTAGAAACTGAGAAAGTAGAACCTTCCATTTCATTAGCTTTCAAACCTTTAGATTTCGCTCTTCCTGCCATATCTTTTACGCCGGCAGAAATTTGATTGTAATTCATCTGATCTGCATTTTTCAACACAGGAACCACTAATCCATCAGGAATTGCCACAGCAACACCTACGTTGATATTTCCGTGGTGAATGATTTTATCTTCTTTCCAGGTAGAATTCACCTGCGGATGTTTTCTTAAAGCCATCGCTGTCGCTTTAATGATCATATCATTAAATGAAATCTTGGTATCCGGTAAAGAATTGATTTCTTTTCTGGCTTCAATCGCTTTATCCATATTGATTTCAACGATCAGATAATAATGCGGCGCCGTGAATTTACTTTCAGAAAGACGTTTTGCAATAATGTTTCTAACCTGTGAATTTGGAGTTT
The DNA here is from genome assembly GCF_030012525.1 of Chryseobacterium gotjawalense. NCBI lineage: Bacteria > Pseudomonadati > Bacteroidota > Flavobacteriia > Flavobacteriales > Weeksellaceae > Chryseobacterium > Chryseobacterium gotjawalense. The sequence goes on from NZ_CP124855.1 coordinate 679,805, forward strand.
CAGAATCTTGACCCTGAACGAAATTCACAGCAACCTGCGCCGGAGCAGCAACTGCAGCCGAAGCTGAAACTTCCTGTTTAGCTGATGCAGCAGCACCTGGCTGATAATTCTCAATATCTTTTTTTACAATTCTACCGTTTTCACCTGTTCCTTTTAAAGAATGAACATCAATTCCTTTGTCTTCAGCCATTTTTTTAGCTAAAGGAGAAATGGCCAGTCTTTCGGTAGAAGAATTTGCAACGGTTTGTGCAGATGTATTTTCTGAAACGGAAGCATTTTCTGAAGATTTTTCAGCAGCAGGTTTTGAATCTGCTTTTTTCGCTCCACCGGAAGTTAGACCGGAAACATCAGTTCCTGCAGGTCCGATGATTGCTAAAACAGTATCAACGGGACTTGCTTCACCTTCGCCAACGCTGGTGTAAAGTAAAGTTCCATTCACTTCTGATTCGAAATCCTGAACGGCTTTATCGGTTTCAATCTCTGCTAAAACATCACCTTCTTTTACAGTATCGCCAACTTTGAAATGCCATTTTGCCACTTTTCCTTCTGTCATTGTATCAGAAAGACGTGGCATTGTGATTACTTCAACACCGGCAGGAATTTCTTGGGTGCCTGCAGACTGCGTTTCTGTGGAGGGTTGTTCGTCTGTTTTCTTTTCTTCTGCTTTTTCTGAAACTGCGGTCTCGGTTTTTCCGCCTGTTAATGCAGAAATATCTTCACCTGGGTTTCCTATAATAGCCAATACGGAATCAACAGGTGATGAGCCACCTTCTTCTGTACCGATAAATAATAATGTACCGTTAAATTCTGATTCGAAATCCTGTACGGCTTTGTCAGTTTCGATTTCGGCCAAGATATCTCCTTCTTTTACTGCATCTCCTACTTTCTTGTGCCATTTCGCCACTTTACCGTCCGTCATCGTATCTGAAAGACGGGGCATTGTAATCACTTCTGCCATAATATTCTGTTATTTTAGATTCAATAGATGAAATCTGACTTTAATAAAAAATCAGATTTCAAATGAATTATTTTTAGTTATTTTCTAATTTATTGATGAAAGGATAATCTTCCTGCGCATAAACGTAGTCGTAAACTTTATCCAGATCCGGATAAGGAGACTGCTCCATAAATTCGACACATTCTTCAACGAAGTCTTTGGATTTATCTTCCATTGCTGTTAATTCGTCTTCAGTAGCCCAGTTATTATCTAAGATTCTTTTCTTAACGATTTCGATAGGGTCTTCTTTTTTATACTCAGCAACTTCTTCTTTGCTTCTGTAAGGTTCTGCATCAGACATAGAGTGACCTCTGAAACGATAAGTTCTCGCCTCGATGAACGTCGGTCCGTCTCCTCTTCTCGCTCTTTCAATTGCCTCAAAAGCTGCTTCAGCAACTTTTTCAGGATCCATTGCATCCACCGCAAGGCAAGGCATTTCGTAACCCAATCCTAATTTATAGATATCTTCATGATTGGCTGTTCTTTTTACAGAAGTTCCCATTGCATATCCATTATTCTCGACAACGAAAACCACTGGAAGTTTCCAGTTCATCGCCATGTTGAAGGTTTCATGAAGAGATCCCTGTCTTGCAGCTCCATCTCCGAAGAAACAGATATTTACCGCTTTTCTGTCAAAGTATTTATCGCCAAAAGCAATTCCTGCTCCTAATGGAATCTGTCCGCCTACAATTCCGTGGCCACCATAAAAACGGTGCTCTTTGCTGAAAATGTGCATAGAGCCACCCATTCCGCCAGAAGTTCCAGTGGCTTTCCCACAAAGTTCCGCTAAAATTCTTTTGGGATCTACGCCCATTGCCATTGGATGAATGTGACAACGATACGCCGTAATCATGCTGTCTTTGGATAGATCCATCGCATGTGTAAAACCAGCTGGTATTGCTTCCTGACCGTTATATAAATGTAAAAATCCTCTGATTTTTTGTTTTAGATAAAGAGAACGGCATTTGTCTTCAAACCTTCTCCACATTGTCATTTCTTCGTACCACTTCAGGTACACCTCTTTCGAAAATTCTTTCATGTGATAACTATTGCTTTTTTATAACAGCATGGAACCGCTCGGTTTCATGTTTGTTGGAAATATTTAGCAAAAATAATAAAAAACTTTGTCTTTATTGGTAGCATAAGAAAACATTGTTCTGATTTTAGTCATTAAAAAATATTACTTTTGAAAGAATAATACAATTTATGTTAAAAACTCCCTCATCTGTCTTGTTAAAAATCTCAAAATATCTGTCGGATTTTTTTAATCCTATGAATTCTTTAATCATCTATTTCATTTTATACTGTGCTCAGAATTTTTCCTTAAAAGAAACACTATCTCATTTTTTACCGATTTTATTAATAATGATTATTCCTGTTTCATTCTGGATTTTCTATCATGTAAAAACAAAAAAATATACCGATAGTGATGTCTCTGACCGCAAACAAAGAACAGGTCTTTACTTTTTTCTTGCAGGAAGTATAGTTGCGTATTTAACGTTTTTCTATTGGCAATCCTCAAGAGTTGATTTTGTTCTGTTATTTCTTTTGATATTATTAATCGTAATGCAGGTGAGTAATTATTTCATCAAAAGTTCGATGCACACTGCTATTAATATATTTGTGGCTGCTTTGATGTTTACCTTGAATCCTTTTTATGGATTTGCCTGGCTTGCAATTTCTATCGCCGTTGCATACAGCAGAATCATTTTAAAAAGACATAGCCCCGCAGAAGTCCTCAGCGGCGCGGTTATCGCGAGTATCGTTTCTTTTATTTACCTTTATACAACTATTCAAATTCAATAATATATTATGAAAATAAGTCATTTGACTCCCGGAGAAGAAATTCTAATGAATGTTTTGTGGCGGCTTGATTCGGCTTATATGCGCGAGATTATTGAGCAATATCCTGAACCAAAACCGCACCCTAATACCATTTCAACTTTTCTAAAAATATTGGTCGAAAAAGAATTTCTTACTACTGACAAACAGGGGCGTGTTTTTCAATATACTGTTGCGATTCCTTTTGACGACTATAAAAAATATTTATTGAAGATTTTCCTGGAAGATTATTTTAATAATTCCCCTTCCGAACTCGTAAAATTATTACGTGAAGAACACCTTCTAAAAGATTCCGATTTAAAACAGTTCTTCGAAGAAAATGGGACAGCAATCTCTAATCAGGAGAAAGAAGAGGATTCAGAACTCAGTGAATTTCTCAATGAGATTACCGCTCCGAAAAAGAAAAAAAAGAAAAAAGAAAAGGACGATAAAAAGAAAAAGAAGAATAAATAGCTATATCAAACGGCTTTATTATAGTCTTCATTCTTGAACTTTAAATTAAAAATCCAAAATGGTTGAAAAATTCAAAGAAGTATTCGGGAAAGCCGGTGCAATAATCCGGGAATACCCAATGATTTTAGTCATGGCTTTAATCGCTGCAGCCTCAACGATCTTTTATATTAATCATGATTATAGCCGGGAATATTCATTTGTCTACTTAAAATCTGGACTGGTTGCGTCACTTGGAATTTCGCTAATGTTTGCTTTAAAGATGCTTTCGCAAAGAATTGGGAAAGAAATTCTGCTGCAGGTATCAGGAATTCTCTTTCTAATCATTTTTTATTTTCTACTGCCGCCAGGGGAAAAGCAATTTACAGAAGTTTACGCTTTCTTACTCGTACCCACTTTTTTATTATCGCATCTTTTGGTTTCCTTCATTGCGTTTATCGGAAAGAACCGCGAACTTAATTTTTGGCAGTACAATAAAAATCTCTTCATCAACTTATTCCTGACCGTCGTATTTACTGGTATTTTAACCGCCGGAATTATGCTTGCGATTTTAGCAGTAGACCATCTTTTTGATTTTAATTTTAACAACCGTTACTATTCCTATACTTTCAGTTTATTAACCATTTTCGGGAGTTGTTTTATTTTTCTCTTATTTAATGAAAAAGGACTGTTTTATTTAGAAAAAAATGGTGATTATCCTGTGATTCTGAAGTTTTTCACGCAGTATGTTTTGGTTCCACTGCTTCTTATTTATGTGGTCATTCTTTATTTTTATTCCGCAAAAATCCTTATTAACTGGGAATTACCGAGAGGTTGGGTTTCTTATTTGATTCTCGCCTATTCTGTAGTCGGAATTTTAGCCATCCTTTTGGTGCATCCATTGAAAGAAGATTCGACCAAATCGTGGGTCAGGATCTTTTCTAAAATTTTCTATTATGCTCTGGCACCTTTAATTATCCTTTTGTTTATTGCGATATTTACGAGGATTTTAGAATACGGCTACACCGAACCGCGATATTTCGTTTTATTGCTGGCTCTTTGGCTCACAACGGTTGTTTTTTATTTTATTTTCATTCGTAAACAAACCATCAAATTTGTACCTGTCAGTTTATTTGCGTTCGGATTATTTTCTTTGACTTTCCCCTATCTGAATACCTTCTCGGTAGCCAAAAGAAGCCAGAAAAATGAATTGATGAAAACCTTGGGTGCAAATAATTTATTGGAAAATGGAAAGATCAATTTCAATAAAAAAGTTTCTGACAGCGTGGCAATGGAGCTTTCTGACAAATTTCAATTTCTGGCTAAAAGGAATGAAAAAGAATTCCTCTTGCCGCTCCTTCAGAAAAAAGGTCAGGCGCAACTTGCAAAAACAACCGATAACGGTAATTTCAATGAAGTTAGAAATGTCATCCACGATCAGTTCAAAAATGTGACTTATAACCTTTCGGATAAAAAAGCAAATCCTGTTTCCCAAAATATCACTTTAATTGCAAAAGACTTTAATGCCGATCTCACCGGTTACCACTATCTCTTCAAAGCGTATAATTACAAAGACAATTTCTTTGAATTCGATCATAATATTGTTGAATTAAAGATGCCGATAAGCCAATTCAAATCTGAATTATTTTTAATTTTTAATAATCAGAAAGTTAATCTGGTTCCAGATTTACAAAAATTGTTTGCAAATTATCCAAACAGCGGAGAAATAAAAGTTAATCAACTTTTTATCACCAAGAAAATCGCGAATTATGAATTTAAAATTATGTTTGATACGTTGATTCTAATAAAATCTGCAGACAAAGAACCCCAATTTCTTATCAATTCGGAATCGGTTTTAATTTTAATTAAGGTCGATTAGGATTTTCATATTTAAAGAATACCTTTAATTCCCAGCGAATCCTGTTTGCGATATTTTCCTAAAAGCCAGGAAGGTGCAATTTTCATTAATTAAAAAACAAAATAAGTATTTAAACAGAAGTGATTGCAGTAAAATAATGGATATCCGTTTTCGATCATCATGTAAATTTTTAATCCAAGGGGCGCAAAAATTTTTTATTTACAACCACCTTTTTTTTGCTTTTTAGGATCGCAAAGGCGTTTCGCTTAGTACAGTTTGCAAAGGTTTCACAATTATTACTAATTGCGGAAAGATATAAGATATCTAATTTTTAAACACAAAAAAAGCGACTTTTTAAAAAAAGTCGCTTAAATTATTCAGGTAAAATCTTACCAGTTAGAACCGCCACTACGACCTCCGCCGCTGTATCCGCTTCCACCACCACGATTTCCACCTCCGTAACCACCACCGCCTGAACGGTTGTTGTCAAAGCTTCTTCTTGGTTTGTCTTCTCTTGGCTTAGCTTCAGAAATGTTAAGTTCTTTACCATCCAATTCTTTTCCGTTTAGAGCTTCGATAGCATTCTTGCCATCTTCATCGCTCATTTCTACGAAACCGAAACCTCTTGATCTACCGGTTTCTCTGTCAGTGATAATTTTGGCAGACGATACGTCACCAAATTCTGAAAATAAATCTTGCAACGACTGTTCTTGGGTTGCATAGTTAATGTTTGAAACAAAAATGTTCATCTTAAAAAAAAATTAATTATTAATACTGTTGAAATTATAAATGAAACTCAATGAATGCGATGAACAATGATTGACTTCGGATATAAAAACGAGTGCAAGTTACAATTATAATTTAAACCTGCAAGTTTTTTATATAATATTTCACATTATTTCTTTTCCGTTTTTGGCCTGTAAGAGTTTAAACCAATCTTCGTGCTCCAAATTAATAGAAAAACTTTCGTTAAGTTTTTTAATATTTTCCACACGTGAAGTACCTATAACAGGAAGAATGTTGGCTGGATGTTTTAAAATGAATGCGAGAAGAATCTGATTTTCTTCCGCAGCATATTTTTGACAAAGTTGCCCGAGTACTTTTTTTATTCTTTCGTTGGCCTCAGATTTTTCCGTAAAATAATTTCCCAGGACTGACCAGGCCATTGGCTGAAGCTTCTTAAGCATCATTTGATCCAAAGTTCCGTCGAAAAAAGAATTGGTGTGATTGAGAGAAATTTCAACCTGATTCGTAATTACAGGAAAAGCATCATTGATCAGATCAAACTGTGAAGGTGAAAAATTAGACACGCCGAAATGGCGAACTTTTTTCTGTTCACGTAAAATCGCGAAACTATCCGCTATTTCAGCTGGATTCATCAATGGTGATGGCCGGTGAAGAAGCAATAAATCAAGGTAATCAGTTTTTAAATTTTTTAAACTCTGATCCACCGATTTTAAAATATGTTCCTGCGAATAATTATAGGATTTCACAGTGTAATTTCGGTTGGAACACGGCATTTCAATTCCGCATTTTGAAATAAACTGTACCTCTTCCCTCTTCAAATTCATTTGTACAAAAGCATCGCCGAAGAGTTTTTCAGTTGTGTAGTCTCCATAAATATCTGCGTGATCGAAAGTATAGAGCTTTTCATCGAGAGAAACTTCAATGAGTTTCTGCACTTCTTTTTGGGAATGATTGGCGCCCCAAATTCCCCAGCGCATAGTTCCTATAATAATGGGTGAAAAATTCATTTTATTTATAATTTCCTCAAAAATAAAAAATTAATCGATCAACTTTACTATTTAAAAATTCTCAACATGTATCTATAGAAATTATCGCCCAAAAAAGATGATGCGATTTATTTACCAATTTTTGTAACCTTTTGATATTTGTGATCGTATAATATAATGCAGTCCTAAAGTGGACCTTATTTTATATGAGACAATTAAAAATTACCAAACAGGTTACCAACAGAGAAACCGCCTCTCTCGACAAGTATTTGCAGGAGATTGGAAAAGTTGATTTGATTACAGCCGACGAAGAAGTTGAATTGGCACAAAAAATACGCGCCGGAGACAGAGTGGCGTTGGAAAAACTAATTAAAGCCAACCTCCGATTCGTGGTATCTGTTTCTAAACAATACCAAAACCAAGGACTTTCCCTACCCGATTTAATTAACGAAGGGAATTTAGGTTTGATGAAAGCTGCGAAAAGATATGATGAAACAAGAGGTTTTAAATTTATCTCTTATGCAGTTTGGTGGATCCGTCAGTCGATTCTACAGGCATTGGCAGAACAGTCTAGGATTGTAAGATTGCCACTGAATAAAATCGGATCGATTAACAAGATCAACAAAGCGTACGCGCATTTGGAGCAGGAAAACGAAAGACCGCCATCTCCAGAGGAATTAGCGGAAGTTTTGGACATGAGCGAAGACGACATCAAGGAATCAATGAAAAACTCCGGAAGACACCTGTCGATGGATGCACCTCTTGTAGAAGGTGAAGATTCTAACTTATACGACGTTTTGCGTTCCGGTGAATCCCCAAGTCCGGATAAAGATCTGATGTTGGAATCACTGCAAATCGAAATCGAAAGAGCGTTGCAAACCTTGACTCCAAGAGAAGCTGATTTGGTTCGTTTATATTTCGGACTGAACGGAAAACATCCGATGACTCTGGAAGAAATCGGTGAAACTTTTGATCTGACAAGAGAAAGAGTCCGTCAGATTAAAGAAAAAGCGATTAAAAGATTGAAACACAATACGAGAAGTAAGATTCTGAAATCGTATTTGGGTAAATAAAATGCCGCTAATGCACGAATAGTAATTATTGTAATTCCTAATTTGGCACTGAAAAGCATTCTTAAAAAAAAAGGAACTCCAGGCGAGTTCCTTTTTGTTTATGAAGTTTTGAAATTTTTTCGGGCCAGTTCTTTTCGGACTCTGCTCAAACTTTCCGGTGTAATACCTAAATACGATGCAACCATCCATTGCGGAACGCGCAGTAAAATATTGGGATACATTTTGATAAAACTCATGTACCTTTCTTCGGCGGTATCTGCCAAAAGCGAATTCACCCGATTCTGTAAATTCCGGATGTGTTTCTGCAAAAGCATATCATTGTTTTCGGCAGTTTGCGGAAATTTTTCAATCATATTAATGAAGAAATCATTGGTCAAAACAAAGACCTCTGAATCTTCAACTGCTTCAATATAATATTTTGATTTCTCATTAAAATTAAGCGAGCTCCGGTCAGAAATAAGCCAATTTTCAGGCGCGAACTGAATGATATGTTCTTTTCCGTTCCGATCGAGAGAGTACATTCTGAGCAATCCTTTTTCTACAAAAAAAGTATCCAGACAAACTTCACCTTCACTGAGCAGAAATTCATTTTTCGCAACTTTTTTCAACGTGTAAAAATTACTGCATCCAGAAATTGCCTCTATAGGAACTTCCAGAATTTCAGACAAATAATTATTGATATTTTGAAGAGAATCCATACTCAGTCTTTAAATAAGATTAACAGAAATACTTTGATGGGAAGCGTTTTTCACTGCTTTTCCATTTTCTAAAACAATCATTTGCGGACTTTGATGTGTGACGCCTAAATCTTCAGCAATTTTGTTAGAAATCGGCCGGTATGAAATTAAATCCAGAAAATAATATACTGCATCATTTTCTGCACCAGCTACTTCCTTTTCAAAATTTTTCAGAACCATTTTACTGATATGACACCTCGTAGAATGTTTAAAAACAACCACTTTCTTTTCAAAGGACTGACCGATAGCTTCTTGTAAATCCTCTTCGGATTCAATTGTATTCCAGAACGTTGAAGATGATTTTTGGGGCTCATCACTGCCAAATATTTTATTAAAAAAACTCATATTTTATCGTGTTTTAAAAACCAATATACTCAGTTTTGTTTTACCAGTTGTTTTCTAATTTCAAATTATTAATATGCGCAAAATGATGGTCACAATGCCAGGCACAAAACGCCAGATTCTCTTTTAAAGTGATATCGCGGTTTTGTTCCGGATGATGAAATGTACTTTCATATTCTTTGTTCGTCAGCGATTTCAGTTCGTACACCCATCGTTTGTGAATTCCCTTCAACATTTGAAAAGCTGGTTTTATATCGATGCTGAAACTGTCCTGCAACTCCGCCCACTGTTGTTCATCATAGGTTTTTATCGTAGGGTTATTTTCGGTTAAAGCGAGTTTAAACCGCATATAACTGTTCATGCTGCTGTCCGAAAGGTGATTAATCAACTGCCGGATTGTCCAGCCTCCGTTCCGGTATTGGGTATCCAGTTGCTCTGCGTTCCAGTGTTGAACCAGGTTTTTTAACCCTGCCGGAAAATCTTTTAATGTTTTAATATGCCGGTCAATATCTTGATCTGTAATTGTATCAGGCTCCTCAAATTTCCCAATCGGATATTTTTTATGTTCTAAATTGTCCATATTATTTGTGTTTTTTGACGATTTGGCCTGTCACTTAATTTGGCTGAACTTTTGCGTTTTACGTTGTAAATTTACTACAAAATAAGTTGAATGCAATACAACTTAAAAAAAATTAAGAATATGAAAAAAGCCCTGATTATCGTTGATGTACAGAATGATTTTTGCGAAGGAGGTGCACTTGCAGTTCCTGGAGCCAATGAAATTATTCCTTATATTAACTCGCTGATGTTGGAAAATGAATATGACCAAATTGTGCTCACCCAAGATTGGCATCCTGCTGATCATAAAAGTTTCGCTTCTAATAATGGAAAAAAAGTAGGCGACAATATTATTCTCAACGGGATCCCACAACATATGTGGCCGGATCATTGTGTACAGGGAACTTTCGGTGCGGAATTTCATAAAGATCTGAACAGAGATAAAGTGACGCACATCATTCAAAAAGGAACCAATGCAGAGTTTGACAGCTACAGTGGTTTTCAGGATAACAATCAGTTTATGAAAACCGGTCTGGATGATTTCTTAAAATACCACGATATTCAATTGCTAGAAATCGTTGGTTTAGCTTTGGATTATTGTGTGAAATATACTTGTTTAGATGCAGCAAAATTAGGATATGTAACATGTTTACATTTTAATGGAACACGTGCGGTCAACGTAAAACCGGAAAGCGGCAGAGACGCCATTTTTGAAATGCTGCAAAATACAGTAACGATTTTAGGATAAAATAACGCGCACTTGAAACAACAACAACTTCTCATTTTTAATGGGAAGTTTTTTTGTTCGTTTATTTCATTATAAAATTTTATTTTTAGCAAAAATTATACTTTGAAAAAAATCATCCTCTTTTCGCTGTTTTTAGTCATCTCCTCCTGTGTTTCCGTAAAAAAGTACAATGCGAAATCAGAGATTCCTGTTTCTGCTGAAAACTTAAAAAAAGATGTTGATTTCACTCAACATAAATTAGAAGAACTTCACCCAAAACTGTATTGGTATATTTCAAAAAAAGAACTTGATTATCAATTCGACAGTTTAAAAATGACGATTCAGAAACCATTAAAACCGAATGAATTTTATGAAAAACTAGCGCCAGTCATTGCGAGAATAAAAGAAGGACACCTGAGATTATATCCTTATGACAAACGACTGACCAAAAATGAAATCAAAAATCTTAAAAATCAAAAAGGTTTGTTAAGCCGCTATAATTTCGTGATTGATCGTGACAGAATCTTTGTTAAAGATAATCCTGCAAAAATCCCAAATATGAATGTGGGAACGGAAATTTTAAAAATTAAAGATATTCCGGTAAAAGATTTACTCGAAAAATACAAACCAATCGTGAACAGTGACGGCGATAATACAACGTTTCAAAAATATTCGATGGCGCGACGATGGCCTTCCTTTTTTACCGCAGAATATGGAATTTTAGACTCTGTAAAAATCGAAGTCAAGTATCAAAATGAAGTCAAAGCATTTTATATCCATCGGGAAAAAATCTCCAGAGAAGAAAAGAAAAAGACGGAACAGGAAAATAAAAAACTGACTAAAAGCGAAACCGGAAAAACAAAAGATTACAATATTGTCACCAAAAGTTTCAACCGTGATTTACAGTTTCCAACCAAAGATTCTACAGTTGCGTACATGAAAATAAAAACCTTTTCAGGAACTTTTTCACGGAAATTTTATAAACAGAGTTTTGCAGCATTAAAGAAATCACCTGCGAAATATTTGATTTTAGATGTCCGGGATAATCTCGGCGGTTCTTTATCTGAAATTAATAATTTATATTCCTACCTCGTTTCTGAAGATTTTAAATTCATTAATGACATGGAAGTAACCTCGCGTACATCGATGTTTCATGCGAATTATTTCAATGAAATCCCAATACTAGTTCAACCTTTAGCTGCAGTTACTTATCCTGTTTATTTACTGGGAACCGCTTTATCTGTTAAAAAGAAAGATGATCACTTTTATTTAAAAAACAATGGAATTTTCGCTCTAAAAAAACCAAAAAAAAACCACTTCGATGGAAAGATCTATGTTTTGATTAATGGAAGCAGTTTCTCGGCATCGTCAATAATTTCCTCAAAATTAAAGGATGCAAAAAGAGCTTTCCTGGTAGGTGAAGAAACCGGTGGCGCCAATGACGGAACGGTCGCCGGAAGATATTCTACTGAAAAATTACCACACTCAAAATTAAAATTACCTATTGGACTAATGCTGGTTCAGCCCAATATTCAGTTTACAGAAACAAAAAAAGGCGTTCTTCCCGACTACGAAATCATCCCGACTTTACAGCAGGTTTTACAGAAAAAAGACCTCCAGTTAGAATGGGTTATGGAGCAAATAAAAAAGGATGAAGGTAATCACTAAGATTCTGCGAGTTCTTTAACTGCATGCAATGCGCGCGGGAAACTGTTGGAAAAATAGGTAACGTATTCTTCTTCGGTATTGATGGTCACCGTTAATTTGGTGCCCTGCTCCGTTTCATATAAATCGTAGTATTCAATAGAGTTTTCAGAGAAAGTTTTTCCCTGGGAAATCCCGTCGAGCACCAGTCCGAAATGCACAAAATGCATGGATTGAAACGGAATTACTTTTTCCACTACTGCAAAAAGGCCGTGTTGTCCCGGCGATAAAAAGCGAATGTCATTACCCTCCAGAAGTTCACCTTCATAGTAGGAACCCGGTATAAAGACGGCAGTCCATTTGCGGTAATTCTGATCACTCCAAAGCGCATCCCAAACCTTTTCCCGGGAAGCACTGATCTCGACTGTAAACTCTAATTTTTTCATGACGCATTCAATTTATAAATTCAGAGATAGGTTTTTAGAAATTGGAGATAAGCTCTCTAAAATCCCGACAAATAAAAATAATTATTTCCGCGATAAGATTACGAAGAAAATTCCGAAAAATTTAATCAAAAATAAAACCAAAAAAACCGGAAAGAAACCTTCGCCATTGCCATTACATTGGCAACGTTTTTTAATATAATTAAACCTGTGAAATTTTCGCTGAAACAAAAGAGACTCGCAAAAATTGCGAGTCTCTTTTAAAAAAAAATAGGAATTAATTAATTGTAATGTTCCACTCCTAAAATTTCGAGTTTTTTATCGCCATCTTCAAATGGCCAGTTAATCACATCTCCGACTTTATTTCCGACGATTGCTAATCCGATCGGCGATAAAATAGAGTATTTCCCTTTTTTTATCTTTTCTCTATTTGTTTGTACAAATAAATATTTTTCTTCTTCGTTCGTAGAAATGTTTTTCACTTTTACCTCACAGTTTACAGTCACCACATCGCCTGGCAATTCTTTTCGCAGAACCTGCTTTGAGGATTTCAGTTGTTCCAGTAGAATTTGTTCCTCTTTGGCTGTTGTTCTTTTTCTTCTTAAATGATCTTTGATCAAATCGTAAACTCCGGTGGTTAAAACTATATTTTCGGACATAATGCTTTATTTTAAAAATGGGTTGAAGAATACTTGGCTAGGATTCACTAAGAAAATGCAAGCACAAAAATTGTGTTTGTATTTTTATAAAAAAGTATTCAAAATTGTTGAGTATTTAATAAAAGTAAATGACCCTGTCCTGAATCCTGACAGGGCGGATTAAATGAACTCTTTAGAATTTTTCAGGAATTTGTCATCATGCAAATAAGACAAAAACAACCACTTTGAATCATCGAAAGTATTCGTTAAAGGAAAGTGCGAAGGTTCTCTTTTTGCTACCATATATTCCAAATATAGCAAATTTATATGACAATTCCAAATATAAGTCCTACAGAATCGCTTTTGAGAGGAATGCTTATTTTAATGAAAAAGTTAAGTTTTAACCGAAATTTTAAATTTATTACAAATACATCAGTCAGTCTCATTAGTTTCAATTTTAATTAGAAGAAACGGTGCCTTTACTCAAAAAATAAATTGAGTTGGTTGGTATCATTTGTGGTTTTAAATGTTAATTTTAACTTAAATTTGCCAAATGCCTATTGAAATATTATTTAAAAATGAACATTGTGAATGGATTGATGTAGAAAGTCCAACCAAAGAGGATTTGGTTTTTCTGCATGAGCGTTATGATATTAATTATCTTCTTTTGGAAGATACGACCGATGCGAATCACCTGCCGAAATTTGAACAGGACGGAAATGTTAATTTTTTCCTGATGCGTGAAAATACGCAACTGGAAAGATCGAATTTGAATACAATCAGTGATATTTCTACCAAACTGGGAATTTTTTTATTTGATCATGTCATCATTACGATTCACCGGTTGAAGAACAGAAGCGTCTACGAATTAAAAAAAGAAATTGTACTGCCACAGAACGACCATATCGCCCGGGATGAAATCGCGTTGAATTTAGCCTTAAAGGTAATCAAGTCGTACGATGATGAATCGAAAAATCTGCTGGAAATAATGGATCAGATCGAAAGCGAAATTTTCCTGAAAACCACCAATCATACCAATCATATCCGGCGGCTTTACCGGTTGAAAAGAAAGTCCGGTTTAAATACCAGAATTCTTAATATTTCTACCGTTTGGGTTGATAAATTTAAAGTGCTTCAGCTCGATGATACGGTCGTAACTGATTTAAAGGACAAGCACAAAGACGTCATCGCAGACTTCGAGCATCTGAATACGCAGGTTACCAGTTTAATTTCGATGTTTCTGGCGATGAGCGACCAAAAGGCGAACCAGGTGATGAAAGTGCTGGCCATTTATTCGATGTACTTTTTTCCAATTACTTTTATTGCGGGTATTTATGGAATGAACTTCGTTTTCATGCCGGAACTTAATGTGAAATACGGTTATTATTTCACGCTTGGACTGATGGGAATAATTACCCTGATTACCTTTGTATATGTTCGAAAAAAGGGTTGGTAAATTTTGAGACAAAAAGACAAGAGATCGCTTCGCTGATAAATAATAGATTAACGAATCTGTAAGAAAAGGAATTCTGCGTAAGTGCATTTCAATAAATAAAAATAAATCCCAACTTCTCAGCTGGGATTTATTTTTGAATAAAACGTATTGGGTTTAAAAATTTAGAATTCGGACGTCAATTCTTCTGTTTTGTGCTTTGCATTCCTCAGTATCATTTTCGGCACAAACCGGATGTTGAGAGCCGTAACCTTCAGCTTCTACTCTGTCGGATGCAATTCCCATTTCCAATAATTTAAGTTTTGCTGCCTGAGCACGTAAGTTCGATAACTTAAGATTGGCTTCTTCAGTGCCGGTATTATCGGTATAACCTCCTAATTTCACTTTTGCAGTAGGGAAAGCATTTAAGATTTCAGCCAAATTATTCAATTGCTCTTCCGAACCTGGTTTTAAATCGCTGCTTCCTGTCTGGAAATGAAGATTTTCGATCGTAAACCACTTTGTATTGTCTAACACTTTTTGATCTTTTGATTGAAGTCCATTATACAAAGCAAGCAACGCGCTATTTTCTCCAACACCGATTGATTTGTTCGTTAATTTAATTTCCTGAATATTTCCGGTATTATAAACGTAATCACCTTCTTCATTAAGTATTCCTGTAGCTTTTCCGGGAGCAATCCCCGTAACGCCATTTACCGAAGTTGCTGCTGCCGTGATTCCTGACATTTTCTGTAAAGATTCTAATTTAACCCTTCTGTTTTCAATGATTTTATCTTTGTGTAAAACTGCTAAAGTAGGCGCAATAACCAAAGAAATAATCGACATTAATTTAATTAAAATATTCATTGACGGACCGGAAGTATCTTTAAAAGGATCTCCTACTGTATCACCGGTAACCGATGCTTTGTGTGCATCCGAACCTTTGTAATGCATATCACCATTAATTTCAACTCCTTTCTCGAAAGATTTCTTGGCATTATCCCAAGCTCCACCGGCATTATTTTGGAACATTCCCATCAGTACTCCGGAAACGGTAGCGCCCGCTAAGAATCCTCCCAAAACTTCCGGACCAAAAATAAAGCCCATCAATAAAGGAGCAACAAGAGCAATCCCTCCCGGAAGCATCATTTTTTTAAGGGACGCATCCGTGGAAATAGCGACACACTTTTCATATTCAGGGACCGCTTTTCCTTCTAAAATCCCGGGGATTTCGCGGAACTGTCTGCGGACTTCTTCTACCATTGCCATCGCTGCAGTACCTACTGCTCTGATTGCTAAAGAGGAGAAGATAAATGGAATCATGGCTCCCACAAATAAACCTGCTAATACGTCGGCTCTGTAAATATCAATTCCGTCAATCCCTGCGATACCCACGAAGGCCGCAAATAACGCTAAGGCCGTCAAAGCTGCAGAAGCGATTGCAAAACCTTTTCCGGTTGCTGCAGTTGTATTGCCAACGGCATCTAAGATATCTGTTCTTTCACGAACTTCTTTTGGAAGCTCACTCATTTCTGCAATCCCACCTGCGTTATCTGCAATCGGACCGAAAGCATCAATTGCCAACTGCATTGCGGTAGTCGCCATCATTCCTGCTGCTGCAATGGCAACACCGTATAATCCTGCACAAAGATAAGATCCGTAAATACCTCCTGCTAATACGAGAATCGGTAATAGTGTAGATTCCATCCCAACTGCAAGACCACCAATAATATTGGTCGCATGACCTGTAGATGACTGTTTGATAATACTTCTAACGGGTTTTTTGCCCATCGCGGTGTAATATTCGGTGATAATACTCATTAGAGTTCCTACTACCAATCCAACTAGGATGGCACCAAAAACGCCCATTTTGGTAAACTCATGACCTCTTAAAGTCATGGTTTCGGGCATTAAATAATTCACCAGGAAATAAGATGAAACAGCTGTTAACACAATACTTCCCCAGTTTCCCAGGTTCAAAGCGTTCTGTACCGGAGCAATATCTAAACTTGTTGTTTCTCCGATTTTAACAAATAAAGTACCGATCATCGAATAAATAATTCCTGTTCCCGCGATTAACATGGGTAAAAGAATGGGAGCAAAACCTCCAAAAGCGTCTATCGAAAAAGTTTCTCTACCCAAAACCATGGTAGCCAAAACAGTTGCAACATAAGATCCGAATAAATCGGCTCCCATTCCCGCGACGTCTCCCACATTATCTCCTACGTTATCGGCAATCGTGGCCGGGTTTCTTGGATCATCTTCCGGAATTCCGGCTTCTACTTTCCCTACTAAGTCAGCACCAACATCCGCTGCTTTGGTATAAATACCACCACCAACTCTGGCGAAGAGGGCAATAGATTCTGCACCCAAAGAGAATCCAGTCAGAATTTCGATGGTTCTTTCCATCTCATGGGAATCTACCCCAGCACCGGGTGCAAATATTTGTTTAATAATGATATACAAGCCTCCTAAACCTAAAACGGCTAAACCAGCAACACCCATTCCCATTACGGAACCTCCGGTAAAGGACACTTTTAATGCTTTAGACAAAGAAGTTTTTGCCGCTTCTGCAGTTCTTACGTTGGCTTTGGTCGCAATTTTCATTCCGATAAAGCCTGCCAGCGCAGAAAGAATTGCCCCTAAAACGAATGAGATACCGATGCTCCAGTGAGAATTGGCACTTGAGGCACCCATTACGGCCAATAAAATTGCAACAACTACCACGAAATAGGCCATCACTTTGTATTCCGCTTTCAGGAAGGCCATGGCTCCATCGGAAATATAACCGCTGATTTCTTTCATACGGTCGTTTCCTGCATTTTGCTTACTCACCCAGGCGCTCTGAATAAAAGTGTAGATTAAGGCAATAATACCAAATATTGGTACGAGATAAAATAATAAATCCATAAAGTACTTTTTGATGTTAATTTGATTAATGTTAAATTTTTGTTAATTAAAACATTACTCGAAAATACACCTTTTTTTTGAACTTTGAGTTGTTTTTCATAAAATAGAGGCTCAGTCTTTTGATCGATGTTAGTCTCATTTTGAAAAAGATCAGCATGTTGAAATTTTATTCACTTAAATAGTTTTCTGGACGCATTTATTATCTGGTCCTTGCTATCTTATCATTTTCCTGAGAAAGCACTAATTGGAAATTAAATCCCGGTATGATCATGTAGTAATTGGCATGGCTGGGTTTAAAAGAAAAAAGGACTAACCTTAAAAGTTAGTCCTTTATCGTAAAATATGTCGTCGCTCAGCATTTCTTTTCGGATTAAAAAAATTGAGACTAAACTATATAAACCCAATTTTTAAATAGGTAAAACATGCTGATCAAAAATTGATAAAAATTTTGACACCCTTCTTTCTGAGCGGAATTTTACAAAGTTTCTTTCAGCCAGGCAAAGAATTCTCTCTGCCAAACCAAACCGTTTTGTGGATGCAAAACCCAGTGGTTTTCATTGGGGAAATAAAGGAATTTTGCTTTCAAGCCTTTCAGTTTTGCAGCCTGAAAAGCTTCCTGACCTTGTTCGTAAGGCACTCTGTAATCAATTCCTCCCTGAATAATCATCATTGGTTTGTTCCATTTGTTCACATAGTTTGATGGATTGAATTCGGTGTATGATTTCGGAATCGGATTGTCGTAAGGCGAACCTCCTAAATCCCATTTTGCGAAAAACAATTCTTCGGTAGTTAAATACCAGGATTTCATATCGAAAAGACCGTCATGAGCGATGAAAGTTTTAAAACGGTTTTCGTGGATTCCTGCCAGCATCATGGCGCTGTATCCGCCGTAACTCGCTCCCACTACTCCCATTCTGTCACCATCAACGTAAGGTAATGTTTTGGCAAAATCAGCAGCAGCCAAATAATCCTGCATGACCTGGCCGCCCCAGTCTTTAGAGATATCCTCATTCCATTTTGTACCCCAACCTGGCATTCCTCTTCGGTTTGGTGCAACCACGATATAATCGTTGGCGGCCATCAAAGCAAAATTCCACCGCACGCTGAAAGTCTGTGTCAAAGCAGATTGCGGTCCACCTTGACAATACAACAAAGTTGGATATTTCTTATTCGCATCGAAGTTTGGGGGATAAATAAACCATACGCCCATTTCTTTTCCGTCGGTGGTTTTCACCATTTTCAGTTCTGTTCTGGAAGGGGTAATACTTTCGTAATTCTTCTTATTCACTTCCGTCACCTGCTTCATCGATCCATTTTTCACATCTACAGAAAATAAATCAGGATTGTGATTCATGTCGTTTCTGGAAATCAGTAACGAATTTTTGTGTTGCGCAAAAATATCATTCAAATCAAAATCACCTTTGGTAATCTGCTGAATTTTAGAATTTTTGGGATTTAATGAAAACAATTGCTTTGTTCCTTTCCAGGCGGTGGTAAAATAAATATCTTTAGAATTGGGTGCCCAGAAAACAGAACCGGTAATGCTTTCATCCCAGTCTTTGGTAAGATTAGTGGTTTTCCCCGATTTCCAGTCCATGATTTTTAAATCATTTTTGTCGGCTTCATAGCCATCTCTTTCCATAGACATCCAGTATAAGTACTTTCCGTTTGGTGAAAACTTCGGCGAAACGTCATATCCTTTATTGCTTTCTGTAAGGTTTTTTACATTGCCTGTAGCCAGATCGTAAGCGAAAATGTCGGTATTTGTGGAAAATGCATACGCTGCGCCGCTCAATGGTTTTGTCACATACAACAGTTGTGTAGAATCTGGTGTCCAAATAAAATCTTCAGTTCCTCCGGAAGGTCTTTGTGGAGAATCCCAAGGTTTTCCTTCCAATAAATCTTTGGCTTTATCAGCAGTTTCAGTAACGTTCACTACAAAAACGTGATTGTATTTCCCTTCATTAAAGTAATCCCAGTGACGGTGATTCAAGTCGGTGTAAATATGTGCGGTAGATTTTGGAGTATCAGCATATTTATCTTTTCCCAATAATTTTTCTACCAAAACTTCTTTACTGAAAGCTACTTTTTTGCCATCGGGAGAAATCACGATATTATCTGCTTTTCCGACGGTGTAAAATTCTGTCCAGGTTTTTCCGGCATCTTTAGAAAGATATATTTTCTCGTCTTCCTGAGCGTAAATTCCATTGGCATCCCATTGAATTAAAGATTTCTTTCCTAAATCCAGCGCAGCTGCTTCGGCGTTTTTAATTGTAAAGAAATAGTTTTTCTTATTGTTTTTCTCTGTTTTCAGATCGGTTTTTCCAAGACTGTAAATCAGTGAATTCTGATCCGGTGAAACGGCAGAGACTCCTATTTTATTCAGGGTCCATAATGTTTCCGGCGTCATCACATTTTGTGCGTTCATGAGGAAAGGTGCCGCCAGAGCAACAAGGGTGTGTTTTATTTTCATTAAAATTTAATTTAAAATTGATAATTGTAGAAACTTTATTATTAAGTTTCCGAAAAAGGATCGAAAATTTGAATATTACAAATATAGAAAATTTAGTAGGAAAGCAGAAGTACTAAACCATTTCGCTCTTTCTCAGCTGAACTTCTTTCACAAAATCATCGGGATTTTCAGGACTGATCATATAAACTTTTCCGGACTTTAAAATAATTTTTACTTTTTTATATCTGTTCGTTACGTACCAAACATCTTTGCCATTAAAATAGCCGAAGTAGCCAAACAATCCACCAACTCCAGCAACTCTTAGATTAAAGCCCGTTTTTTCAATTTTATCAAAAGTTTCAATTTCATTAATATTAATAACAATTGAACCGTAAAAGTTTTTGATTAAAATTTGATCGTCAGAAACCGCAATTCTTTTTGGAATAAATCCATACGAAATAAAAATAGCACCGTACATCAAAACAAAACTGCCAATTGAAATCATAGGTTTTGGCGGTTCGAAGAAAAAAGAAGAAATTGGAAATAGGATGAGAAACAGCAAAATAATAATTGTGAGCATCTTCGTGGTCTCATCCATTTTTGCTGTGTCGAATTCTTTGGTATTCATCATTTTTTAAAAAGTATATAAATTATCATTCGGCGTATAATCCATGAAAATTCCACCGTCAATTTTTACGGATTTCAGTTTTTGATTCACTTCGATTTGCGTGGTAAAAGACCGGCTGTTTTTCCAAACTTCCGGCGTAAAATGTTTTACAGAAACTTTTCCATCCTGATCGGTTATTTCTACGTCGAACGGAATGGCAAATCCACCTGCATTTTCAACCGTCAAATTCAAATTCTTGCCGGAAACTACTGCTGAATCAATTTTTAAATCGATATAATTATTGCTGAAAAACCAGTTGTTCCAAAACCAATTAAGATTTTGTCCGCTGCCTTCATTCATGCTGTAAAAGAAATCCCACGGCGTCGGATGTTTTCCTTTCCAGGTGTTCATATAATAATGCAGCGTTTTTTTGAACAGCTCGTCGCCCAATAGATTTTTCAAAGACAGATAGGCAAAAGCCGGCTTGATATAAGCGTTGCTTCCGTAGCCGATCCCAGACAGTTGGGTGCTCATCGAAATAATCGGCTGATCCTGCTCTGTTGACGGATCATTAATGTATTTTTTCACCCGGAAATCGGTAAACATTTTATCATTAAAAGCTTTTCCGTTTTCAGCTTCACCAATTAGATATTCGAAAGCCGTGACCCAACCTTCATCCATAAAAGCATATCGTGCTTCGTTGGTTCCCATCATAAAAGGAAAATAAGTGTGTGCAATTTCATGATCTACCGTTTGGCGGGAATCTGCAAAATCATCTGGAATCGCGGTATCATTCACCATCATTGGATATTCCATATCGGCAAATCCCTGGAAACCGGTCATTGTAGGAAACGGATATTCTATTCCCGGCCAGTTTTCAGAAAACCATTTGATGCTGTATTTTTCCCACTCCACATATTTTTCAAAATCAGCCGTTCCCGCATTATAAGTTGCCTGCGTGCTTACTCTTTTCGATTTCAGCTGAACACTTGAAGCATCCCAAACATAAGTTGAACTTAAGCCAAACGTAAAGTCGGTAATGTTTTCAGCCTTAAATTTCCAGGTATTAAACGGATTCTGTTTGGTTACTTTTTGCTTTTGGATTTCGTCTTTCGTGGCAACGTGAATAACCTGATTAGATTTTAATGAATATTTAAATTTCTTTAAAACTCCCGGTTGCAAAACTTCTTCCGGATTCTGCAAAATTCCGGTCGCATAAACCACATAATTTCTAGGAACGGTTACAGAAACAACGTAATTACTGAAATCATTATAAAATTCATTTCTGCCGTTATGAGGCAATTTATCCCAACCATTATAATCATCGTACACCGAAATTCTCGGATAGGCATACGCACAGAAAAACGTGGTTTCATCGATTTGCCCTTCTCTTCCACTCTCTTTTGATAATGGGAATTCCCATTCTATTTTAATGGTATTTTTGGAATTTGGCAGCAAAGCTTTATTTAATTTTAAATCATAGAATGTTTCCCAGTCTTCTGAATTTACGGTATAATTTTCTCCGTTAATGGAAAGCGATTTTATTTTCAAACCTTCACTTAAAAAATCAGGAGAAGCTTTCCCCGCTCTGGGTGAAGTCGGTTTATGAACATTATTCACAAATCTGATGACCACTGATTTTAATTCATCAGGAGAATTATTTGAATAAATAATCGTCTCATTTCCTGAAACGACTTTGGAAATAGGATTTACATTGAAATCAATCGTATAATCGCCCGAATTTTGCCAGTAATTTTTACCAGGCTTTCCATCAAGTGACCTGGTGTTTTTTTCATAAGCTTTAGCAATGTTCCGTGGAATATATAATTGCTGAGCGAAAATTTGAATAGAGAAAAACAGCAGCAATAAAGAAGTAAGAGTGGTACGCATTAATTTAATTTTAAGAAATTATAAAAAACAAAAAGCGGTTACAGAAATAGAAACCGCTTTTACTTTAGACAATCAGTTCGATTTATTTATCAGAAGAAATAATGCCGTTAAGTAAAGAGGTTATTAAGGATAAAGCAATACTGAAAATAAATGCCCACCAAAATCCCTCAATCGCCATTCCATCTACAAATTTTGCAGCCAGTAAAACAACCAAAGCATTAATTACTAAAGAGAAAAAACCCAGCGTAATAATAGTTAAAGGCAATCCTAGAATCTTTAAAACAGGAGTGACAATCAAGTTTAAAACTCCTAAAATCAAAGCGAAAATTACGGCAGATCCAAAGCCGTCAATATGGACTCCACTTAAAATTTTCGTTAATAAAAAAGCGACAATCGCGGTCACTAATAATCGGATAATTAAATTCATAATCTATTTTTTTATAAAATTAAAAAATTAAAGCGACTAAGCAAGAACTTCTCCGGTATTTTGTTTATCCTATGAACAGACAGTTCCTTAGAATAATTTTTATTATCTTCATCGCAAAAATAATATTCAATGAAGAACTATGCTAAATTATTGATGGTTTCTACGGTTTTTGCTGTGGGTTTAAACGCTCAAACCAAAGACCAAATGGTAAAATCTATTATGGATGAAACCTATCAAAACTCTAAACTCGAAACACTTGCGTATGAATTGATGGACGACATTGGGCCAAGATTGGTCGGAAGTCCAAAAATGCAGCAGGCACATGACTGGGCCGTAAAACGTTTTCAGAATTGGGGAATTGATGCCCAAAACGAAAAATGGGGCGAATGGAAATCCTGGGAAAGAGGGCCTTCATCCATAGAAATGGTTGCTCCTTATGCAAAATCCATCGAAGGAATGCAGTTGGCTTTCAGTCCTGCGACTTCATCAAAAGGTTTAACCGCCGATGTCGTGATGTTGCCCATGTTTAAAAACAAAGAAGAATTTACCGCCTGGCTTCCAAAAGTAAAAGGAAAATTGGTGATGGTTTCCCAATACCAACCAACAGGAAGACCTGAATATAACTGGAAAGAATTTGCAACGCCGGAATCTTTTGAAAAAATGAAAAAAGAATCTGCGGAAGCTTCTGAAGAATGGAGAAAATCAATTACTGCAACAGGAGAAACCTCCAGAACTTTAAATGAAAAATTAGAAAAAGCCGGTGCAGCCGGAATCATTTCTTCTTATTGGTCCAGAGGATTTGGAGTGAATAAAATTTTTGCCGCTGCAACCAAAACAATTCCGGTTGTAGATATTTCGTTAGAAGATTACGGACAATTATACCGAATGATTCAGCATGGAAAGACGCCTAAATTAAAAATAAATGCTCAGTCGAAAGACAAAGGAACTGCTCCCACATTTAATACAGTTGCAGTGATCAAAGGTTCTGAAAAACCAGAGGAATACGTGATTCTTTCGGCACACTTTGATTCTTGGGATGGTGGAACCGGCGCAACCGATAACGGAACCGGAACAATCACCATGATGGAAGTTGCCAGAATTCTTAAAAAATATTATCCAAATCCAAAGAGAACCATTGTGGTTGGACTTTGGGGAAGTGAGGAACAGGGTTTAAATGGTTCACGCGGTTATGTCTGGGCACACAAAGACCAAATGCCAAATGTTCAGGCAGTTTTCAACCAGGATAATGGCACAGGAAGAATCGCGAATATCAGCGGTCAGGGATTTTTGAATTCTTATGATTATATCGGAAGATGGTTAAGCGCCGTTCCGAAAGAATTAACCAAAGGAATCGAAACTTCTTTCCCTGGATTTCCAGGTGGTGGAGGTTCTGACCACGCTTCGTTTATCGCAGCCGGCGTACCCGCATTTATGTTGAGTTCATTAAACTGGAGTTATGGAAATTATACCTGGCATACCAACAGAGATACCTATGATAAAATCATTTTCGATGATCTTAAAAGTAATGTTGCGACGATTGCGATTTTAACTTATATGGCAAGTGAAGATCCGGAAAAGGCTTCCTCGGAAAGAATAAAATTGCCGATCAACCCAAGAACCGGCGAAACTATGAACTGGCCGGAAGTAAAAGAACCAACCCGAAAAGGAGGTTTCGATTAAATGTAAATCTTACCAAAAATAACCTGTAATAAGCCGGTAATTTCTAAACGTTTAGCGTTAAGATTTTACCGGCTTTTTTGGATTATTACCTTGAGAATTAATGACGCTTCAACCTTTAAAATGGAGAAACTGACCGTAAAATGTATTCTGGTTTTTAAGAATGGTTAACTTTTTGATGGGAAATATTTATGCAAAATCAAAATTATCAAAATCACAAAAAATTCTATCCGCCTCATCATTTCATCTATCTTCCTCTTGTTTTTATTCTACAAATTGTTGGAATTTGGAAAATTTTTAAAGATGAGCATAACCAATTAATTTGGATTTTATTCTCAGTCGTTATTTTTCTTATTCTTTATTTAGCCTTAATGATACGACAACATTACGCACTTGGAAATCAAAACCGTATTATAAGATTAGAGTTTAAGTTAAGGTATTTTGAACTTTTCGGTAAAAGTGCGGATGAGACAGAATCCAAACTTTCTTTTGATCAGATTGCCGCTTTGCGTTTCGCCTACGATGACGAATTTAAAATGCTGCTCGATAAAGCGCTTCAACAAAATATTTCAGGTGACGAAATCAAAAAATCGATTACCAACTGGAAACCAGATCACCATAGAGTTTAAATAGAGAAACAAATAATAAAATTATCATTAATTAACCTTAAAAAATAAAATTATGAAAAAGTTTACATTTCTTACGTTAGCACTATTTGCCTTAATGACTTTAACAGGTTGTGAAGCCATAGGAACCATTTTCAAAGCCGGAATGTGGTGGGCATTTTTCCTGGTTGCTCTGGTAATCGGTTTAATCGTTTGGTTGTTTAGCAGAGGGAAAAATTAAAGAGAATGAAAACCGAAAATCCTTCTGTAGAACTTATCCATAAAATAAGTCCTTCAAAAATGGTAAAAATCATGAAGGATCCGGTGAAATCTGCCACTGCAGTAAATTTAGTTTACACCAGCGACAGCGAAAATCAAGGAATCGCACGCCGAAAAAGAGGTGAAAAATTCATTTACTTTATTGGCGGTCAAAAGATTAAAGACAAAGAAGAAATTCATAGAATTAATCAATTGGCGATTCCTCCCGCCTGGGAAAATGTCTGGATTTGCGCTTTGCAAAACGGCCATTTACAAGCCACAGGTCTGGATGCTAAAAAACGCAAACAGTACCGCTACCATCCCGTTTGGAATGCCTTACGGAATCATACGAAGTTTTACAGAATGCTGCACTTTGGCGAAGTTTTGCCTGATATCCGACTGCAATTAGAAAAAGATTTAAATCACCGGAACTTAGACAAGCGCAAAGTTTTGGCTTTAGTGGTAAGTCTGATGGAACGCACCAATATCAGAATTGGCAATAATATTTATGAAAAATTGTATGGATCTTTTGGCTTAACGACTTTGAAAGATAAACATGTAGCGATTAACGGTCAACAGATAAAATTCTCTTTTAAAGGAAAAAAAGGCATTTACCACGATATCGATTTAAAGAATGCCAAATTAGCGAAAGCCGTTAAAAACTGCCGCGATATTCCCGGAAAGGAACTCTTTCAATTTTATGATGATGAGGGAAAACGCCACGCCATAGAAAGTGGAATGGTCAATGAATACATTAAAGAAATCAGTGGTGAAGATTTCACTGCGAAAGATTTTAGAACCTGGTCTGGAACAGTGAATGCGTTAATTGCATTTAAAGAAATTGAAGCCCAGGAAATTGATGGTAATCAAAAATCTAAAATAAAACGGGCAATTGAACTGGTAGCCAGTGAACTGGGAAATACAAGCACCGTTTGCCGAAAATACTATATTCATCCGCTGATTATAAATCTTTACGAACACGATTCTATTAAAAAATATTTTAGAGAATTAGATGAAATAGAAATTGATGACGGGAAATCTGGTTTAACCAAAGAAGAACAGATTGTGATGAAAATTCTAAAAAATGAAAAACCTTAATTATGCCCGAAGGTCCCTCGATTGTTGTCTTTAAAAAAAAGATTGAAAGATTTGAAGGCAAAACCGTGACCGAAAGCGGTGGCTACAACAATCCTTTCGCAGATGAAATTTCCGGCAAAAAACTGGTTTCAATTAAAACGTATGGAAAATATCTCCTACTCGATTTCGAAGACTTTTTAATCACCGTTCATTTTGGATTATTCGGTAGTTTTTTAGTGAATGATTCTAAAAAAGTTAATGCAAGTTTTTCGCTTTTTTTCGGTGATGAACTAATCAATTTCTATGTTGTCAAAATTAAAAAATTTGGAAAAGATTACGAGTTTGATCAGGAATTAAATGTATTTTCAAAAAAATACAGATTAGAAAAAACGAAAAAACTTTTGCTTGAAAAATACGGCGACCGGAAAATTGGAGATGTACTTTTAAATCAGGACGTATTTCCAGGTTTAGGAAATATTATCCGCAATGAAGTTTTATTCTTAAGTAAGATTCATCCTGAAAGTACGGTGGAAAAAATCCCTTCCAAAAAAATGAAAGAATTACTTCAAACAATTAAAGAATTTTCCAAAGCTTCAGTAGAATTAATTGAGCAAAAGATCTGGAAATCCTCAAGCTCAGTTTACAAGAAAAAAGAATGGGACGACCAAGAAGTTTTAGAATATGTAGCTCCGAAAATCAAACGTAAAACCTACGTGGTTGAAAAAGTTCAGAAAATATATTGATCTTTTAATTTATAAATATTATGAATTCCCTTTAATTGAAGGGAATTTTTTATTTATTAGAATATCAGTTTTAAAAATGAAAAATTTATCTGTAAATAATCAAATTTTTGAAAACGAAATATCTTTTTGAGTTATATTTGTTAAATTTTCATAACCATTCCTAAAATGTGTTAATAATATTGAAATATACTGCAAAACAACTTTATATGAAGAAACTTTATCTTTTTTTATTTCTTGGTTTATTCTCGGCTCTGTACGCTCAAAATAAAATTTCGGACACCACCAATTATCTGCGGAATGGAATGTTTGAAAATGCAAAAGGGAAAATAATTACGGATCATTCAGAAAAAATTCAGTTTCTCAAAGAAAGAAATCGTAAAATCCAATTGGAGCAATCTCATCTGCACAAAGGAACTTCAACCGCAGTAGAAATGTGTACCAATGGTGGTTTTGAACAAGTTGAAACTTTTAATGGAAATAATTTCATTAAAAATTTCCTTTTTAATATTGGTGATCCGCCTGGACCAACCCAATGTAAATCTATTTCCAACAGTGGCGTAAATCGCATACCACAGTATAATCCGAGTTATACTAATTTGATGGCGACTTCGGTTCCTGCCAATTTGTTTGATCGATATATGGGAGATATTAAAGCATTTGACCAATATGCGCTCAAAATAAATTACGAAAATTCTGGAACTTATGGCTCTATTGTTCAGGGGCAAAGATTTAAAACAAATAATGAAAATTTTTTAAAATTTAATTACAAAGCAGTACTACAATCCGTTTATGACGATAGTCACCGGGACAATCAGCCATTTTTTAAGGCAAGAATTATTAATAAAGACAAAGTGGTGGTTAGCGAGTTTTGTTTAGTTGGTGACGAGAAGAATTGTATTTTCACTAAAGTTTCTGATGGCAGTTCAGGGTATGTTACTTTATACACTGAGAAATGGCAATCCGGTATTTTGGATATTTCTTCAATCCCAAATAATGAAGAATTCACCGTAGAATTTATGGCTTCCCGTTGTGGTTTAGGCGGGCATTTCGGATATGCTTATGTAGATGATATTTGTCTTTTACAATCCAACGAAAGTTTTGTTGGTTCGGTCACTTTGGATCCTTTGTACGCAGTTTGTCCAACACTTCCGATGACGGTTTGCGGGAATTATACTTTACCAAATTCCGGAGGAGTTACCTCAACTTTAAAAAAATTAACCTTAAAGGTTTATGATGAAAATGGGGCGGTGGTTCATACGACCACTACAACTTCTTCGCTGGATCCGATCACAAAAAAATTTTGCTTCACCCTCTTACCACAGAACTTTCCTAATATTTCTACGGGCAATTACAATGTTGGGGTTACAGCAGATTTTGATGTGGGAACTTCCTCTGGTGGAAGTGGTTGCGGAAGTAGTGGTAATACGCAGGTGTTTGCCTCCGCAAGTGATCCTGATGCGAACGATGGTTGGGATATCAGTTTTTTAAACTGTTCTTCGAACTGTACTATTCAGGTTAATACGGCAAAAATATCGAAATGTGATGTGAATCACGATGGACAAGAAGATTTTAATTTAACTGATTTTAATGCACAGGTTGTTAATTCTACAACTGGCTTTACTTTCAATTATTTTAAGGATTATAATTCCGCCTTTAATAATACGGGTGCAATTACAAATTTCACGGCGTACAATTCCTCTTCTGCGGTAATTTATGTGCGGGTTTCGCAGAGTGCAGGATGCTATAAAATTATTCCGGCAAATTTAGAAGTTAGAAATCCCACTGCTACCATTTCCGGGATTTTAAATGTTTGTTCCGGAAGTACAGAATTAAAAGCATCAGCAGGTTCCACTTATTTATGGAGTTCGGGAGAAACCACCCAAAATATTACGGTGACTTCCATTGGCGTTTATTCAGTTACCGTTACCGACAGTTTTGGATGTTCCAGCACAGCAACCGTAAGTATTGAACCAAGTCAGACTGCGGTGACCCCGACATTAGAAATAACCCAGCCTTCTTGTTTTGTTTCATCGGGAACGATAAAAGTCACCTCGGCGGCGTCGGAATATAGTTTTGATAATGGAGTAACCTGGGGAACAAATCCCATTAAATCTAATCTTTATCCGGGTGATTATTCCATTATGATTAAAACGGTGAAAGGTTGTACTTCGTACGCTCAGAAGGTCACCATTAAAGCTTCACTTTTACCTTATCCATATTATGACGCTACGCAGCCTAAATTCTGCGGAGACACGGGAAGCATCACCATTACCTCTCCTGCAGCGAATTATAGTTATGACAACGGAGTGACCTGGGTGAATAATTCTACAATGGATAATTTAAATCCCGGGCTTTATACGATTCGGACAAAAGATGCATCCGGATGTATTTCTAATCCGGAAGGAGTTGTTATTTCCAGCGATACTTTAGGAGATCCCGATTTTACGGTTATAAATCCAGCGTGTACTGTTTCCGGAAAAATAACCATCAATACTTCCGCAGATTTCTATACTTTCGATGGTGGCCAAACTTGGGGTACGACCAATGTTTTAGATAATATTTTTACTGGAAATTTTTCTATTGGAATTAAAAACAGTCTGGGATGTACTTCTTATTTGGAGAGTATTTATCTGCAGAGTTTTCAGACGATGTATCCCATCTATGAAACCATTCAACCCACCTGTGGTGTAAATGGAACAATCTATATTGCAACAGAAGCAGATTTTTATAGTTTTGATAATGGCGTAACCTGGACGACGAGTAATATGAAGGATTTACCTGCCGGAACCTACATTATCAAGTTAAAAACTGCCGCAGGTTGTATTTCCAGAGAAACTTCCGTTTATTTATATGAACCTCGAATAGACCAACCTTATGTTTCGGTTGTTCAGCCAACTTGTGGCGCTGATGGATCCATCAGTATTAATACCGTTTCAGATTTTTATAGTTTTGATAATGGAGCAACCTGGGTAACGACTCCTACTAAAACATTACCCGCCGGGAGTTACCAAATCAAAGTTAAAAACAGTATTGGCTGTATGTCTAATCCGCAATACATTTCTCTGTATCCACCTAAAATAGAAACTCCTGAGGTGACTATCATACAACCAACCTGTACTACAAAAGGAACGATTACGATAACAACATCCTCCAGTTTTTACAGTATTGATGGTGGAAAAACCTGGGTGACCTCTAATGTTTTCAGTAATCTTACCGGCAGCAGCTATAATGTGATGATTAAAAATAGCCAAAATTGTGTTTCGGAAACTAAGTATGTTTATTTTAATCAAATTTATCTTCATGAGCCTACCTATACAGCGGTAAGCCCAAGTTGTGGGAATATCGGAAATATCACTTTTACTTCTACCGCAGATTCGTACAGTATTGATGGTTATAATTGGAGTACCAACCCTGTTTTCAATAATCTGAGTGCTGGTTATTATTATTTAATGGTGAAAAACAGTGCGGATTGTAGGTCAAACAGTATTTCAGTTTATTTGAACACTACCAATCTCGCAAGTCCAACAGTGAATGTAGTACAGCCAACTTGTGGTACAAGTGGCAGTATCACCGTAACTTCGCCGGGCACTTCATTCAGTTTTAATGGCGGCAGTACTTGGAGCACGTCGCCGGTTTTAAATAATTTATCATCGGGGTATTACTATGTAATGGTAAAAGATGGGAATTGTTCTTCTACAACAACCTATGTAAATATCCAACAGTTCTATTTACCTAATCCGACTTATACCTTTACGAATCCAACCTGTGGAGTTGGTGGCACTATTTCTATAACGACTCCCGCGTCACAATACAGCATCAATGGTGGGCAATCCTGGAGCACTTCACCGAATTTCACCAATCTTGCTGATGGAAATTACAACATTATGGTTCAAAATGCTGCAGGTTGTAAATCATCAAACTACGTTTCTTCTTTAAATTTACAGAAATTCTATCTCCCAAAACCAAATATTTCGGTGGTTCAACCCACTTGTACTGTAAAAGGAAGTATTAAGATTACCACCGCAGCCTCTCAATACAGTTTTGATGGTGGCCAAACCTGGAGCACTGTTAATGAAAAAACAAACCTGAACTCAGGCTATTACAATATTGTGATTAAAAACGCACAGGGTTGTACTTCAAACCCTTATGAAATGAATGTTTCGATTACTACGTTCTATTTACCGCGACCTTTATTGAAAGTTGTGCAACCACGCTGCGGAGACAATGGAAGTATAACGGTAGTCTCTCAAGCTGCACAATATTCCTTTGACAATGGAACAACTTGGGTAACAAATTCTTCCTTACTTAATCCTACCCCTGGGTATTATTATATTTTAATAAAAAATTCTGCAGGATGCATTTCACAAGCAGCTACCGCTTCAGTCAATCAATTTTACCTTGCACAACCAATTGTTACTACAATTCAGCCAACCTGTTCAGTACCGAAAGGTTCGATTTATATAAATACTGTTGCAGATTTATACAGTTTTGATAATGGAGCAACCTGGACAACAAATCCCGTAAAAACGAATCTCAATTCAGGAAATTATAATCTGTTAATTAAAAATGCAGCCGGGTGCATTTCGCAACGAGCTTATGTGAATATTTACAACGCCCCGGCGCTTCCGCCAATACCTGTGTTTACTGTTACACAGCCAACAGCATGTGATGCAACCGACGGAAGTATTACCATTACAACGCCAGGCAAAAGTTTTAGTTTTAATGATGGCGCATCCTGGAGTACTGATCCAGTAAAGAAAAATATTGGATCTGGAACTTATATTTTGAAAATTAAAACCAATTCTTCCACATGCGAATCGGTTTCTGTACCGGTAACGTTAGATTCGGGAATAAATATTGCGGCCCCAGCGGTCTCCGTAGTTCAACCGACTTGCAGTGTTTCTACAGGTTCCATTACCGTAAATACCACTGCTGCAACCTATAGTTTTGATGATGGTTTGACTTTCATTTATGCCAACACCAAAAGCGATTTACTTCCTGGAACTTATAAGATAAAAATTAAAAATGCTGCTGGCTGTATTTCTTATGCAGCGTCAGCAACGGTTGCTATTCCCGGTCCATTGCCAAGTCCTAATTCAAGAATAACTCAACCCGACTGCTCTGTATCGTTAGGCTCCATAAAAATCACAACAACCGCTGCAGAATATAGTTTTGACAATGGTTTTACTTATGGAACTTCAGACACCAAATCTAATTTAAGTCCCGGAACTTATAATTTAATGATTAAAGACCGTTTCGGGTGTATTTCTTTGGCTGGAATTGCCACCATCAATCAGCAGCCTGTAACTCCGTCTGCACCTCAAATTTCGGTGGCACAATCTTCTGGCTGTGCCAATGCATTTGGAACGGTTGCCATCATTTCTGCGGCTGCTTATTATAGTTTTGATGATGGAGCGACCTGGGTCACCAATTCGTCAGCTGATTTAGCCCCCGGAATCTATAAAATCAAAATAAAATTAACTGCAACGGGCTGTAGTTCTCCATCGACGACAGCTACGATTGATCCGCCAGCGAATGCACCCACTCTCCCATTATTTACCGTTACTCAACCTATTTCGTGTATAAATCCTTATGGAACAATTGCGATTACTTCCACGGAAAATCAGTATAGTTTTGATGGTGGAATTTCCTATTCTTCTGCCTCAACTTCCAGTTTATTGTCACCGGGAACTTATGTCCTTAAAGTGAAAAATACTGCTGGGTGTGAATCCGGAGGAGTTTCCGTAACAATTAATATTCCGGCAGATACTCCAAAAAAACCAACGGCAAATATTATTCAAATTGATTGTGGAAATCGTTTTGCACAGATTACAATTAATGAAAATGCTGCACAATACAGCATTGATGATGGTTTAACATGGCAAAGTTCAAATGTTTTTCCGGCATTATTGCCTAATTCATATTCTCTTAAAATTAAAAACAGTTTAGGTTGTATTTCAGTTTCTACTCCGGTTGTAGTGAATACATTTATCAATCCTACACCGAAACCTTCGGTTAATGGTACTCAGGATTTTTGTCTACAGCAAAATGCTACCGTCGGAAATATTTCTGCAACGGGAACTGGTTTACAGTTTTACATTTCGGCGACGGCGACTGCTTCATTAGCCTTAAATCAACCTTTAATTAATGGAAATACTTACTTTGTAACGCAGACTATAAATTCCTGTGAAAGCGAGCGAGCTTTGGTCAAAATTAATATTATTGCGACTCCACCTCCAATTGCAGCTCCGGTACAAGAATTCTGTATCAGTCAAAGTGCAACGGTATCGAATCTTATGGTTACCGGTTCCCAAATCAAATGGTACAGCAGTAATTCTGGAAATACAGTTTTACCAAACAATACAAAATTACAAGATGGTGTTGTTTATTTCGCCTCTCAGACAGAACAAGGTTGTGAAAGCATGCAAAGAGTTTCCGTCATGGTCTCTTTGGTTGCGACTAATATTCCAGCGACTGATTTTGCGGCTGCCGCTTTGTGCTCTGATGAAGATGGAGCGAAGAAAATAGATTTGACGAGCTACCAATCAAATGTAGTTTCAAATTCTCAAAGTTATACCTATGAATTTTTTGATCAGAATAATAATTTGATATCCGATTTTAAAAACTATAAATTAAAAACTGGTCAGAATATCGTTTTTGTAAAAGTAAATTCTGCCGCAGGTTGTTCCGCCAAAGTGATTTTAACTATTCAATTAAATGCTGCTCCTGTCGTAAATGTTCCATCAAGTGCGGAATATTGCCCAGAAAACACCGTGAAATTAGATGCCGGAAATCAGCCAGCGTCAAGTTCTTTTACGTGGACTTTTAATGGTAATCCATACAGCAATCAGCAAATTATCAATGTTAAAGAAAGTGGAACTTATAAAATTACGGTAACCAATAATTTGGGATGCAGCACTTCAAAATCCGTGGTGGTTAAAAAAGTTGGTTTACCCATTATTACTGATATAAAAATTGAAAACAATACGGTACAGATTTTCGCAACAGGCATAGGAATTTTGGAATATTCGGTTGATGGTGTTTTATGGCAAACCTCAAATCTATTTTACAATGTACCAAACGGAAATCACATTGCTTTTGTAAGAAGTGGTTTACAAATTTGTGCAATAGCAGAACGTGCCTTTACAGTTTTTAAAATTGTAAATGTTTTCTCACCCGACTACGATGGTATCAATGATGAATGGAAAATTGAAGGTATCGAAAACTATCCCGGGTCCAAAATAAAAGTGATTGACCGTTTTGGAACTGTGGTTCTGGAAAAAACGGTAACTGGTGTTTTTTCCTGGAATGGTGAATATTTAGGTAGAAAATTACCGACAGGAAATTATTGGTATCAAATTATTCTAAGCGATAATAGAATCCTGTCCGGATATGTTATGATTAAAAACCGAAACTAGGAACAATTACAGAATCCTTCAATATTACATTGAGGGATTTTTTTTGACTTATTTTAGCGGGATATATTTTTGAAAATACGGAGCTGCTAAATATCCTGTAACTCGATCCAGGCAGGAACATGATCACTTGTTTTTTCCCAACCGCGAACTGCCTTATGTACGCCACCATTTTTCAGATGAGGTGCTACGGCAGGCGAAAGCAGAAAATGATCGATCCGCATTCCGGCGTTTCTTTCGTAGGCTTTTCTAAAATAATCGTAAAAAGTATAAATGGTTTCTTCAGGATAAAGGTGTCGCAAAGCATCGGTCCAGCCTTGTGCAATCAAATTCTGGAAAGCAGTCCGGACTTCGGGTAGAAAAAGAGCGTCTTTTATATATTTTTGCGGTTTATAAACGTCGCTCTCGGTTGGAATAATATTAAAGTCTCCAGCAATGATGACGTGTTTCCCAGAACTGATTAAGAGTTCGGCTTGGGCATCTAATCTTTCCAGCCATTTCAATTTATAATCAAATTTTTCGCCGGGCACGGGATTTCCATTAGGTACGTAAACGCAGACAACCGTTAAATCGTTCACCTGTACTTCTAAATATCGGCTTTGTTCATCAGTTTCATCCCCTGGCAATGCAGTTCTGATAACAGTAGCTTTCTCAGATTTAGTTAAGATTGCCACGCCGTTCCAGCTTTTTTGTCCGACCCAAACCGCGTGGTAGCCTGCTTCTAAAATTTCTTTTTCGGGAAATTTATCTTGTGGTGCTTTCAGTTCCTGTAAACAAACGACATCCGGGTTTTCTTCGCTCAGCCATTGCAGAAGTACAGGCAACCTGCCATTAACTCCATTGACGTTATAAGTTGCAATTTTCATACTGAATATTTTATTCAAAATTATTAATAATATCTGATCAGAACTACAATCTTAAAAATACAGAAAACGACGGAAACTCAATTTAAATATTTGTTTAAAAATGATTTCAGATTCTTTTTTTATTAAGATTAAAACTCCTCTTTACCAGTTTGTAGATCTCAAACCACATTACAGAAATAACCGCCGCAGCTCCCGCCGTTAAAAGTTGCTCTATATTCAGTGAAGTCAGTTTAAAGAACAGGGAAACCGTGTCAACATATAGCATGACCATTAAAACAATTAAGGTTGCTAAAGTGATATAGATCAATAGATTATTTTTATTGCTGAAACTTTCAAACATCGTATAATAGAAAGACCGGTTGGCAAAACTCAACAGAATATTGGCAAAAATTAACGTCGTAAAAACCATCGTTCTGGTCGTATCTTCATCACCGCCATTTCTGTAGGTTAATTGATAGATGAACAGAACTCCGGCGGTGATCACTAATCCCTGAACAATACTGACCATTAATTCACGCCAGGTGAGAAAGGTCTCTGAAATCGGCCGTGGCTTTTGAGTCATCGCATTTTTTTCCATCGGTTCATTTTCATAAACGATGGAACAGGTTGGTCCCATCACCAATTCCAGGAATATCACGTGAACCGGCGAAAAAATCTGCGGGAAAGCCCAGCCCAAAAACAAGGGCAACGAAACGGTAAGAATAATCGGAATATGAATCGAAATAATATATTGAACAGCTTTTTTTATATTGCTGTAAATTCTTCTTCCCGCAGCGATTGCGGTCACCAATTTCCCCAGATCATCATTGGTCAAAATGACTGCGGCAGCGGCTTTTGCGATTTCTGTTCCCTTTTCTCCCATCGCGACTCCGATGTGGGCGGCTTTCAGGGCAGGACCATCATTCACGCCATCTCCGAGCATGACCACCACTTCATTATTCCTTTTCAAAGCTTGGATTACCCGTAATTTAGCTTCCGGAAACATTCGGGTAAACAAAACTTTTTGATCCACCACTTTCATCAATTCTTCTTCGCTAAGATGACTTATTTCATCACCGTTTATTGGATTTGAAATTCCCGTAATTTCCGCCTGTAAAGCGATGCTTTTAGTCGTTTGAGCATTATCTCCCGTGATTACTTTTATCTTAATTCCGGCGGCAGTAAATTTTTTGAAAACTTCATCAATTCCTTTTTTGGGCGGATCATAAAAAATGACCATTCCCAAAAATTCAAACGGAATATCCTGTTGTCTCTCCGGAAAATCATTTCCCTGAAAGTTCGATTTGGCAACTCCAAGAATTCGGTAACCTTGCTTTCCAAAATTGTCGATTTGTATTTTAATTTTTTCCTGCTCCTCAACTGTAAGTTGACAGACATTGATGATGGCTTCAGGAGCGCCTTTCGCAGCAATAATCCGTTCCCCTTTTTCATTTTCGAAAAGATGGGTCATCATCGGCGGTTTCCCATCCAATGGATATTCATGAAACATTTTAAACTGTGACCGGAGATCTTTTTTAATGGTTTCGCCGTATACATGATGTATCGATTTTTCCATCGGATCAAAAGGTACAGGTTCGCTGCTCCACATCGCATATTGGAAAAGTTCTGAAATAGATTCGTCCGTGAACTGATGGTCGTCAAAAACCTGATTAGTTTTAAAATCATATACGGCTTTTAAATGCATTGAGTTCTCGGTAATTGTTCCCGTTTTATCGGTACATATAACGGTGGCGCTGCCCAATGTTTCTACAATAGTACTTTTCTTAATAATGATGCCTTCCCGCATTAATTTCCAGGCTCCGAGCGCCATAAAAGTGGTAAATGCCACCGGAATTTCTTCAGGTAAAATTGACATTGCCAACGTCAAACCGTTTAATAAAGAATCAACAATATTTCGGGTATGATAATAATTGACGGCACAAACTAAAAAGAAAACGACGAACCCGATAATCGCCATGTATTTCAAAAACTGTTCTATTTGATTTTGCAGCGGTGATTTCTCCTCTTTGATCGATGAAATTGATTCCCCAATTTTGCCCAGCTTGGTTTCTTTTCCAATATATTCCACTTCGAAAACGGCCAATCCGGAAACGGTTAACGTTCCGTTATAAACTTGTCGGTCTTCCGAACGGTTATCTTTAAAAACAGAAAAACTTTCACCCGTGAGCGAGGATTCATTGACAGAAAAATCATTGCTGTGCACGATTTTCCCATCAGCATTAATCATTCTGCCTTCATCGGTAATGCACAAATCCCCCACTGCGATTTCATGCGTAGGGATTTCTACAATCTTACAATTTCTAATGACGCGGCTTAAAGGTTCATTGAGTTTTTCTAGTTCCTGTAACGCTTTTTTACTTCTGTTATCCTGATAAAAAGAAATTCCGGAAACCAATATAATTGCAGCCAACATAAAGAGCGCTTCTCCGTAATTCCCTACGACCAGATAAATTACTGCGATGACAATCAACAGAATCAACATGGGCTCACTCAGGATATCAACAACCAGTTTCAACCAACTGTTTTTCTCAATTTGCTTCATTTGGTTAAAACCAAATTTCTGGCGGGCCTGCTGAACTTCTTCGTCAGTTAAACCTTTTAAATGTTCGGGAATATGGAAAGACATTTATTGAAAATTAGTCTACTAAAGGTAATAAAAGTATCTCACTTTCACTGATCTTCTGAAATAAAAAAGGAAAGAAAAACTCAATTTTCTTTCCTTTTAACTTTTATTAAAAACGATTTCCTTTAAGGATAAGGTGCGATTGCAACTTCTAAACCGTCTATTTCTGAGGTGATATGAATCTGGCAACCTAAGCGGCTGTTATACTGAACATGAAATGCTTCACTCAACATCGCATCTTCTTCTGCACCCATTTCAGTTAATTTATCCGAACCTTCCACCACATAAACCTGACAGGAAGCACACATTGCCATACCGCCGCAAACTCCGATGGTTCCTTCTTCCGCCAATTCGTAGGAGCGAATGACTTCCATCAAATTCATCGACATATCAGTCGGTGCGACCACTTCATGAGTATCACCGTTTCTATCGGTAATTTTAAGAT
Source organism: Chryseobacterium gotjawalense (assembly GCF_030012525.1). Lineage (NCBI taxonomy): Bacteria > Pseudomonadati > Bacteroidota > Flavobacteriia > Flavobacteriales > Weeksellaceae > Chryseobacterium > Chryseobacterium gotjawalense. Next base: position 718,253 of record NZ_CP124855.1, read on the forward strand.
TAATATCCTGCATTGCTTTATACTTGGTTCTTTTTACTTTTTACTTGGCTCTTTGTTAATCGATTTTCATCACCACCGCTTTCTCCGCTTCTTTACGGCTTCCGTCGAAACCATCGATTCCGCTTACTGTTGTATATTTCAAAACGAATTTTTTCCCCGGATTCAGCATGTTGTAAATACTTTGACACATCAAAGTCGCTTCATGGAAACCGCATAAAATAAGTTTCAATTTCCCTGGATAAGTGTTGATATCACCAATCGCATAAACACCCGGTATATTGGTTTGATAGTCCAGTGAATTATTAACCTTGATGGCATTTTTTTCAATTTCAAGTCCCCAGTTTCCTAAGTCTCCTAATTTTGGTGTTAATCCGAAAAGTGGAATGAAATAATCCGTTTCGATATCAAAGGTTTCCCCTTCTTTTACCACAGTAATCGCGTTCAACTTGCCCTCTCCTTTTAAGCCAATCACTTCTGCCGGAGTCATCATGTGGATTTTCCCCTGATTTTTTAGAGCTTGAACTTTTTCTACAGAATCCAGCGCTCCCCGGAATTCATTTCTACGGTGAATCAAGGTAACCTCACTTGCGATATCTGCAAGGAAAATACTCCAGTCTAAGGCAGAATCACCACCTCCTGCGATGACTACTTTTTTATTTCTAAAATGTTCAGGTTCTTTAATGAAATATTCAACACCATTTTCTTCGTAATCTGCCAGATTTTCCAGCGCAGGTTTTCTAGGTTCAAAAGTTCCTAAACCTCCCGCAATTGCCACTGCTTTCGCATGATGAACAGTTCCTTTATTAGTGATTACTTCAAATGTCCCGTCTTCTAATCGGGTTAAAGTCTGTGCGGTTTCTCCCAAAGTAAATCCAGGCTGAAACTGCTTGGTTTGCTCCATTAAATTATCAACTAAATCGCCAGCGTTTATAGAAGGAAATCCCGGAATATCGAAAATAGGTTTTTTCGGATACAATTCTGTAAGCTGACCACCAGGCTGCGGAAGAGCGTCGATGAGATGACATTTTAACTTTAATAAACCTGCCTCAAAAACAGTAAAAAGTCCGGTAGGGCCGGCTCCAATTATCAATATATCTGTAGTAATCATTAATTAAAAATTAGGTAATAAGAGCACAAATTTACAAAAATTAAAAGAATCTTGAAGAGGCGTTTTATGATTTATGTCATAATGAAATCCAATCCGGTCAAAGTTTTATCTTTGTGGCAAATTATTTGCAAAAGGAAACTCATGAAAAAGATCTTAGTACTATTTGGACTTTTATTTCTCACGCTCGGCAACGCACAGAAATTGCAGAACATCATGTCTGGTGAGGTTTTGCGTTACCGGATTCACTATGGAATTTTGAATGCGGGAACAGCCAGTTTAACGACTTTAAAAACAACATACAAAGGACAACCTCATTATTACGTTAAAGGTTATGGCAAAACAACCGGTGCTGTACGTGCCTTTTTTAAAGTAGAAGATAATTACGAAAGTTTTATCAACTATAACACGGGCTTACCAAGTTTTTACGTGAGAGACGTGAAAGAAGGCAATTATACCCAACATTATGAAACTGTTTTTAACCATAATAATCAGACCCTGCTTTTGACTGATAAAGAAAAAAACACCACCCAATCTTTAAAATCGGTTTCAGGAGTTCAAGATATGTTGTCGGCTTTTTATTATTTGCGAAGTCTTGACGATAGCGAGCTAAAAGTCGGAAGTGTGAAAAAACTCAATGTTTGGATAGATGATGAAATGTTTCCTTTCCAGTTAAAAGTTGTGGGCGCAGAAAACATCAAAACAAAATTCGGCTGGATCAACAGTCTGAAAATCGTTCCTCAGGTCATCAGCGGAAGGGTTTTTAAGGATAAAGAAGGGGTGACGCTTTGGGTAAGCAACGACAGAAACCATATTCCTCTTGCCATCAAAGCAGAATTAGCAGTTGGCTCTCTGAAAGCTGATATCGATTCTTTCTCGAATGTAAAATATCCGCTCAATTTTTCAAATTAAATACGGGAGATTTTCTTTATGAATTAAATAAACGGATTGTGGTTCGTTTATTTTTTTGATTTTTTTTAAACTCATGTAACATTATCCCGGTTTCCGTTGTCTTATTTGTAAACTATTAAATGAAATTTAAATTCGCCGCATTCCTGCTTTTATTTTCTTTTTTAAAGATCTATTCGCAAAAGGTAGAAAAAGACAGCATCTCCAGAAAGAAGATTACGCTCATCAAAATAAACGACGCCCCAAAAATCGATGGGATTCTGGATGAAGAAATCTGGAAAAATGCTCCTGTGGCGGAAAATTTTATCGAAAGAAATCCTACCAATGGAAAACCGGAATCGCCGGATTTCAAAACAACAGTAAAAGTTCTTTATGACGACACCGGAATTTATTTCGGCGCTACGATGATCGATCCACATCCTGAGAATATTCAAAAACAACTGGCAGAACGCGACGATATCGGCAATGATGATGTTTTCGGAATCTCTATTAATGGGTATGATGACCATCAGCAAGCAATGCTTTTTCTGATTCAAGCCTCCGGTGTGCAAGCTGATGCTAAAATTATATCTAATGCAAATGATGATTTTTCGTGGAATGCCGTTTGGTTTTCTGCCGTTAAGATTAATGAAAACGGATGGACTGTTGAAATCAAAATTCCTTATTCAGAACTGCGTTTTCCAAAGAAGGATGTCCAAACCTGGGGAATTAATTTTATCCGAATGATCCAAAAAACCAGACAAAATTTAACCTGGAATTTCGTTGATAACAAAAAAGCAACTTATTTAATGTACGACGGGATTGTAGAAGGAATCCAGAATATTCAACCTCCTTTAAGATTGTCATTGACCCCTTATTTTTCTACTTATTTTAATCATTTTAATGGAAAATCCACGGCCAACTTTAATGGCGGAATGGATATTAAATACGGAATTAATGATGCCTTTACCTTTGACATGACTTTGATTCCAGATTTTGGACAAACCAGTTTTGACAATTCTATTTTAAATTTAGGCCCATTTGAGCAGCAGTTTGAAGAGCAACGTTCATTTTTCACCGAAGGAACAGAACTTTTCAACAAAGGAAATCTTTTTTATTCCCGAAGAATTGGTGGTCATCCTTCTGTGTATCCCGAAACTTCAGTTGACGAAAAAGTCACTGAATATCCTTCTAAAGTGAAATTATTTAATGCTTTCAAGATTTCCGGAAGAACGAATAAAGGTCTCGGAATCGGATTCTTCAACGGTATCACTGAAAAAATGGAAGCCCAGATCCTGAATGAAAAAACGGGTGAAACCCGAAACGAAGTCGTGGAACCATGGACAAATTATAATGTTTTGGTGCTGGATCAAAGGTTTCATGAGAACTCTTCTGTAACTTTAGTCAACACCAATGTTGTTCGAGACGGCAATTTCCGGGATGCCAATTCTACGGCTTTCCTGTGGAATATTAATGATAAAAAGAATATCTACAATTATTATGGAGCCATCAAAGGAAGTTGGGTGATGGATGACGGAACAAAATTCGGGTCTCGAGGTCAAGCCGGTTTCGCAAAAAATTCCGGAAAAAACAGATTTAGTTTTGATGGTAATTATGTTACTAAAAATTGGGACATCAATGATTTAGGGTTTTCCACTTCCACCAACTTCGCGAATTACAATTCTTATTACGGTTATCGAATTCTGGAACCAACCAAGAAATTCAATAATATTTATCTCAACTTTAATGTTAATTATTACCACCGGTTAGCGCCGTATTTATTTACCAATTTGGTCATTAATCATAATAATCAGTTTACGAATAAGAATTTCAGAAGCTACGGCGGCGGTTTTGAATTGACGCCTTTCGGTGAAAATGACATCTATGAACCGCGAACAGCCGGCCGTTTTATGAAAAAACCAACCTATTTAAACACCTGGATCTGGACCGAAAGTGACAGCCGAAAAAAGTTTCAGTATAATTTAAACTTTGATTATTATGCTTATAACGAAAAAGGACGAAATCTTGTAAGTCCATCATTCTATTTCAGATATCGGTTCTCCGATCAGTTCAGTACTGTCTGGAGGTTCAATCCTTCTTTCAGCAATAATGAAACTGGTTTTGCCGGAAAAGAAGGCACCGAAATTTACATGGGAAAAAGACAACGTAATACGTATGAAAACAGTTTGACTTCGCAATATACTTTTAATGATAAAATGTCTCTTTCATTAGCGTTTCGACATTATTACTCAGATGTTACCTATAAAAGTTTCTTTACTTTGAATGAGGACGGGACTTTAACATCAACCAGTCAATTTAATAAAAATCTGAATGGGACTTATAATTCCTGGAATGTAGATTTGCGCTATTCATGGTGGTTTGCACCGGGAAGTCAACTTACTTTAATGTACAGAAATGCCGTGGACGATTATTTGGGAATTTCGAGAATGAAGTTTAAAGATAATTTCAACACTTTATTTAATGAACCGATGGTCAATAATATTTCTTTGAAATTAACCTACTATCTCGATTACAATCAGGCAAAACACTGGTTTAAAAAGAAAGGTTAATACTTACCTTTTTAAAAATGAAAAAACTTCCAGATTATTCCGGAAGTTTTTCTATTTTATTTAAAGCCGATTCAAAGAGGAATCAACTTCATTTTTTTCTTAATTAAAGACTTTTAAACTGTTCCAGCATTCTTTTATCATTTTCAAAGAACATTCTGATGTCGCTCATTTGATACATCAGCATCGCGATTCTTTCGATTCCCATTCCGAAAGCGTAACCGGAATATTTATCAGCATCGATATTCACATTTGCCAAAACAGCAGGATCTACCATTCCACAACCCATGATTTCTAACCAACCTGTTCCTTTGGTGATTCGGTAATCGGTCTCAGAGTTTAATCCCCAATAAACATCTACTTCCGCACTTGGTTCTGTGAAAGGAAAGTAAGAAGGTCTCAGTCTGATTTTCGATTTCCCGAAAAGTTCTGTGGTGAAATATTGAATGGTTTGTTTTAAATCGGCAAAACTTACATTCTGGTCAATATACAAACCTTCGATCTGATGAAAAATACAGTGTGAACGGGAAGAAATCGCTTCATTTCTGAAAACCCGGCCGGGAGATAAAATTCTCATCGGCGGTTGATTTTCTTCCATATAGCGGATTTGCACCGAAGAAGTATGTGTTCTTAACAGTAAATCAGGGTTGGTTTCGATGAAAAAAGTATCCTGCATATCTCTCGCCGGATGGTATTCCGGAAGATTCAGCGCGGTGAAATTATGCCAGTCGTCTTCAATTTCCGGTCCGTCTGCAACAGCAAAACCAATCGATCTGAAGATTTCGATAATTCTGTTTTTAACCAAATTAATGGGATGACGGGTTCCTAATTCCGACGGGAAACCCGGTTTGGTTAAATCATCTTTTTCAAAAAGAATGGTAGAAGTCGTGGCATTCTTTAAACCTTCCAGCTTCCCTTCTACAGCTTGTTTCAGCGTATTGATCTTTTGTCCGAATTCTTTTTTCTGTTCATTTGGAACTTCTTTGAACTGCGCCAAAATATCATTGATAATTCCTTTCTTACCACTGAATTTGATGCGGAACTGTTCAATTTCATCTTTATTCGCTGAACTGAAATTTCCTACTTCAACCAATAAGTCCTCAATCTTTTCTAACATTTGATTTTAATATAAGTGAGTGCAAAAATACGATTTTTCGTTTAAAATCAGGTAGCGGTTTTAGACTAAAATTTCAAACTGCAGAATCTTTGAGCTACGAATCCGCCAATATGTTGAAATTTGCGGGAAAATTTTTGAAAAGCGTTCCGTTCCAAAACATCATCAACTTTTGGTAAAAGTTGTAAAGCAGTTGTACGTATTCATGAATTCGTGGCTTGCCAAATTTATTTTATAAATTCTAAAAACTGCTCAATCGCTTTTTTACGGTGGCTGATTTTATTTTTATCTTCTGCTTTCATTTCCGCAAAAGTAATTTCGTAATTATCCGGAATAAAAATCGGGTCGTAACCAAACCCTTTTTCACCGCGGACTTCTTTGGTTAGATTGCCATAAACCCTGCCTTCAAAATAGTTTGTGCCGGTTTCGTCAACCAAACACATTACCGTTACGAAATACGCTTTTCGGTTTTTCTGGTCCTTCATTTCCTCTAAAACTTTCGCCATATTCTTCGCAAAATCATGATTTCCAGCGTATCGGGCAGAATAAATCCCTGGTCTTCCATCCAAGGATTCAACGACTAAACCAGAATCATCTCCCAAACTTGGTTTCCCTGTTTTGTTAAAACAATATTGAGCTTTAATTAAAGCATTGGCGTGAAAAGTATCTCCGTCTTCCACAATTTCGTCATGAATATCATAATCGGTGAGCGAAGTCACGGTGAAATTTTCACCTAATATCTGTTGAATTTCTTCTTTTTTGTGTGCGTTGTGCGTTGCGATAAGGATTTCCTTTTTCATAAATAATGGGTAATGAGCGATGAGTAATATTAAGACCTGATGATGAACTTTAAATTTTTTAAAGCCGATTAATTTTCGTTGTAATGAACACGGTATTTTTTGGTAAACAGAAAATAGAAAGTGGAAAAAAGTACGATTCCGACAGCCAAAATGAGCCATTCTGAAACTTTAAAAGTATCTGCGAAACTTTCTGTTTCATTATAAAAAATTAAAACCGAGGAGATTAAATTATTGAAAGCGTGCAAAAGAATCGGCAAAAGAAGTGATTTTGTTTTATCATAAACCAAACCTAAAACACATCCCAACAAAACCGCACCTACAAATTGCCAGGGATTCATATGAACCAATCCGAAAACTACGGCAGAAATAATGATTGCCATTTTGGGTTTCAATCCTTTATTAATGAGCCCTTTCTGTATTATTCCGCGGAAAATAATTTCTTCGAATATCGGTGCCATGATGACGGCAAGGATAATCAAGGTGGCTTTGTCATTGCTCATCTGATCCATTAATCTCGAAAAATATTTGTAATACTCACCGAAGAAAGGTCCTGTAGTTGGAATTTGCGAGGTTATAAATTCGGCAATAAACATCATTCCGAGCATCATCGGAAAAATCAAAAGATAGGTCACCAAATTAGTCCGTGAAAAATTGAAATTCAGTTTTTTTCCTGTGCTTGGCCGACATACAAAATAATCGAAGGCAAAAATCGCTGATAAAAATCCCGCTGCGTTGGTTAGTAATAAGTAATAATCCTGGTACTGCATATTGACATTAAAAACGAACATCGATATGACATTTAACATTGACATAAAGAAACTTCCTGCCAAAAAACCACCCACCAAAGCAAGAACTCCCCTACCATCAAAAATGAATTTTTTCCAAACCGGTTTTTCTTCCATGAATTTTTTATTTGGGCAAAGATAAATCTTTAAATAAAAACCTTTGAGGTTCCTCTGTTTATTTCTGTTCAAAAAATTCGAACGCCGTAAAAAGAATTTCCACATTTTCATTTTCGGTAAAAAAAAGCGATTTTTGCAGTCTCAAATTTAATTATGTCAGATCTACTCAAAGAAATAGGAAAAAGAAAAACCTTCGGAATTATCGCTCACCCCGATGCCGGAAAAACCACACTTACAGAAAAGCTCTTGCTTTTTGGAGGTGCAATTCAGGAAGCCGGCGCGGTAAAATCGAATAAAATTAAGAAAGGGGCAACTTCCGATTTCATGGAGATCGAAAGACAGAGAGGGATTTCCGTGGCAACTTCCGTCTTGGCATTTGAATACAAGGGTCACAAAATCAATATTTTAGACACGCCAGGTCACAAGGATTTCGCAGAAGATACCTACCGAACTTTAACGGCGGTGGATTCTGTAATCGTCGTTATCGACGTTGCAAAAGGAGTTGAGGAACAAACCGAAAAATTGGTTCAGGTTTGTAGAATGCGGAATATCCCGATGATTGTTTTCATTAATAAACTGGACCGTGAAGGAAAAGACGCTTTTGATTTATTGGATGAAGTGGAACAGAAATTGGGTTTAACCGTAGTTCCGCTTTCTTTGCCGATTGGTATGGGAGGGGATTTTCAGGGGATTTATAATATCTGGGAACATAATATTCAGTTATTTTTAGAAGAGAAAAAACAACGGGTTGGTGAAGCAATTAAGTTTGATGACATCAATGATTCAAAAATCGATGAGACGATTGGTGAAAAAGCCGCGGCGACTTTAAGGGAAGAATTAGAACTGATTCGGGAAGTTTATCCGGAATTTAACCGTGAAGATTATATGAACGGTGATTTACAACCGGTTTTCTTTGGATCAGCTTTAAATAATTTTGGAGTCCGCGAATTGTTGGATGCTTTTATCGAAATCGCACCAAATCCTCAACCAAAAGAAAGCGATACCAGAATCGTAAAACCGGAAGAAAAAGATTTCACCGGATTTATCTTTAAAATTCACGCCAATATGGATCCGAAACATCGTGACAGATTGGCTTTCGTGAAAATCGTTTCCGGTACTTTTAAAAGAAATGAAAATTATCTTTTGGTAAGAGAAAATAAAAAAATGAAATTTTCTTCTCCGAATGCGTTTTTCGCAGATAAAAAAGAAGTGGTTGACGAAAGTTTCCCGGGAGACATCGTGGGACTTCACGATACCGGAAATTTCAGAATTGGTGACACGTTGACCGGTGGTGAAAAAATGAGTTTCAAAGGAATTCCGAACTTTTCACCGGAACATTTCAGATACATTAATAATGATGATCCGTTAAAAGCGAAACAATTGGCCAAAGGAATCGACCAGCTGATGGACGAAGGTGTGGCTCAGCTGTTCACGCTGGACATGAATAACCGGAAAATCATCGGAACGGTTGGTGCGCTTCAGTATGAAGTTATTCAGTACCGTCTGGAACATGAATATGGTGCGAAATGTACGTATGAACCCCTTTCCATTCACAAAGCATGTTGGATTGAGGCCGATGAAAAATCAGAAGAATTCAAGGAATTTGCGCGTTTGAAACAGCGGTTTATGTGTAAGGATAAATACGGGCAACGCGTGTTTTTAGCCGATTCTTCTTTTACGATTCACATGACGCAGGAGAAATTCCCGAACGTGAAACTGCATTTTATCAGTGAATTTAAACAGGATTAATTTGTAAACTTCTTGTAAATTAATTTGCAAAATACAGATATACAGTCACTTTATTCATTGGAGTGACTTTTTCTATTTTTAAAGGAATGCTATTTGATTACCTTGCACCGATTAAAATTTTAAAAATCAAAATGAAAAAAATAGTTGCCAGCTTCATTCTTTTGTGTGCTTTAAGTTCTTGCAGCAAACAGGAATTTCAACAGACCACAGATTCATTTAAAAGAGCCGACAGTCTTTTTACAAAGGCCAACAAAGGTTTAAAAACCCTGGACTCCATTTCGAAAAGAGTTAATGATTCTGATGGAATTGCTAAAAAAGTTCTGATTCCACAAATTGAAAAACAGACCAAAAGAATCGACAGCACGCTGAAATCCGGCAGTTGGAAAATGGATTCTATCAATAAAAGTATTTCAGAAATTACCAAAAATGTAAAAGTTGGAACCGACGTTGCGAAAACTTTAGATTCTGCAAATAAAGCGCTTCAAAATGGTGAAAACGCAATCTCAGTTTTAAGCAAAACGGCTGATAAAATTCTGAAAAGAACCCAAACCCAAAAAGCTGCTCCGCCATCAAAAACTGAAAATCAAAATTCAGAAAACAACCAAAAAAACACGGTTGTAATTCCGCCAAGAGGAGATAAATATCCTTTGGTAAAAACGGCGATATTGGAAATTCAGGTGGATAATATTTCTGAGGCAAAATCAGTTTTAAAACAGAAAATCCGGGAAAGCAATGCCGATCTGATTTCTGAAAAATTCAGTCAAAAAGAAGGATTTGAACGGGAATATATTACGGCGAAAGTTCCGCTGTATAATTTCGATAATTTGGTTTCTAATCTATCCCATGAACTTGGACAACTGAAATCGAAATCTACAGAAAGTGAAGGAACCGATTATGTTTCCAGCCAGATGTGCAATATAGAAATTACTTTAGTTCAGAAAGAATTAACTGCATCAAATCAAATAGTTGAGAATATACCCAATGAAAATTCTGATTCATTTGGTTCAAAATCTTCTTCAGCATTTATGAGCGGTTTTAAAGTTCTTGGAGATCTGATGATTGCCATTCTACCCTTTTGGCCAGTCTTTATTATTGCCGGTTTAATTTTCTATTTTGTGAGGAGAAATAAGAAAAATAAAGAAGCAAAAATTATAGAAAACCAAACCAATTTTCCTGTACAAAAAACAGAAAGAACTACTCCACCGGAAACTGTAAAAAACAATAATAATACAGATTCTGATGAGCCGGATTACTCGAAATATTTACCGAAGAACTGATTTGGGTTACAGAAAATACCTGTGTGTTTTTAAACACAAATGACACGAATTTTAAATTACAGTTAAAACAGAAAGGACGAAGAAATCAAATCTATTTCTCCGTCCTTTAATTGTGAATGAATTTGAAATTAAAACTCAACCTATTCCTCGCTCAAAGCATAGACCGCAAAACTCGCTAACCAGTGATCGCCGCCATAATTTCCCTGGAAAAGCAGTGGCAAAGCGTTGGCTAAAAACAGATCTGATGTTGTTGCAAGCTGTTTTTTAAGCGGATGATTTTCGGGCAAATATTTCGAAATTCCTTTCATCGTCCAGGCTCTGGAGAATGAAAGTCCGACCAAATGAACGGTTTGGAAATCATTAATATCACTGATGACTGGGATTTCAGAAATATTGGCAATACTTTTTTTGTCGTAGAACCCATTGAACCATTTTACAAATTCTTTTTGTGGAAGAATTCTCCGCATCAAATCTGCAATTTCAAGACTTGGTGAAAAGAAATCACTTCCGTCAGGTTCAAGATACGCCGGCGTTTTATGGTCTTTTAAATAAAAGTATTTTGCTTTTTCCACCAGTTGATTTTCGAAAATCCTGTCGTTGGATGTTCTCGCCCAATCAAGTGCAAACGCCATAGCAAAGGCAGAATTGGGGTGAACTCCAGTTCGGTTCGGATAGGTTTGTTTGGGTAAATAAGTTTTCCAAAGTCTCAGAATTTCATCGGTCAGCGGTTTTAAATTCTGATGCCAAATCTTTGCTTGCGGATCATCCCAAGTCATGAGTTCTTCATCTAATTTCAGCAACCACGCCCAACCATATGTTCTTTCAAAGTTGGCAGAAATCTGATATTTTGTAAAATACGCGGCTTCTTCTTTAATTTTTTCCGGCTGAAAAGACGCTTCTAAAATTTCAATAATTTCTTTTTTATCCGACAAATTGGGTTTTGACTTTAATAAGCGAACCAACATCCAATGTCCATGAACAGAAGAATGCCAATCGAAACAGCCGTAAAAACTGGGATGCAATTCTGCAGGCGTTAGCGTTGCTTCCTTTTCATTATTAATGATATGAGCTGTTTTATTCGGATATTCCTGATTGATGCATTTCATTGGCTTTTCGGCCAGTTTCATCGCAATATCATCAGTAAATTTTGGCAGGTTTTGAGCGTTCAAACTGAAACTGAGCAACATTGCGATTGGAAAAAGTGTCTTCATTTTTTCTTTAATTAAATTGCTCTTTTAGAAATTCAGTTTTCCATTGGTCATTAAATAATAGAAAATTCCGGCTGCGATAAATAAAACCAAATAAACAATCACTAATATTTTCTGTTTTTTAAGGGCTGACAAGACCAACAAGCCCAGAATTCCGGTCACCAAAACGATTAATTTCTGTACAGGCTCCTGGATGAACATCGACCCGGCAATTAATGCCAGAGACAAAAAGTGAAAAATCCGTTCCTTCTTTAATATGTATTCTTTCATTTTCTAAAAATAAGAAATCCTTTCAGATTGCTGAAAGGATTTTCTTTTTATTTCATGTTGACCACTTTATCAACAATGTATTTCGTGTTTCCACGCCATGGGATTACACCGTTGTATTCTTTGTAATGCAAATCAAACTGCTTTCCGCTGTTTTCTTCCAGCTGTTTAAATACGGCTTCATTTTCGACAGAAAACTCGAATTCATAACTGGTTAAAGCACCGGTTTTACCGCGGCCGAAACCTTCCTGAATCAGTTTTCCTTCGTAGGTTTTAAAAATATAGCCTTTCTTATTCGCATAGTTTAGGTAACCGGATTTTACTCCTTCAGCGAAAACGAAAAAATATTTATACCACATAAAACTTCCTAAAACAAGCAAAACGGCAATTACAATAATCCAAATTTTTTTCATAGCGTGTATTTTTACGGTTAACTGTTTTTGGCGATGCTTCTCGAAATTACAATTCTTTGAATCTCAGAAGTTCCCTCATAAATCTGGGTGATTTTCGCATCGCGCATCATTCTTTCTACGTGATATTCTTTCACATAACCATAACCGCCGTGAATTTGAACAGCTTCTATGGTAGTATCCATCGCTACTTGTGATGAATATAATTTTGCCATTGCACCGATTTCAGAAATATCTTTTCCTTCATCTTTATCTACAGCTGCTTTGAAACACAACATTCTGGCTGCGGTAATCGACGTTGCCATATCGGCTAATTTAAAGGCAATTGCCTGGTGATTGATAATTTCAGTTTTAAATGCTTTTCTGGTTTTTGCATATTTCAAAGCCAGTTCATAAGCGCCTGAAGCGATTCCTAAAGCTTGAGAAGCGATTCCGATTCTTCCACCGTTTAAAACTGCCATTGCGAAATTGAATCCAAAACCGTCTTCACCGATTCTGTTTTCTTTCGGTACTTTTACATCTGTAAATAATAAAGAATGGGTATCACTTCCTCGGATTCCCAACTTATCTTCTTTCGGTCCGATTTCAAAACCTGGCCATCCTTTTTCTACGATAAAAGCGTTGATTCCTTTGTGTTTTTTTTCAGGATCGGTTTGTGCAATGACGATATAATAAGTTGCTGTACCACCGTTGGTAATCCAGTTTTTAGTACCGTTCAGGATATAATGATCACCTTTGTCCACCGCTGTTGTTTGCTGAGAAGTTGCATCTGAACCCGCTTCTGGCTCAGACAAGGCAAAAGCTCCGATCACTTCACCACTTGCAAGCGGTTTCAGGTATTTCATTTTCTGCTCCTCGTTGCAATATTTTTCTAATCCTGCGCACACCAATGAATTGTTAACGGACATTACTACCGCTGCGGACGCATCTACTTTTGCGATTTCTTCCATAGCCAGAACATAGGAAACGCTGTCCATTCCTGCGCCGCCGTATTTAGGATCCACCATCATTCCAAGTAATCCCAATTCTCCCATTTTCTTTACCTGTTCGTGCGGAAACTTCTGTGCGTTGTCTCTTTCTATAACTCCTGGTAAAAGCTCAGTTTGTGCAAAATCTCTTGCCGCCTGCTGAATCATCAACTGTTCTTCAGATAAATTAAAATTCATAAAGTTTAAAAATTGTTTGGTGGTAAAAATACAATATTTCTAAAACTTAAAAAATTAAATTAATACTTAGTTTCAATTAGGCATTGTGGGGTTAAATAAAAATGATATTTTTACATTAATTCAATATTATATTTAAATTAAATAATAGTATTCATCAAATAAAACTATCATATGTTAATAAAAAGAACTTTTGATTTCGCGCACAATGCGTTGGAAAAATATTCAAGAGAAGATATGTTCATTACCAAGTATAATGGTAAATGGGAAAAAACATCGACCAGGGAATTTATTGCTTTAGGGAATAAAGTTTCGCGGGGATTATTGAAACTGGGAATTAAACCCGGTGATAAAATCGCCCTTATTACCACGGCAACCAGAACAGAATGGGCAGTAATGGATTTAGGAATCTCTCAAATTGGAGCCGTATCTGTACCCGTTTACCCCAGTATTTCTCCGGATGATTACAATTTCATCTTTAATAATGCTGATGTAAAATACTGTTTTGTATCGGATGTCGAATTGTATGAGAAAGTGATGAAAATTAGAGACAATGTACCTACTTTGCAGGGAGTTTTTAGTTTTGATGAAATCAATGGTGCCCCAAACTGGCGGGAAATTATCGACTTGGGAAACGATGAAGCCACCCAAAGTGAAGTGGAAGATATTTCTAAATCTATCAATACCGAAGATTTGGCAACGATTATTTACACCTCAGGAACCACCGGAAAACCAAAAGGTGTAATGCTTTCCCATCTTAATATTGTATCGAATGTTTTGGGTTCTAATCCGAGAATCCCAAGAGTGAAAGGACTGGAATTCAGTGATATTAAAATTCTGAGTTTCCTTCCTATTTGTCACATTTTCGAACGGATGCTTTTCTATCTGTATCAATATAATGGCTATGCAATTTATTTCGCAGAAAGTATTGAGAAAATGGGCGATAACATCAAGGAAGTTCAACCGCACATTATGTCGGTAGTTCCGAGATTGATTGAAAAAGTGTATGATAAAATTTATGATAAAGGAACCAGTGCCGGCGGGTTAAAATCTCAAATATTCCTATGGGCATTAGGCGTAAATAAAGCGAAAGAAAAGCTAGGAAAACCCTCCGGATTAAAAGAAATCATCGCTGACAAACTGGTCTTTTCGAAATGGAGAGAAGGTTTGGGAGGCAACATCATCACGCTTGTTTCCGGATCAGCAGCTCTATCGGCACGACTGAATAAGATGTTTCAAAATGCCGGAATTCCCATTTTGGAAGGTTATGGTTTAACAGAAACTTCGCCGGTGATTTCGGTGAACAGTTTCGGGAAAATTAAAATAGGAACCGTGGGTCATCCTCTCGACAATGTACAGGTGAAAATTCAGGAAGATGGGGAGATTACCGTAAAAGGCCCGTCTGTTTTTAAAGGTTATTTTAAAAATGAGGAAATGACCAAAGAATCATTTACCGATGAGGGCTTCTTTAAAACAGGCGATATCGGTCATATTGATGAAGAAGGTTATCTGCATATAACCGACCGTAAAAAAGAAATGTTCAAAACTTCGGGTGGAAAATACATTGCCCCACAGGTGATTGAAAATTTAGCGAAAGCATCTAAATTCATTGAGCAAATTATGGTCGTTGGCGATGGAGAGAAAATGCCGTGTGCTTTTGTTCAGCCAGACTTCAATTTTATTAAAAACTGGGCAGAAAGAAAAGGATTGAATCTTGGAACGGCTCCTGCAGAAATGGTAAAAAGCCCAGAATTAATCGCCAGAATAGGAAAAGAAATCACTTACCTGAACACCAAATTAGGAAATTGGGAACAGATTAAAAAGTTCGAGCTCACCCCAGAAGTATGGTCTATCGAATTAGGACTGCTCACTCCTACTCTGAAACTGAAAAGAAAAGCAATCAAAGAAAGATACCTCAAACTGTATAACGAAATGTACGGACATCAGGAGTAATTTTGACAAGAAAAAGGAAAGCACGGTTTTAAACTGTGCTTTTTTTATATGTGTTGAGAGATGTTAACTTAAACTGGAAGCCTGTCACAATATTTAAAATCTTATTTTTTCAAATTATCTGAAGAAAAAGCGCATATCTCTGAAAGAGATAATATTACAACTTCTCGTTTTGCTCTCTTTTATTTCATAACTTTGAGAAAAGCAAAATACTTCTGAATGATAATTCAAAAATTTGATGTCAAAAAAACATTATTTGAAATTGAAAAGCTTTTTTTAAAGGCCTCAAAAGAATACTTTTACAGATCTCCGCTGTTATTGGGCAAAATAATTTTCATTAAAAAGATTTGCTATACATTCCAGGCTTCAAACTTTTATCGGTATCATTAAAAACATCAATATTATGGAAAAAGATATTTTTAAAGTAAAGAAAACCCTGCAAACCAAAGAAGGGAATTACACCTACTACAGCCTCACCGAGTTACAAAATAAAGGATATGATATCGAAAAATTACCTTTTTCAATTCGGATTCTTTTAGAAAATGCGATCCGCAATTACGATGGCTTTTCGGTCACCGAAGAAAATATTAAAACTTTATTAAACTGGACGCCAAAAGGAACAGATAAAGATATTCCGTTTAAACCGGCGCGCGTTCTAATGCAGGATTTCACAGGAGTTCCTGCGGTGGTAGATATTGCGGCGCTTCGGGCTGAAGTGGCACGGAAAGGTAAAAATCCGGATGCCATCAATCCACTTGTTCCTGTTGATCTGGTCATCGATCATTCGGTACAGGTCGATTTTTTCGGCACTGAAGAATCCTATTCGCGCAATATGGAGGAAGAATACAAGCGCAATAAAGAACGCTATCAATTTCTAAAATGGGCACAGAATTCTTTTGACAACTTTAGTGTTGTTCCACCGGGAATGGGAATTTGCCATCAAATTAATTTGGAATATCTCTCCAAAGGAGTCATCGAGAGAAATGGAGAAGTTTTTCCGGATACTTTAGTTGGAACCGACAGTCATACACCCATGGTTAACGGTATTGGTGTCGTCGCCTGGGGCGTTGGCGGTATCGAAGCAGAAGCAGCTATTCTTGGTCAGCCACTTTATTTTATAATGCCCGAAGTCATTGGTTTGAAATTAACAGGAAAACTTCCTTTGGGTTCTACAGCAACAGATTTGGTCTTAACGATTGCCAATCTGCTTCGGAAATTTGGAGTCGTTGGTAAGTTTGTAGAAGTTTTCGGTTCCGGTCTGGCGAATCTTTCTGTTCCAGACAGAGCCACGATCGGAAATATGTCTCCAGAATTTGGATGTACAATTACCTATTTTCCGGTTGATGATAAAACTCTGGAGTATATGCGCAAAAGCAACCGATCTGAAGCACAGATTTCATTGGTGGAAACTTACTGCAAAACCAATATGCTTTGGCGGGAAAATGAAGATAAAATAAACTATACTGATGTCGTAGAACTGGATCTCTCTACTATAGAACCTACCGTGGCAGGACCAAAGAGACCACAGGATAAAATTCTGTTAAAAGACTTTAAAAATAAATTTATTGATCTGCTCCACAGCTCTTTTAGCAGAACATATATCTCCCAGGAAAATCGTGAAATCGAAAAATCTATCACACGGTTTGACAATGAAGGTGGTGACTTGCTGATTCCGAAAGCCGAAATAACACCTTTAAATCACGAACTGGAAGCAAAAGAAAACAATGGCCTTCAAACAGTCTGGATCACGCGCGGTCAGGAAAAATTCATGCTTTCTGACGGTGCCGTTACGATAGCCGCCATTACTTCGTGTACCAATACTTCCAATCCTTTTGTAATGATAGGTGCTGGATTAGTCGCCCGAAAAGCTAGAGAACACGGCATTAACGTAAAACCCTGGGTGAAAACTTCGCTGGCTCCAGGCTCAAAAGTAGTGACTGATTATCTTGAAAAAGCAGATCTGATGAAGGATTTGGAAGCACTTGATTTTCACCTGGTCGGATATGGCTGCACGTCGTGCATTGGAAATTCAGGTCCACTGGCTCCCGAGATTTCAAAAGCGGTAGACGATTATAATCTAATCGTGACTTCGGTACTTTCAGGCAACAGAAATTTTGAAGCCAGGATTCATCCACAGGTGAAAATGAATTTTCTGATGTCGCCAATGTTGGTCGTCGCTTATGCGATTGCTGGCCGAGTTGACATTGATTTAACTACCGAACCTATCAGTTATGATTCTAATCAGGAACCTGTTTATCTTAAAGACATTTGGCCTACTGATGATGAAATCAATGAGATCTTAAACCGTGTATTATCGCCTTCTGATTTTGCAAAAAATTATGATGAGATTTTCGATGGCAATGAAATCTGGCGAAACCTGGAAGTTCCCACCGGAAAACTCTATGATTGGGATAAAGATTCCACCTATATTAAAGAAATTCCGTTCTTTCATGATATTTCAGTGCAGACAGAACCTTTGCAAGATATTCAAAATGCCAGAGTCCTTTTGGTATTGGGCGACAGTGTGACTACGGATCACATTTCTCCGGCCGGTGCATTCAGTGAGACTTCTGCGGCAGGCAAATACCTTTTAAGCAAAGGCGTAGAAAAAGAGAACTTTAATTCTTACGGATCCCGCCGTGGGAATGATGAAGTGATGGTACGCGGTACCTTTGCCAATGTGAGGATCAAAAATAAATTAGCACAGAAGGAAGGTGGTTTCACTACGTACTTACCCACTGGCGAAGAAATGTCGGTTTATGAAGCTTCAGTTAAATACAAAGAAGAGCAAACTCCTTTATTGGTTTTGGCAGGAAAGGAATACGGCAGCGGATCCTCTCGGGACTGGGCGGCGAAAGGCACTTTTCTGTTAGGAATAAAAGCAGTACTGGCAGAAAGTTACGAGCGCATTCACAGAAGCAATCTCGTGGGATTAGGCGTATTACCATTACAATATAAAGAAGGAGATACCGCCGAAAAACTTGGACTTACCGGCACAGAAATCTTTTCAGTCACAGGAATTGCAAATGACATCAAACCTTTAAAAGAAATTGAAATAACAGCTAAAACCGGAAATGGCACAGACATAAAATTTCAGGTAATCGCCCGTTTGGATTCTTTAATTGAGATTGAATATTACCGGAATGGCGGAATTTTACAATACGTCCTTCGGCAGTTTTTAGAGAAATAAAAACTAAAAAAAATGATACAAATTTGCAAAAGATCAAGGCGAAAAGATATTTTTCCGAAGTATAAAACAGTGAAATCTTTATTTTCTTCTATCTTTTAGCAATTTTTAATGTTACTAAAATAGAACTTTTGCGGTTTAAAAAAAATTTGACAATTACTTTACAATCTTAACCCAAAATAGCATCTCATGGAAAATCAAGATCTTTATCCTGTTACCACCAAAGAGTTGGCAGATAAAAAAGCGGCTTTAGCGCCAAAAAATGTAGAAGCTTGGCGCAACTTCAGTAAAACGGTATTTGAAGCAGGCGCTTTGGACCAAAAAACAAAACAATTAATTGCGGTTGCTGTAGCCCATGTAACGCAATGTCCGTACTGTATCCGGTCACATTCTAAGCAGGCAATGCGAAAAGGAGCCTCTAAGGAAGAAATAATGGAAGCGATTTGGGTCGCTGCAGAAATGCGCGCCGGAGCAGCGTATGAACATGCCACTATCGCCATGGATGAAATGGAGAAAACGAAAACACACTAATTCTGTCCCGAGGTTTTAAAAAAAAAATTTAATCATAACCTATTCAAAATTATATCCGTTTACAAACGGATATTTTCATATATTTGATTAACAAATGATTGATATGGAAAACTGTCTGGAATGTGGCGACACCGTTATCGGAAGAAGCGATAAAAAATTCTGCAACGACGGCTGCAGAAATGCCTACAATAATAAACACAACAAAGATTCGTCAAACCTGATGCGCAACATTAATAATAAATTGCGCAAAAACCACCGTGTTCTCTCCGAGCAGAAATTCATTGAAGGAAAAGCAAAAATGACACGTAATAAATTAATTTCTAAAGGTTTTGATTTCGAATATTTCACCAGTCTGAAAATCTATAAAAACGGCGCTGAATACCGATTCGTTTATGATATCGGATATAAGTTCTTAGAAGATGACTGGATATTGCTCGTGAGGAAAGAATAATTTATATTTGAGCATAATATAACATTAAAGTGAAAAACAGTTTTGGTGCGAAAATTCCACTCAGGTAAATGTAACACAGTCTGTTCTTCCGACCATTACTGAGTTCAGATTGTAAACATGATTTGACGGAACTTTTATTACCAATGGAAAATTATTGGTATATCATCAAAGTTTCTGACGGTCGATTAAATGGCTGGGTATTAGTTAAAAATAGAAATTAAAACAGAAGATTCTTCTGAAGATTCCACAAAACAAAAAAGAGCAGAAATTTCTGCTCTTTTTTTATCTTTAAAAGTGACTGTTTAATTTAGTCCTCCTTAATCAATCGAATTTTATCTTCTAAAATTTCAATCTTCTTATCACGGTACAAACCGCCAATCGCTTTCTTGAAATTCTTCTTGCTCATTTGCAACTCGTCCTTAATTTCTTCCGGAGTAGATTTATCGGACAGGTAAATTAACCCATAATTCAGGTCCAGTTTATCAAGGATCATTTTCTGAAATTCATCAATGTTTTCATAACCTTCCGGTTGTAGAGAAACATCTATTTTACCGTCTTCACGAATGGTTTTGATGTAACCTACTTCTTCAGATAAAGGGAAAAGTCTTTTATAAACATCAGACGTATAAATCAAGCCGACATATTCTTTATTAATAATGACATTCCAACCCAGTTCACTTTCTCCAGCAATGATCAGATTCACTTTTTCACCTCGTTGAAAAGGCAAATTTTCGTAATGTGGATTCTTTTTATATCTGGTGGTTCCGGTAATTAAACCTAAAACGTCATCAATATAAACCTGAACCAAATAGCGCTTTCCTTCCAAGATTTTTGCCCGCTGCTGTTTGTACGGAACGAATAAATCCTTGATAATTCCCCAATCCATAAAAGCACCGGCTGGCAAACTTTGTACGCAAGTCATCACGGCAAACTCTCCTACTTCGGCATTGGCTTTTTCGGTGGTTGCTTTTAATTTATCATCGTCTTGATACACAAAAACTTCCATTTCGTCGCCAACTTCAGCATCTTCAGAGGCGAAAATTTTTGGCAGAAAAGCTCTTGCTCCCTCTTCATCTTCCAGAAATAATCCTGAATAATTTTTCTCTGCGATTTTTAATAATTGAGTTTTTCCGATGTTCATAATGAAGGGTAACTAAAAGTAAATATTTATAAGGTGCAAAGATAAGGTATTTTGAAGGTTTACAAATTAAATGATACTCAATTTCTAAAACATTCAAATTTAATTTTCAGAAGAAACTACGGAGACATTTTTTGCCAACGTTTTGAAACGGACGCCATTTTCCTGAAAAACGGTGATCGTTCGATGTCCTGTTTTACTGAGATGTAAATCCTGAACTGTTCCGAATTTTCCTTTGTGCGTTCCGCCGATCACGAGGCAAAAATCACCATTTTTTAATTGTTTTTTCTCGTCGTCCATTTTTTTTAAACTTTCATTAAAAATACTAAAAAAAGAGAAGCCGAGACTTCTCTTTAATATTATAAGTTAATCCAAACCGCCGGAAATATTTTTACGTTATTAATCCTTGGCTCTTTTTACTTTTTCCTTGGCTCTTAAAAATGAATCGCTCTTTTTCCAGTCGCATCTAAAGCCGCTTCTTTCATTGCTTCTGCATACGTTGGGTGGGCGTGCGACATTCTCGAAATATCTTCTGCACTTGCACGGTATTCCATAGCTACAACCGCTTCTGCGATTAAATCTGCAGCTCTGGCTCCGATCATGTGAACTCCAAGAATCTCATCGGTTTTTTCGTCGGCGATCACTTTAATGAAACCATCAATATCACCTGAAGCACGGCTTCTTCCCAAAGCACGCATCGGGAAATTACCGATTTTAATGGCCACGCCTTCTGCTTTCAATTGTTCTTCGGTTTTACCTACAGCAGCAACTTCCGGCCAGGTATAAACCACTCCCGGAATTAAATTATAATTAATGTGCGGTTTTTGTCCGGCGATCAATTCAGCCACCAAAGTTCCTTCTTCAGAAGCTTTGTGTGCCAACATCGCCCCTTGAACAACATCACCGATTGCGTAGATATTCGAAACATTGGTTTGTAAATGCTCATTCACCTTTACCTTTCCTCTTTCGTCCAAATCAACACCAGCTTTTTCAACAGCAAGTCCTTCGGTGTAAGGTTTTCTACCAACTGCAACCAAAACATAATCGCCTTCAAAAACGACTTCTTCGCCTTTTTTATCTTTAGCAGTTACTTTTACTGAATCGCCGTTTCTTTCTACAGATTGAACTCCGGTAGAAAGGTTGAATTTCATTCCTTGTTTTCTCAAAACTTTATTCAATTCTTTGGATAAAGCGCCGTCCATGGTAGGAATAATTTTATCCATAAATTCCACAACAGTAACTTCAGAACCTAATCTTTTATAAACAGAACCTAATTCTAAACCGATCACACCACCGCCAATCACGATCAAGTGTTTCGGAATTTCTTTCAGTTCCAACGCTTCGGTAGAAGTAATAATTCTTTCTTTATCTAAAGTAATAAAAGGCAAAGTGCTCGGTTTAGAACCCGTCGCAATAATGGTATATTTAGAATCCAACATTTCTGTAGAACCATCGTTTTTCGTCACTTTAATTTGAGTAGCAGATTCGAAACTTCCAACGCCTTCGAAAACAGTGATCTTGTTTTTATCCATCAAAAACTGAATTCCTTTGGTCGTTTGTTCCACCACTTCATTCTTACGGGCTACCATTCTAGTGATGTCTGCCACAGGATCATTGATGATAATTCCGTGATTTGCGAAATTATGTTTTGCGTTTTCGAAATGTTCAGAACTGTCCAAAAGCGCTTTCGAAGGAATACAACCCACGTTCAGGCAAGTTCCGCCCATCGTAGGATATTTCTCGATAATTGCTGTTTTGAAACCCAATTGCGCGCAACGGATTGCAGCAACATAACCACCAGGACCGGAACCGATTACGGTAACATCGAATTGACTCATATTTATCTTTTTATGATTTAATTAAAAGTAAAGGCAAATTTACGATTTCTAACACAAAGACACAAAGATTTTCCATGAAGTTCGCAAAGCTGATTTCGTGTTCTTTACGATTCTTTTTTTCGTCGTTGTGCTTAAATGTTTTACAGAAAAGTAAAACCGATTTTCCGGTTCAATCCCACTTCAAAAAGACGAAATAAATAAGAGAGTTGTACTATTTCCTTTGCCGTTTTCAACTTTTGAAATATAACTTTTTTCGTGCCTGTTTTCTCTGCAAGTTCTTCCTGAGTCATGTTAGCTCTTTTCCAACTTGTTTTAATATTTCGCTGATAATATACGTTTGCACATTTTTTTCATCTTCGACAATCCCTCTACCATACAAGATTTGTGATTTTTCAGCCAACGCTTGCGCAAAACCTCACTACATTTATGGAGTTATTCATTTTAAATTCTTAAATTTGAAATACGCAACAAATTGATTTACAATACAATCATTAAATTTAATCAGATATTTTTAAAGTAAAAAAAGGAACAGACAAACTGGATATGCTACCCTATTACAGTTTAATGTTTCATAACTAAGAAATAACCAATAGAAATGAAATAAATGTGGAGACCAGAAACCACTTAAAAAAACGGGGCAAATTCCGAAAAGCCAAATGATTTGGAAACAACAACACAAAAACAAAATGACATGAAAAAAAACAATTTTACAGCTTGGGCATTAATCGTAGCAGGCTTTGCACTTTTTTATAATGCATCATGCTCAAAAGCTAAACAAGATTCAAGTGAAGAGAATGCTAAGGTCACTATTAAACCTGAAGATGTTGTGAAACGGGGCAAATATCTCGTGACAACTATGGCATGCAATGATTGTCATTCCCCCAAAAAAATGGGTGCAAACGGTCCCGAAATTATCCCGGAATTAATGTTATCGGGGTTTCCTTCTGACCGCCCAATTGTGAAATTTGTAGACCCTATGATTAAACAGGGATTTGGGATTTTCTATCCTGACCTTACGGCTGCTGCAGGACCATGGGGAGTTTCTTTCGCCGGAAACCTTACTCCTGACGAAACGGGTATCGGAAACTGGACAGAAGAACAATTCAAAAAGGCAATCACTGAAGGGAAGTTTAAAGGAGTGGACGGCGAGCGGATGCTTTTACCACCGATGCCATGGACGAATTATACCATTTTGACAAATGAGGATATTCATGCAATTTTTATGTACTTAAAAAATATTAAACCAGTTAGAAACGTAGTACCTCCACCAATATCGCCAGACAAAATGTAATGTAGCTTCATTGGTGTTAAATGACAAAAAAGACGCAAAAATTGCGTCTTTTTATTTTTATAGAGTTTTGCCACACTTACTATTGCACAGTTCCTGGAGGTAAGACAACCTTCCTGTTAATAACTTGGGTGGAACAACAGTTATTTCACAAAAAAGTCAAACCAATTCGTCTATTCAATCCCACTTCAAAAAGTCGAAATAAGGTAGAGAGTTGTATATTTCCTTTGCCATTTTCAATTTTCGAAATGTAACTTTTTTTCGTGCCTGTTTTTTCTGCAAGTTGTTCCTGGGTCATATTTGCCTCTTTACGTGCTTGCTTCAACATCTCGCTGATAATAAACATTTGAGCGTTTTCTTCATACTCCACTCTGCTTTCAGTTCCAAGTTCTCCGTGTTCTAAATCGATGAGTTGGTCAAAAGTTTTGATGTCTTTATATTGATCCATTATTAATCTTTTTTATTCTTAAAATATTCATTTTTCAATCTTACCGCTTTGTTCAGTTCTTTCTGTGGAGTTTTCTGTGATTTCTTTTGAAACGCATTGAACAGAATGACTAAATTTCCTTTATCAAAACAACAGAATATCCTGTAAATATTAGACTGATATTCAATTCTGATTTCATAAATCCCATCTGTTCCAGACAAATGTTTCAAAAATTTTTCAGGAACTCTCTCGACCTGCTTAATGAGTTCGAGGACATTTTTAATTTTAGATTTTACCTTTTCATCCTGAACTATATAAAAGTCCAAAAAGTGATTTTGGTAAAATTCAATTCGCCTGCTCATTACACAAAGTTAATTCAAAAGATAACTTTGTGCAAGTTATATTTGAAGTTATTCGTATATTTACTTTTCTATGTACGTTAAACTAATCTCAAAATCAAGAAACGCTGAATGAATAAACTTCTACTTCTCTCCATTTTATTTATAATTCTAAGTTGTAAAAAAACTACAGAAGTAAAAAATGACGAAAATATTTTAGTGAATAAAAACTATTTTAGCGTTTCTGAAAATGATCGAAAAATTCGCAGACATACGAATTATGAGGTAAAAGATACTGTAGAAATGCCAGAAGCTATTTACTCAGACAAAAGATTGAATGAAGATTATGCACTTGGAGGAATTCATTTCTTAATTGAGAATAATGAGAAATCTTATTACGTGATTAATTATCTGGAACCATTTGTAAGTATGTGTGGAACTATGGATCGAATGACAAAACAAGATTCTATAAATGCAGTAAATAGAAATATCAAAATAATTCAAATAGCAAAGCCGATTTCAACTTCAACAATTGAAAAAATTCTTTATGAAAATCGGGAGAAAATTGTTAATATTAATTCACGAATGCCTTTACAAATTTCATTTGCTTTAAAAGATGATACTTTGAAAGGTCAAACAATGTACAATATCATTCAGTTTATGGAAGATAGTAAAATGTATATTTATACGATAAGACGAATGAATAAGGATGAGATTAGTTTTACTAAAATGAATCCTGTAAAAAGATAGTGATCCTACGGACCGCAACGTTCTTATTATTCATATTTGCCACAGATATATCGTTCCTACGGAGCGAACCACCACGTTTTAATCCGTCGGGGAAGGAAAATAAAAAAGGCTGTTTCAAAAATGAGACAACCCTTTATTATTTTGGAATGTAGATTACCCACACTTGCTATTCCCACAGTTTTTACAAGTCAAACAACCTTCCTGATAAACCACCTGGTCAGAACCACAGTTAGAACATCTTCCGCCGGCTTCGGTACCATCAGCGATATAGCGTTTCAAAGCACGGGCGACACCGGCTTTCCAATTGTTGATGGACTCAGAATCGAGTTCGAGACGGTTGATTAATTCCACCGCATTTTCAATCGGCATTCCGTGGCGTAATGTTCCGGAAATCAATTTCGCATAATTCCAGAATTCGGGTTTGAATTTATGAGAAAGTCCTTCAATCGTGGTTTTATAACCACGGAGATTTTTGAACTGAAAATCATAGCGCGATTTTCCGTTTTCGTCCTGGTTTTTAATAATCACTCCTTCATTCACCCACCGTGGAAGCATAATTCCTTCTTCATCGTCTGCCAAACCGGTGAAAATCTCATAAGGTTTGCCTTCAATTAAACCAACAAAAGCAATCCATTTCTCTTTATTATTTTGAAAACGGACGACATCTGCCTGTAAAACATGCGGCCTTTTGGTAGGAAAAACAGAAGTGATCATTTCGGTTTTGTCCTCTTTTTTATCATCCGCCGAAATGAGAACACCGGAACGGGAACCGTCCCGATAGACTGTAACTCCTTTGCAGCCTACTTCCCAAGCTTTGATATACAGTTGATTCACCAGTTCTTCGGTCGCATCATTCGGAATATTAATCGTTACCGAAATCGAATGATCTACCCATTTCTGAATCGAGCCCTGCATTTCTACTTTGCTCAACCAATCCACATCATTCGAAGTAGCTTTGTAATAAGGCGATTTTTCAATGATTTTATTCAATTCATCTTGAGAATAATTTCTTTCGGTGTCGATCCCCTGAACTTCCATCCATTCTTTGAACCGGTGGTGGAAAACCAAATATTCTTCCCACGAATCGCCGACTTCATCCACAAAATCTACGCGGAT
This sequence comes from Chryseobacterium gotjawalense, assembly GCF_030012525.1. NCBI lineage: Bacteria > Pseudomonadati > Bacteroidota > Flavobacteriia > Flavobacteriales > Weeksellaceae > Chryseobacterium > Chryseobacterium gotjawalense. The sequence goes on from NZ_CP124855.1 coordinate 744,717, forward strand.
ATCCTGATCATTTGGATTTACTTTTCTACGTCTTTTATACACTGGAAGAAAAACCGGTTCAATCCCCGAAGTGGTTTGTGACATCAGCGAAGTGCTTCCTGTGGGTGCAATTGTAAGCAAAGCAATATTTCTTCTGCCATATTTCACCAAATCTTCATATAATTTTGGATCAGCTTCTTTTAACCTTAAAATAAATGGATTTTTTTCTTCTCTTTTGGCATCATAAATTGCAAAAGCTCCTCTTTCTTTCGCCATTTCCACCGATGAACGGTAAGCAGCCGAAGCCAAAGTTTTGTGAACCAAAGTCGAAAATTCATTTCCTTCTTTGCTTCCATATTGAATATTTAAAGCAGCGAGCATATCGCCTTCTGCAGTAATCCCGACTCCTGTTCTTCTTCCTTCCATGGTTTTCTGACGGATTTTTAACCAAAGATGTTTCTCGGTGAATTTAATTTCTTCACTCTCCGGATCGGCTTCAATTTTCGCCAAAATCGTATCGATTTTTTCAATTTCCAGATCGATAATATCATCCATCATTCTTTGCGCGTAACCAACATGCTCCTTAAATAAATCAAAATTAAATTTCGCGTTTTTCGTAAACGGATTTTCAACGTAAGAGAAAAGATTCACTGCCAACAGTCGGCAAGAATCATAAGGACACAAAGGAATCTCGCCACACGGATTCGTGGAAACGGTTTCGTAACCGAGGTCAGAATAACAATCCGGCAAAGATTCTTTAATAATCGTATCCCAAAAAAGGATTCCCGGTTCTGCCGATTTCCAGGCGTTATGAATAATTTTATCCCAAAGATCGGTCGCTTTAATTTCCTTTTGAAATTTAGGATTTGAACTGTGAATTGGATATTTTTGAATGTAATTTTCTTTATTAACAACTGCTTTCATAAAATCATCATCGATTCTCACCGAAATATTGGCACCCGTAATTTTTCCCTGCTCCAGTTTGGCATTCACGAAATCCTCAGAATCCGGATGATTGATAGAAACCGAAAGCATCAATGCTCCTCTTCTGCCATCCTGGGCCACTTCCCGCGTAGAGTTAGAATATCTTTCCATAAATGGCACCAAACCTGTTGAAGTCAAAGCAGAATTTTTTACAGGAGAACCTTTCGGGCGAATATTTGATAAATCGTGACCAACTCCACCGCGGCGTTTCATCAATTGAACCTGCTCTTCATCAATTTTCATAATGCTTCCGTAAGAATCACTTTGCGTTCCGCTGCCGATGACAAAACAATTTGAAAGCGACGCAATCTGAAAATTATTCCCAATTCCCGTCATCGGACTTCCCTGCGGAATAATATATTTGAATTTTTTAATGAGGTCAAAGACTTTTTCTTCAGAAAGTGGATTTGGATATTTCGCTTCGACTCTTGCTATTTCAGAGGCAATCCGATGATGCATATCATCTGGATTTTGTTCGTAAATATTACTGTCTGAATCTTTCAGCGCATATTTGCTTACCCAAACTTTAGCTGCCAGATCATCACCGTCAAAATATTTTAAAGAAGATTGATAGGCTTCATCGTAGGTATAAATTTTTGATTTTTTTGCTAAAACTGCTGCTTCCATAATTTTCGTTTTTAATGAAATAAATATACAACAGTATCTTTTAATAAAAAAAAGTTTACAAATAATTTAATTTAAAAATTTGATAATCAAAACAATAAATATTTTAAAATGTTAAAAAGTTTACAAATTTTGATAATTCGCATATGATCTAAATCATATTTTTTGTAAACTATTTAATTTTTTTATCAAGTTTGGCATAAATCAGAAAAAATTGTATTTTAAATAGGTCACCTACTTAATCTTTAGAAAAAAACTTATTTCCGAATCTGAAACCCCAAGTAAAGTATTCGCTGAGTGCCATCTGTTTAATTCACGCAATTTTAAAACTCTAATAATTTCATTTTTTATATTTTCATTTTGAAAACCAGATATTTCGACTTTTCTGATATTGTTTTGTTTTCCAATAATAATTTTAATCTTAATATTGGACGGTTTTGTGAACTTCTTAATTTTCAAATTATCATAAAACTTTGTTCTAAACATATTATCTCCGCCACGATAAGCTGCAGGGAAAGTTTCATTGTCGTAATAACAGTTTAATTTGTTATCTCTGCAAGAATCTGAAAATTTTCGTACTCTCTCATTCTCTTTAACAAATGATATTGAATCCGGTTTTGTAAATAAAACTTTGTTCTCTAGAATTGAGAGCTCCACATATTTTTCTTTATTTAAGAATGGTGAGCAAGAAAAAATAGTTATTAAAAAAAATACACTTAAATATTTCATTTTAACCCTTTTAAAATTTCTGTATATGTATCTAATATAATTTCTTTCGAAAATCTTGAATCGATTGAATTTTTAATGGCAACTTTATGGTGACTTTCTTTTAAAATATTGAGGATTTTCTCAGCAAACTTCTGATGATTCTCAATATTGGAAATTTCGCCATTAATTTTGGGCTGAATGATTTCGGTAATTCCACCCGGACAATTATTCGCCAGGGAATAAGTTCCGCATGCTCCGGCTTCTAACAGAACATTTGGAAAACCTTCGTAACGGGAGGAAAGAATGAATAAATGTGCAAATTTTAAAAATTGATACGGATTTTTTTGCTGCCCGTGAAAAATTACATTTTCCAGATCTAAATCCTTTTTCATTTGATGCAACAATTCCTGATCCCGTCCATCTCCTAAAATATGAAGCAGCAATTTTTCGTTCTTTAGATGAAAGAATACTTTCAGCAAATTATCAAAACCCTTTCTGGGAGACAGATTTCCGATAGCTACAATATTTTTAAAATCTGAAGTATAGGATTCGGGTTTCTCAATACCTTGCAACTTTTCATTAATAAAATCAAAATCGACCGGATTGTTTATTTTAATCAATTTCTCTTTTTTGATTTTAAAATTTTCTAGCAGATCATTTAGCATATCGTCGCTCTGACAAATAATTTTGTCATAATTATTGTAAAATTTATAGAAAAATCGGATTTCTTTTCTGATGACGTGTTGCGAAACGACATTGGTTTCTCTGGCAATGAATTTTGTTTTCGGAAAAAATTTAATAAAAAGAGCTAAATACGCATTCACTTCACCAAAACCGCTGAACACAATATCGGGCTTTCTATTGCGTATTTCCTTTAAAATCGGTTTTAGAGAATGACGGATTCTGGGCGTTTTGATATCGATAATCTCCACATCGTCTTTTAAAAATTCGAGATAACCACCTTCTTTTCTTAACAGAAGAATTTTCGGTTCAAATGTAGAGCGTGGCAGATGATTCGCTATCGTAGTGACAATCCGTTCGGCACCGCCCGTTTCGAGATCAGGAAGAATAAATAGAATAGAGATTTTCTTCATACTTTGTTTTTCAGAACGCTGACCAGGTTTAAAACTTTGACTTGGTTAATTGCTAATTTACAACAATTCCGGAAAATCCTGCGAATGGTTGTTCAATATATGGTTGATGATGAACCGGTTGTCTTTTTCATCAAAGAAAATATACCAGAAAGTTTTATTGTTGGCTTTATATCTGAGATATTTCCTGCCAAATTTTCGGAAAGGTTCGGGAGAATTTTTAGTTATAGGTTTATCAATATTCTGATCAATAAAATCAACAATCTTCATTGTATATTCTACTGCAGAGTTTCTAAAACCAAAATATTTAAGATCATAGAGCAAATCGACCAATTCGCTTAATGTTTCTTCTGCAGAATCAGAATAAATAATTATTTCTCCCAAGGTAAAGAATCGATATGTTGAATAATTCTTCTTCGAAATTCTTTAGAAGTCATCCCTCTCGCAAACCGTTCATCAAAATCATCTTTCACAGCGTACTCTGCTTGCTCATCAGAAACGGTTATAGCAGTTTCATCAGCGTTTTTCAACTCCAATAATGATTGGATGGTTTCCAAATCATCAAGGTTTTTAATCCACTCGATTAATTCTTTTTTTATTTCAATAATTGGATTTTCCATCACTCAAATTTTAGTTCGCTACATCAGAAATAAATTTAATCCGTAACATTCTCACTTCTTCATCACTCAACTCATCACCAAATTCCGCCAAAAGGACTTTCATACTGTCGCTTTCGCTGTCACCCATAAATTCCATAAATTCCTCTACGACATCTTCATCAAAATTTTCATCGATATAATAATCAATATTTAATTTTGTGCCTTGATAAACGATCCGTTCCATTTCTTTCAACAGTTCATCCATTGAAATATTTTTCGCTTTGGCGATGTCTTCCAAATCGATTTTTTTATCGGTACTCTGAATAATAAAAACTTTGTGACTGGATTTATTGGCCACCGTTTTCATGACCATATCCTGAGTTCTTTCTATTCCGTTTTCTTCAACATACTTTTTTATAAAGTCTGCAAATTCTTTTCCGTACTTTTTAGCTTTCCCTTCACCAACTCCATACACCTTTCCGATTTCCTCAATATTAATAGGATACTGCACCGTCATATCTTCTAAACTCGGATCCATAAAAACCGTGTAAGGCGGAATACCATATTTCTTGGCCACCGATTTCCGCAGATCTTTTAACTGACCAAAAAGAACCTGATCCAGACTGCCGCCAGCTTGGGTTTGAACTTTATCGGAATCTGCCTTGGTCTGTTCCAAATTATATTCGCGATCTTCAGCGATAAAAAATTCGGTATCCGATTTTGAAGAAAGTGTTTTGTTTCCTTTTTCAGTTAATTTTAAAACACCGTAAGTCTCGATATCTTTTTGCAGGAAGTTTTGGACGGTCGCTTGCCTTATAATCGATTTCCAGAAATTTTCCGTTTCTTTTTTGCCGACACCAAAACGCTTATTGGTTTCTAATTTATAAGATTTGGTCACAGGATTTTCTTTACCAACAATAACGGAAATAAGATCTTTTGTCTTGAATTTCTCTTCCAGTTCTTTTACTAAATTAAGAACCAGTTTCAATTCTTTTGAAGCATCTTTTAATGTTGGAGGATTCACAGAATTGTCGCACATTAATGCACCATCGCCATTAATGGGATCAAACTGTTCACCAAAATAACAGAGGATATATTGCCTTCTGCTCATTGAAGTTTCTACGTAACCCACTACTTCATTTAAAAGTTGCAAGCCAATTTCGCGTTCTGAAACCGGTTTCTGAGCCAGAAATTTTTCTAATTTTTCGATGTCTTTCGGATCATAAAATGCAAGACAATGTCCTTCTCCTCCATCACGTCCTGCCCGACCGGTTTCCTGATAATAACTTTCGAGCGATTTCGGGATGTCATAATGAATCACAAAACGCACATCCGGTTTGTCTATTCCCATTCCAAATGCGATGGTTGCTACAATAATATCACAGTCTTCCATCAGAAATTTATCCTGGTTCATCACTCTGGTTTTCTGATCCAGACCTGCATGATACGGCAATGCATTAATCCCGTTGACTTGAAGAACCTGTGCAAATTCTTCTACTTTTCTACGGCTTAAACAATAAACAATGCCCGATTTACCTTTATGAGAATTAATGAATTTTACGATTTCCCGATCGATATTCACTTTCGGTCTTACTTCATAAAAAAGATTCGGTCTGTTGAAACTCTCTTTGAAAACCAACGCATTGCTCATTCCTAAAGTTTTCTGAATATCATCCTGTACTTTCGGGGTTGCCGTCGCGGTTAAAGCAATAACCGGCACATCTGCAATTTTATCAATAATGCTTTTCAGGTTTCTATATTCCGGCCGGAAATCATGTCCCCATTCTGAAATACAGTGAGCTTCATCAATTGCGACAAATGATATTTTAACATCCCGCAGAAATTCCTGATATTCTTCTTTAATTAAAGATTCCGGAGCAACATATAATAATTTGGTAACGCCCGATTTGATATCATCGAAAACCTGTTTGGTCTGGGTTTTATTGAGTGAGGAATTGAGGACGTGTGCTATTCCTTCCACAGAAGAAAGTCCGTTAATCGCATCTACTTGATTTTTCATCAAAGCTATTAATGGTGAAACAACAATCGCAGTTCCGTCCGAAATCAATGCTGGTAGTTGATAGCAGAGTGATTTTCCTCCGCCGGTAGGCATTAAAACAAAAACATCATCTCCCTTCATCAGGGTTTTTATAATTTCTTCTTGTTGACCTTTAAATTTTGAGAAACCGAAATATTTCTTTAATTCCTTAGATAATTCGGTGGTTTGTGTATTCATCTTTTAAATTGACATTTTTTTGAGCAGCGTTTGTTTGTAGAATATCTTCATCTTCACTCTGCCTGAAAATTTGGATTTTAGGTTATGTTCTAATATTTCTTTCCTAAATTTGCATATTAATCAAAGTTAATTAATTATTACCACATTAAAAAAAAATGATATTTATTTTTGGATAAATTACCATTTAATATTTTTGTATTTTATAGAAATCTCACCACTTTATTATTGAATTCTACCCGATAATTTTGATGATAGTGGCGATAATCTTTAAATAAATGATGCACCCATTTTATGAATAACCAAGAAATACTTCAGCTCGCAAAAAATGCCCTGTCGATTGAAATTGCTGAGCTTGAACTTCTTAAAAACCGCCTGGACGGGCAGTTTATAAAAGCCGTAGAAATTATTAATTCTGCAAAAGGCAAACTTATTATCGTAGGAATCGGAAAATCTGCACATGTAGGAAATAAGATGGTTGCTACCCTGAATTCCACCGGAACGCCATCACAATTTTTACATGCTTCGGAAGCAATCCATGGTGACTTGGGGGTGATTCAAAAAACGGATGTCGTTTTATGTATTTCAAATTCGGGAAACTCTCCTGAAATCGTAAAACTCGCGCCTTTTCTAAAGCAATATTCTTCAAGTCTTATCGGAATGACAGGGAATTTAAAAAGCAAACTCGCTGAATTTTCTGATGTTGTTCTCAACACATTCGTTGAAAAAGAAGCCTGCCCTATTAAACTGGCACCCACAAGTTCTACAACAGTTCAAATGGCTTTGGGAGACGCTTTAGCAGTTTGTTTAATGGAGCTCAATGGTTTTAAAGAATCTGATTTTGCTAAATTCCATCCGGGTGGAAGTTTAGGAAAAAACCTTACGGCCAAAGTAGAACAGTTTCTGTCTGCACAAAAACCGCACGTTTCGGAAAATGCTAATTTACGGGACATCATCATTTCCGTGAGCAGTTCGAAACACGGGATTACCGTGGTAACCAACGGGGATGATATCACTGGAGTTATTACCGATGGTGATTTGCGCAGAATGCTCATGAGCGAGCAGGATTTATCGAAGTTCACCGCTAAGGAAATCATGAGTAAAAACCCGAAAAGCATCGACAAAAATGCTTTGGCAAAAGAAGCCATGCAAATTTTAAAAGACAAAAACATCGGCCAGTTGATTGTGACCGAAAACGGAAAATATTTTGGAATTATCGACATCCACAAATTACTGGATGAAGGAATTAACTAAAATCAATATTTCAACTCAGTACAGCGCCTGCAAGTCGGCCGTGCATATTTGACTTTTTATAAAGTCAGTTGAATTAAACGTTATTCGCTAATAATTAATTAATTTCGCACCTTCAAAAGAATTAGTTGTTATAAAATACAATTATTATAAAACCTTAAAACAAAAATTTTCGTGAGCGAAAAAAAAGAAATGTCTTTTTGGGGACACATCGGAGAATTGAGGGCACACTTGATTCGCGCAATTATTGCGGTTGTAGTTTGTGCGATTGTGGTTGGTTTTAATGTTAACTGGATTATGGATCACATTTTCTTCGGGCCTACAAGAAACGATTTTTTAACTTTTCGGGTGGTCAACCATTTTTCCCGTGAAATTGTTGGTCATGACAGCATCACACTTCCCGCCCATTTTGCGGTACAACAAAAACAGCTATTTCAGCAGTTTAATGTAATGATGGCGGTGTCTATCTTTGGAGGTATTGTTACCGCATTTCCCTATTTGGTGTGGGAGTTGTGGCGGTTTATTTCTCCGGCTCTGCATCCGAACGAAAGAAAAAACTCGGTATGGTTGATTAATTTTGTTTGGATTCTTTTTCTGACCGGAATTCTTTGTGGCTACTTTTTAATTCTTCCCTTTGCGATTAATTTTGGACTGTTGTTTAAAGTTTCAGATTCTATCACCCAACTTTTTGATTTAAGTGATTACGCAACTCTTTTCCTTCAAATTGTTTTGGGTATGGGAATTGTTTTTTTATTCCCTGTCATTGTTTATTTCCTGACTTCTATCGGAATTCTTACGCCGAAATTCATGCGGACTTACCGTCGTCATGCCATTGTTTTAATTATGGTAGTGGCTGCGGTTATAACGCCGGCAGATGTTTTGAGTATGATGATGGCTGCATTTCCACTCCTTTTATTATACGAATTCAGTATTATAATGAGTGCTTATACCTTTAAAAAAATAGAAAAAAGAAAGCTTGAAGAAGAAAAAGTAAGATTATAATTACTATAAAAACAAAAAAACACGCTTTCGGGCGTGTTTTATATTTTAAAAAGTCAGCGTTAATTCTCAACAAAATTTTTCAGACTTTTTCCGATAATTTCATTCCAGCCTTTTTCGAAACTTTCTTTCTGAAAATCTTTTCCAAGATGCTCAAAGTTTTCTAAACCTTTGTGACTAAGTGTAACCAGAGTCCCGTTTTCGTTTTCTTCGAGTTTCCATTTAACAATAGATTTTTCTTTCGAAAATTCAGGATATGTCCAGGTGTACTTTAATTTTTCATTTGGAATACTTTCCAAAATTTCTCCATGATGATGAAATCTTCTTTCTTCACCCGGTTCGTAAAAGTTGAACTGATTGTGAACTTCCAAATCAAAATCGGGAATATCAAAATACCATTCTTTCATCTGCGCTTTGTCGGTTATGGCTTTCCAAACCTTTTCAGCAGGGGCATTTACCCTTTGTTGAACAAGTACAATCTCATGCATAATTTTTGTTTTTTTGATTGTAATAAAGTTAGTATAATTTTCAGCAGAAAGAAAAAATATTCCTATGATATTTCGCATTCATCATTTTAAACTAAATTTGAGATCTATTTTAAAGTATAATCTTTTCGGAAACGTTCCTCTCTAATAACAACCTTTTTATAAAACTACTTTGGAGCTATTTAAAAATATTATGATTACAGTTCTACTTATGGTAATCGTTTTTGCCGCGGCACTTTTCATTTTCATGCAACATCCTAAATTCGGGAAAGCGCCAACCGGAAAACGTTTGGAAAGAATAAAAAAATCGCCGTATTATCAAAAGGGTAAATTCGATAATATTAATTTTACGCCGCAACTCGCAGAAGATTCTTCAATTCCGGGAGTGATGTTCCGCTTTTTATTCGGCAAAAACAAAAATTTAATCCCGAAGGAAAAATTTAATTTTGAAAAAACCGATTTGAAAAATTTAAATCCAAATGAAAATATTTATGTTTGGATGGGACATTCTTCTTATTTCATTCAAATTGATGGCAAAAAAATCCTTGTCGATCCCGTTTTCAGTGGAAATGCATCTCCCGTAAAATTTGCTGCAAAAGCCTTTTCCGGAACCGATTTATACACCGCAGAAGATATTCCCGGATTGGATTATTTAATCATTACGCACGATCACTGGGATCATCTGGATTATGAAACCGTGAAAAAGCTCAATCCAAAAGCAAAACAAGTCATCACGGGATTAGGAACCGCCGAACATTTGGAGTATTGGAATTATGATCCTAAAAAAATTATCGAACTCGATTGGGGCGAAAATTTTGATTTGGGAAATGGATTCAAAGTTTACGCAGAGACAGCGCGGCATTTTTCCGGGCGCGGTTTTAAGCGGAACCAAGCCATTTGGGCGAGTTTTATTTTTGAAACTCCGGAAAGAAAAATTTATATCGGCGGCGATTCCGGGTTTGATAATCACTTTGAAAAAATTGGTGAAAAATATGGCGATTTTGATTTGGCTATTCTTGAAAATGGCCAGTATAACAAAGACTGGCGCTATATTCACATGATGCCGGAAGAGTTTCTGCGCGCTGCTGAAAATCTGAAAGCGAAAAGGATAATACCGGTCCATAATTCAAAATTCGCTCTTGCGCTGCACGACTGGAAAGAACCGTTACAAAAAATAACCACGCTGAATGAAACAGAAAACTTACGCCTGATTACTCCTAAGATTGGGGAAAAAATCGTTTGGCAAGATGACTCGATCGTTTATGAAAAATGGTGGGAATCCTACAAATAGAATCAACAGAAATTTTTATTTCGGAATTGGATTGTCGAATAAAATTATATTGCTGTCGCAAAATTGACTAATTTAGAATTATCAAACCCAATAAAACTCTTGAAAGATGATAAAAAAACTGCAAATCGCCAATGGTTTCTTTCTGATTTTCACCATTATCTTTAATTATCTGAGCAATACCGGAATATTTAATGGAAAGACAATCGCCAATGTTTCTGATCAATACCACAATTTTTTTACTCCGGCAGGTTATGCTTTTTCAATTTGGGGATTTATTTATCTGCTTTTAATTGGTTTCGTTTTTTACACGGGCCGAAGTTTATTCAATCCAGCTAAAAATGAAGCGAATGGCTTTGTAAGAAAAATCAGTTGGTGGTTTGTCGTTTCCTGTATTGCTAATTGTGCCTGGATCGTAACTTGGCTTTACGGTTTTACCGGATTATCTGTAATCGTTCTGTTGATCGCCTTTATTTCGCTTTTAATCATTGTATTGGAAGCCTTAAATCACCATTCAACCGCTGCCGAAAAATGGTTCATTAATTTTCCTTTTCAAATTTATTCGGGCTGGGTAAGTGTCGCTCTAATCGCGGCTACAGCAGCTTGGTTAAAAAAAACCGAATGGAGAGGTTTCGGAATTTCGGAAGTGAACTGGACCATTACTTTAATCATTACCGCATCTTTAATTCACCTTTTTATGACCTGGAAGAAGAATGCACCGGTGTTCGCTTTTGTAGCAGTCTGGGCTTTAATTGCAATTGCGGTGGCAAATAAAAATGAAAGTCAGCCAATTTATTTAGCAGCATTGACCGCAGCAGGAATTCTTTTTTTGAGCAGTTGTTTCAAAATTATTAAAGGAAGTTTAAGTAAAGTTAGATGACAGGAAAATCATTTTAAAGAAGTCAGGATTTACATTTCCCGAAGTCTTTTTAATTTTCTTAAATTTACGCTCATTAAAAATAAAGAATGAAAAACGCCTATATTATCGATGGGACAAGATCGGCCATCGGAAATTTTAAAGGAAGCTTAGCAGCTGTGAGAACTGACGATCTGATGGCTTCTGTACTAAAAAGTTTAATCGAAAAAAATCCGGATTTACCATTAGATAAAATCGATGATGTTATTATCGGTTGCGCTAATCAAGCGGGTGAAGATAATCGTAATGTTGCCAGAATGGCTTCACTTTTAGCAGGATTTCCGGTGAATGTTCCGGGCGAAACGGTGAACAGATTGTGTGCCTCGGGAATGAGTTCGATTGTTCAGGCGATGCGTGCGATCCGTTCCGGCGAAGGTGATCTTTTTATTGCGGGCGGTGTTGAAGGAATGTCGAGAGCTCCTTACGTTCTTTCCAAAGCGGAATCTGCTTTTGGAACCGATTCTAAAATGTATGATTCGAGTTTTGGCTGGCGTTTCATCAATCCAAAAATGGAGAAAATGTACGGAATTGATGCGATGGGAAAAACCGCAGAAAATTTAGCGGAAATGTTTGAAATTTCGCGTGAGGAACAGGATGAATTTGCCTTAAATTCTCAGATGAAAGCCAAAAAAGCGCAGGAAAGCGGAAGATTGGCAGAAGAGATTTCTGACCTTAAAATCCCACAAAGAAAAGGAGATCCGGTTGTCATTAATAAAGATGAATTCATTAAACCGAACTCTACTTTAGAAATTTTAGCGAAACTAAGACCGGCTTTTTTAAAGGAAAACGGAACGGTGACCGCGGGAAATGCTTCAGGTTTAAATGACGGAGCTGCTGCCGTGATTATTGCTTCAGATGATGCGGTGAAAAATTACAGTTTAAAACCTTTGGCTAAAATCTTAAGTTCTGCCGTGGTTGGCGTTGAACCCAGAATTATGGGAATCGGTCCGGTTGAAGCAACTAAACTGGCTTTGAAAAGAGCAAATCTTACTTTAGACCAAATCGATATTATTGAATTGAATGAAGCTTTTGCCGCGCAAAGTATTGCGTGTCTGAAAGAACTCGGAATCGCCAATGATGATGCAAGAGTCAACGTAAACGGTGGCGCAATTGCACTTGGTCATCCACTCGGAATGAGCGGAACGAGAATCACGTATTCTGCCGCTTTGGAATTACAAAAAACAGGAAAGAAATATGCGTTGGCGACAATGTGCATCGGCGTCGGACAAGGTTATGCCGTAATTCTGGAAAATGTAACTATCTAAATTTTATCCAATTTATTTAAAAACCCTTTCAGTCTTTAAAAGGCTGAAAGGGTTTTTCGCTTTGTATTAAAGAGGAACAGTAGGGATTTTTTCTACTAATATTTCCTTCCCGCTTTTGTCGTAATAAGTACACGTCATTTTTTGTAAATCTACAATCCAGCAATCGATTCCATTTTCTGCGCAATCTTGGCAAAATGTTTGAAAACTGGTTCCGCCATTTTGATGCAATTTTAATCGTTCGAGAAATTTTTCTGCATTGGTATTTTCAGAAATTAGAAGATCGTGTGTAGCTTCTGAGGTGATACTTTCCTTTTCATCATCGAAGTAATCGGTGTGACCATCTGTAACGAAAGTGATAAAATTTACAACTCCCAATAATTTTAATTGCCGAATTAAAACCGGAAATATATTTCCACTCTCTGTTTGTGCTTCGTGGATTTGTTCTGATGTAAATTTCATTGTTTGTAAGTTTTAAAAAGAAAAACTGAACTTCATTCTAGCCCCGATTGCAGCGGCATCCTTTTGCGGAACGAAGTGCAGCAAAAGATAGAGCGAAAAGCGGGATAGGTTTTGTAAGAAGCGAAAATCCTGTTGCTTCTAAAAAAATTAATGAGCCTGAACTTTGGAAGGATCATCATAGTTGACCATCCAGTTGATGCCAAACTTATCGGTCCACATCCCGAAATAAGCGCCCCAAAACGTGTCGGCAAGCGGCATTGTAACTACTCCACCTTCGGAAAGTCCATTGAAAATCCGGTCGGCTTCTTCTTTGGAATCCGTGTTGATGGAAAGCGAAATATTATTCCCGATTTTATGATCGTGAATTCCTGGCATCGTGTCACTACCCATCAAAATGGTTTCCGCAGAAATAGGCAGCGTCATGTGCATGATTCTGTTTTTTACATCATCTGACATTGCGGGCATTCCTTCCTGTGGCGGCATATCGCCAAATCTTCCGACCATCGGAAAATCACCACCGAAAACGGATTTATAAAAATTGAATGCTTCTTCGCAAGTTCCGTCGAAAGTTAAATACGCGTTAATTGTTGCCATGATATTGTTTTTAAATTATTGATTTTTCCAGTTCGTCGGGTACTCTAAATTGCCGTCATAACTTTTCCAGTTGCCAATAAACTCGATAAATTGATTTTCAATTTTCTCGGTTTTTTTATTCCACATAAAGGTATAAATAAATTTTCCTTTTAAAATCCCGGAATGTTTTCCCGTGCCTTCTTCGGCCAATTCATATTCGCCAAAAATCGAACTTCGTTTTTGAGCGTCTTTATATTTGGTGATTTTCAGTTTACCTTCGAATTTGGTATTCGTTTTTTCTACTAAAGAAAATCCGGAAACAAAATATTCCTGATCATTTTTTTTATCCTGTTCCGAAATATTAATTTTCACCGTCATCGGAATTTTTTCCGCAGTGATGGTTCCTAAATAAGGCTCAGAATTGTTCATCCAAACGCTGGAGATATCGGGCATTTGGGCAGTAATAAAACCGCTTATTAAAAGCAAAGTGAGTAAAATTTTTTTCATGATTGTGTTTTTAAAATTAAATAATTAGGCACCGAACTGATCCAAATGATGATTTAAATGTTTCGCAAACATATTGTTCCATTCCTGAGCCTTGAGTTTCCCGAAAGAAAATGATTCTTTTCCGTCAAAAGATTCCCGTCCTAACTGCTGTGTTTTCTGAATAAAGCCGATCAACCGTTTTTTTTCAGAATCAAAATCTTTGCTTTCTTTAATTATAAATTGTGGCGCAGTCGGAGAATTCTGAGAATAGGATTTTTCGCCCACCACTTTCGGTTTTACAAATCTTTTTAAAATAAATTTCGCAATTCCGCCCGGTGCTTTATGTTTTTGCGGTTCATACACCATTTCATAAGTTACATTGCAATGCGCCAACATTTGATCGACGGACATTTTGCCCCATTTCGCTTTTGAATCTGGAGAAAGTTTATTGATTCTGTCGATGTAATTCTGCGCTTCTTTAGCATTAAAAATATCTTGCATAGTTTAGTTTTATCAAACAAAAATAGAATTATTTTAAGGAATATTTACGATTTAAATTTCACTTCTGATTCTGCTCAGCGTTTCCTGTGAAATCCCCAGATAAGAAGCGATCATTCCCAAAGGGGCACGAAGGATAATGTTGGGGTTTTCCTCCAAAAGCTGCGCGTATTTCTCTTTCGCCGTCATGTGTTGAAGCGAACTGATCCGTTTCGACATCTGAGCCATTAAATTCCCCAAAAGAAACCGGCTGAAATTCGCCGAGGTCAAAGAAACTGAACACAGTTCTTCCAACTTTTTATAATCACAAAAGGTAACCGTACTTTCTTCCAAAGTTTCGATATTATAAATCGAGGGAACATTATTGAAAATCGTATCGATGCTGCCGAATGATTTTCCCTCTGAATAAAAATTGGTGGTGATGTCTTTTCCTTTTTCAAAATAATACGTTCGCGCGAGACCATTTTCCATGTAATAAACATTTCGGTTATGAGTATTTTGATGGCTTAACAGTTCGCCTTTTGCGAAAATTCTGGTCTGCGTTTCATTGCGAAAAAAATCTTCGGTAACGGCGTCTGGTTTTATATATTTTGAAATTTGGTCGAGCAGTTTCACTTCGTATAGTTTTTACAAAAATAAAGAAAGAATATGGTAAAAAGACAGAGACTTTATATTAATCATCACTAGTAAATGAAGCAAAATCTGCAGCCCGGCTTGAGTGAAACTCTTTTTATGCAACGAAACGGAATAAAAAAGCGGGAATCTCGTCCTTAAAGACGAGCGAAATGTTTGCCAAAAATAAAAAAGAACGTCTGTACTACAGCCCAGACGTCCTCAACAAACAAACAGTATGAAAACTGTTATTACTTTAAGTCAAAATTATTCCTCGGAAGAAATTAATTCCGATAACTCGTCTTTTTCAATATTTTGCGAGATTTTATATTTTTTAAAAAGGAAATGAATTTTTATTTTCAGTGCCATCCAACCAAGAATGAAATAAATCCATCCTAAGATGAACAGGTGAACCAAATGTTTTTTGGTTAAAATCGCCGAACCGTTCTGTACCACCATAATTTTCAGCGCATCCAGATAGGGTGTTAATGGAATAATTGCCGTAAAACTTTTGATAAACGCAGGCATCGCATAAGTTGGCCACGTAAATCCACTGATGATAAAAGCAGGCGATGCAATCACCATTAAGTATTGCGTAGCCTTCAACGCATCCGGAACCAAAATACTTATGAGAACCCCCAGATTGGTTGCCGCCACCACGAAAACTGCGGTGATGAGAAAGAAATTCCAAACATTGTCGGGAACCGGAATTCTAAAATATAAACTGCACAGGTAGAAAAACAGGATATTGAAATTCGCGAAAATCCAGATGGGCAGGCATTTAATCGCCATTACCACAACCGCATATTTTTCTTTACCTGCAAAATCTTTAAGGAAAGATTCTCTTTTAAATTCTTCAGAAAAAGTAACTGCCATTGCCAATAAAATCACCTGCTGTAAAACGACGGCCATCATTGCCGGCCACATAAAAACCAGATAATTACTCGTGGTGTTGAAAAGCGTAATATAATTCGCTTTGAAAGGTTCGTATTGGGTTTTCGCTAGATCTGCATTCATGCCTTTTTTCTCCAACGCTTTAATTTCCGCGCCGGCGGAGAAAGTTCCTAAAGTCAACTGAATGGCTTTTGTGGCAAAATTCGCCGTCAATACATTTGAAGTGTTCACGTAAACATTCACCTCCGGATATTTTTTCTGAAGCATCATCGCTTCGAAACGTTCCGGTATAATGATTACTGCCGCAGCTTCTGTTTTGATGGTTTCATCTTTCAAGTTCGCAGGTTCATTAATATAACTTAAAACTTTCAACGATTTACTGTCCTGAAGCATTTCTACGACCTGATTGGATAACGGCGTGTTGTCATGATTCACCACGATTACGGGAATATTTTCTACTTTCCCGGATTTGTAGGTAAAACCAATGAGCAAAGCGTAGAAAACGGGCGCTAAAAAAAAGACGGAAATCATCGTTTTGTTGGTGAAAAACAGGTGGAATTCCCTTTTTAATAAATATCTGATTTGTTTCATTTTGTGAGATTTAATTTAATTTTACAATTACTTTAAAGTCACATTTGAATTCACCAAAATATCTTTCGCAGCCTGCTGATTTTCCGGCACCACTTTGATTTCGTAAATCGCTTCTTCCGGTTCGTAATCCGGGAAAGCGGTCGTAATATCCGCGTATTTCGCCAGTTGTTTAATGGCGACAATTTTTCCCGTAAATTCTTTCTTGTTGTAATTAACGAACATTTTCACCGTCATTCCTTTCTGATATTTCGCAATTTTTGATTCGGGAATGGTAAACCGGAAATACGAAGTCTGCGGTATATAACCGGTAAAAAGCGGATAGCCAGCCGTCGCCAGTTCTCCTTTGTTCAAAGCGATGGTTTCGATTTCCATATCATTGGTGGCGATGATGTACTTTTCCGAATAAGCGACATTAGCCTCCTGCAAAGCACCTCTTGCCTGATTTTGCTGACCTTGCGCCATTTCTATTTTTTCGAAACGCGTTCCGATCACAACATCATGAAGTTCCGCATTGACCGCATCCAACTGCGCTTTTGCTCCCTGATATTTCGCAAAATACTCATCGTAATTCTGGGGCGAAAGTAAACTGTCTCGGTACATGTTTTTTGCCCGGTTATAAGATTTCTGTGCATATTGAAATTGTTCCTGCAAGCCTTTCTGCTTAGCTTTCAACTGACGGAGCTGATCGGCGGTCGCACCGTTCTTTGCCATCAGGACCTGTGCGTTTGCGGCGGAAGTTGCACCTTTTGCCTGCGCAATCTTTGCAGAAACTTCGGGGACATCTAGAATTGCGAGCGTATCGCCCACCTTGACAGTTTGTCCTTCTTCTACTTTAATGGTTAAAATCCTTCCGGTGATTTTCGGTGCAAAAGAAATAACTTCTTTTTTGGTTTTACCCACAATTTCTCTTTCCGGTTTTGATTCTTTGCAGCCTGAAAGTGCCAGCAAACTTACCAAAGCCAAAGACGTTAATACAATATTTTTCATGTTGAATGTTTGTTTGTTATGATTGGTATCTAATGACAGTCTAAATTTTTTAACCGCAAAAGAGGCAAAAGTTTTTTTTTAATAGAAGTAATTCAACAGTTTGCAAAACGTAAATACCCTAAATATCTCAATTTTTGCAGACTATTGAAAATCTTTACATTTCATTTGTCTTTTGTCTCTTTTGCGGTTAAAACTTAAAGGTTTTGGATCAGCAAATTCTGAGTGGATTTCATCAACTCGATGGCACTTCTTCTTTGGTTAAAAATCGCGGTTTGCAATTCCAGTTCGGCATTTTCCAAATCATTTTCTGCATCTATCAAAGCAGAAGAAGTTTTTGTTCCGTACCGGAATTCTTTTTCCACCTGTTCCAAACCTTGCTTTGCAATTTCACGGGATTTTTCTTTTAACTTAATTTGAGCATTAGCAATCGTATAATTGGTTTGATTATTCGCCAAATTGAGATTTAGCTTTTTGGAAGTATCACGTTTTTTATTTTCTAAAATCTCTTTTTCAATTTTCGCTTTTTCTACCAGATGTTTTCCTTCATTACCGTCAAAAACATCCCATTTAAAACCAATTCCCGCCTGAAATAATGGAAAAACGTTTGTATTCGCGGGATTCATATCCAGTTTCTTCCCTGTGTTGGGCAACAAATCTTTTGAAGTCGAAATATTGCTGTTGAACAGGCCGAAATAACTGAGTGAAGTTTGCGCCTGAACTTTCGGAACCCACCATCTTTCCTCGGCTTTTATTTTATAATCGCTCGCTTTAATCCCGTGATCCAAAGCCTGAATTTCTACTCTATTTTCAATATTCTGATTGAGAACTTCGTAAGAAATAGTTTGTAATTGCGGTTGAATTAAAGCAATTCTTTCACGCTCGATTCCGGTCAATAAATAGATCTGCGTAATTAACAACTCTTTCTTTCCTTCATATTCCACCAATTTGGAATCTAAATTTGCCTGCGCCAGTTCGATTTTTTTTCGGTCGTAAGGCGTGATCAATCCGTAACCTAATGATTTGTCGGCGGTTTTTCTATTGATGTCGAGACGTTTTTTTGCTTCATCTAAAACTTTTTTGGATTCCTGCACCAACGCCATTTGATCGTACGCTTTTGAAACTTCCGTAATGATTTCGTCACGGCTTTTCTGCATCAATAAATTTTCGGAAATATTTTTTTCTTTGTTGGCTTCTTTCAGATATTTCACTTTCCCGCCGGAATAGAGAAGAACGCTCGCTTCAGCTTTTGCCAAAGCGGAAATCCCGGAAACATTCACATTATTATCAAGTTGACCTTCCGAAAATACAGCACCTGGAAAAACCCCGGGGATGGGAGGAACACCGATTTCCGGAGATTTTAAATGCGCTGAAGCATATAGATAGCCGGTTTTACCCGAAATATCAACTTTAGGAAGAAAAACATCTTTCAGTTTTTGATCATCGAGTTTGGTGTATTTGTTTTCCAGGATTTGTTGGGTTAATGTTCCGTCGTTCACTAAAGCGCTGTCGATTAACTCCGGCAAAGTAGGCACCTGTTGGGCTGAAAAAACCAGCGGTAAAAAGAGCATCACTTTGGACAGATTATTTTTAAAGGTTATCATTTTCTTTGTCTGTTTGTGGATGCAAAGTTGAGTATAATACATTCTCATTCCTTTGACATTTGTCAAAAAATGGATTCCATATCATTTTTCGTCAACCTCTTTTCTTTAAAAAAAAATCCGTTCCAACTCAATGAAACGGATTATCGTTTTTTTTTAACTTTACCAAAATGAATTATTCTGTAATGATCACCTTGGTTCCTTTCGTATGCGCATTCATCTGTGGTGCGTAATAATTCTGTAACGTGGTGATTCCGTTGCTGAACGTCCCCGAGGCGTTGCAGATATAATCGTATTCGAAAACGTATTTTCCTTTCGGCATATTTTCAATATAAAAATTGGTAGAAGCATCTTTGGTCGACTGATAATAACCCAATCCGTTTTTCCATTCGTAACCGGAAATCACATTTAAAGGCTCAAAACCTGCAGCTCGCATGTCTTTTAAATGAATGAATTCCATGTTTCTGTCCGTATTTAAAATCATTCTTACGGTGACTTTATCGCCCACTTTCAAAGGCGTTTCTTCGGTGATTTTCTGAAGTTCTTCACCATTCACGGTTTTTACTTTTCTGTACAATTCTTTCACGATTGAAAGATAAGATTCCGAGGATTTTATTTTATCCAAATCCTCATAGTATTGCCAGAACAAACCACCTTGAACAATCCCAGAACCGGGTTTTGTGACGGTAACGGTTCCTAATTTGTTGTCGATATTTTCACCTTTTAAAGTCGATTTTACATAACCCGTCGCTTTCGTATCAGGGTTTGCGAGTTCTTTTCCGCCCCAAACAATGGTGGCTTTATCACTGTTACTTGAAGTCCATGATTTCCCCGAATTTAAAATAGTGAAGATCACTTCTGCCGTGCCGCGCGAACTTCCCCAGGAATTGACTTCCTTCTGCGTGATCAGCCAGATTTTCATTTCTTCAATGAAACCGGTATCGTTTGGCGTGAGTTTATTAAACGCTTCCAAAGCTCCTGCGTGATTCACGGTTTTGGAATTATACCAACCCCAGTTATCGAGATTCTGTTTCCAGTAAATTCCTTGTGTTTCCGATTCTGTGGAAGTTTCTTTTAAATAAGTAAGGAATTTTTTAGAAAAATCTTTCATTCCATAATCATCAAATAACATCGCCAACCGGTGCAGTCCAAAGAAAGTGAAATCGGTGATCTTCTCCGTTTTTGCTTTAGAAAGAACTGCATTTTTCAAGACTGTTCCTTTTTGTTTCAAAGGATATTCTTTTTCCCAATAATTTCGCGTGTCCAAATAATCGAGAACGTAATTATTCACCACGTCTTTTTTATCAATTTGACTATATTTATTAACTTCTGAATCAACGTAATTAATGAGTTTAGAAACCATTTCTTTCTGTTCCGCAGATTGATAGTCTGCCACATTTCCTTTCAGCCATTCGCTGATTTTTCCTAAAGATTTCAGGATATAAAGCGAGTTATAATAAGAACTCGGATAACCTTGATACCATGAAAATCCGCCATCCGGATTTTGTAGTTTCAGCAATTCGCTCCAGTCTTCATTAATGGAATTCCGCATGTTATTCGCGTCAAATATCCTGGCTAATTTTTCCATTTGTTCGGTTTCGTTTTTGGATTCCAAAACCCACGGCGTTTCTTCCAAAAGCAATTGTTTCAGTTCCTGATTTTTCTCTAGATTAGATTTCAATAAACCTTTGAATTGATATTCCTCAAAAACAGTTTTCAGTTTCGGATTCGCTTTGAAGATTTCGGAAGCCAAAACATCGGCAAACCATTTATTGAAAATAACGTCCGCAGAATTGTTCGTATCATTTTTCAGACTTGGCAAAGCGAACATAATCTCCCAAATCGGATTCGTCGTCAATTCCAAAGTATTTGAAAAGTTGGTTGCTGTTGTCGAAGTATTTTTTGCTAAATTTTCTAAAATAAAGGTTTTCGTCTGACCTTCTTTCACGAAAATCGGAACGGCATCGGTCACCAACATTCGGTTCGGTAAAACGGCGATGGCTTTTTGCTCACCATCCGAAAAGTTTCCGGCTTTCGCAACGACTTTAATAATGATGGAAGAAACATCATTCGGAACTTTTAATTTCCAGGTTACAACTTCGTTGCCGTTCTCTTTTAATTCAAAGGATTTTTGAGTATCATTTAAATTGAATTTACTGGAAATATCTTCATTCGTAAAAGCATCTAAAATCTGCAGCTGCGCCGTTCCATTTAATTTTTTATCAACTAAACTGGAGAGTTTCGATTGCAGATTCAGTTCGTCACCTTCACGCAAAAACCGCGGATAATTCGGCGTTACGGAAAACTCTTTTTGGGTAACCACCGATTTCTCTAAAGTTGCCGAGCGCGCATCTTTAGTATGTGCCAAAAACATCAGTTTCCATTGCGTTAATGCTTCAGGAGAAGTAAATTCAAAAGTTACATTTCCGTCTTTGTCGGTTAGTAAGTTCGGATAGAAAAAGGCGGTTTCATTAAGGTTTTGACGGACTCCAATATTTTCAAGCTTTTCTTTTTTCTTGCCAAGTGCGACTGTTACTACTTCCTCAATATTTTGAGTTTTTACAGAGTCACTAGAAATATTTAAACCAGCAACTTTTCCATTTAGTTGAGATTCAACAGTCGGTGCGGGCATTGCAGCATCTGACATCACTTCCATTTTTGCTGACATTTGTTTTTTTCTCTGTAGTCCATAAGTCATCATTACAATTTCTTGATCAAACCAATTAAATTCAGGAATATTGACAATTTTTGTTTTTAAATACTGAACCCTTTTACTGTAATTTTTCTGCGCTAAACCTTCATTAATTTCATAAGAATTCATAATGAAATATTTCTGATACAATGCGCTCCACGAAAAAGAATTGCCCGCGAACTGATCCAAAGATTTATCGTACATATTCGCCAAAACTTCAGCGTTGATTTTCTCTTTATCCTCGCCCAAAACTTTTACCGTCCATTTTTCTTTTTTGCCGGGTTCCAATTTATCGCGGAAAGTGACGGTTTCGATAAGCAAAGGTTTTTTGTCGGAAGCAATACTTAAATTGATGTTTTCGGTTTGAACATCATTAAAAGCAATGAGCTGAAACTGAACATTAATCTGATCGATGCTTTCATCTTTCGGAAAAGCAACTTCATATTCCAAAACGCCATTCTTCAGTTTTTTCTCTTCCGTTTTTGTTTCACCATTTCCGTTTTGCATATAAATTTTTACCAAAGCATCAGGAATTGCGGAATAAACATAAATTTTCGCTTTTTCATTTCTCTGATATTCGGTTTTCGGATTGATAACTTTCAGGAAAGGTTTCTGAGAATCCGTCAGGAATTTCTTATTATAAACTGCGAACGTTTTTTCAGTTTTAATGGTATCTTTTCCTTCAATATTAAAGAGTTCGAGTTTGTAATTTCCGGCACCTAATTTCCCTAAATCAAGAGATTCTTCACTTTGTTTCTCTCCGTTCAGAATGACAGATTGTGTTTTCCATTGCTCTTCTTCCTTCGAGAAATAATCGTGTGGAAATTTTTGAATGAATTCCGCTTTTGTAAACTTCGGCAGATCCTGAATTTGGGTTTCAAAATCAGAGCGGAAAATTCTTTCTTTCGGCTGCAATTTCAAAAGTTTAACCTGATAGGATTTCTTTAAATTCTGGTCGTTGTAATTTTTGGTTTGAACTTTAATTTTAACAGGTTCATCGGTGAAAGAATCTTTGATATCATCGGTTTTGATATAATGAGAAACCGAAGCGACTTTTACATTTTCCGCCGCAGATTGTGTTTCGCCATTAATATCCGTCACCGAAGCATTAATTTGATAATTATCGATCTGAATTCCGTCTAAAGTTTCGTCTTTTTTCAAATCGATTTTAATAACGAATTCTCCTTTATCATTGGTTTTAACTTCGCCTAAAATGGAGTTTTCATTATCATTTCCTCTTGGAAACCACCAGAAATATCTCCACCGAATATTTTGTTTTTTAATTTCATAATTTACGGTAGCGTTGCTTAAAGCCACGCCGGAAAACATCATCGCTTTTCCTTTCATTTCGATGGTTTCGCCGTACTTATATTCCGATTTGATGGGTTCAAAAGTCACTTCAAATTTCGGCCTTTTATATTCTTCAACCTGAAAATATTTGGTCGCATCATCATCTAAATCATCAGAATCAACTTCTAATGAAAACTGACCGTTGAGTTTTCCGTTCGGCAAAGTGAAATTTCCATTATAAGAACCGAATTCATTGGTCGCAAAAGTCTGGGAAGAAATCTCTTGGCCATTCGCATCGTTCAATGTTATTTTCTGTTTGATTCCCACTGCGACAGATTCTTTATCCATCAACAATTTGGTGTTAATGACTTTAAAATAAACGACTTGTCCTGGACGGTAAATGCCGCGATCAATGAAAATTTGGGCAAGATTTTTCTCTTCTATTTTTTTGGGTTCATTATAATATTGATTACCATAAACCTGCATTAAATTATAATCATTCGAAGAAGGTTGCTGCACCAAATAGTAGCGGTAATACTGGTTATCTTTCGAAACAGGAAATTTAAAAAGCGCAGATTGATCGGTTTTTGCAGGAAAAGAACTGGCTTTGTTATCGTTGGTAAATTCAAAGATTTTCAGGTTTTCATTCGAAACCGATTTCCCGTTTTCCCGGTTTACAAGTTGCAATTGATTGTCAATATTTTTACGGTCAACTTTTTTGTTAAAGATAATTCGTGAATTCGTGGCAATAAAATAGAAATTCTCCTGAATCGCATTTTCTACAACATATTCTGCGAGATAAATTCCGGACGGAAGTGCTTTTATTTCTAAAGAAGTTTTGTGATTTTTATAATCTTTCAAATCCTGCAAATCAAAAGTTTCTTTCCGAACCAAAGTTTTCTTCACCGCCGGAAAGCGGTTTTTATCATACGAGTTTGCCACATATTTCAGAAAATTCTGCTGATCGTCATTAACTTCATAAATATTTAAAGAAAATTTCGAAACATTTTTTGCTTCTGCAACCAAATGAATCGGCAAATTTGCTTGGGTATGTTTTTCGTAATTTAAAGTTAAACTTGGCTGTAAAATGCTGTTTTCGCGGTTGAGAATACTGTTCAGAAATTTAGAACTTGGATATTGTTGTTTCGTATTTTTAATTAAAACCAACGCTTCTGCATATTTTTGTTCGTTCGTCAACTGATCGATAATTTCCGAAATGATCAATACTTTATAATCACCTTCCGTTGGAGATTTAACCAGATTTTGAAGTTGCTGAAATTTATCTTTACAATTTGAAAAAGCACAATCGTCATTTAATTTCTGGTGCTGAAAATAGAGTTTTGCGTTTCCTGTATTTTTCTGAATGAGTTCTGAATATAAATTTGAAATTTTTGATTGATTGACTTTCAGTTCATTAGGCGTGAACAACTGAGAATTGTTGTAGAACTTGATTTCGTTCATCGCATTCCAGTCAAACAAAGTTGGAAAATAGTCCAGATTTTCGGTTTCATCGAAGATTTCTTTATATTTCGACATTTTCACTTTTTGAAGTTCAACTTTTTTCGCTTCTAAGTTTTGAAAATGTTTGGTTAAATAATTTTTAAAATCCAGTTTCGACCATGTTTCAATCTCAGTTAAATCATTATTATTCAAATTTGTTCTTTGATTAATCCGCCACTGATTCTGATTGTAATAATCATTGAAAAATTCACCCCGTAAAACTTGATATAACAATTGATCATCGCCTTTTAACTTCGATTGTAAACCCTCAATTTTTGTGAAAAATTTCGTTGAAGCATCGTTTTTTGTATCGTCGTAGGTTTGATTCACGATACTAAATTCTGCTTTCAGCGACCGAATAAGTTGAACCGCATTCTTTTCTTTCATAGCTTGATTTTGAATTTCTAAAATTAAAGGAAGACTGGATTTAAACTTTCCGGTTTTATAATTTTCGGCAACTTTCTTCCATTGGAGGTCGTAATATTTCTGTGCGAAAATTCCGTTGAAAGCAAAGAGCAGAAGGATGAATGCAAAAATTTTATTTTTCATAGATTTGTTTACTTATTTAAAAACTTCAGGGTTTTTGAAACACTTGAAGGCGATTTTTATGAACAGTTTAAATTTACTAAAAAAATACCTTATCGACAGTCAACTGTATGTTTCTTTGATGGGGACTTTTTTTGCTGTATTTTTTATGTTGGAGGAGGATATTATCAAAATACCGACCATTGCACTAATTTTCATCACTTACTTCAGCGGCTATCTCTACACGAAATACCAAAACACAGGAAAACTTTTTTACAGGATCTTGATTTTTAATGTGTTATCCGGAATTATTTCGGCCGTTTTAATTCTCTACAATCACAATGAAAACAGGTTGATAAAATGGGGCATCATCGTAATTTTAGGTCTTTTATACGACAGTACTTTTCTTAAATTTTTCGTTCGGAAAATCCCGTTATTCAAAATATTTTATGTGGGTTTGACTTGGGCATTAATCAATTCCTGGTTGATTTTGCCGGAATTTAACCGCGAAATTTTCTGGATCAGCTGGCTCTTTATTACTGCGCTGGTTTTGCCATTTGATATTCGGGATGTCAATTCTGATACGATTGTAACTTTCCCACGATTAATCGGAATTCAAAACACAAAACACTTCGCTTATATTTTGATTTTCATCAGCGTAATGATTGCCATCTTTTCCTTAAAAACCGAGTTTTCTTTTGCCTTTTTTTTAACCTCGATTTTAACTTACATCCTGATTTATTTTTCGGAAAACTCAAACAAAGAAACCTATTTTTCGCTTTGGGTAGAGAGTTGTAGTGGACTTCCTTTATTATTTATTATATTAAAACACCTTATAAATTGATATTCACTTCTGCTTAAAAAATCTACTTTAATATAATGCATTTAAAAAAATCAGGCACCGAGAATTCCATTTCGTTAATTTCGAAGACTAAAATTCAGCGCTCTTTTTTTGAAAGCATTCTGAAATGAAATTTTTACCTTTACAGAAATATTGAGTGATGGAAAATTTTGAATTTTTAAAAAGTAAATTAATCAGAACAATCTCTGAAAGTTCCGACCGAAATTTGATTTTAAAATTGTGGGAATTGGTGACTGCTGAAAATGTAACATCCGTTTCTGAACCTCAATCAATCTATGAATCCGAAAAACCAATGACCGAAGAAGAAGTAGAAGAATATTTCCGGGAAGAAGAAATTGTTCTGCCTGAGGCGGTTCTGAAAATGATTGAAAAAGGATTAGATGATGTGAAAAACGGCAGAGTTTATACCGAAGAAGAAATGGACAAAATGGATGAAGAATGGCTAAATTAACCGTTGTATGGACTCATTTTGCGAAACAACAAAGAGATGAAATTTTCAACTACTGGAATAAAAGAAACAAAAGCACTTCGTATTCGAAGAAATTAAAAACTGCTATTAAATTAAAAACGGATCTATTAAAAACCTATCCCTTTTCAGGTAAAAAAACGGTGAATGATGAAACTCGGATTTTAATTTTAAAAAATTACAGTTTAATTTATACTATCCAAAAAAAAACTATTTATATTATTTCATTTTGGGAAAATCATCAAAACCCTGAAAAACTCGAAAATATTTTAGGATTATGATTATTAAAAAATTATCCCTTATCAATTTTAAAAACCATCACGAACGAAATTTTGAATTTTCAGCACAGATCAACTGTTTTGTGGGGAATAACGGCGTGGGAAAAACCAATATTCTGGATGGTCTCTATTATTTGTCAATGGCAAAAAGTTTTCTGGGAAACAAGGATCTTAATAATATTAAAACGGACGAAGATTTCTTCACCATCGAGGGAATTATTGATGATGGCGAAAAAGAAAATATCATCAAAATTCAGCAGCCGAAAGAGGCTAAAAAAATCATTAAAAAAAATGATAAAAGCTACGACCGGATGTCAGATCACATCGGATTTTTGCCAAGTGTAATCATTTCTCCCTACGATTCCAATCTGATTTCAGATTCGGGCGAAAGCCGCCGGAAGTTTTTAGATTCAATGATTTCGCAAACCGATTCTGATTATCTTTTTAACTTGATTCAGTATCAAAAAACGGTTCAGCAGAGAAATGCTTTATTAAAGGATTTCGCAAAAAACAGATATTTCGATGCTGACAATCTGGAAATTTACAATGAGCCTTTAATAAGATTCGGAACCAGAATCTTCGAAAAAAGAAGGGAATTCACCGATTCGATCGTGCCTTTAATTCAGAATTATTATGACATTATTTCTAAAGGGAAAGAAAAAATTACGGTCATTTATGAATCGGATTTAAGCGATCAAACCTTCGGAACTTTACTTCAACAAAATTTAGAAAAAGACAGAATCCTGACTTATACCTCCAAAGGAATTCACAAAGATGATCTGCTTTTTGAAATGAACGGAACATCGATGAAGAAAACCGCAAGTCAGGGGCAGCAAAAATCTTTTTTGATTGCGCTCAAACTTTCGCAAATGAACCGGATTAAAGAATTGACAGCAAAAACACCGATTCTTTTGTTGGATGATATTTTCGATAAACTGGATGACACCAGAGTTTCACAATTAATTGAACTCGTGAATCAGGAACATTTCGGACAAATTTTCATTACCGACACGAGCAGAGAAAGAACCGAAAATGTGGTGAAGAGAATTAATGAGGAAAGCAAGATATTTGAATTGTAAATCAAGGTCCGAGATACGGGCTAAGCGTTTAAATCCCGTTCATAAAGAGTCTGATTAATTTTAAAAATAATACGATGAGTTACAGAACATTAGATATTTATAAAATGAGTTTTGATCTTTTTATAAAAACACATCCAAGTTCACTGAAACTTCCAAAGTATGAACTTTATGAATTGGGAAGTCAACTAAGAAGATCCTCCGATTCTGTAGTATCAAATATTATTGAAGGTTACGGTAGAAGTTGTTATAAAAAAGAATACGAGAGATTTCTCGTTTTTAGCCACTCCAGTTGTGATGAAACCATAGGACATTTAGAAAAAATCATTCTTCTATATCCAGATTTAAAAGAGCATTTTGAAGTTCTTCGAAACGATTACAATTTATTAGGAGGCAAAATCAATAACTATCTCAAATGGGTCAGATTAAACTGGAATGACGGAACAGGAAAACCTTAACTTAAAATTACAAATGCTCCCCGTTTAAAATAAATCTAAAAACTCGAAACTCGAAACTCGGAACCCAAAACCCGTAACACTTACCAATGAAAAAGAAAAAAAGAGAATTTCAATCCTCAGAACTCGTGAAATCATTCGCAAGACTTTATGGTTTCGAAAATAAATTGCTGGCTTTTGAAGTCAAGGATTTCTTGCATGAATATCTGAACGACGCTCTTTTCAATGAAATAGAATCTGTGAATTTAAACAGGAAAATTTTAGAAATAAGAATAAAATCGCCTTTGCTTAAAAATGATTTCAGAATGCGGAAAACCTTTTATTTAAAGAAATTTCAGGAGAAATTCGGGGAAGAACATTTTATTGATCTTCTGGTTTTGTAATCACGGTATTATCCACCATTTCTTTCGTACTGGTATCTAAGTCTGAACGGATCGGCAAAAAGAAGCGCAGTGGGTTTTTCATAAAATACCTGAATATCTCACGGTAAATCTCTTTTACTTCGCCAAAATTCACCTTTCTCGAGCGGAATGCCAATATCATCGATAAGCCGAAACTCACGGCAAAATTAAAAAATCCGATCAGGAATACGGTTACAAAAGAAATCCAAAACGTGGCACTGCTCACCGAGAAATCAGCGCCGTACAATCCTAAAGCGAAATTTCCGGAAGCGAAAGTGATATGGCGAATATCTAAATCTAATCCTAAGAAAAGACCAATAGGACCGGTAATTCCAAGGAAAATACCAAACCAGAAATTCGAAATAATTCCCGCCCAATTTTTCGCGTAATACTCAGAAAGCCCTTTTGCCGTATTTTTCCCGACAAAATAATTAAGAAAAGGATTTTTTTCAATTCTTTTTGGAATATGATAAAACACAGAACTGTTGCCCACATTACCGGAAATAATCCCGGAAATAAATAAGAAAAATCCGGCGATACACGCGTGGAAAATAGCTTTCGACTGCACGGGATCCAAATCACTCAACAGCTTGGCCGATTTTTCAACTGCAAAATTCTGTTTAAAAATAACATCCATTCCGTAAATAATCGCAAGTGCAATCGGGAAAGCCAGCAAAACATTCCCCACAAAAGCGATGAACTGCGAGCGAAATAATCTGGAAACCAAATGTGCAAAATCCACATAATTTTTACGTGTATTTTCTCCTTCAGAAAGCACTTTTGCCATTGTAGCGGCAGTCATGGCCGGTTGTTTGGTGGCCAGCGTATAATTCATCAGATAAATCATGATGAATCCCATGGCATAATTGAAGCCATAGTAAAAAGCATGCGAAAAATCACTTCCCGGAATATAGCCGTACAAGAGTTTCAAAACACAAAGCGCTCCCACAATTACACCGCCGCCACTTGCGCGCCAAAACATGCTCATATAATCTTTGGGCGTAGAAGTAATGTAGTGAGAACCGGTTTCTGCAGTGTGATTTGTGATCAGGTGAGATTTCAGTCTTGTACTGTCTAAAATTAATTCCCGCAGATTATTTTTATGAGATTTATATTCTAATATCTTGAAAAACAACCTTTTAGAATTCTTTAAAACATCTTCTTCTTTATCAAAAATCATCACCGAAAGAATGTCTGACATTCGCTCCAGTTGTTGCCTGATTTTCATCAAAGACTGATTGATTTTCCCCGAAATACCGTATTTAGAAGAGTTTTTAAAAGCGAGCGCCACGAAATCCAGACATTGCTGCATCAGCACTTTAATCTGTTTATAATTGACATCTTTTGAAGTCAGGTTAAAATCCGGATTTTCTTTATAGCTTTGGTTTAACAGATCAATTTCATTTTGCATCGCCAAAAAAGGATTGTCAAAATTGCGGTATTCCGGTGCCATATTCATGACTTGCACATCCAACGCATTCCCGATAATCCGCCAGCAAAGTATGTTTAATGAAAAGAGCAATTCATTTTTCACACTGCGTTTCAAAATATACCGATCAACCTTCAGCAATCTGAAAATCTCATCTAAACTCTCTTTCTGCAGGTTTCTAAAAAACGCTAAATCAACTTTCGGGCGGACAGAAACCGTATCTACCAAATACCAAATTGTTTCTTCATTCTCCACACTGGGCAAAATTTTATCGAGCAGTCTTTTCTTCAGTTCCGGATAAAAAGCGTTTTCTGATAAGATATTAGCTTCGGTCAGCGAAAGGTTAAATGGTTTGCCTTCAAACAAATTGCGGATATAATATCCCAAATTTTCGGTTACTTCATGGCTTTCCCTCAGAAAATCCAAAACCTCATGAAAATCCTCTGAACGAATACTTCTAAGCAATTCAATGAGAGGATCCAAAGATTTGGTCTCATTTTTAAAACTGAAATATTTGGTCAGAACCGTACTGAAACCTTCTCTATGTCGAAAAATAACTCCCATAATCTCCGTAAAGATAAATTATTTAAGCGTAATGTTATTCATTTGGCGCATAATCCAGTTGTGCTTTTTATTGAGATAAGGAGATGGATTTTTGGGATCGTATTTTTGAGGATTTGGTAAAATAGTAGCAATCCAGGCCGCTTCACTTTTGGTTAAATCCCGGGCACTTTTATTAAAATAATATTGGGAGGCAGCTTCAACTCCAAACACGCCACGTCCCATTTCGATCGAATTCAGATATCTTTCCAGAATAACATCTTTCCCCCAAACCAATTCGATGATGAACGTGTAAACGGCTTCAAAACCTTTTCTAATCCAGCTTCTACCCTGCCACAGGAAAACATTTTTTGCTGTCTGTTGGGAAATGGTACTTCCTCCGCGGACCTTTTTCCCCTGCTGATTATGCTGCATAGCTTTCTCAATGGCCTGATAATCGAAACCGTTATGATCAAAAAATCTTTGATCTTCTGCCGCAATCACCGCCTTTTTCACATTATCGCCCATTTCACCGTAAGAAATATAATCTCTTTTCAGTTTTCCAAATTCCACCAAACCACCAATTTGTGTAAATGTGATGGGCGGATTAAAGAATTTACCCCACACAATAAACAGAATATTTGCCAGGATGATGATATAAATAAGTTTTTTAATTTTCTTCCACATAAACGCTGAATGACTAATTTTTAAAGATGCAAAAATAGAAATAATATTTACTTCAACTCTCTTAAATACGTTAATTGATAATTTGGCAACAATTCAGGATGAAAAATTTTGATATAATCCTTGAGCACCAAATCTGCCCGCACCACTCCGCTTTCAAAGTAATCATTTGATTTTCCGACTTCTCTGCCATTCATCGTGTAGAGTTTGCCGTCATTAAAAACGGGAAGTTTGGTGTAATTTGGATTAATCTGAAGCAGCTCTTTTTTATTGACGTGATTCCCGATATTCACCCAATATTCAACTTTTTGAGCTTTGGCAAAAATTTCTTCAAAACTCATCGGGACTGCTTTGGATTCGGAACTGCCAGCATTAATATAAGTTGCATTCGCATCAGAAATAAACTGTGCCAAATTAGATTTTCCTCCCGGTAAAAACCATTGGTTGCCATACATTTCGTTGGCCAAAACCACCGGCTTATTCATCGCTTTTTTGGCTACCGTTTTCAAAGAATCGTAACTTTTCTCAATGGTTTCAAAATGAGTAACTGCCTTCTTTTCCTGGTTAAAGAGTTTCCCAAACAACACTAAATATTTCGATTTTTCTAAAGAATTCTGTTCTAAATATTCATCCAGAAAAATAATTTCGATCCCGTTTTTCTTAATTAAATCATAGGTATTTTCAAAACTTGCGATGTAATTGGTGAAAACAGCATCAGGTTTTAAAGCGATAATTTTCTCTAAATTATATTTCTGTTCATTTCCGACATTTTGAATTTTCCCATCGGTAATCATTTGTTGAACTTTTTTCGAATAGACATATTCCGGACTGGAAATTCCGATGATATTTTGTTCTGAATTAAGTTCTGTGAAATAACCAACCAAGCTTGCATTCAACAAAATCACCTTCTTAAAAGGAAGTTTAGATGTAGGAACAGTATAATCGAATTTTCCTGATTTCAGATGAAAAAAATTGCCTTCATCCTTAAACTGAACATTTTCTGAGATGATTTGCCAGTTGTTCAATTTTGCAGAACTTTCTTTTTTGCAGGCTAAAAAAAGAAAAAGTGTAAAAATTGTAAAAAAAGTTACTTTCATTATTTGAAAAGAATAAAAAAGTGTTATATTTGCAGACCTAAAAAAAAGGCCTCGTGGCGCAACTGAATAGCGCACCTGATTACGGCTCAGGAGGTTACAGGTTTGAATCCTGTCGAGGTCACTAAAACCTAGCATTTCGCTAGGTTTTTTTTATTTCTCTAACAGCAAAGAAACCCACTCTTCTCTTTGTAACTTCTTTTTCAAAGTCAGTTTCTGTTCATTACAAACTTCCAGAATATCATCTACATCGAAGAAACATAGGCCGGAAAGTAATAACTGTCCGCCATTATTTAAAACCGAAACATACGTTGGGATATCTGAAATCAAAATATTACGGTTGATGTTGGCTAAAATAATATCGAAGTTTTCGTTTCCTAAATTATCTGCAGTTCCTTGTGAGATTTCAAGTTCAACGTTATTTCTTGCGGCGTTTTCGATGGAATTTTCTACTGACCATTCGTCAATATCGATTGCTACGGTTTTTCCGGCACCCTTTTGTTTGGCGAAAATCGCTAAAACGGAAGTTCCGCAACCCATATCCAAAACGGTTTTATTTTTGAAATCCATGTCGAGCATTTGCTGAATCATCAAATACGTCGTCGCGTGATGTCCGGTTCCGAAAGACATTTTGGGCTGAATGATAATTTCGTGCGGCAAGTTTTGATTTGGATGAAATTCGGCACGAATAGAAACCTGGTTTTCTATATTGATCGGAGAAAAGTTTTTTTCCCATTCTTCATTCCAGTTGATATTTGGCATTTCTTTGAAAGTATAAGAAACGCTGATTTCAGGATTCTGAAGCAGCTGAACTTCTTTCAGTTCTTCTTCTTTGAAAAGTTCTGTTTGAATGTAGGCTAAAATCCCGTCGTGTTCTTCGGTAAAACTGTCGAAACCGATTTCGATGAGTTCTGCCATCAGGATTTCGTTCCAGGGCTGAAGTGGCTGTATTTTGAAATTGAATTCCAGGTAATTTTGCATGCTTTATCTTTTTGCAAAAATAGTGATTTTAAGACGAAAATGCGCCCCGACCTGAGTGGAGCTCTTTTTGTGGAGCAAAGCGGAACAAAAAAGCGGGAACGGAGGGCGGAAATGTGCGCCCAAGAAAATAATAATTTCCTATTCGACGAAGCCAAATGTGCGCCCAAATAAAATTAAGGTTTATGAAAATGCAATGGAAATGCTTCTTCGGGTTTTTGGCGGAAAATATTCAATAAAATCCACGATTTCAGAAAGCCGTAACCGTACGAGAACATTTGGATATATGTAGAAATGATCGCCATTGCGGCAATGCTTATGTTTCTGGTTTTGTATAAAGCGTGGAAGAAAACGATGAACGTGTAAAGTCCGTAAAAACCTAAAATAAGTCCTTTTTGAAAGAAAAAATACTCGATAAATCCGAGGAAATATCCCACCAAAAAAAACGATGGAAAGGCAAAGGAAATCTTAGTGTATTTCGGATGACGCTGATTGAGAATCGGTCTTGCACAACCAAACTGATAGACCTGTGTGGAGAATTTTCCAAAGTCGACCCGGCGTTTATGATAAACGCCAATATCATCGAAAAACGCTGTTGTAAAGCCGTTTTCCCAAAGTCGCATCGAAAGATCGGGATCTTCACCAATGCGCATTTCTGAAAAACCACCAACCTTTTCGAAAGCCGATTTTCGAACGCCCATATTGAAACTTCGGGGTTGAAATTTAGTCACCGCTTTCTTATTGCCACGAATTCCGCCTGTAGTGAAAACGGAAGTCATGGAATAGGAAATGGCTTTCTGCATGAGATTAAAGCCTTTGTGGGCTTTGTCTGCGCCACCAAAAGCGTCGCACGGAATCTCGGAAATGTTCTTTTTAATATTTTGAATATAATCGGTTTCGACAATTACGTCGGAATCGACGAAAACGAGCCAGTCATTTTTGGCTCTTTTTGCACCGTAATTTCTTGACAATCCCGGACCTGAATTTTCTTTCCGGAAAAACTCAATCTTTAAACTTTCATTGAACAATTCGGCAGTTGGCCGTAAATTAATCAGTGAACCGTCATCGACAATGATGACCTCAAAATCTTTATCGGTTTGGTGGGATAAGGAATTGAGGAGCTCGAAAAGTTCGTCTTTCCGATTGTAGATAGCGATGATGATGGAGATGGTATTCAATGCGATGATTTGTTGATTTGGCGATGCGATGATTTGGTCATTAACTGTCTCCTTCTCTCCCTTCCAGTTTATGAATTTTCTTCGTTCCTTCATACATTTCGTACTGCATAAAACGACATTCCAGTTTTCCGTTAAACAGTTTAATTTTACGCGAAGGTCGCAATCCGACTCTTTTCAATGAATCTAAATCTGAAGAAATTAGCCAAGCCAAAGTATTTGGATAGTTTTTCTTAAAGGTATCTCCGATTTTAGCGTAAAACTCGTCATCATTAATTACAATTCTTTCATCATAAGGCGGATTGAAAACCATCATCAGCGGAAATAATTCTTTTTTAGATTCAAAGAAATCCTGGTGTTTTACTTCGATAACATCATCCATTTCGGCAGCTTCGATATTGACTCTTGCCGCATGAAGCATGTCTGAATCGATATCGTAACCCACGATTTTTCCGGTGAATTCCTTTACCCGATTAAGACGGACTTCTTTAATTGTTTTGAATAATTCTTCGTCATAATTCAACCAGTTTTGAAAACCGAATCTTCTACGGAAAGTCTGCGCCGGTAAATCCATAGCAATCATGGCGGCTTCAATCAATAATGTTCCCGAACCACACATTGGATCCAGGAAATTTCCTTTTCCGTCCCAGCCCGCTAATTGTAACATTCCTGAAGCTAGCACTTCATTCAATGGCGCTTCTCCCTGTTCTTTTCGGTATCCTCTTTTAAATAATGGATCGCCGGAAGAATCCAACGAAATTGTCACCAATTCCCGGTCGATATGAAGGTGTAATTTAATGTCCGGTTGTTGCGTATCAACGCTCGGTCTTTTGTTGTATTTGAATTTAAAGAAATCTACGATCGCATCTTTCATTTTTTGAGCCATGAACTGAGAATGTGAAAATCTTTCGGAATAAATTGTAGTATCAATTGCAAAAGACTGATCAACTGTCATATATTCATCCCAAGGAAAATCGAAAAGCTTGTCGTAGAAACGGTTTTCGTCCCAGGCTTTGAAAGTAAGTACCGGAACTAAGATTTTCAAGGCCGTTCGGGCGGAATAATTTATTTTGTAAAGAAAGCCCAAATCGCCTTCGCAGTTTACCGCACGGTTTTTTACTTCTACATTTGTTCCGCCGAGTTTTCTGATTTCTTCTGCTAAAATTTCTTCGAGGCCGAAAAACGTTTTAATCTGTATTTTTAAATTTTCTGTATCCATATATTGATGACCAACAATTTGTTGAATTATTAAAGGTGAATTGAGTTTATTATTAAAGGTTCATTAAAATGACCGATTGCTGTTTTCATAATTTCTGTAAAGATACTTATCCAAAGAAATATTTTTACAACTTGTCGTTTTGCAATTGCAAATTTAGTTATTTTTGCAGAATGGCATGGTTTGAAACTTGGTTTGATACTCCTTATTATCACATTCTTTATAAAGACAGAGATTTTGCAGAAGCAGAAAACTTCATCACTCTGTTAATCAACAACTTAAATATTCCGAAAGATTCGAAAATTATTGACTTGGCTTGCGGAAAAGGCAGGCATTCTGTTTTTTTGAACAAAATGGGTTATCAGGTTTTGGGTCTGGATTTATCTCGTCAGAGCATAGAACACAATAAACAGTTCGAAAATTCGGATTTAAAATTTGAAGTTCACGATATGCGTGCAGAAATTTTTCCTGAAATATCAATGGAAAAAGCTGATGCTGTTTTGAATCTTTTTACCAGTTTTGGCTATTTCGAAGATGAAAACGATGACCGAAAAGTTTTCCAATCAATCTCAAATGTTTTGAAAGACGACGGTTATTTTGTTTTGGATTTCCTGAATGCGAAATGGGTCGAAAATACTTTAATTAAAGAAGATCAAACAACGAAAGAAGGAATCGATTTTACAATTAAAAAGAAAATTGAAGATCAACACGTCATCAAAGACATCTTTTTTAAAGATAAAGGAAAGAATTATCATTTCTTCGAAAAAGTAAAACTGCATACTTTGGAAGAAATCAACGGTTATGCTCTGGAGTTTGGTTTTGAGCGGGTTCAAATTTTTGGTGATTACCATTTGACTGAATTTAATTTAGAAAGTTCCCCACGCTGCATTAATGTTTTTAAAAAGAAAAGCCACGACTAAAATTGAATTATGATTATTATTTTATTAATTCTCAGTGTTTTAATTGGAGTCTTTCTGGGAAAGTTTTTCGGAGACCGCGACAGGTTTGCTAAGACTATTTTGATCGTAAGTGCCGGCTTTTTAATTACCATTTGTTTGAATGAGGTTTTTCCCGAAATATATTCCGGTGAACATCATAACATTGGACTTTGGGTAATTGGCGGCGTTTTGCTGCAGATGCTTTTAGAAAATCTAACCAAAGGTTTTGAGCACGGGCACTTTCATCATCATTCTGATGGAAAAAACATTCTTCCCTTGGCCTTAATGATTGGGCTTTTTATACACGCTTTTTTAGAAGGAATTCCACTGGCAAATGAACGGGAAACTTTGAGCCCTTATTTAACGGGGATTTTGGTTCATAATATTCCGATCTCTTTTATTTTGGGCGCTTTTTTGGTGAAGAATAAAAAATTCTCAGCTTCGGCTTTTCTAATTATTTCGATTTTTGCGTTGGCGTCGCCTTTAGGTTTACTTTTAGGCAAATATTTTAATCCAAATCTTGAAGTGTATTTTCTGGCTTTGGTAGGCGGAATTTTTCTTCATATTTCATCAGTTATTATTTTCGAGAGCAATAAACATCACAATGTAGACTGGAAAAAAATTGGTTTTGTAACATTAGGCGTTTTGCTCGCAATGACCAGTCATCTTTTTCATAATCATTAAATTTTAACGCAAAAAAAAGACTCCAAATTAATTCGGAGTCTTTATTATTTTTAAGCTGTTCTCAGTTAGAATTTCCAACCGAGAGTTATAAAGAAATTATCTCTCTTATTTTTTACGTTTGAAACTATTGCTGAATTGGTTTCAACAACATTATCGTTAGAGAAATATCCCGTATTATTAGAAGCATAACCTCTTAAGAATGGACTTTTATATTCTGAGCTCAAATTTTGATAAGCCGCATCGATATAGAATGATTTAAAATCATAGCCGATTCCTGCTCCAACTGTAGATCTTTTCCCTACAATTAAATTATCATAAGAATTATTTCCTGCAGTTCCATTATCTGAAAACACTGAAATACTCACGGAATCAAAAGGACTTGTGGCAAAACCGTATCCACCTCTAAGACGCAAAGCATTGATTCTGTATTCGGCACCTACTTTTACTTCAGATAAATTTTTAGAATGATCACTGAAGAAGTTATTCAATTCAGTTTCAGCATTTCCATAGACTTTATATTTTGGCTTGGTTAAACCTAAACTATAGTCTACGTTGATTGCAAAACTTTTATTGGGAACGAAAGCTGCACTTAAAGTCGCTTTCATCGGCGTAGAAAGATTTCTATCCTCGGAATAAGTTCCGTCTGTTGGGTTTTCATATTCTTTATAAACTCTGGCGATACTCCACCAGGTTGGTGTTTCTAAAGCCGCGCCTACTCTGAATTGTGGATTTATTTTTCCAATAATCCCTACGGAAGCAGAAAAACCGTTAGAGGTTTCAGAAAATGGGGTGTATTGTTTGTTGTAAAAACTTGTGGTATTATTTACGCTGGAATCAAATGCAGCGGTATCGTACTGGTCAATAACTGCGCTGTGAAAATTTAAACCTGCACCAACATAAATCCTGTTATCATAATTACCGCCAACTGCAACGCTCATTTTCGAAAGATCACCATATCGGTTGTAGGCATGCCCTGCAAACGCTATATTATCAACTAATTGATTATCGCTGTTATAGAGATTGAAATTCACTTTGCTGTTACCCGGCGTTTCAGAATAATCTTCAATTGACTGACTGGAATAGTTGACTCCGATATTTACAAATTTCCAGGGAGATAAGCCGTCAATTTTTAATGCCATAACACCTCCCACATTTCCGAGGTCAGTCCGATTCACTTTATAATCGATTGATTTCCCTGCTAATGAAGTTGCATTCATACTGTTTTGAATCGCTAAAGTTCCTGACATTTCACTTGCAATATTCACTCCAATTCCAGCAGGATTCGAGTTTAATACCGAAAAATCTCCACCTAAAGCTCCCATAGATCCGGCCATTGCATTGTATTTTGCTGTTCCGTTTAAAGACGAATTAGAATAAATTTCTGACGTATTCCTAAGAGTGGAAATATCTTGGGCATTCACAAAATATGCTGCGGAAATACCCAAAATTATAAAAGACTTTTTAATCATTTTTTAAAATATGCTTGAATTAAATATTATCGTCTGAAGCCTCCTGAAGATCTAGTAGATCCAGAACTTGAGCTGGATGATCCACTGTTAAATCCACCACCTGAGTTCCCGGATCTGAAACCACCACCATCAGAATTATTTCTGCTTGGTTGGTTATAAGTAGGCGCTTCCTGTCTCGGCGTGTTATTTTGTCTCGGTGTTGAATTCGGTTGAGGCGAAGTTCTATATCTTGGTTGATTGTTATTTTGCTGTTGCTGTTGCGAATTATATCGTGTATTATTCTGCTGAGAGTTATATCGCGGATTATCATTTCTAAAGCCAGAACTTTGATTATTGTTCGGTCTTACCGCAGTATTACCAGTTCTAAATCCAGAACCGTCAGAGCCACTTCTTTTATTATTAAAACGCGGTGCATTATAACTGTTGTAGCCACCATAACCATATTGGTAAGGGGAATAGTATCCATAAGGACTGTAACTGTAGTAAGGATTATAGTAGCCGTAATAAGGATTGTAATATCCGGAGAAAGGACTACTGTAACCAAATCTCCACGGGTTATAATAACCGCCAAATCCCCAAGGTGATCCAAATCCAAAACTCATCCCAAATCCTGAATAAAATCCGTAAGGATATCCCCAGTCTGTATAATAAGTTTCGGTTCCTGTGAAATTCCCCCAATCGGAATTCAGGGAATCTTGCCATCTTTGGTTCCTGTTTTCGGAATTCAGATATTTGTTTTGATTGTCAGTTTGCTGATAGTCATAATAGTTCCCCACGTGATTTCCGTCGTTCATCACAATTCCCTCTGGAATGGTATCTTTATTGGGATCGTAATATATGCCGTCAGTCTCACTATAACCACCCATTGTCGTACCACAAGAGGCTAAAATAAAACTGCCGAATATTGCTAAAACCGCTTTAGATTTCAGCAATCCAATTGAATTTTTATAAGTAATTTTTTTCATGATAAGGTGAAAAAGTTTTAATTTGATTTATATTTGCAAATTGCACCAAAATTGTACCAATTATCGGGTAAAAATTTTGAGTAAAAATAGGCTTTTTAAATTAGATAATAAAAGCGAGTACTAGTTAAATTAAAAGATAAAATATAATGGCAAAAATTACTTCGAGAGCTGAAGATTATAGCAAATGGTATAATGAATTGGTTGTACAGGCTGATTTGGCAGAAAATTCCGGAGTCCGTGGCTGTATGGTTATTAAACCTTATGGTTATGCAATTTGGGAAAAAATGCGGGATGAACTTGATAAAAAATTCAAAGAAACAGGTCACCAAAATGCCTATTTTCCCCTTTTTATTCCGAAGAGTTATTTCGAAGCCGAAGAACAGAATGCAGAAGGATTTGCTAAAGAATGTGCAGTTGTAACCCATTACCGCCTGAAAACAGACCCTAATAATCCCAAGAAATTAATTGTCGATCCGGAGGCAAAATTAGAAGAAGAACTAATTGTCCGTCCAACATCCGAAGCTATTATCTGGAATACTTATAAAAAATGGATTCAGTCTTACCGAGATTTACCAATTTTAATAAATCAATGGGCTAATGTTGTTCGGTGGGAAATGAGAACACGTTTCTTCTTAAGAACAGCAGAATTCCTTTGGCAGGAAGGACATACCGCGCATGCGACCAAAGAAGAAGCCATTGAAGAAACTGAAAAAATGATCCATGTATATTCAGATTTCGTAGAAAATTTCATGGGCATTCCTGTGATTAGAGGAATTAAAACAGCTTCAGAAAGATTTGCAGGTGCAGATGAAACCTATTGTATAGAAGCTCTAATGCAGGATGGAAAAGCTCTGCAGGCCGGAACGTCACACTTTTTAGGACAGAATTTCGGTAAAGCATTTGATGTTAAATTTACCAATAAAGAAGGCAAAATCGAACATGCCTGGGGTACTTCGTGGGGAACTTCTACCCGATTAATCGGTGGTTTGATTATGACGCATTCTGATGATTTAGGCTTGGTACTTCCTCCAAGTTTAGCGCCAATTCAGGTGGTGATTGTTCCTATCTTTAAAGGTGAAGAACAATTAAACCAAATTAATGAAGTCGCATTTGAAATTCAGGAAAAATTAAAAGCCAAAGGCATTTCTGTGAAATATGATAACCGAACCGATAACAAACCGGGTTGGAAATTTGCAGAATATGAACTGAAGGGAGTACCAATCCGGATTGCAATGGGCGCCAGAGATTTAGAAAATAAAACGGTAGAAATAGCGCGTAGAGATAATTTAACTAAAGAAACACAACCTTTAGAGAACATTGAGAATTATATTGATGAATTATTAAAAACAATCCAAAAAGATATTTTCTCTAAAGCATTAAATTATAGAGACTCTCACATTACGAAGGTAAACTCTTATGACGAATTTAAAAAAGTACTTGATGAAAAAGGTGGATTTATTTCTGCGCACTGGGACGGTACCGCTGAAGAAGAGGAGCAAATTAAAAACGAAACAAAAGCCACAATCCGTTGCATTCCTTTGAATAATGAATTGGAAGATGGCATCTCTTTAATTACCGGAAAGCCTTCAAAACAAAGAGTGATTTTCGCAAAAGCCTACTAGTCAATCATAAAGCAAACTGTATTCTTTAAAGTGTTAATATT
This sequence comes from Chryseobacterium gotjawalense, assembly GCF_030012525.1. Taxonomy (NCBI): domain Bacteria; kingdom Pseudomonadati; phylum Bacteroidota; class Flavobacteriia; order Flavobacteriales; family Weeksellaceae; genus Chryseobacterium; species Chryseobacterium gotjawalense. The sequence continues at coordinate 786,217 of NZ_CP124855.1, forward strand.
TTAATAAATTAGTTAATATGTAAGGTTTTGGACTAAATTTTGCATATATCCCAGCAATTAACCTTAAAAATTAAACTATTATGGCATTAAACATTATTGATCTTATTAAAGGGCAATTAGGTCCAGCGTTGATTTCACAAGCTGCCTCTCAATATGGAGAAAGCGAATCAGGAATTTCAAAAGCGATTAGTGGATTACTTCCAGCTGTAGTTGGTGGTATGGCTAATAATGCAGATAAACCAGGAGTTCTCGATGCAATTACAGGAGCAGCTTCAAGTGGTATGCTTGGTAATTTACTTGGTGGAACTTCAAACAGTTCTTTAATTACTACGGTATTAACCGCAATTTTTGGAGATAAAATTGGAGGTATTGTGAATGCGATATCCTCTTATTCCGGAGTCAGCAATTCAACATCTAGTTCTTTATTGAATATGGTTACAGGAGCGACTTTAGGTTCTGTAGGGAAATATGCGGCAGATAATAACATCGGCGTATCTGGAATTACCAGTTTGCTACATGATCAAAAAGGAATCGTTTCTTCATTACTTCCTGCCGGCCTTTCTTTAGCTTCATTAGGTGTAGGAAATCTTTTCGGCGGACATGAAGCAGAAACTGTAAAAGTAACTTCTTACGATCAACCAAAAGTAGAAGTCAACAGAGGCGGAAACACAAATTCCCATCCTGCGCCAAGTGACAATAACAATGAAGGAGGATCTATCTGGAAATGGTTATTACCTCTTATATTACTGGCTTTAGCAGCCTGGTTCCTTTGGAAACAATATGGTAAGAAACCTGAGCCTGTAACGCAAAACACGGAAATCGCTCCAATAGATTCATCAATGTCAACCGCTAATGACAGCGCAGCAGTAATGATGCCTCAAAAAGAAGTTACAGACATCGACTTAAACGGAAAAATGATTAAAGGTTATGCCAATGGAATGGAAGCATCAATGATCAGTTTCTTAAAATCTGACGGTTATAAAAACGCCGCAGATGATGCAGTATTAAAAGATACCTGGTATAATTTTGACAATGTAAACTTCAAAATTGGTTCTGCTACTGAATTGGAGCCAGGTTCTGAAGGACAAATCCAAAACTTAGCAGAAATCTTAAAAGCTTATCCTGATGCTAAAATAAAAGTGGGCGGTTATACTGATATAACTGGTGATGCTGCGAAAAATAAAGAGCTTTCTCAAAAAAGAGCTGATTTTATCAAAGCTGAACTTGGCAAATTAGGCGTAACTAAACAAGTTGTTGAAGCAAAAGGCTACGGAAGCGAATTCGCGAAAGTTCCTGCCACAGCTTCTGACGACGAAAGAGCTGTTGATAGAAAAATGGCCGTACGTTTTACAAAGTAATTTCTTAAAATTATATTATAGGAATCCCGAAATTTTTTCGGGATTTTTTTTGTTTTATAATTGATGATAAGATTTATTTAATTATTTTTGTTAGGCTAACCTAACATTTGTGAACAATCAGAAAAATCCTTGGAGAAGAGAAAAACAATCCAATTCTTTACCGGAAGTTTTTTCTTCTATCAATATTCCAAAGGATGCTGGCTTTTGGAAGAAACTCTTTGCGTTCGCTGGGCCAGGATTAATGATTGCAGTTGGCTATATGGATCCCGGAAACTGGGCTACCGATATTGCAGGAGGCGCACAGTTCGGCTACACCCTACTTTCTGTAGTTTTAATTTCGAATCTCTTTGCGATGATCCTCCAGCATTTATCTTTAAAATTAGGAATTGTTGCAGAACGGGATCTAGCGCAAGCTTGTAGGGACCATTTCAGCCCGACTACGAATTTTATCCTTTGGATTCTCTGTGAAATCGCTATCGCTGCCTGTGATTTGGCAGAAGTTATCGGATCAGCAATCGCTTTGAATTTACTTTTCGGAATTCCATTAACTTGGGGAGTTGCCATCACAATAGTTGATGTTTTCATTATTCTTTTCCTTCAGGCCAAAGGTTTTCGCGTTATCGAAAGTATTGTTGCAGGCTTAACTTTTGTTATTTTGGGAAGTTTTGCGTATGAAATCATTTTAAGTAAACCCGATATTTTCCCACTTCTTGCCGGATTGGTTCCTCAGAAAGAAGTGATTGCCAATCCTTCTATGCTATATATCGCAATCGGAATCCTGGGAGCGACTGTAATGCCACACAACCTATACCTGCACAGCAGTATCGTGCAAACCAGAAATTACAAAAGAAACCACGACGGAAAAAAAGAAGCGATTAAATTCGCCACCATTGACAGTACGGTTTCTTTATTTATAGCATTTTTCATTAATGCAGCAATACTTATTGTTGCCGCTGCAACTTTTCACACCACCGGAAATCATGATATCGCCGACATTCATGATGCTCACGAAATGCTGACACCCATCCTGGGAACTACTTTTGCCAGTATCTTCTTTGCAATAGCTTTATTGGCGTCCGGTCAAAATTCTACTTTAACTGGAACACTGGCCGGACAAATTGTAATGGAAGGTTTCCTCAACATTCGCTTAAAACCTTGGTTAAGAAGATTAATCACCCGCTCGATTGCGGTAGTTCCAGCTTTGATCGTAACGATACTGTATGGTGAGAAAGGAACTACTGACTTACTGGTTTTAAGCCAGGTCATCTTATCGATGCAACTTAGTTTCGCGGTTGTTCCGCTGATCATGTTTACCAATTCTAAATTAAAAATGGGCGTATTTGTAAACAAACCATGGCTTCAGGTATTAGTTTGGATCATCTCGGGAATAATTCTCACTCTTAATATTATTCTGCTCTTTCAGACATTTACTGAAATGTAACTGCAGTACTTTCTTATAAATCTGCCGAAATGTCCTAAAGTCTTTTTTGGCAAAATCTTTGTGAATCGTTCCGTATAAAATTTAACATTATGTCAGACCACAAAGATATTCACGAAGAAAACTTAAATCCACAAGACGATTTTACTCAAAACAGTACAGAAGAAACCACTGAAAGCGTGACAACAGAGCCGTCTTCAGAAGACCTTTTGGCAGAAGAAAGAGACCGCTATATCAGACTTTTTGCAGAATTCGAAAATTACAAGAAAAGAACAGCCAAAGAAAAAATGGAATTCTTTCAATATGCTAATCAAGACATGATGATTTCGATGTTGGATGTTCTGGATGATTTCGAACGTGCGCTAAAAGAAATTGCCAAAAATGGTAATGAAGCAGATTTGAAAGGAGTGGAACTTATCTACCAAAAATTTAAAAATAAACTGTCTGATAAAGGATTGAAAGCAATGACCGTAAATGCTGGTGACGATTTCAATGTTGATTTCCACGAAGCAATTACGCAAATCCCTGCGCCTACTCCAGAGTTAAAAGGTAAAATTGTAGACGTTATAGAATCGGGTTATCAGCTTTCTGACAGAGTAATCAGATTCGCAAAAGTGGTTACTGGAAACTAAACTTTAAACAGTCGAATTGTGCAGCCCGGCTTGAGTGGAGCTCATTTTTTTAGCGTTGGCAAATTGCTTTGGCAAAAAATAGCGGGAACGGAAGACGGATTAAGCTGCCCAAATAAAATATATTAAAAATGTTTTCAGTCCTTATCTGAAGATAATTCACTCATAATTATTATGTCTAAAAGAGATTACTACGAAATTCTGGAAGTATCTAAAAGTGCTTCTCCAGAGGAAATAAAAAAAGCCTACCGTAAAATGGCCATTAAATTTCACCCGGATAAAAACCCAGGTGATAAATCCGCGGAAGAGAAATTTAAAGAAGCTGCAGAAGCGTACGAGGTTTTGAGCGACGGCAATAAAAAAGCGCGTTATGACCAGTATGGTCACGCCGGAATGAACGGCGGCGGCGGGTTTGGCGGCGGCGGTGGCTTCGGCGGCGGAATGAATATGGACGATATTTTCTCCCAGTTCGGTGATATTTTCGGTGGACATTTCGGCGGTGGCGGTGGTCAGCAAAGACAACAGCTTCGCGGAAGCAACCTGAGAGTAAGAATTAAGCTGAACCTCGAGGAAATGGTTAATGGCACACAGAAAACCATTAAAGTTAAAAAAATGAAGCTGGCCCCTGGTGCAACTTCCAAAACCTGCCCTACCTGCCACGGATCCGGTGTACAGATGAAAGTGATGAACACCATGTTCGGTCAAATGCAAACACAAACGCATTGCGGAACTTGTCAGGGTATCGGTAAAATCGCCGATAAAATACCGGCTGGAGCCAACTCACAAGGCTTGATCAAGGAGGACGAAGAAGTAACCATTAATATTCCGGCAGGAGCAAGAGAAGGAATACAGTTGAATGTTCGCGGAAAAGGAAACGACGCACCATTCGGTGGAACTCCCGGAGACTTATTGGTCGTTGTAGAGGAAGAAGTAGATGCACACATCAAAAGAGAAGGCGATAATCTTCATCAGGAATTGTATATTTCTTTTGCAGAAGCGGCTTTGGGAGCACATAAAGAAATCCCGACCGTGGGTGGAAAAGTTAAAATAAAAGTGGATGCAGGAACACAGTCCGGAAAAATATTAAGACTTTCTAAAAAAGGTTTACCAAGCATCGACAGTTATGGAACCGGTGATATGTTTGTTCACATCAATGTCTGGACGCCACAAAACCTATCAAAGGAACAAAGAGATTTTTTCGAAAAACAGTTGGCAAATGGCGAAATGCTTGCTGAACCCTCTGGAAAAGAAAAGACATTTTTCGAGAAAGTGAGAGACTTATTCGATTAGTGATACAAAAAGAGATTTCGAAAGGAATCTCTTTTTTTTAATGCAAAAGACAAAAGCTTTATTCCAAAAAAAATCAAAAGTTTATAAAAGTTATAAAATCTAAACTTTATTTTTTTTGCTGTTTTTATAAACCCTGATAAACGGTAAGAAATCCCTAAAAACCAGTCGAAATCTGCCTAAAATTCACTACTTTTGTGCATGCTTAATTTTAAAATTAAAAATCAAATATAATGGCAGAAAAATCTAAAATCGTCTACACGCTGACAGACGAGGCGCCAATGCTGGCAACTCATTCTTTTTTACCTGTTGTACAAGCGTTCACTAAAACTGCAGACATCGAAATTGTACCAAAAGACATTTCACTTGCCGGCAGAATCCTGGCAAATTTCTCAGAATATCTGAAAGACGATCAAAAAGTAGAAGATGCTCTGGCTGAATTGGGTCAGTTGGCAACTACTCCAGATGCAAATATTATTAAACTTCCGAATATCTCAGCTTCAGTTCCACAATTAGATGAAGCCATTGCTGAATTACAAAAGCACGGTTTCGCTTTACCTAATTATCCGGCCGAACCGAAAAATGCGGATGAAGAAAAAATTAAAAACACCTATGCCAAAGTTTTGGGTAGCGCTGTGAATCCTGTTCTTAGAGAAGGGAATTCAGACCGTAGAGCACCGAAAGCTGTGAAGAATTATGCCAAAGCAAATCCTCACAAAATGGGAGTTTGGTCAGCAGATTCTAAAACTACCGTAGCAAATATGAAAAGTGGCGATTTTTATGGAACTGAAAAATCAGTAACGGTAGAAAATGACGCTCAATATAAAATAGAATTCTTCGGAAATGACGGTTCTGTAAAAGAACTGAAAGGATTATCTCCTTTGAAAGCCGGAGAAATTATCGATTCTTCTGTGATGAGTCTTTCTGCACTGAAAGGTTTTGTTGCCGATGCAATGGCAGAAGCAAAATTAGCAAATGTTCTTCTTTCCGGACACCTGAAAGCGACAATGATGAAGATTTCTGATCCAATTATTTTTGGAGCTATTGTAGAAACGTATTTCAAAGATGTTTTCGAAAAATATAAAGATACTTTCAAAGAATTAGATATTAATCCAAACTTCGGATTAGCAACACTTTTTGAAAAAATTTCCGGTCATCCAAAAGAAGCAGAAATTAAAGCGGATATCGCAAAAACAATTGAAAACGGACCAAGAATCGCGATGGTAAATTCTGACAAAGGAATTACCAACTTCCACGTTTCTTCCGACATTATCGTTGATGCTTCTATGGCTGCCTTAATTAGAGGTGGCGGTAAAATGTGGAATGCAGAAGGAAATGAAGAAGACACTGTTGCAATGATCCCGGACAGATGTTACGCAGGTTTCTACCAAGCAGCCATTGATGACATGAAGAAGCATGGTGCACTTGATCCCCGAACAATGGGCTCAGTTCCCAACGTTGGATTAATGGCTCAGAAAGCTGAAGAATACGGTTCTCATGACAAAACTTTCCAACTTTCTGCAGACGGAACTGTAAAAATTTCTGATGCTGATGGGAATGTATATATGGAACAGCCTGTTCAGACAGGAGACGTTTTCAGAATGTGCCAGGCAAAAGATGCACCAATTCAGGATTGGGTAAAATTAGCGGTCAACAGAGCGAGATTATCAGATACTCCTGCCGTTTTCTGGTTAGATAACCAAAGAGCGCATGACCGGGAAATGATCAGGAAAGTTGAGAAATATCTTAAAGATTATGACACAACTGGTCTTGACATCCGAATTATGAATATCGAAGATGCGATGAATTTCACTTTAGAAAGAATCAGAAAAGGTTTAGATACCATTTCTGTTTCCGGTAATGTATTGAGAGATTATTTAACTGACCTCTTCCCTATTTTAGAATTAGGAACTTCGGCAAAAATGCTTTCTATCGTTCCATTGATGAATGGTGGCGGTCTTTTCGAAACCGGAGCCGGAGGTTCTGCACCGAAACACATCCAACAATTTATCCAGGAAGGTTATTTGCGTTGGGATTCTTTAGGAGAATTCATGGCATTACAGGCGAGTTTAGAACATTTGGCTCAAACTCAAAATAACGATAAAGCGCAGATTTTAGCAGATGCTTTAGACGTGGCCAATGAGAAGTTTTTGGCTAATGACAAGTCACCTTCACGAAAAGTAGGTTCTATCGACAACAGAGGCTCCCATTTCTATCTGGCAATGTATTGGGCAGAAGCATTAGCAACACAAACCAAAAATGCTGATATGGCGGCTATTTTCGCTCCTGTGGCTAAAGCGATGCTTGATCAGGAATCAATAATTAATGATGAGTTAATTGGTGCGCAAGGGAAACCTCAGGATATCGGTGGATATTACCAGCCAAATTCAGAGAAAACAGATGCAGCGATGAGACCTTCAACAACTTTGAATACGATCATTGATGGAATTTAATTAGTGATTTTAACTAAAATAAATTTTATATAAATTTAAAACACTTTCCAAATTGGGGAGTGTTTTTTTATTATCAATTAGGTATAATATTGATTAAATCTCATCCTTTTATTTAAATTAAAAAATAAGACCATCCTTAGACCTGACTAACCAAAGATTGTATTTTTAAAAACTTGGTCATCAAAATTATCCAAATCCATTTTAGAAATCTTGAAGATCACACCTTTGCTTTTCAATCTTTTCTAAAGATTCTTTTTCCAAGGAAGACCTATTTTAGTCCTCTAAAAAGTTAGAGGCAATTTAAAATATTTGTTTCAAAACATCCTAAAAAAATTTCACAATCAATGAAATCATTCAAATACTGTAATTTTACAAAATGAATAATTCAAATTTTTCGGTTCTTCAAAAACAGAACAGCGATTTCGAAAAGGTCTTCAGCGACGCTTTTTATCACATTTTTCTGTTTGATGGTGAAGGAAAAATATTGGTCGATTTTGTAGAATATGAATTCAAAGGACAAACGGTTTTCTTCACTTCCCCTTTTCAAAATATCCAAATTATCACTGAAAATAATATTGAAATACAGATGCTGAGTTTCCACGGTGATTTCTATTGCATCGAATTTCATAAAAAAGAAGTCGCCTGCAATGGTTTACTTTTCAATAATATTTATCTTTTTCCACATTTTTCTTTAACTAAAAATACTTTCGATGAAATCTATGATTATTTTTCAAAGATTAAAGAAATAAATGTTTCCGAAGATTTCTCAGGTGCGGTTTTGCGGTCTTATCTTCAATTAATTTTAGCGATTTCCAGCAAAGAAAAAAGTAAATTTCTACCATCGGCCGATTTAATGCAAAAAGATTTCAAGGAGCTGAAAGACTTTCAAAATTTGGTAGAGCAACATTTTCTGGTGGAGAAAAGTCCGGCGTTTTATGCAAACTTACTTCATATTTCTCCTAATCGTTTAAGTAAAAAAATAAAAGCAGAATTCTCGAAAACACCTTCGCAAATCATTCAGGAACGTGTAATTCTGGAAGCAAAAAAACAAATTCATCTCACCAGAAAATCAATGAAAGAAGTTGCTGGTGAACTCAATTTTGAAGATGAATTTTATTTCAGCAAATATTTTAAAAAACATACCGGAATTTCGCCCACTCAATTCCGCGAAGAAGCAGGAATTTCTATCGTGGCAGATTTGTCCAAATAATCGCCAAAATCGTCCATTTTACTGCTGATTAATTCGACCTAAATTTGCCTATAAATCAAATAGATATGTTAGAATTATTAGCCAACTCACAACGCAAATTTATTCATCTTTTAAGAATTGGAATTTTCATTGTGATGGCATGGATTGGTGGTCTAAAGGCTTATCAATATGAAGCCGACGGAATTATTCCTTTTGTCGCAAATTCGCCTTTTATGAGTTTCTTTTTGAACCATAAAGTTTCAGACGGCGATAATTACAAATTACACAAAAACAAAGAAGGAGAAGCAGTTGCCGAGAATATCAAATGGCATGAAACCAACGGAACTTACGCATTTTCGTATGGTTTAGGAACAGTAATTGTCGCTTTCGGAATTTTGGTTTTACTCGGAATTTGGTTTCCAAAAATAGGACTTATTGGTGGGATTCTCACCTTCGGAATGTCGATTGTAACTTTAACATTTCTCATTACTACCCCAGAAGCTTGGGTCCCAAATTTAGGTGGCCCAGATCACGGGTTTCCTTATTTATCCGCAGCTGGAAGATTGGTTATAAAAGATATCATCATGCTTGGAGCCGGTTTGGTAACCGCTTCAGATTCGGCAAAACAACTGATTTTAAACAGAGAAAAATAGTTTTTTTCATAGTTTGTGTTTTTATGTTTTAAACGAAACTTCCCAAAGTGAATCACCTTGGGAAGTTTTTATTTTATTTTATTTTTAGAAAAATGCGTTTTTATTTTCCTGAATTTATATCATTTTCAAAGTATTCACTTCCAAATCAGTTAAGATTCTCCAGTGACCACGTTTGATGTTTTTCTTGGTTAATCCTGCGAATAAAACACGGTCAAGTAATTCAACTTCGTATCCTAATTTCTGGAAAATACGACGTACTACTCTATTCCAGCCAATACTCAATTCGATCCCGACTTCATTTTTAGGTTTTCCTTCGATATAAGAAATGCTGTCAACTTCAGCAATTCCCTCTTCCAAACGGATTCCCTCCTGAATCATATTTAAATCTGCTCTGTCTAATTTCCGATCCAAAGTCACGTGATAGATTTTTTTCATGGCAAAAGATGGATGCGTCAGTTTCTTCGTCATGTGACCATCGTTGGTCAACAGGATTACTCCAGTTGTAGAACGGTCTAATCTTCCTACCGGGAACAATCGGTAAGGTGATGCATTTGCCACCAAATCTAAAACCGTTTTTCTGGCTTTGTCATCTTTGGTGGTAGAAATATATCCTTTTGGTTTATTCAATAAAACGTAAACCGGTTTCTCTGGCGTAATTCCCTGTCCGTCGAAAACCACTCTGTCGGTTTTCTGAACCTGGTAACCCATTTCTGTTACAGGCTTTCCGTTCACTTCTACCAAACCTTGAGTAATTAAATCATCAGCTTCTCTACGGGAACAAATTCCTGAATTCGCGATGTATTTATTTAAACGGATTGATTCTTTCGGAGTTTCTTTGGCTAATTTATCAAACCTTCTCTTTTGTACAAATGAACGGGTTTTCTCCGCTTCATCTACAGGAACGAAAGGTTTCTTGTAAGGCTTTTTAACGCCGGATTTCGAAGGACCTTTATCGAATTTACTGCTGCTGTCAAAAGATTTTCCGATTCTTTTTCCCATCTTTCGGGAAGCTGGTTTATCGAAAGTTTTCTCGTAAGATTTCGCTTCCGATTGAGACATCAGTCTTGGTTCTCTCGGTGCTTTTGGTTCCTTCGGCTCTTTTCTTTCTACTGGTTTTTCAGTTCGCGGACGAGCAGATTTTGTTCCTCGTGGTTTCGGGGAACTTCCTGAATTAGAAATTTTGCTAATGCGTGGCTTCTTATTACCATTACTGTCTCTGCTCATGTTCTGAAAAATTTATCTGCAAAGATAAGGTATTTTTTGTTTGTTTAAATGCGACTGCGCAATAAGATAAAATTTAACATCTGCAATCTTAAAAAAATTTAATAGTAAAAATAAGACCGTTGCTCAAAAATTATTAAAAAAGAGCTTCAGTTTTAAATAAAATAATGCTGATGAATTCCGTTGGCCAGCATAGCGATAATGCCCACAAAAATCCAGATTCTAAGCATATTCAAATTGATAAACTTCGAATATTTGGTTTTATTTAAAGCTAAAAATACCGAGATGATTTGAATAAAAATACTTGCTGCAAAATAATAACTCATAATACTGTGCAAGCCCATTTTCCAGATAATCAATCCGGAAGAAATCTGCGCGACAATTAATAGCGTTACTATAAAAGCACCTGAAGTGGCAGAACTGAAATAATTAGGAATAGTAGTGTAACCAAAAACTTTGTCTGCATTTTTGGTTAAAGTATCTTTAATAATATCGATAATTAAAAGCATCAGGAAAATAAAAACAGACATCAAAAAGATCTGTACTGAAAAAGTTTTATAATAAAACAACATTCCAAAAAACGGATATAACGATAAACTTACGAAAGTTAAATTATTAATAATCAATAATTTACTCAATTTATGACTGTAAAACCACATTAAAAACTGGTAGATCAGAAAGAAAAAGAAAACCCGCACAGAGATCATTCCCGCGATTCCCAGCGAAAATAAATTGAGGACGATATAGGCATAAAGAAAATACTTCTGTTTCAGGAAATTTTGAATTTTTGTCCGGAATGGTTTGGTGAGCTGATCTTTTTCGCGGTCATAAAACTGATTGATAATTCCGCCTGCCAAAATACTTAAAACAGAGCAAAAAATAATGCCGTGAACTTTGAAATCGAAAACGAAATTCCGCAAACTTTCTTCCTGATTAAAGAGAAAAAAAGTAGAAACATATAAAGCAAAAGTAAGCAGTAAAGCGACGAAAACCCGTGCACCCATCAAAAAAGCAATGAATTGAGAAAACCGATAAAGTAAGGGATTTTTCATGGAGCGTAAAGTCACAAACTGCTTAATTAAAATTGAATTTTGATCGGTGGTTTTCGACTTTTACGAAAGATCTAGAACCTGTAAATAACTTCTTTGTGGAAACCTTCAAGCATCTTTTCTGCTTTCTTATAGTCTTTGGTAAACCCCAAAATATAACCGCCGCCGCCACTTCCGCAAAGCTTAAGATAATAGGCATTGGTATCCAATCCTTTTTTCCAGACATTATAAATACTTTCAGGAATCATTGGTTTGAAATGTTCGTAAGCCCAGACAGAAAGACTCTTTAGATTTCTAAAAAGCGGAGTCATTTCTTTTTTCAGAAAAGCATCAATACAGGCATTGTTGTAGCGGATAAATTCCTCTTTCATCGTTTTACGGAAACCTTCAGTCTTCATTTTTTCAAAGAAAATCTGAACCATCGGTCCGGTTTCCCCGGTCATCCCGGAATCGATTAAGAAGATCGCTCCTTTCCCTTCATGACTTGCCGGAATAGCAACTTTATCCACGCTTTCTTTGCTTTCGATAAGAATCGGCAGATTCATATAACAGATCAGCGGATCAATTCCTGAACTTTTTCCATGGAAATAACTTTCCATTTGACCGAAAATAGTACGGAGATTCATAAGTTGATCTTTAGAAACCTGTTCTGGTTCGTAACTTTTTATCGAATATTTTTCAAAAATAGCGGCAACTAAAGCCCCTGAACTTCCTACCCCATATCCTTGCGGAATATTGGAATCGAAGAACAATCCCTTTTTGATATCCTTTTTAAACTTAGAAATATTGAGTTGAAAAACCTCTGGAAGTTCTAAATCTTTTAAATAATCAGAATATTTCAGCAGCGAATCATTTGATTCTTTATCAAAATCGCTTTTTAAATCAGAAAATTTTAATGTTCCTTTATAAAAACTATAGGGTAAAGTAAGTCCCTGCGAATCTTCGATAATACCGTATTCGCCGAACAAAAGAATCTTTGCGTAAAATAAAGGGTTGGTCATATTTTAATTTAATCCATTGATTTACAGTTGCAAATGTACGTAATTTTAATTTAACAACTCTGCAAAAATAAGCAATTATTAAGCTAAAATTACAAAAGCAATACCAATCTGAAACTGCTATTTTTCTTTCCCCATTTTTACTTTCAAAAACCGGATTAATACCAGTCCTACAAAGAAAAAGGCCGACATCGATAAAGCGGAATATCTCATATTATGGTATTTTTCAATGATGGTTGCAAAAATGAATGTCCCAATAATGATAGCTATTTTTTCCAATACATCATAAAAACTAAAGAAGGTCGTATTATCCATACTATTTTCCGGCAATAGCTTTGAGTAGGTAGAACGCGACATTGCCTGCAAACCACCCATTACCAAACCTATAATTCCGGCTATTACGTAGAACTGGATTTCTACATTTGGATTTTCTTTGTTGAGGAAATATGCTGATAAACAGGCTACAATCCAAAGTACAATTGCAATCGAAATTACATTCTTATTCCCAATTTTGCGGGATAAGCGTGAGAAAACAACTGCTCCGATAATCGCTTCAATCTGAATTAATAATAAAGTCATAATTAATTTATCCTGTTCCAGATTGATTTCGCTCTTCCCAAAAAGTGTCGCCATCAAGAAAATGGTTTGCATTCCAACGCTGTAAAAGAAGAAACTCGACAGGAAAAATTTCAAATTTCTGTCCTTAAATAAAACCCTCCCAACTTTAAATAATTCCCTAAAGCTTTGCTTAGCAATATCAAGGTAAAAGTGAAGATTATCATTTAAAACCACCCAAATTCCCCCTTGTTCTTCATGTTTTTCAAAAATATTTTTATAATTCAACAGCACCAAATCTTTTGGTAATTGTTCTTTAATATTACCAAATTGGGGCAAATGCTTGAAAGTGTACTGGGAAAAACCAAACCACCACGCTCCTGTTAGCAGAAAAGAAATTCGGGTATAAATTTTCGCCTGCTCCGCATCTTTAGCAAAAACCTGAATGAGCAACAAACAAATTACCACTAAAACAACAGAACCTAAATAGCCATATACATACCCTTTTGCAGAAAGTGCATCCTGCTTATCGGGAGTTGCAATATCCGGCAAAAAAGAATTATAGAAGACTAAACTCCCCCAGAATCCGACACTGGCCGTAATGCTGAATAATAAGCCCAGAAATACATTTTGCATTCCCGTAAACATCGCTAAACCCATACAGGAAGTGGCTCCCAAATAACAAAAAAATTGCAGAAATGATTTTTTGTTCCCAATCGTATCTGCCAACGATGACAAAAATGGTGACAGCAAAACTACAATCAGAAATGAAATGGTCAAAGAATATCCGTAAATCGCATCTGGCTGATACTCTTTTCCGAAAATCTTAATCATGTGCCGAACAGGAACTTTAATCCACTGTCCGGTTTCTTGCACGTACTCGCTTTTCTCAGAGGCCGTGGTAAGAATCGAATAATAAATCGGGAAAATAGTCGATGTAATGACCAATGAATAAACAGAATTTGCCCAATCATACAAAGCCCAGGCTTTCATGATCTTTGGATTATTCTTGATATTTGGAGTTTGTAGAGATTCGTTTTCCGACATTTTTTTAATTTATTAAACAAAAGTAACAAAACCATTAAGAATCTGCTGAAAAAATAAACAGTTATTCTTAATGGTTTGATTGAAAGACTATTAAATATTCTATAAGTTTTCGATAACAATGGCCGAAGCTCCGCCGCCGCCGTTGCAAATCGCCGCTGCACCGTACTTGCCGTTGTTTTGTTTCAAAACATTAATTAAAGTAACAATAATTCTGGAACCTGAACTTCCAAGCGGGTGACCTAAGGAAACCGCTCCACCGTTCACATTCACTTTAGAACTGTCAAGACCCAAAATTTTATTATTTGCTAAACCCACAACCGCAAACGCTTCATTAAATTCAAAAAAGTCGATATCTGAAATTTCTAAATTGGCTTTTTTCAACGCGATAGGAAGTGCTTTTGAAGGTGCCGTTGTAAACCATTCCGGAGCCTGCGCCGCATCAGCATAAGAAATAATTTTTGCTAAAGGTTTTAATCCTAATTCTTCCATTTTTTCTTTGGACATCAAAACCAAGGCAGATGCTCCGTCATTTAAAGTGGACGCGTTTGCTGCAGTTACCGTTCCATTTTCTCTTTGGAAAACGGTTGGCAAAGTCCCGATTCTGTCGAAGTTTACTGATTTATATTCTTCATCTTCAGAAAAAATAATTGGATCCCCTTTTCTCTGTGGAATTTCAACGGAAACAACTTCGTCTTTAAATTTACCTTCGCTCCAGGCTTTTGCCGAACGTTTATAAGATTCAATTGCGAACTGATCCTGATCTTCTCTCGTAATTCCATATTCGGCTGCACATTTTTCTGCACAGACTCCCATGTGAACTTTATTGTAAACATCCGTTAAACCGTCGAGCACCATTCCGTCCAACATCTTAACATCGCCTAATTTAGTAGCATTTCTTGCATTGTAATAATGTGGAACTGAAGACATATTTTCCATTCCACCTGCAACGATTACGTCCTGGTCACCTGCTTTGATGGACTGTGCAGCCATCATCACGGCTTTCATTCCTGAGGCACATACTTTATTGACGGTTGTGGCGGGAGTTTCATTGGATAAACCTGCTCCCATTAATGCCTGACGAGCGGGTGCCTGGCCTTCTCCGGCCTGCAGAACATTTCCCATATATACTTCCTGAACGTGTCTCGGGTCAAGATTTATTTTGTCTAAAGCACCTTTAATTGCAGTTGAACCTAATTTTGTAGCCGGAACTGAGGCCAAACTTCCCAAGAAACTTCCCATTGGAGTTCTCACTGCTGATACGATGAATACTTCTTTCATTATGTAGAATTTATATTTATTTTAAGTACGCCAAATTACAAAAAAAAACACACTTTGAAAAAGTGTGTTTGGTATTTTAAAAATTAGTGCGTTAGGTCGGCAATAACTTCCGGATCGTGCTTATGTTTAAACATTATGGCAAATAATATCGTAATTACTAAGGCATAACCTGCGAAAACAAGCCAGATTTCCTGCCACATTTTATCACCATTTTCGAGCGTGAAATATTGTTGGATTAACCAACCGCTTAACAGACTTCCACCAATTGCACCGAAACCATTAGTCATCATCATAAACAGACCTTGTGCAGATGAACGGATTTTATAATCAGTTGTTGTTTCCACGAAAAGAGATCCCGATATATTGAAAAAGTCAAATGCCATCCCATAAACGATACAGGAAAGAATGATCAATCCTAAACCAAAACCTTCCGGTCCGCCATAAGCGAAAAATCCGAAACGTAAAACCCACGCAAACATCGATAATAGCATCACATTTTTAATTCCGTATCTCTTTAAAAAGAAAGGAATTGCCAAAATAAATAACGTTTCTGAAATCTGCGAAATTGACATGATCAACGTGGAACGTTTTACGACAAAACTGTCAGCATATGCCGGGATTTTCCCAAAATCTGATAAGTAGGTATCGCCGTACATATTGGTCAACTGCAGCGCCGCACCCAGAAACATTGAGAATAAAAAGAACAACGCCATCTTGTAATCTTTAAGTAAAGAAAACGCATTAAGTCCTAATTTTTCTGATAAAGTAGCATTGGCAGGAATTAAATTCTGCGGCGGACACTTTGGCAACGTGAATGCATAAATCCCTAAAATAAAAGCCACAGCAGCCGCAATATAAAACTGAGATCCTGAATCTTTATTTCCTGTAAGATTGGTAATCCACATGGCTACAATAAATCCGATTGTTCCCCAGACACGAATTGGTGGGAAAACCTTTACAACATCGTAATTATTATTTTTCAGAATGTAATAAGCGATAGAATTCGACAGAGAAATCGTCGGCATATAAAACATCATCGCGATGAGCATGATCCAAAAGAAATTTTCAGGAGTCGAGATAGAAGGCAAGAATACGAGAATAATCCCGTAAAGAATATGCAGGATACCGTACAGTTTTTCTGCATTTACCCACCTGTCAGCGATGATTCCTACAAGAGCAGGCATTATAAGAGAAGCAATTCCTAAAGTCGCAAAAACTTTTCCAAATTCCTGACCACCCCAGTGTTTTGTTCCGAACCAGTATACGCCAATAGTAATCAGCCACGCTCCCCAAACAAAAAACTGCAGGAATGACAGAACGGTTAGTCTTAATTTTAAATTCATAATATTATTAAAATTTTAGTCGATTTTATTTTTTCTACGTTTTATTTCTTCCTGAATTTCTAAAGCTGCATCGAAATCTTCGTCTTTTACAGCATCTTCCAGCAGTTTATTGAGTTCTTCTGAACTGAGTGCGGCCAAATTTCCTTCCGGCTCCGGTTGCTGATCTGCATCAGTTTCTTTTGAAGGCGCATCGAGTTCCAGTAAAATACCTGCTTCATTTAAAACCTGTTGTGTGGTATAAATAGGTGCATCAAAACGGACAGCCATTGCTACAGCATCAGAAGTTCTTGCATCTAAGATAAGCTCCTCTTCCGTCGTCTTATTTTTAAAATTGATATTAGAGAAAAATACGCCATCAATAATTTGATAAATAATGACGGAAGTGATCTCAAAATGAGTGGCCAAAACGAATTTGGAAAATAAATCGTGCGTAAGGGGCCGCGGTGGATGAATATCTTTTTCTAGACCTAATGAAATAGACTGTGCTTCAAAATTACCGATTACAACCGGCAGTTTGACATTGCTTTCCTCATGTTCCAAAAGCAGGGCATAAGCGCCAGATTGCGTTTGGCTGTAGGAAATTCCGCGAATGGTTAATTTTTTATAATCCATGAGACAAATATAAATGAAATTTTCACATTATGAGTTTTGATCCGTCTTTTTTGTTAAAAAATAAAACAAAAATCATGAGTAATTTACAAAAAAAAAGTCCAAAATAAATTCTGGACTTAAGTTGATATTCAAAAAAGGGATTTATCCTTTCAAGGCTTTAATTTTCTCAGTTAATTGCGGTATGATCTGGAATGCATCTCCTACGACTCCATAATCCGCAGATTTAAAGAAAGGAGCTTCGGGATCGCTGTTGATAACCACAATTGTTTTAGAAGAATTCACTCCTGCCAAATGCTGAATTGCACCGGAAATTCCGACCGCGATATATAAGTTGGGCGAAATTGCTTTACCGGTTTGTCCAACGTGTTCAGAATGTGGTCTCCAGCCGATATCAGATACCGGTTTTGAACAGGCGGTGGCGGCACCTAAAAGATTGGCCAGGTCTTCAATCATTCCCCAGTTTTCGGGACCTTTCATTCCACGACCCGCAGAAACTACGATTTCCGCTTCTTTCAAATCCAGCTTTCCTGAACTCTGTTCGTGAGAAATTACCTTGGTATCTTCATTTGCTACCGATAAATTTTTCACTTCTTCTGAACCTGAAACTGCATTTTCTTTAATACCGAAAGCATTTTGAGAGACAGTTACAATAACTCCAGCCGCGTCTGCCTTAGCGTGCATGATTCCTTTTCCGGAAAAGGCTCTTCTTTTGACCTGGAAAGGAGAAAGGCTTTCTGGAGCTTCCAAAGCGTTGGTAATCAGAGAATAACTCTTCATAATTGCCAACATCGGTGCAACAGATGAAGCGTCAGTGGTGTGTGGGAATACGATAATATTTCCGTCTGCAACTTCGTTTACCGCCTGTGCATAAGCTTTCGCACTGAAACCTTTTAAACCTTCATCTTTAATATTAAGGACTTTGTCTGCCCCGTATTTATATAATAAATCTGAAGAATCGGTAGGATTAATGGAAATTGCGGTAACGGTTTCTCCATTTTTACCGGCGATTGCTTTCGCATAAGAAACTGCCTCGAATGCTGCTTTTTTATAGATTCCGTTTATATTTTCTGCATATACGTATATTGCCATGATTGATTTTGTTTAAAGGTTAGAATTAAATTACTTTCGCTTCTTCGTGAAGTAATCTTACCAATTCATCAAGGTTGTCGGGAGCTACCATTTTCACAGCTGCTCTCGCCGGTACAGCATCAAACGAAACTGCGTCCACTTTTACTTCATTATTAGCCGGTTCATGAACGGTTAAAGGTTTTGATCTGGCAGACATAATTCCACGCATATTCGGGATAATTAAATCTTTCTCATCAACCAATCCTTTTTGACCTGCAATCACCGCCGGAAGTTTTACCGAAATCGTTTCTTTACCGCCTTCAATTTCTCTTACTGCAGTGGCTTCAGCACCATTCACTTCCAGGCCAACACAGGCATTTACGAAAGGTTGATTTAATAACTGAGCTACCATTCCTGGAACTGCTCCACCATTATAATCGATAGATTCTTTTCCACAGAAGATTAAATCATAACCGCCACTTTGCGCGATATTTGCGATTTCTTTCGCAACAGAATAGCTGTCTTTTGGTTCAATATTAATTCTGATGGCATCATTTGCACCGATGGCCAATGATTTTCTGATCACTGGCTCTGTGCTGGCATCACCGACATTAATTACGGTAACGGTTGCTCCGGCAGATTCTTGTAATTTGATTGCTTTGGTTAATCCGAACTCATCTAATGGATTAATCACCCACTGAATTCCATTTTTGTCGAAAGCAGATTTGTCTGCTGTAAAATTAATTTTGGACGTAGTATCTGGAACACTACTGATACAGACTAATATTTTCATGTGCTAATATTTATTGTTTTACTGTTGGCTAAGATAAAAAATTATTTACTATGCATGCATAGTATTTAGAAAAAATTATATTTCATACATAATTAACCTTTTGGCTGTAAAGGTCTAATCTCTATTTTACTGGCTAAAGTGCGTGGATTCATTTTAAAAATATCCATGATCAATTGACCAATATCTTCGGGTTGAATTTTCCAGGCATCTTTTTCCGATGGTTCATTTCCATTAAAATGAGTAGAAACCGAACCCGGCATGATGGTGGAAACTTTAATGTTGTATTTTCTCAAATCAAGCATTGCAGCTTGTGTAAAACCTACTGCGCCAAATTTTGAAGCATTATAACCCGAACCGTTTTCAAAAAAATTGGTTCCTGCTAAACTCGAAATGGTGATAAAATACCCTTCCGTTTTTTTAAGCTCTTCAACCGATGCTTTCAAAGTGTGAAAAATTCCGGTAAGATTGGTGTCAATCATTGAAGACCATTCTTCAACAGAAAGTTCATCTACGGGTTTAAAAATTCCGACGCCCGCATTTGCAATGACGTAATCAATTTTTCCAAATTTTCTGATGATTTCGGCAACTGCATTTTTTTCGTCTTCAAAGTTTTTCACATCAGAACCGATCCCAAAAACAGGTGCTTCCATGGTCGATAACTGTTCTGCAACTTCTATCGCATCCTCTTTTCTACGTCCGGAAATTGCGACGGTGATTCCATGTTTATGGAGTACTTCTGCGATTCCTAAGCCGATCCCCTTTGTTCCGCCGGTAATATAAGCGACTTTATTTTTCATGATGTATTATTTGCTTAAAGATAAAAAAAGTCTGTGACTTAGAAGAATTTCTGTAATTTTAAGAAGACAACAGCTCTATTTTGGAAATAGATCAGTTTAAAAAATAATGGTTTAACAGTAAGAAAAAAGCACCTTAAAAAAAGTGCTTTCTATCTATTTGGAATAATTCTCAAAGAAAAGTGGAATACTTTCAATTCCTTTATAAAAATTAAACAAGCCGTAATGCTCATTCGGCGAGTGAATCGCATCGGAATCTAAACCAAATCCCATTAAAACAGATTTTGCTCCCAGAACCTGTTCGAACATCGCGGTGATTGGAATACTTCCGCCACTTCTGTAAGGAAGAACTTCTTTTCCGAAAGCAGTTTCCATAGCAGTTTTCGCCGCTCTGAATTCTTTGGTATCGCTTGGCAAAACATAAGGCATCCCACCATGGTGCGGAGTTACTTTTACTTTCACATTTGCAGGAGCGATTTTTTCAAAATAGGTAGTGAACTTTTCCGTGATTTCTTCTGGAGTCTGATAAGGAACCAATCTCATTGAAATTTTAGCAAAAGCTTTTGATGGAATGACCGTTTTCGCGCCTTCACCAATATAACCGCCCCAAATTCCGTTGCAGTCTAAGGTCGGACGGATCGAGGTTCTTTCTAGAGTCGTATATCCTTTCTCCCCTTCTACTCCATTCAAACCGATTGATTTTTTGAAATGTTCCTGATCGTCTTTTAACTTGTTCATTTCAGCTCTTTCTTCAACAGAAACAGTTTCTACATTATCGTAAAAACCATCTATCGTAATATGTCCGTTTTCATCAATTAAATTGGCAATCATTCTCGAAAGAACGTGAATCGGATTCGGAACTGCGCCTCCGTACAGACCGGAATGTAAATCCCTGTTTGGACCTTCCACTTCAACTTCTACATAACTCAAACCTCTCAAACCGGTGGTTACCGTTGGTTGTTCGTTGGAATAAATATGGGTGTCGGAAATTAATATAACATCGCACGCTAATTTCTCTTTATTTTCATTCACGAAATCTTCCAGACTTTTTGAACCAACTTCTTCTTCACCTTCAAAAATAAATTTTACGTTACAAGGCAAAGTATCGGTTTTCATCATCGCTTCAAATGCTTTGATGTGCATGAAAAACTGACCTTTATCATCGGCTGAACCTCTGGCAAAAATGGCACCTTCAGGGTGAATTTCAGTTTTCTCAATATACGGTTCAAAAGGTGGTTTGGTCCACAACTCCAGTGGATCTGGTGGTTGTACATCGTAATGGCCGTAAACCAAAACGGTCGGTAAATTTTTATCTAAGAATTTTTGACCAAAAACAATCGGATATCCTTTGGTCCCGCAAACTTCTACATCATCAGCACCGGCATCTTTCAGGAATTTTGCCACTTCATCAGCACATCTCAGAACTTCCTCTTTATAAGCAGGATCCGCACTGATAGAAGCTATTTTTAACAATTCAAAAAGTTCGTCAACATAACGCTGTTTATTTTCCTGAATGTAATTTAAGGTTTCTTGCATTTTATTTTAATTAAAATTATTGAATATCGAACTTTGTAAAAATAAAAAAAATGTCCCGCCGAAGCAAGACATTTTCTAATATGTTTTAAATACTTATTTCTTCTCCGCAGAAGCAGCACTGTCTTTTTTAACGGTAACTGCCGGCTGAACTGTAACTTTCGTACTGTCTGAAGTCATCATTTCGGTAGCTTTTTTAGCGTCTGCCGCCTGCACCGCCGCTGTTGCTTCATCGCTCATCACGTCATCGCTGTATCTTTCGACACCGTCCTGCATTTTCAAAACTCCTTTATTTCCACCTGCCGGAACTTTTTTACAACTGATAGCTAAACCTGCGATTGCAACGACTAAAATAATTTTTTTCATATCTACTTGATGATAATTAGGAATTTTTAAAATTTTCAATGCCCCAAAAGTAAGAAATATTAATATTTACCACAAGGTTTTCGATGAATTCTAAACACTTCTTAAAATAATTTTATTTTTCTGGGTTTGAGTAAAAATTAAGTAGCCGGTTCCACCATCCTTAATTTTATACTTTTTCTTGATTTCATCTGGGGTTAATGGATAATTCTTTGAAATAATATTGAATTTTTCTCCTTTCTTAATTTCTTTAGAATCAATAATTTCAACCTTTAAAATCCTGCCCGGGAAACTTTCCACCAATTCATCGGAAGTATAAAAATGCGTATTGGGATGAAGTTTTTTTAAAGCAAATTGTTCTGAAACACTATTAAAACCACCTGATTTCAGGACTGCATTATTGGGAATATATAAATACTGGAGCGGTTCTGAATATTCCGAAACCGCAGATCGCTCTTCTTTATAATTAAAGGAAAAAGAGTTTTCCTCACTTTCCAAATTGATGCAGGAAACCGTAGTATGGTCATTCTCTTTTTCTGAATTTATAAAAACCAACAATTCCTTCACTTCATTTCTCACTGCGATAATCTGAATTTCAACAATGTTTTTTAACACTGAAATCAAATAGGAAATATCAATGAGCGGTGAAAGTTTAATGATAATTTGGTCGGAAATCTTTAACAACCGGGCTTGGATTTCCAAAAGGTTTGGCGACAGATCTTCAAGGAGAAATTTTTTATTTTTTTCGGAATCCCGTCTGGCAGGATCGAGATAAATTAAATCAAATTTTTCTTTATTTTCAGCCAAAAAATTCTCCAAATTTTCATTAATAAAATTGGCTTTTCTTTCAAGAATTCCCCAATTATGTTTTACAATTTCTAATAATTCAGAATTCTGTTCTACCAAAGTAACTTCCTCAAAATTTTGACTTAAAAAATAAGCGTCAATTCCAAAACCGGAAGTCAAATCGATAAAGCTTTTCCCGCTCAAATTCTTTGCCTTAAATTCTGCCGTTGCTTGCGAAGAAGCCTGTTCCAGATTTAAGTTGGGTGGGAAAATAATTCCTTCTTTTAATAAAAAAGGAAACTTCTTTTGAGCGACTTTTTTGCCTTTGATCTGCTGCACTATTTCCTGCATCGAAACTTCCGGAAAAGGCGATTTTTTCAATAACAAAGAATGCAAATCCGTTTTTAGATTTGCATTGATAAATTCTTGAACTTTTGCGTCTAATATTTTATGTTCCACGTATTTAATTTTAAATTAAATGCCACGAATGCACGAATTAATTCAATATCGGAATCTGTAACCAGGTACAATTTGAAACTATAAATAATTCGTGTATTTGTTGCAATCTATAAAACAATTCTTTTATAATTCAGTTTTTCTTCACCAAAATTCACAATCAAAACTAATCTGTTTTCAGAAACCTTTAAGTAATTGAAATGCCACGAATGCACGAATTAATTTAATATCGGAATCTGTAACCAGGTACAATTTGAAACTATAAATAATTCGTGTATTTGTTGCAATCTATAAAACAATTCTTTTATAATTCAGTTTTTCTTCACCAAAATTCACAATCAAAGCTAATCGGTTTTCAGAAACTTTTAAGTAATTGAAATGCCACGAATGCACGAATTAATTTAATCTCGGAATCTGTAACCAGGTACAATTTGAAACCATAAATAATTCGTGTATTTGTTGCAATCTATAAAACAATTCTTTTATAATTCAGTTTTTCTTCACCAAAATTCACAATCAAAGCTAATCTGTTTTCAGAAACTTTTAAGTAATTGAAATGCCACGAATGCACGAATTAATTTAATATCGGAATCTGTAATCAGATACAATTTGAAACTATAAACAATTCGTGTATTTGTTGCAATCTATAAAACAATTCTTTTATAATTCTGTTTTTCTTCACCAAAATTCACAATCAAAGCTAATCTGTTTTCAGAAACTTTTAAGTAATTGATGGCCTGAGACAAATCAACATCAGCAATTTCTTTTTTTCCTTTAATTTCTAAAATAATTTTATCAAAAACAACAAAATCGGCGTAAAACAGATGTGGCAAAACAATTCCTTTGTAAACAACCTCATGTTTTTTTTTCCTCACATAATCAATTCCTGCATTCCTAAACTCAACTTCCAGCGCGTCTTTATAAACTATTTCCGAAAAACCAAAACCTAAATAATTATGGATTTCCATACAGATTCCAATAATTTCGTATGATTCTTCTTTGTAAATAATTGCCATAAAAACTGATTTTGGTAATTCAACATTTTAAATGCTTATGCAAGAAAAGAAGCCAAATTCGTGAATTCGTGGCAAAAAACTATTCAAACATTTCTGCTAAACGAACTGCTTTAATTTCACCTGGCGAATACATTTCTGCCGCAGATTTCGTTTTCTCCAGTTTCGGATAAAGATTCACGCCAATGATTTTTATTTTCCCTTCTTCTACCCAATTTTGTTCTTTAACTGCTTGCTCGAAAATTTGTTTTTGAATCGAACCATTTTTCAAAAGCTCGCAATAACCGCCATCATTTTCAATTTGGAGGAACATTTGCCAGGATTTTTCCGCGAACTGTTGCGTTAAATTTTCGATATAATAACTCCCGTTTCCGGCATCTTCAAAAACATTGATAATGCTTTCATAAGCTAAAACGATTTGTTGTTTAAATGAAATTTCTTCGGAAACCGAATCGGATTTTTCAAATTGATAATCATTACTGAAAACCGCATCTGCTCCGCCAATCATCGCCGCAGAAAGTTCAAGTGTGGAACGGATCAGATTATTTTCAGCATCATTTTTCGATTTATTCCGCAAAGAGGTTTCCGCAAAAATATAGGGAATTTCATTTAATTCAAATTCTTTTGAAAATTGATTAAAAAGCAATTTAAGTGCTCTGATTTTAGCAATTTCAAAGAAATAGTTTCCACCAACAGCGACTTTAAAAATGATCTTATTTAAAATTTCCAAACCGAAAATCTCTGTCAGTTCTATTGTTTTTGCCAAAGCGATTGCCAGCTGCTGAACGATTGTGGCACCTGCATTTTGATGCAAAGAAACATTAATGCAAATATTTTTCTCGAAGTCTTTTGCTAAAAGTTCTTTTACCAATTGCTGATTTAATCCGCCCTTTTGATCTTCAGAAAACACATCGACTAACGAAAAATAACGGTTGGTGTCCTCCAGGGAAATATGTTCTGCCAAATCTTTATTGTTAACAAAAATCACTTTCCCTTCAAGGTTTTCGACATTATCATTCAAAAGAAAAGCGAAAATATTTTCCTCTGAACTTTCGTGATAAGGGGAAACAAGATGGGTGGATTCTTCCACTTTCGGAAGATTGTTTAAAGGTTTCGCGACAGAATCGTAATAAGGCTTTACGGTAATTCCCTCGAGGTTTTCTTTGGATAAAATCTCATAGATATTTTCTGTTTTCAATTGTTTCTGAACAACAGATTCCCAGTCTTGAAGTGAAGTTTTTTTAAACATATTTTTGATGGTTTCAAAAGTTGGCTTTTATCTGATGAGTTATCTGTTAACTGCTTTCGCACTGTCTACAACCAAAATAAAAATTTCTTCATTTGGTTTTTTCATGAAATAATTTTCACGGGCATATTTTTCTTTTTCCTCTTTATCATTCATCAATTTCTTGTAAAACTCATCATTTTTATGATATTCTGTTTGATAATACGCGAGCTGACTTTCGTAGCGGCTCACTTCACCATTCAGTTCATTGATGACTAAAAAAGAAGTACTGTCAAAGAAAATCATCCACACTAAAAAAAGGAAAACAGTCACGAAATATTTATTCACAAAATATTTCCGAATGAATTTTAACTTTGCCGATTTCGGTTTGATTTCTTTAATTAAGTCTTCCATTTTAATGTGTTTTTTTCAGCGTATTATTGATGACAGTAGAGAGAAAGTCAATCGCAACAGTGTTTTGCTTCATATTGGGAACAATTAAATCCGCTTCATTTTTCGAAGGTTCTATAAACTCCTGATGCATGGGTTTCAAAGTGGTTTGATAACGGTGCAAAACCTCCTGCAAATCGCGGCCACGCTCTTGCGTATCGCGACGGATTCTGCGAATCAGTCTTTCATCGGAATCGGCATGTACAAAAACTTTAAGATCATATTCTTTTAAAAGTTCAGAATTGGTCAGTACCAAAATCCCTTCTACAATCAAAACATTTCTGGGATCGATGGATACATGATCTCCCGTTCTGGAATGCGTTACAAAGGAATACAAAGGTTGCTCAATGGTTTCGCCGTTTTTCAATGCTTTTACATGTTTGATAAGCAGATCAAAATCGATGGATTTGGGATGGTCGTAATTCAAAACCTCTCTTTCCGAAAGGGTAAGATTCGGATTATCATGGTAATAATTATCCTGAGAGAGCACATTCACTCCTTCTATATTCAGTTGTTGAAGAATTTTATTGACTACAGTGGTTTTTCCTGATCCGGTTCCTCCTGCAATTCCTATTACGAGCATATTTTTTGTTTTTACAAATATAAGATTTTGCCGTAAATTACTTTGCTAAAACTGTATCTAAATTATAACCGCACTGCATTTATACTTTTCGCTCGATATTGAGAAGGTAATAAATCACCGCAACCACGCGTGCTATGAATTCCCGGGACTGATTTCTGTAATAACTGTGATTGGTCAAAACATCATGTGCATCAAAGCCAAGCGCATTCATTCCGCTGTTTCTGGCGTAGAATAAAGCACGCAGATTATGAAAACCCTGGGAAACAATAATCACATCTGTTTGATGGTAAACCTCCAGGCAGTTTTTGATGCTGGTTTGGGTTTTATAACCTTTCGGATCTTCAGTAATAATATTTTCCGGGACCCCTTCCTGATAAATCAGGTAATTTTTCATGGCTGCAGGCTCATCATAACCTTTGCTTTTTTCGCCGCTGACAATGATTTTTTTAATTTTCCCATGATGGTACAGAAGTGCGGTTGCATCCATCCTCGCCGTAAAATAAGGATTGGAAACTCCGGATTTCATTCTCGGAGAAGTTCCTAAAACAAGCGCCGTTTCTCTGGGTGGGATTTTCGATATTTTGGTGTACGTTTTCCCATTCGTTACGGCAAAAACCCAGATATTAGCCAAAAACATAAGCAAAACCCCAATTTCAATGAGATTAAAAAATGATTTAAATATGTCTAATAATTTCTTCAAAACAACTACATCAAGTCAAAATTAACTTTAATATTTTTACTTAAAACGATGGACATGCAGGCGAGTATTTTTCCCGATGCTTCCTCTTTTTCAGTCAGATATTCATTTTCTAAAAGCTCAACCTGGCCTTCTTCTAAAATACATTCGCAACTGCCGCAAATCCCCGATTTACAGGAATAGGGAACCGGGAATTTCTGAATCAGCAATTGCTGCAACAGCCGCATTTTATTATCTTTTAAAGTCGTTTTATATTCTTTGTTAAAAAGTTTAAAACCGACCTCAATATTTTCCAATAAAGGAAACTCTTTTTCGACCGGATAAATATCTTCATTAAATTCTTCAAAAAGTTCAAAATGAATATTTTTCTTGCGAATCCCGTGTCTGTAACAGGCATTGGCAACCGATTTTATCATTTCGCCTTTACCGCAGATCAACACTTCATCTACGGCGTCCCAAATCGTACTCTCTTCATCGGTATCATCTAACTGCAAAATCTGATTGATAATCAAAGCGACTTTTTTCTCATTCAGCCGTCCTTCAAAAAGGCCGTTGCCCACTTTTTCCTGTGAGTAAAAGTAGTGAATTTCCAGCCGATCCGGATGTTGCTTTGCCAATTCATCCAATTCATTTTTAAAAGCGACCTGCTTTTTATTTCTATTTCCGTAAAAGAGGAAAAGCCGCGTTCTGGGTTCTGTATGTAAAATATTTTTGAAATGACTCAGAATTGGCGTTATTCCAATTCCGCCGGCAAAACCGACGATCGTGCGAAATTCATGCGGTTTAGAACCTAAAGTAAATCTTCCTCTCGGTTCCGAAACTTCAATTAAATCACCAGTTTTTAAATCTTTAAATAATGAACTTGCAAAACTTTCGTCGCTGCTTATTTTGATTCCTAACGTGATTTTCTCTTCATAAGGTGCCGAAGTCATTGAAAAATCCTTCAGTACAACTTTTCCGTTCACGGGGAATTGGAGGGTTACATACTGGCCGGCCTCAAAATGATATTGGGAAGATAATTCGGGCGGGATTTCGAATTCGAGCGCGAAGGTACTTTTGGTCAGTTCTTGCTTTTTCGCTAATTTTAGCGGGTGAAATTCTATTGGTCTTGCTTTAGGTAAGAGATTTTCCATAATTATTAAGAATTCAAAAATAATAAAAATAAAATGAAAAAATTGATTTTGGGTATCGTGTTATGTACTGCGCTTTCGGCTTGTAAAAAAGAAACGAACGTAAATGAAGCGACCGATACAACCGTAACGGACTCTGCCGGTGGAGATCATTCAACAGTTGCAACGGAAGCCGCCCTTCCTTTTAAACATGTTGAAATAAGCGCGGAGGAAAGCACCAAACTTCTGGGCAAAAAAGATAGTGATACGTTATATGTAACCAATTTCTTCGCAACCTGGTGTGGTCCGTGTATGAGAGAAATCCCTCATTTTAAAGAAAAAATGGCGGAACTGAAATCGCAGCCTGTTAAATTTACTTTCGTAAGTTTAGATGAAAAAGAAGACTGGGACACGAAAGTGAAGAACTTTTCAGAGGAACAGGGTCTGTCGCAAAATGTAGTTTTACTGGACGGATCACTATTAACTCCCGAATTTTTTCACGCAAATTTTAAAGAATGGGACGGTGGTTCAATTCCTTTCACCTTCATGAGAAAAGGCGACAAAACCGACGAAACCGTAGGAATGATGAGCGAAGAAGCTTTAACTGAAAAGATTAATTCTTTTAAATAATTTCAACCGAAAGTCACAAAGATTGCTGTAAAATTAAGGGAAATGTATTCTTGAAAAGCGGAGATTTTTATACTGAATCAGCTTTCAATCCAGCATTTTTCTTTTAATAAAAACAGAATTTTTGTGACTTTTTTGTATCTCTAAAAATGTCGAAAAACTTTAAAATCACCGGAATACTCATCATCATCGGAATTGTCATTTCGGTACTTATCAATTTGAATATCGGTTTTATGAATTTGAGTTTTTCAGATTTTCTTTCGTCCGGTTCGGAGAATTCACAAATTGCGCAACTTCGCATCAATCGTGTTTTAGTAATGCTTTTGGCCGGAATTTCCATACCGACTTCTGGATTTTTACTGCAGGAATATTTTCAAAACCCGTTAGCCGGACCATCGGTTTTGGGAATTACTTCTGTGGCGAGTTTGAGTGTCGCTTTTTATATTTTCTTTTCTACAGATTTTATCTTACCGGAATTTTTGCAAAACAGTTTTTTAAGTTTTTCAGCCATTGCCGGGAGTTTATTATTAATGGTAATTCTACTGGCTTTCTCGGGACGTTTTCAGGATAAATCGTTTCTCATCATTTTTGGTTTTTTAATTTCGGCTTTAGCTGGCGCAGTGGTTTCTATTCTTCAGTTTTATGCTGAAAATCAAAGTCTGAAAAATTATATTCTGTGGAGTTTCGGGGCGAATAACCAGGTTTCTACGAATCAGATTTTAGTTTTAACAATTATCGTAATCATCGGTTTATTGTTAAGTTTTAAAACCATCAAACCATTAATCGGAAATTCTTTGGGAACGGCTTATGCACAAAGTTTGGGCGTCAATTTAAAGCACTTAAAGTTTCTGGTCATAATTTCCTCGTCACTTTTATCAGCTTCTGTCACGGCTTTTTTAGGGCCTATTTTATTTATCGGGATTGTGGTTCCGCATTTTTGCAGAATGCTTTTTAATCCTGCGAAACTGTGGCAACAGTGGATTTTGAATATGCTTTTAGGGATATTAATTATGGAAGTTTTTTCTATTGTTTCAGAAGCAACGCAGTTTCCGCTGAATGTGATTACCTCCTTATTTGGAATACCCGTGATTTTAATGATGATGATGAAAGGGAAAAAGGTTTAATTTTGTTTTTAATGCAAAGACCAAAAATTGTTAATTTGTAATACTAGAATTCAATTATATTACTCTTAAAAGAAGATTTTTTTGACGCAAAGGCGCAAAATTTTTTTTATAATAATACTGCTTTTAAGGCGCAAATCATCTGAAGATGATATTTTTGATTGTTATAACTAGAAAGGAGATGTTTTTTAACGCAAAGGCGCAAAATTTTTTTTATTAAAATACTGCTTTAAGGCGCAAATCATCTGAAGATGATATTTTTGATTGTTATAACTAGAAAGGAGATGTTTTTTAACGCAAAGGCGCAAAAATTTTTTTATTATAATACTGCTTTAAGGCGCAAATAATCTGAAGATGATATTTTTGATATTTTTATTATTAGAAAGAAAATGTTTTTTAACGCAAAGGCGCAAAAATTTTTTATTATAACACTGCTTTAAGGCGCAAATCATCTGAAGATGATATTTTTGATTGTTATGAGTCGAAAGAAGATGTTTTTTTTAACGCAAAGACGCAAAATTTTTTTTATTATAATACTGCTTTAAGGCGCAAATCATCTGAAGATGATATTTTTGATATTTTTATTATTAGAAAGAAAATGTTTTTTAACGCAAAGGCGCAAAAATTTTTTATTATAACACTGCTTTAAGGCGCAAATCATCTGAAGATGATATTGAATGTTTTTTAAATTGTATTTATAGTTACACAAAATCAAATAAGATGACTGAAAATGATTTGTCCAGAATTGTATTTGACCTGGGAATGAAGATCCACAGAAAATTAGGTGCTGGTTTATTTGAAAGTGTTTATGAGGAATGCCTTTTTTATGAATTACAAAAAGCAGGATTAAAAGTCGAAAAGCAAAAAACACTTCCAATTATTTATGAGGAATTAAAGATTGAAAATGCTTTCAGATTAGATATGATCGTTGAGAACAAACTGATTCTGGAGATTAAAACAGTAGAATTTATAAATGAAGTTTACAAGGCGCAACTATTGACTTACCTTAAAATGACAAATTGTAAATTGGGTCTTATTTTAAATTTCAGAACCGCTGTTTTTAAAGATGGCGTAAAAAGAGTGGTTAATGGCCTATAGATTTCTATTTTATTACACCCACAAAATTGAAACTCTTTGATTTCCCTGCGTCTTAAAAACACAATAAAAACCAGTAGTTTTGCGTCTTTGCATTAAAATAAGAAGATGAAATATTAAAAGTTTCCTACACGCACAAAATTGAAAATCTTTGATTTTCCCGCGTCTTAAAAACACAATAAAAATAAATTAATTTTGCGTGTTTGCGTTAAAAATAGATGAAATATTTAAAGTTTACTACACGCACAAAATTGGAAATCTTTGATTTTCCCGCGTCTTAAAAACACGATAAAAATAAGTAATTTTGCGTCTTTGCGTTAAAATAAGAAGATGAATATTTAAAGTTTCTACATGCACAAAATTGAAAATCTTAATTTTCCTGCGTCTTAAAAACACAATAAAAATAAATTAATTTTGCGTCTTTGCGTTAAAATAAGAAGATGAAATATTTAAAGTTTACTACACGCACAAAATTGAAAACCTTTGATTTTCCCGCGTCTTAAAAACACAGTAAAACTAAATTAATTTTGCGTCTTTGCGTTAAAATATGAAGATGAAATATTTAAAATTTATACATGCACAAAATTAAAAACCTTTGATTTTCCTGCGTCTTAAAAACACAATAAAAATAAATAGCTTTGCGTCTTTGCGTTAAAATAAGAAGATGAAATATTTAAAGTTTACTACCCGCACAAAATTGAAAACCTTTGATTTTCCCGCGTCTTAAAAACACAATAAAAATAAGTAATTTAGCGTCTTTGCGTTAAAATAAGAAGATGAAAATATTTAAAGTTTACTACACCCACAAAATTGAAAATCTTTGATTTTCCCGCGTCTTAAAAACACAATAAAAATAAGTAATTTAGCGTCTTTGCGTTAAAATAAGAAGATGAAAATATTTAAAGTTTACTACACGAACAAAATTGAAAATCTTTGATTTTCCCGCGTCTTAAAAACACAATAAAAATAAGTAATTTAGCGTCTTTGCGTTAAAATAAGAAGATGAAAATATTTAAAGTTTACTACCCGCACAAAATTGAAAATCTTTGATTTTCCCGCGTCTTAAAACACAATAAAAATAAGTAGTTTTGCGTCTTTGCGTTAAAATAAGAAGATGAAATATTTAAAGTTTACTACCCGCAAAAAATTGAAAATCTTTGATTCTGCTGCGTCTTAAAAACACAATAAAAATAAGTAATTTTGCATCTCTTACGTTAAAAATGTCAGAATATTAAATGTTTCTAGAATTAAAAAACACAACCATCGGTTACCATACTCCTTTAATTAAAGAAGTGAATACTTCCCTGGACTTAGGTGAAATCTGTCTTTTGATCGGAAACAACGGCGTGGGAAAAACCACTTTAATCAAAAGCATTCTCAATCAAATCGAATTAATAAATGGCGATGTTTCAGTAAATGGAAAACATACTAAAACACTTACCTATAAAGAAATTGCCGAGCAGATTGCCGTAGTTTTTTCCAAGTCGCAAATTCCGGCAAATTATACTTTATGGGATTTAATTTCTTTCGGTAAATACATTCATTATCCCTATTATTTTGAATTAAACAATACAGACAAACAGGAAGTTGAAGAAATCATTGAAAGCCTGAATTTAACGCAATACCGGGACTTTCAGTTAAGTCAGCTGTCGGATGGTAATCTTCAGAAAGCGTTTGTGGGAAGAGCTTTAGCGCAAAATTCGCCGATGATTATTTTAGATGAACCTACCACTCATCTGGATGAAGAAAATAAAATAATCATTCTCAAGTTACTTCGGAACTTAGCCAAAACGCAAAACAAACTTATCCTGTTTTCTTCCCACGACTGGCGGCTGGCAAAAGAGTTTGCCGACAAAATATGGCTCATCAGTAACGAAAAACTGCACGCCGGAATTACAGAAGAGATTCTGTTGAAGCATAACGAACTGCTTAATCCTCATATTTTTCACTTCAACGAAGGATTTGTTGCGCC
Source organism: Chryseobacterium gotjawalense (assembly GCF_030012525.1). Lineage (NCBI taxonomy): Bacteria > Pseudomonadati > Bacteroidota > Flavobacteriia > Flavobacteriales > Weeksellaceae > Chryseobacterium > Chryseobacterium gotjawalense. The sequence goes on from NZ_CP124855.1 coordinate 819,012, forward strand.
ACAAATTTTCGCGCCGGAATTACACAAAGAAATGCTCTACTCTTTTCTTCAAAAAAACTTCAAAATAAACCTTTCTGAGTTTAAATTTATTTTCAGCGATCCTTTCTGGGAGATTTCGACCCATCAAATTCAACAAAAATGCGATTCTTTTGAGGAAATCGCTGAATTTGTTCAAAACCTTCATTAAATCCTTATCTAGCCGACGTTTTTAAAGTACTATGCATGCATAGTATTATGCTTTTCATACCTTTTAACTGTTTGATTTACACCAATTAACAAAGTTTTAACAGAAAAAATATACTATGCATGCATAATATTATTTATATTTGGATAACCACATTATCTCAATATTATGAATAAAACAAACAATGAAAAGGTTGAGAATATCGATCTTATCTTAAAGTCAACCTGGCTCGCTGTTTCGAAAATGTATTCAGAATTAGCGCAGGACCATGATGCCACAGCAGTTCAAGCCTTAACACTCCTTAAAATTGATCCCAAAGATGGAACCAGAAGTACCAATCTGGGCCCCAAAATGGCCATTGAACCTACTTCCTTGACGAGAATCATTAAACTCCTGGAAGATAACGGCTATATCTACAAAGAAAAAACCACCAATGACAAACGCGAAGTCATCATTAAGCTTACCGACAAAGGCTTGAACAGCAGAAACTTATCCAAAGAAGTGGTGGTCAATTTCAACAAAAAAGTAATCGATAAGATCCCTGCTGAAAAAATGGAAATTTTCAAAGAGGTGATGACCGACATTTTGAAAATCGCAAACCAATTAAATAATAAAAAATAAATAGCAATGAAACGAAGAATTAAACACGTAACGGTTCTCGGTTCAGGAATTATGGGTTCCGGTATCGCAGCACACTTCGCCAATATTGGTGTAGAAGTGCTCTTACTCGATATTGTACCCTTCGAACTGACTGAAGCTGAGCAAAAAAAAGGTCTTACCAAAGAAGACAAAACCGTAAGGAACAGAATCGCAACGGAGAATTTTGTGAAATTACAGAAATCAAGTCCGGCACTTTTATACTCACCGAAATTTGCGGAGAGAATTACCGTTGGAAACTTTGATGACGATTTAGAAAAGATCAAAAAAACCGACTGGATTATTGAAGTCGTGGTTGAAAGACTCGACATTAAAAAGTCGGTTTATGAAAAGATTGAGCAACACAGAAAACCGGGAACATTGGTATCTTCCAATACGTCCGGGATTCCGATTCATTTCCTGATTGAAGGACGAAGCGATGATTTCAAAAAGTATTTCGCAGGAACGCATTTCTTTAATCCGGTTAGATATTTACCGCTTTTAGAAATTATTCCAACACCGGAAACCGATCCTGAGATCATCAAATTCTATATGGAATATGGGGCGAAGTTTTTAGGAAAAACAACGGTTTTAGCCAAAGATACTCCCGCATTTATCGCGAACAGAATCGGGGTTTTCTCCATGATGAATTTGCTTCATGAAGTTAAAAATCTAGGTTTAAATGTTTCTGATATCGATAAGTTAACCGGTCCGGTGATCGGCCGTCCGAAATCGGCGACGTTCAGAACAGCTGATGTTGTTGGTTTGGATACTTTGGTGATGGTTGCCAACGGTGTTCGGGAAAGCAAAGCGGAAGCCAACGATTTCAATGATGTTTTCAAACTTCCGGATTACATTCAGAAGATGATGGACAACAAATGGTTGGGATCTAAAACGGAACAGGGTTTCTACAAAAAAGTAAAGAACGCCGAAGGTAAATCTGAAATTAAAGGTCTGAATTTAGATACTATGGAATATGAACTTCAGGGTAAATCGGACTTCCCTACTCTGGAATTAACAAAAAGCATCGATAAACCGATCGACCGTTTCAAAGTTTTAGTTGGTGGAAAAGACAAAGCCGGAGAACTCTACAGAAAATCTTTAGGCGCTTTGTTCGCTTACGTTTCTCATAAAGTTCCGGAAATTTCTGATGAGCTGTATAAAATCGATGATGCCATGCGCGCAGGTTTCGGTTGGGAAAACGGACCTTTCGAAATCTGGGATGCCGTAGGTGTTCAGAAAGGAATTGAACTGGCCAAAGAAGCCGGTTACGAAGTTTCTGACTGGGTAAAAACCGTAGAATCTTTCTATAAAGTAAATGACGAAGGTCAAAGCATTTACTTCGATAAAACCTCCGGAAACTACAATAATATTCCGGGTCAGGAAGCCTTTATCATTCTTGATAATATCAGAAAAAACAAAACCCTTTGGAGTAATTCAGGTTCTGCAATTCAGGATTTGGGTGACGGAATCATCAACTTTGAGATCCGTTCCAAAATGAACTCTTTGGGTGGCGAAGTTTTAGATGGTTTGAACAGAGCCATTGATTTGGCTGAAAAAGATTACGACGGTTTGGTGATCGGAAATCAAGGTGCCAATTTCTCTGTTGGAGCCAATTTAGCCATGATTTTAATGATGGCGATCGATCAGGATTGGGATGATTTGAATATGGCAATCGCTTATTTCCAGAAATCCATGATGAGAGTGCGTTATTCCTCAATTCCTGTTGTTGTTGCGCCACACGGAATGACTTTAGGCGGTGGTTGCGAAATGACAATGCACGCTGATAAAGTGGTTGCTGCTGCAGAAACGTATATAGGACTGGTTGAAACTGGCGTTGGTGTAATTCCCGGCGGCGGTGGAACGAAGGAAATGGCGTTGAGAGTTTCCCGTGAATTCCATGCTGATGATGTAAAAAACAACCGACTCCGGGATATGTTTATGAACATCGCGATGGGTAAAGTGGCGACTTCGGCTTACGAAGCATACGATATGGGAATTCTTGAAAACCATAAAGATATCGTCGTGGTGAATAAAAACCGCCAGATCGCTGAAGCCAAAAAAGTGGCAAAACTAACCGCAGAACTGGGTTACACGCAACCGATCCAGCAAAAAGTAAAAGTTTTGGGTCGTGACGCATTAGGAATGTTCTTAGTAGGAACCGATCAGATGCTCACCGGAAAATATATTTCTGAGCACGATAAACTCATTGCTGACAAATTAGCCAACGTGTTGGTAGGTGGAAATCTCTCTGAACCAACCATCGTAACAGAACAGTATTTATTGAACCTTGAAAGAGAAACTTTCTTACAGTTATGTGGCGAGAGAAAAACTTTGGAAAGAATTCAGTTCATGCTGACTAAAGGAAAACCGCTTAGGAATTAGACTTGAGACGAAGAGATATTAGACGAAGAGATAACATATCATATTTTAAAATCAACAGTTATGCATAATATTAAAAAATTAAAAATCTGGAACAATTCCATTGATTTATGTGTTGATGTTTACAAAGCATTGGCAACAATGCCTAATGATGAAAAATATGGTTTGTCATTTCAGATAAAGAGATCTGCAGTTTCAATTCCTTCCAATATTGCTGAAGGAGCCGGAAGAGATACGAATCCGCAGTTTAATCAATTTTTAAATATTGCATTTGGCTCTTCTTACGAACTCCAAACTCAACTGATCATTTCTGAAAGATTGAACTTCATTTCCAAAGAACTCAATGAACCAATCTTAAACAAATTGGACGAAATTCAAAAAATGATTTACGTTTTCAAAGAAAATGTAAAGAAAAATAATTAACACGGCAAGAGTCTCAACTCTCTTGTCTAAAAATCTATCATCTAAAATGAAACAAGCATACATCATAAAAGGATTTAGAACTGCCGTTGGTAAAGCACCAAAAGGAAGTTTGAGATTTACAAGACCCGACGTCATGGCCGCAACTGTTATTGAAAAATTAATGGCTGCAGTTCCACAACTCGATAAAAACAGAATCGACGATTTAATCGTTGGAAACGCTATGCCGGAAGCTGAACAAGGGTTGAACGTGGCGCGATTAATCTCCTTAATGGGATTAAACACCGATCAGGTTCCCGGAGTGACGGTTAACAGATATTGCGCTTCAGGATCTGAGGCGATTGCAATTGCTTCTGCTAAAATTCAGGCAGGAATGGCTGACTGTATTATCGCCGGCGGAACAGAATCGATGAGCTACATTCCAATGGGAGGTTACAAACCCGTGCCACAAACCGACGTTGCAAAATCCAATCCTGATTATTATTGGGGAATGGGTTATACGGCTGAAGAAGTGGCGAATCAGTTTAAAATCTCCCGTGAAGAACAGGATCAGTTTGCTTTTGAATCTCATCAAAAAGCGTTGAAAGCCAATGAAACCGGCAGATTCAAAGATCAGATCGTCTCAATTCCGGTAGAATACAATTATTTGGATGAAAACCAAAAAATGCAAACCAGGAAATACGATTTTACGGTTGACGAAGGTCCGAGAAAAGATACGAGTCTGGAAGGTTTGGCAAAATTACGTCCCGTCTTTGCCAACGGTGGATCTGTAACCGCCGGAAACTCTTCTCAAATGAGTGACGGTGCAGCTTTCGTGATTGTAATGAGTGAAGAAATGGTGAAAGAATTAGGTTTGGAACCCGAAGCAAGATTGGTTGCCTATGCCGCTGCTGGTGTAGAACCAAGAATCATGGGAATGGGACCACTCTATGCAATTCCAAAAGCGCTTAAACAAGCCGGTTTAGATTTAAAGGACATCGACTTGATTGAACTGAATGAGGCTTTCGCTTCCCAATCAGTGGCTTTGAAAAAAGAACTGAATCTTAATCCAGATCTCTTAAACGTGAACGGTGGCGCTATCGCCCTCGGACACCCTCTGGGTTGCACCGGAACAAAATTAACCGTTCAGTTACTTGACGAAATGAAAAAACGCGGCAACATGAAATACGGTATGGTTTCCATGTGTGTGGGAACGGGACAGGGAGCGGCTTCGATATTTGAGCTGCTTTAGGTAGACGAAGAGAAGAAAGAGGAAAGAACAAAGAACAAAGAGAAAAGAATAAAGAGGAAAGAACAAAGAGGAAAGAGACAAGAACAAAGAGAAAAGAATAAAGAATAAAAATTAAAGATTTACAGGATGAAACATAATTTTAAAAATTTAAATATTTGGAAATTATCAATCAATTTGGCGGTTGATGTTTATGATGAGACTGAAAACTTTCCAAAATCTGAGGAATTTGGTTTGAAATCTCAATTAAGAAGATGTGCGGTTTCTGTTCCTTCAAATATTGCAGAAGGTTCAAGCCGATCTTCAAATAAAGACTTTAATCGTTTTTTAGAATACAGTCAAGGTTCTCTTTATGAAATGCAAACTCAAATAATTATTTCTACAAAAAGAAAATTTATTCTCGAAGAAAGTTCAGAAAACATTGAAAATCAAATTACTGAATTACAGAAGATGGTTTCTGGTTTTCAAAAAACATTACAATAAAAAATTTGAATGAAGAGATTAAACGAAATTAAGTCTTTATTCTTTTCTCTTTATTCTCAAAATCTAAAATCTCCAATTTAAAATTTAAAACAAATAGCAATGAGCGATACAAAAACAACATTAAAAGGCGGCGAATTCATCATCAAAGATATTCCTGCAGCAGAATTATTCAGTCTTGAAGAACTGAACGACGAACAAAAAATGCTTCGTGAATCCCTTCATGAATTCATGGAAAGAGAAGTCCTTCCAAACAGAGAACGTTTTGAGCAGAAAGATTATGCTTTAACGGAAGCAACCATGCGCAAACTGGGCGACCTGGGAACACTGGGAATCGCGGTGCCGGAATCTTACGGCGGCCTTGGAATGGGCTTCGTGAGCACCATGCTGGCGTGTGATATCGTTTCCGGAGCCAATGGTTCTCTGGCAACAGCGTACGGCGCACATACCGGGATCGGGACGCTTCCTATCCTTCTTTACGGAACGGAAGAGCAGAAACAAAAATACCTTCCCGCTTTAGCAACGGGTGAAAAATTCGGAGCATACTGTTTGACAGAGCCCGATGCAGGTTCCGATGCCAACTCCGGAAAAACGCGTGCGAAACTTTCTGAAGACGGAAAACATTACATCATCAACGGACAGAAAATGTGGATTTCCAATGCAGGTTTTGCAGATACTTTCACTTTGTTTGCACGGATTGAAGACGACAAAAACATCACCGGTTTTGTGATCAACCGTTCAGAACTGGAAGATCCCAACAGCATGACTTTAGGTGAAGAAGAACACAAACTCGGGATCCGCTCCTCTTCTACCCGACAGGTTTTCTTTAATGATATGAAAATTCCAGTAGGAAATCTTTTGGGCGAAAGAAACAACGGTTTCAAAATCGCATTAAATGCTTTGAATGCGGGACGTATCAAATTAGCGGCTGCAAACGTCGACGGACAAAGAAGAATCACGTCGCTTGCCATTAATTATGCGAATGAAAGAAAACAGTTCGGTGTGTCTATTTCAACTTTCGGTGCGATCCGTAAGAAAATTGCAGAAATGTCCACAGGAATATTTGTTTCTGAATCCGGCGCGTACAGAGCGGCAAAAAATGTAGAAGATAAAATCGAAGAATTGGTTGCTGGCGGAATGTCACCCGAAAACGCAGAAATGAGTGCTTTGGCAGAATATGCGGTTGAATGTTCCATCCTGAAAGTGTACGTTTCGGATTTAACGCAACACATCGCCGATGAAGGAATCCAGATTTACGGTGGCATGGGATTCTCGGAAGACGCTCCAATGGAAGCCGCCTGGAGAGATTCCAGAATTGGCAGAATCTATGAAGGGACGAACGAAATCAACCGTTTGTTAGCCGTAGGAATGCTGATCAAGAAAACCATGAAAGGCGAACTGGATCTGTTGAAACCAGCCATGGCGATCGGAAAAGAACTGATGGGAATCCCCTCATTTGAAGTTCCTGATTATTCAGAATATATGTCTGAAGAAAGAGCGATCCTTCACAACCTGAAGAAAGTATTCTTAATGGTTGCCGGAGCCGCGCTTCAGAAATACATGATGGAGATCGAAAAACAGCAGCATCTTTTATTGAATGCCTCTGAAATCCTGAACCAAATCTATATGGCAGAATCTGCAGTTTTACGGGCAGAAAAACATTTCGACACCGACTCTGTGCAAGCAGCTATGGCAAGACTCAACCTTTACAAAGCCGTGGAAGCGATTACCACCGCCGCGAAAGAAGGAATCGTATCCTTTGCGGAAGGCGATGAGCAGCGCATGATGCTTTCCGGTTTAAGAAGATTTACCAAATACACCAATATGCCAAATGTGGTGGCACTTACCGAAAAGGTAGCCGCTCATTTCGTGGAAAAAGGATCTTACTAGCAATAGTATGATATGTGGTTTGAACGCTCCGGGAAACTGGGGCGTTCTTTTTTTTATAAATGGCTCAAAGTCATAGACTTTACAGCGAGCTCCGAACTGCGGTGAAAAAAGCTCTATGGGTGCGAATTGGTGGACCGGCAAACCATTGTTTTTGGCGAAAAAACAGCGTGGCAATGATGACGCTTTCCTAACCGAATTTCCACCTGAAAGGAAAACGGAGTAATGAAGCGGTCTTTTCCGGCATCCCTTTACCCAACACCCCACTGCGCCCACAGATACGCTGCCGAAAAATGTTCCTTCGGGACGGAGTGTTGATCCGGTGCGGCAAACTTCACGCAGCCTACGATGAGCAGCCATTCTTCCGCCGGTTCTGTCGGAATCCTCCATTCCGTTGCGGGAACCGCAGCGGTTGCACTGATTTCCATTTCTATTTTCGAAAGTACTTTTAGGGGAACCCACGGACTATTGAGGTCAGCGGTGATTGCAAAGAACGTAAGTACTGCTGTACTGCAGTTTTTGGGAGGGATGATCTGGGTTTTCCATTTCAGTTCGGGCAGGTGAACTTTCATTTCACCGTTGGATACCCGTTCTACCTCGGGGAAAAAGTTGGTGCAACTTTCCCATTCCATTTTCGGGTTAAAAGAGAAACCAGCCAGTGCCTGCGGATTCCCGAAGCCGGCAGTGGTTCCGGAGCTGCCGCCGGTATCCCCGGAAACTGTTTTCCTGATCCTGGCGCGGTGCCTTGCCGCAAAATACTGGAGGGCGGGAATTCCCATTATGCGGAGAATCTGAAGGCGGAACATCTTTTCACGGCTGCTTACCAGTCCGAAAACTCTGGCAGCAGCTTTGGTTTGGGGCGACTGCTTCACGCTGTCGGGTTTCAAGCGTACGAACACGCGGTCGCCGTCGTTTACAAAAACAATATTGCCGATGGCACCGCTCAGGTTGCCGTTTTTCTTTAAATTTGCCATACCGATTTCCGTGGGATTAGGTTACCATCAACCGCCCGTCAGCAGAAGACCTTATTACTACTGACCATCAACGTATTAAGTTCGATAAAGATACAATAAAAAACCATTATAAAAGCACTGTTTCTCCAATAGTTTATTGGAGTTTTATTGGACTTATATTGGAGGCATATTGCAGTTATAGCGAATGAGATCAGGAGGAAGTGGGGAGTTAACATGGAGAAGCATAACCTGAACTCATGATCTGACTAACGAATACATGTTAATATGGCTAAAAGCCCATTGGAGTGATCTATTTTACAGGTGCAAAAGACCTAGGATTTTGTCCAATGTTCTGTGTAAAGAGGAAGTGAGGCTCAGCACAACATAAAGCACCAACCCATGATTTGCCTCATTTACAGTTGTAATTTGCGACGCAGGGAGCTGCTCCACCTGAAACTGCGAGACATCAATTCTAAAAGAAATATCGTTTTTCATCCGGCAGGCTAAAGGGAAAAAGGACCGTACCACTCCACTTTCCGGTAAGATTTCAGATTTGCTCCGGAAGATTATAAAGCGTTTCGTCCCAAAACCTGATTGTTCGAGGGACAGAAAGCATGTGAGCCTTACAGCGGGCAAAGTTTAAAAAGTGTTTGGAAGTTGGCGTTAAAGAAAGCACAGATCAGCATGCCGGTGACTTTGCACCGACTGCGTCACCGCTACCCCACGCATTGATTAGAGAGTGGAACCGATTTGTGAACGCCTGGTTACAGCAGCAGTAAGACGACCGAAATATACCCCCCACGAAAGCACCAAAAGCCTGCCGCAAATAAAAAGTCCGTTTGATGATTTTTAATGATTTGCTTCTCCGAAAATTTTCTACCACTACAGAAAGCACCCACAAAAGGAGTAAAAAGCGCGTTCACAGCTTATCTAAGGGCGACTGAACCCCAGAAACAGTTCTATCGGCAACATGGGTGTAACCGAGGGTGGTTTTAATGTCCCGGTGCCCCATTAATTTTTGAATGAGGGAAATATCGGTTCCAAATTCAAGAAGATGGGTTGCGTAACTATGGCGCAAACTGTGAATACCCACTGTTTTTCTGATTCCTGCTTTGTTCATCGCCGCTTTAAAAACCGCCTGTGCGCTTCTTATTGCATACCTGCCGCCAAACTGGCCTTCAAAAAGATATTCTTTGGGACGAAATGCTTTGTAGTATAAGCGCAGCTCTGCTAAAACAGACTGTGGCAAATTTACCATCCGGTCTTTTTTTCCTTTTCCGCGGTCGATGAGTACGGTCATGGTAACGGAATCGATGTGTTCAATTTTTATATTGACGATTTCGCTCACGCGGAGTCCCATGCCGTAACACAGCTGCAGGATGAGTTTGTGTTTCGGGTTCTCGGTAATGTTGATGATTTTAGAGATTTCTGTTGTATTTAATGCTTTAGGAAGAAGCACGGGTTTTTTCGGCCGTGGAATATCGAAAAACATTTTGTCCTGATGCAGTACTTTTTCGAAATAAAACTTAACGGCGTTTATTCTGCTGTGAATTTGGTTTTCAGAGAGTTGAAGTTCTTTGATGCAGTATAGGAAATAGCTTTGGAGTTTTTCTTTGGTTAATTCTTCTACACGAAAAGCTTTGATGATGTAGAGCAACTGTGCGAATTCTATGGAATATACCCGCAAAGTATTTGGGCTGAACCCTTTCAAAATGAGTTGGTTTTGAAATTTCTGAAAGGTTTCTAAATTATTGGGATGAATTTTGAGCAAAACTTCTTTGCCGACTATTTTTTGGTCGAGGCCGAAAAGTTCGCGGTTAAAGGAATTATCGGTGACATACCAGGATTTTTGGGTTTGCGACCATCTGGGTTTTGTAACAGATTTGAGCATTGCGATAAGCAAAGCATCTTTTGGAAACCTGATCCAAATGATATTTTTGTCTTTGTGTTGCGCCACCTCTGGGGCAAAAAATTTTTTATCGAAAACGGGTTTTGTATTTTCCATAGTCAACATGCGTATTTCAATAACTAAACTTGCGTATTTTATATATTTACAAATTTATCAAAAACATAGTGTACTGACAATGAGGTTTTCACGGTAAAAAAAATAATTTTGCAGATTTGATAAACTTGCGTATATTTGAGAGTTATCGGCAATTTTATTCCCCAAAAGCGGGTTTTATAACGTGGAAACTGGATTGGATTTTAAAGGAGAAAAATGTCATCCGTGAAAGCGAAATAGAATGATTTCGCCGGCAAACTTACAAAGAGGACTTTGTCTGAAAGTGTACTTTCAAAGCGAAGACTCGCCGATAAGTTTGGCTAAGTTACCCGAAAATTATCAGAAAGTCAAGACTGCTGTTAATTTTGGGTGATTTCACGGTGGCATTTTTTAGGCTTGGTGTTTCCGTGTTTTCATTTTTGAGACTTCGCAAAGCAGTGTTTTGCAAAATATAAAAATGAATTAAAACCCTAATTGGGAAATGAAACTGAAAAAGTTTTGTACTTTAGGGGAGTGAATAATAAACAAAACTTCCGATAACAAGCAGTTTTGCAAAATTGCGACGCTAAGGCCAAGCTGGGTCCAGTCGCAACTTCGCAAAGCTGCAGGACGTTAGCTGACATATTATGAAAATCGTTATCCAAATTTTATTTTGTCTTTTCATTTTTATTTCTTGTGGTTATGACAAGAGTCAAACTCAAATTTTGGAAAAAATTGAAAAATCCAATAATTCAATTTTTGAAAAAAAATTCAATGAAAAAGTAATAAGTAGTTTTTCCAAAAAGCAGATAATTGAACTTTCATCTAATAAAAATCCAGAAATTGCCTTATATTTTTTTCAAATTTTAGTAAATAAATATCCAGATGATGCTTATTCTGTGTTTTTGAGAAATATTGATAATAAAAAAATTTCAACAATCGCAACAAGTTACGACACCTTGGAAGAAATGACGGTTTCCCAAGCAATGTTATTTTATGCAATATTAAAACAAAGTATATTTACTGAAGAGCAATTAAATGAAATTTTAGACAAAATAATTTTAGATATAAATAACAAAAGACATTTGTATGGTTATTTGGCAATGTATCTTGACAAAAACAAGAATAATCCGGACCCAAAATATTATTCAATTTTAAGAAAGGAAATTTTAGACACAACTTCGAAACCGTATTTTCATAATCACGCAATAATTAATTACTTTTCAAACTATAATAAACCTGAGGATGTAATTATCATAAAAGATTTTATTAAAAAATCGGTCTATGATGAGCCAACCTATTTTAATTCAGGAATAGAGTTTATTGCAAATTCACCAAAAGAACAATATTTTGATATATTGACAGATTATTTTGACAAAAAAATTAAAGATCAAAAATTTAGAGCTGATGACATTTTTTTCGAATTAGAATTATATACAAAAGCGTTAACTAGATATAAATCAAATGAATCGAAAGAATTAATTACTGAAATTGTTAATAAATCAAATTATTACTCACAAGGTAACTTTTTAGCTCCAAGGGAACAAGTTTATTTACTTCTCGAAAATGAAGATAAAAAAAATTATTTTTCAGTGCTTAAACAAAAACTATCACAAGAAGTAAGCAAAACCAAACTAGATTCAATTAGAAAATGGAATGAAAGATGAAATCCCAAGTAATACGTCAGCTAACATGGTATTTCTATTAGCGGGGTCGAAGTTTACATCATAAAGATTTTCGCTAGTTGTTCATTTTGTTATATTTACAAAAACCAGTTATAATAATCCCCGCCAACAGAAATACCCAACCGTTAGCAGAAAGTGTAAAACCACATATCGTTTATAAATGAAATTTTTACCTGTACTATTTTTATTGATATTTTACGGATCTTTAAAGTCCCAAAAATTTATAGATGAACCTTATTATTTTGTAGGAGTTGACGAAATGCACGTTTATAAGCAATCTAATGACACGCTTTATAATTTTACAACATTTTCTGTGAAAAATAATCCCAAATTAGATTTTAAACGAAATCATTATAAAATATGGGAAAATCAGGATCTAGGAAAGGAATTTTTTGCTCTAAAGGTGGAAAGACTTGATACAATTCCATTAACCACAAATCCTTATCCAGACGAAAGGTTTAATATTTGGATTTATAAGAGAACGCCAAAGAAAATTACATTTTTAAAACAAATATCGCAACTTAAAAAAAGTGAGATGCAGAATTACAAATTGGACACTCTTCACAATAATGATAAATATGGACAAACATTTTATTCATTGACATATATGAACGAATTGTTGAAATTAAAAAGAGTTAAGACAAAAAAGGATGTAGATATAATCAATAATGAATTAAACAATCCTGAATATCTCGAATTTGCAGAAGATTATCAAAAAAATAATAAAATGCCCGATATGTATGCTTCAGGATTAATGGCAATGTTAATTAATAAAGCAACTATCAAAGTTGGATATAGTCCAATCGGAGCGAGTGTTTTAATGAATATAATAAATTCAAAAATGTACGATGAGGATAAAAAGCGGAAAATAATTTCTGAATATTACGAAAAAATAAATCCCGAATAAAAACACCTTCTGCTAACATCGTATTGGCAATAGTGCGGAGGAATCGCAAGTTTAACCATCTCAGATGTTTCGAAGATTAATTTATAATAAAAAAGTTTCCGCGTTAAAGCCGCACCATCGCCAATACGCAAAACGTTAGCAGACATTTCAAGATAATTTACAAAATTAACAGTTTATGACAAAAACAAAACTTTATTTTTCAAATGCGATTTATTCAATCTTGCTTTTAGTAGTTTTATTAGTAATTAGTTTTTTAATTGTAAAATTTCTTTTTGTTAGTTATCTGCATCTACAGATATATTTAATACGAACTCATTGGTTTTGGAATATAGTAATTATATTTTTATTAATAAGTTTCGGAGGATTTGTTATTGGGAGCGCAATCACAGGAATATCATATTTGGCTTCGATAGTCAATCTAAAATTCCCTAATAATAAAACAAAAACAATTATAACTATTATTTTTACATCCATCTTTTCAATAGTTTTAATTGTGTTATTGTGGTTTATTCCACATTATGGCTTTTGGTCGACCATATTAACAATCATTTTTTCTATTGTAATTTTAGCATTACACATTCCATTTGTTATTTTGACCACAATAGATAACGATTAAGAAAAAAGCACGGTAGTTAAAAAACATTTGAATACTTACAAATAATTCTATGAAATTTTAAATTTATAGAGAATTCTATTTAAATAATAATTTTTTAAAAATATCTTATTAAATTCAGAGATAAAAATTTTAATAATACATAATTAATATAAATATGGAAATAATTTTATTGTCAATTTCATTTTTAACCCTCCACTATCCCTTGGGCTTATTTACAGACAATGTGAGGCGCTATGAAAGGTTTAAACAATATAATAAAGATGGCGCCTTTGGTGATTATTGCAGAGAAAATGGAATTGGCGTCGGCACTATAATTTCTGATAACAATCCATTCACAAAACTACCTATTTATTTTTTAGCAGTTTTAAGCGGATTTGTTTTGTCTTATTTTCCACTGCAAGAATTATTACCTTGGAAATGGTATTTTTTAATACCACTTAATATTGTTATTGCAAAGTCATCATCTCTATTAGCATTTTTTATAATGGGACAGATGAAAATATATTCTATTAGAAAGTTAAATATTACTTCAATTATATCTATAATTTTTGGGATAGCACTTTTTTTATACGTCAAATTTATGTAATGCTTTATTAAAAGACACTAAAAAAAAGATAGTTGATATTATAATAACTTAACGATAAAAATTAATTAATTTGAAAAGAAAGTATCCACTTGTTCCTTCGAAAGATGAGGATATGCAAAAAGTCATTTGGGAAGAATTAAGAATTATAACTTTGTTTCTTGCAAACAATGAAACTAACACGGAAAAAAATATGCAAGCGATTTCCACAATTGAAAATCGAATGGTAAGTACATACGATTTTGAAAACGGTATTAATAAAATCTGCGAAATCCTAAAACAAATCGAAAAGAACACTTCTCGACAATAAGAAACGCCTGCTAACAGCGTATTGGCAATAGTGCGGAGGAATCGCAAGTTTAACTATTTTAGATGTTTCGAAATTTAATTTTTAATAGAAAAAGGCGGTATTTTAAGCCGCACCATCGCCAATACGCAAAACGTTAGCGGCAACTTTACTGACGACACAGCATAAACATGAACGAAAATTTATTTCAAGTAACAAAAGACGGTAAGTCGGGTTTCATTAACGACAAGGGACAAGTGGTAATTGACTTGGTGTTTGACGGTGTTTCTTCTTTCTCGGAGGGACTTGCAAGAATTTTTGTTGGGGACAAAGTTGGTTTCATTGACACTAAAGGAAACATTAAAGTTCAACCCAAGTTTGACACAGTATCAGAATTTTCAGAAGGCATGGCATACGCCACAACGGGCGACAAATACGGTTACATAGACACAGCAGGAAACTTCGTTATTGAACCAAAGTTTTATCGTTGCTGGGGCTTTGAAAACGGATATGCTCTTGTCATGCAAGAAGTCGTTTCAACAGGTTGCTTTATTGACAAGTTTGGTGCTATCAAACTAAACGGCAGAAATTTTTTGGTTTCAAAGTATAGCGAAGGACTAATAAACTGTTCGGACAATGGAGACTGGGGCTTCATTGACATCAACGGCAATTTTATTATCCCACCAACTTACAAATACACAAGAGAGTTTTCAGAAGGCAAAGCAGCCGTTGCACCAAAAAAGATAGACGGCAAAGCAAACAGAAAAGACCTCTATGCTTTTATCAATAAAGAAAATGAGATTATTATACCACCTTTATTTACTGGTGCAGACATTCATTTTTCAGACGGAATGTGTGCAGTTTATGACAACGGATACGGCTACATCAATGCTAATGGACAACTCGTAATCCCTTGCGACTTTTATCTTGGTCAGCATTTTTCAGAGGGACTTGCTGTTGTGAAACCAAATGGCAAGGGCAAAACTTATGGCTACGTTGACAAGACAGGAGCTATGACTATTAACCCGACTTTTACGCTTGCTGAAAGTTTTAAAAACGGACTTGCATCAGTAACAACTGGTAAAAAATATGAAGAGTTTAAACGTGGCTACATTGACAAAAGTGGAAACTATGTGTGGGAACCGACAAGATAAAAAAGCAGCCGCTAACACGGGTTTGGCAAAAGTGGCGGTTCAGTGCTCCGAAGACACATTTGTGGTTAATCAAAGTTTGGTTCTCCGCATTAACATTAGTGGTGAAAATCGCCACCTTCGCCAAGCCCGAAAACGTTATCGGCAATTTTATTCCCCAAAAGCGGGTTTTATAACGTGGAAACTGGATTGGATTTTAAAGGAGAAAAATGTCATCCGTGAAAGCGAAATAGAATGATTTCGCCGGCAAACTTACAAAGAGGACTTTGTCTGAAAGTGTACTTTCAAAGCGAAGACTCGCCGATAAGTTTGGCTAAGTTACCCGAAAATTATCAGAAAGTCAAGACTGCTGTTAATTTTGGGTGATTTCACGGTGGCATTTTTTAGGCTTGGTGTTTCCGTGTTTTCATTTTTGAGACTTCGCAAAGCTGTGTTTTGCAAAATATAAAAATGAATTAAAACCCTAATTGGGAAATGAAACTGAAAAAGTTTTGTACTTTAGGGGAGTGAATAATCAAAACTTCCGATAACAAGCAGTTTTGCAAAATTGCGACGCTAAGGCCATGCTGGGTCCAGTCGCAACTTCGCAAAGCTGCAGGACGTTACCTGTAATTTCCCAAAACCACCGTCAAAAAAATAATCCAGAACTATGAAAAAAATTAATTTGTTATTTGCTTTCTTATTCTTATCAAACTGCTTAATTGCACAAAACCATAGATTTATCTATGAATATTCTTTTAAAATTGACTCATTAAATAAAGATAATATTACAAAAGAACTGATGAATTTAGATGTTTCCAGAGATGGCTCTATTTTCTACAGCAGTGAAAAATTTGTTTATGATTCTTTGACAAATGCTGAATTTACAAAAGCGAAAGCTATTCAATCTACGCATATAGATTTAGGTAAAATAAGAAATAATTCAAAAGTTAGTTTTTCAGTCTCCAAAAACTATCAAAAATCTGACACTAAATTACACACTTCAATAAATGGCGATAAATATGAAATTCCAGAAAGTGAAAATATTAAGTGGACGATAGTTCCTGAAAATTCTGTAATTGAAGGATACAAAGTTCAAAAAGCTACAACGAATTATCTCGGAAGAAAATGGATTGCTTGGTTTACAAATGATATTCAAATTCAAGATGGACCATATAAGTTCAAAGGTTTGCCTGGTTTAATTTTAAAAATTTCCGACGAAAAAAATGATCATATATTTAATTTTGTAGGAAGTAAAAAAATCAATCATTTTCCTTCAAACTCAGATTTTGACGATGAAAAAAAATTAACTATTTCGGCGACAAAATTTAACCAACTTTGGAAAGACTATGTAAAAGATCCAGCTAAAAAAATCAAACTGATTTATGCGAGTTCAGAGGTTTCTAATATTACTGTGACAGACGCTAGTGGAAAAACACTAACACAATCTGAAGTTATTAGAAATAAGGAACAAAGAGTAAAAGATAATCTAAAAAAGACTAACAACTTTTTAGAATTGAGCTTATACAGATAAGAAACTCCAGGTAACAAGGTATTTCTACAAGCGGGTATGAAGTTTTCATCGAAGATTTTCGCGGTTAATCAAGTTTTTAGCAAGTACAAAGTTCTCGTATTTTTAGCCCGCCTGCAGAAATACCCAACCGTTAGCCGCAATATTATAAAGAAACCGCACCAATGAACATTATTTTTTCATTTTTTATTTTTCTAATTTCAGTGCAAATCTACAGTCAAGATGTAGCAAAAATTAAGGTGACTTACGAAACGAAATTTGTAAATGATTCAGTAAACAAAGAAAAAATTGAAACTTATGATTACATACTTTTAGCGAATGAATCAAAATCTTTATACTTTTTTGAAAGCGCAAAAATATTCTTTAATCGAGCTGACAATCAAGGTGAAAAAATTGTAACAAGCGTTGGACAAATACCTAGATACCCAAAATATGTAGGTAGTGTTTTAAAATTGGAAGAAAAAACATTAGCATTTCTACCAGTTGGAAAGTATATTTTCAAATTCATTGAACCTGCACTTGAATGGAAAATATTAGATGAAAAAAAAGAAATAATGGGTTATCAATGTAGACTTGCAGAAACTAAAACAGATAATAATGACCATTTTTATGCTTGGTTTACTGAAGATATTCCAATAAGTGATGGACCGTTTAGATTTAAAGGTTTGTCAGGTCTTATTTTAGAAGTTTACAATAAAAACAATACCATAAAGATCTTTGCAACTGAATTGAAGAAATCTAACGAAGAAATTGAACTTATTCAGTATACTAATCTGGTGGAAACTAAAAATAAAAAACAATATTTAGAAGCGAGAAAAAACTACATTGAAAATCCTTCAATTTATAATGGAAACATCAAGATTTTTGATGCAACAGGAAAAGATTTGACAAATAGAATTTCTGAAAGGTTAAAAAAAGTAAATGTTTACTTGGACTAAAAAATACTGCGGCTAACAGTGTATTTGCAAAAAACGGGGTTGAATTTTTCCTTTGAAAATTTGGTTTTAATATCCGCAAAAATGCTTTTCATATTTCAATTTTTAGTAATTTAGAAATCTGAAAAAGCATTTTGCTCTGCGCGGTTTTCCTTACCACTTTTGGTTTTTAGTTGCCCGTTCTTCGCAAATACTTTTTCGTTGGCAGAAATTTTACCAACTTGCTGCTACAAATTAAATTTATTATGAAACACAAATTTTACTTTTTTATTTCCCTTCTTATCTTCTCAAATATTTTCGCCCAAAAACAAAATATTAATTATGGTAGTATTAATTTTGAAATTTCATCACAGTACAAAATTTTAGACAAGAATATACTTGACGATGTTTTAAAAACGGTCAGAAACGAAAATAAAATGTTAGATGAAACTTACAAACAAATTGAGTTAGATTATAATGAAAGGATCATTTTTTCTTTTAAAAATTTACTTTGCAACTGTTTAAATAATCTTGTTCTTTCTCAAACTAAAAATGGCTTTTCTTTCTCTAATAACGATTATTCATTAGACACAGAACTTCAATTGGAAATTAAAAGAATTTATGACGAATCGATTGAAGGAAATAAAGAAAAAATAAATAATTCAAATGTTGCAAAAATCTTAAAAATAAATCCTGCAACCTTTAATAAAACAAAAAACATTAACTACTTTCACATAAGTACAGAAATGTTAATGTTGAATAAAAATAATACAATTGTCGCGGACATTATAACAATTCCTGTCGAGAATTTTTTTTACCAATTAGAGTTTTCGACTGATAAAAAAAATTATGATACAATTCAACCATTAATCAAAGAAATTATTCAATCACTAAAAATTAACAAATAAATGTATAAAATATCTACAATTTTTCTGTTACTCCTTTTCTGCAATTACAACTCTCAAATAATAAACGAAATAGGAAAAGAGGAATTACAAAAAGTAACTACAAAAAATCACGAAAAATCATCTGGTTTAAATATTAACATTAGTTATCCTGCAGATTGGACAAAAACAGATGGTAAGAGACCACACATGTTATTTAATTTTGCAAGCACAGATAAATCTATCAGGTCAACTTTCGGAATTACTAATATTCTTGAATCTGCTTCCACTTCAGACAAAAAAGCATTTAGTTTACTCTCAGATAAAGATATTGCAGAAATAATGACACAGAATTTCCCAAATTCGGCAAATTGTTCTGAATACTTTGAAGGCATGGGCTTTGAAAATATAAGAAATTCAACATGTAGGACTACAAAAATTGAAGGTTTAAAAAGTTCTGTTGCTTCTACTTTTGGTACAATAAGAAGAGCGGAGTTTTCAATTGATAATTATATGGTTTACTATCAAGTTCCTTATAAAACGAATTTAATTGTTATAAGTTTTAATTTTCATAATGTGGTAAGTGAACAAGATAGATATTTAGCAGATAATTTATCAAATAAAATTATGAACAGCATGATAATTAATAATCTTTGGAAAAAATAAAAAAATATGGAACAAAATAATACTCTCTTAATATTTCAATTTTTACTTCGTATAATTGGTGTTTTCATCTGTTACAACCAAGCAAAAACATTAAATCGAAATGCAGGAAGTTGGGCAATCGCGGGATTTTTCTTTCCAGTTATTGCGATAATATGGATTTTTTGCATGAAACGCAAACCTTACAAAAATAATGAACCAACTTTAGGTCTTAAACCTTTTACAAAATACTATACAGAAAATGGTTTAATAGAAGTTGAAACCGCTGGAGAAAAAAGGGTTTCTATTAATGGAAATACTGCGCCAGATGGACAATACAAACTGAATCGTTTTGAAACTATTGAGGTTTTCAACGGAAAAATAAAATAAAATTATTAAATAAATGGAGATTACCACCGCAAATTATTTCGAACCAATTGAAAAAATAAAATCAGGCAATATATTAAAATATAAAAATTTGAAATTTTTGGTTACCAAAACAGATGCACATACTAATTTCAAATTAAAACCAAATATGTTTGCATATATAATTACATTGGTTGCGCTCTTAATAGTTACATTGTTGTTTGTATCTATTTTTTTATTAGCAGATAACGAACAATTAGTAGGTTTAGGAATGCTTCCTTCACTCGCAGTTATGTATTTTTCAAAAAAAATCGCAATGTTTGTAACTGAAAAACTCTACAAAAATGAAATTTCTGATTTTTTTCAAATTTTGAAATTATACAATCAGGAAAAAATTAAAAGTAAATAAAAAACTTCTGCCAACAGCGGTTTTGCAATAGTGCGGGATTTTCGCAAGTTTAAAGATTGTAGATATTTCGAAGTTTAGTTTATAAAAGAAGCATTTGGCATATTAAGCCGCACCATCGCAAAGCCGCAAAACGTTACCTGCCATATTATGAAAATCGTGCTCACAACAATATTGACATTTTTTTCTTTACAGGTTTTCAGCCAAGTTTGTTCGTGTGAAAAAAAATCGTACTTAAAAAATATAATTTCTTGTAACAAAACAACTTTAAAAAACGGGGCGAAAATCTATTGGAATTACGACTGCAATTCTTCCTGGATTACTTTTCAAAATAAAAATTTTAAGAAGAAAATATTTTATCTTGAAGAAGATTTACAAGATTATTCTGGTAGATTAGGGTTTATAGAATGGACTGAAACAAAAAATTATTTTTTAGTTAAAAACAAAGTGATTTCAGGTTGTTGTGAACCATTAGAAATTTTTCTGTTCAATAAAGACAATGGTAACAAAATAAAAAAGTTAGGAACGTTAATATCTGAAAAAGATATTGGTCAAAATTCATATTTTCTAATACTTCAAGATTTAAATACGGTTCTATTATTTAAATCCAGTGACGATCAAACGTATAAATTTAATCTACCAAAAGGAAGACTCGAAAAAAGTTTAAAAAGTAGCGGGGATATTCATGCAGAAGATTATTTTAAAGATGCTAAATTTAGAAATAATATATTCACTGTTAACTACAAATATTTAGATGAAAATAATAGGTGGAAAACTGCTCAATTAAAAATAGAACTTTAAAAATACGTCAGGTAACATGGTATTTCTATTAGCGGGGTTGAAGTTTACATCATGAAGATTTTCGCTAATTGTTCATTTTGCTATATTTACAGAAACCAGTTATAAAAATCCCCGCCAACAGAAATACCCAACCGTTATCTGCTATCATGCCAAGAAACTCCCATATAAATGAAAGTATTGAAAGAAACATTCTATTTTTTGATTAAATACTTGTTGCTGATTTTACTTTTTGCACTATTGATCTATTTTACAAAATTCTATGGCGATTTCTGTAGTAATTTGTATGTATTATTTTTTATGCTCCCTGTTATTGGAGTAACAGTGTTAATTTATATAATTGCTTTATATATAAATGATTACAAAAGGAAGAAATTTAAGACAACGAATTACGTGGTTTTAATCTTGGTGACCATGTTTTTGATAAATTTACTTATTGGATTTCTCAATGGAGAAAAAGAAATTTTTCAAAAATATATACCTGAAACAGAAAACGACCTTTATGAACTAACTCTTTATAAAAACGAATCATTTCAGGTAAGAAAACAGATGAATCACGGTGCTTGTGAAGCCGTAGGAAAATATATAATAATTGCAGATACATTAGAATTAGATTTTAACAATAAAGACATTGAAAATATGACAGATAGCACATTTACTTTCTCTTACAAATTTGACAACAAAACAAAAATTTATGAACCATTAAAGAAAGGTTTTAAGAAGTTGAAAATAAATAATGAATAATAAACGACAGCAGATAACAGTGTATTTCCATTAGCGGGGTTGAAGTATACATCATAAAGATTTTCGCTTAATATTCATCTCGTTATATTTACAAAACGCAGTTATAATAATCCCCCGCCAACAGAAATACCCAACCGTTATATGCCACTTTATGACGACAGAACAATACGACATAAAAACTAATATCAAACTCGGACAAGAGATTTTTGAGAACTTATCCAACGACCTAAGACCAGGTTGGGCAGGACTTGTTTTGTCTCGTTTTGACCATTACATAAAAAACATTCCGACCTTAATTAGTGAACTTTATCCAATCATAGACGACAAAGACCGTTGGAAAGAAGCACACGAACAATTCACCAAAATCAGAGTGTTCGGACTTGAAAACAAAAATTACGAACCCGAAAACTATTTAAGACTTGCAGAACTTGTAGCCAAAGTAACTTACAATGCTTCGGGACAATCTGCTCCGTTTGACAGCGACAGTGGACATTACATTGCAAGTTTGGCTCTCAAAGCGACAGAATATTTTGACGACAATAGACTTGAAGAAGAAGTTAAATCTGCAATTCTAATGTTTAGTCGCAACAAGAAGTTCAAAGACAACTTAACAGCAGCTAAGGACTTTTTGCTTTACAAAAAAATTGACGACATACTTTGGTTTGACTGGGACCCAATTGGAATTAAAGACCTTGCACCAAGAGACGAATATCAAAGTTACGTTCCTGAAATCTTTGGACTTGTAAAAGCAAATGCTAACAAACAAGAAATCGCAAATAGACTGTACAAACTTGAAACTGAAAATATGGGAATGAACGGAACAATAGAAAACTGTTTGACCATTGCCGACAAAATACTGAAAGCACAATGACAGAAAGAAAAGCGGCATATAACAGGCGTTTGGCTCAATGGCGGGTGACGTGGTTAATTGAACATTCTACCTCGCATCAACTTTTGTGGTGTATTGACAGTTTTGTGCTCCGTAATCCGCCACTGCGCCAAGCGCCAAAACGTTATCTGCAATAATCACAAAAATAATGTTTAAAATGAAAAATTTTTTAAAAGTAAATTGGTTTAAAGTTATCACAGGAATTTCAATGTTGACTTTCTCAATTGGTTTCTTGATTAATTCTATTACGCCGTTAAAAGCAGCGCCGTTAAAAGCAGCGCCGTTAAAAGCTAATTTCATAAAAGTGGGAGATTTATATATGTCAGGCATTGGAATTGACTCCAATTATGCTTACCTAGTAAGCTTTCAAGTTAACGATGAAGATAATGATTACTATTATAAAATTCCTTTAAACAAATTCAAACTTCTTCCCTCTAAATGAAAGAATTTTTAAATTATTATGTTATTCCTTTAGGTGTAATATCAACTTTTATTGTTGGCGTGTATAATATCTATATTATTAGAAAAAACCTAAAAAGCACTAAATTTATTGAGACAATAACTACCGAAAGAATAAAATGGTTAAACATTTTAAGAGAAGAAATATCAGAAATTATTTCAATTATTTCTGACAGCTTAATTTTTTATAATAAAGGGGTTAGTAGTATCGTAGAGGAAGACCCTAATGAAAATTCCGCTTTTAATCGTAAGTATAATGATTCTATGCATAATTTAGATACCAATACGTCAGAACTACTTTCGTATAAGAACAAAATTGATTATTCTGAGGTTATTAAAAAATTATATATTTTAAAACTTAGATTTAATCCTAGCGAAGATTCTGAAACATTAAGTTATGTTCAATATTTTATCGAATTCTATAATAAGGAGTACAAATCTGCCGATGATCTGATTGAAGCAAAAAATAAAATTGACTTATTTGTTAAGAACATACAACTTCTATTGAAAAAAGAGTGGGAAAAAGTAAAAAGAGAAACTAAAATGTAAAATTACTGCAGATAACAAAGTATTTCTATTAGCGGGGTTGAAGTTTACATCATAAAGATTTTCGCTAGTTGTTCTTTTTGTTATATTTACAAAAACCTGTTATAATAATCCCCGCCAACAGAAATACCCGATCGTTGGCAGAAATTTTAAACAAACACTAAACCTAAAAGATATGAAACAAAAATTACTTTTTTTAATTATTTTCAATTCCTTCCTTTTTCAAGCACAAAATACTTGGAGTTTGAAATATACTTTCACTGACCATTTTCAAAATAAATATGCTTCATTCATTGATGAAAATAAAGGTTTTGTCGTAGGTTTTAGCAACGATGGAAAAGGAACCATAAAATATACTGCGGATGGCGGAACAACTTGGGCAGAAATTTTTAAGCAAAATAATGTAAGTTTTGCACCATCAATAACATATTTAGATGAAAACATAATTTGGGCTTATCAAGGACAAAACATTTATAAAACACAGAATAATGGAGTGACATGGTCAACTGCAACAATTAGTAATGCATTAGGTTATTTAAAAAGTTTACGGTTTACTTCATTAAATGATGGCGTTATGACTACTTCGACTGCAATGTATAAAACTACTGATGGAGGAGTAAATTGGATTTTATTTAAAACTTACAATTTAACAGATTTCGATTTAATTTCTACTGGAAAAAGTATAAATCGAAATACAGGTTTTGGTTACGGTATTGCAGATAAAAAAATATTTCAAACTACAGACTTTGGTGAAAACTGGACGGAAATTTTTACAATGCCCTCAACACCAACTGCACAAACTTACAAATTTACAGGAGTTAATTTTAGAGGATTTGTAACTGGCGAATATAATTATGGAACACTAGGGTATGATGGAACAACATTTAAGAAAGTTGGTAATACTTGGCAAAAACTCGTAAATAATTTTATCAGATTTGCTTGTTCAGGTTCATATTCTGATAATTTATTTATTGGATATGCCGACAAGAATATTTACAATATTGAATCTAAAGCAATTTTATTTACTGTTCCAAGTACAGATTATATTAGTAGTTTTGAATTTATTGGTAATATCGGTTATGCTGTTGGAAGTAATACGTTTTATAAAAGTTCAAATCTATTATCAACTAATGAAAAAATATCTAAAAAATTTACTATTTTCACAAACGCTGGTTTCGTAATAATTAAATCCGAAAATTATAACGGGGAGATTACCATATTTGACATTATCGGTCGACAAATTGTTTCGAACCAAAAAATCGGGAAAAATGAGACAAAACAGATTTCGTTAAAAGGTGGGATTTACATTGTAAAAACAAAATCTGGAAATGAAATTACTTCACAAAAAATACTAATCCGATAAAAAACTCCTGCCAACATCGTATTGGCAATAGTGCGGAGGAATCGCAAGTTTAACTATTTTTGCTATTCCGAAATTTAGTTTATAACAAGAATGTTTCCGCGTTTAAGCCGCACCATCGCCAATACGTAACCGTTATCTGTAATGCTAACCAAAAAAACGTATAAATCACGAAAAATGAAATTTAGATTATTAATTTTTGCTCTTTTTTGTTTTGGGATGACTTTTGCTCAAAGCACACCGGAAAGATATACTGAGAGTTTTTTTCTAACTTTTAAAAATGACAGAAAAAAAGCAGTTGACGAACTTTTCAAATCAAATATTTGGTTGACCAGAGTTCAAGATAATATTGACAATCTCAAATCAGAAGTTGAAAAATTAAATGAAGATAGTTTTGGAAAATATTACGGATTTGAGAAAATAAATGAAGTGAAATTTAATGATACTTATACCGTTTTAAGCTTTTTGGCGAAGTTTGACAGACAACCAATCCGATTTGTATTTAAATTTTATAAACCAAATGACAAATGGATGATACATTCTTTAACTTATGACACTGACTTTGATGATGATTTAGAATTACCAACAAAAAATTTTAATCAAAACCTAAAATAGCACTACAGATAACACGGTATTTCTACAAGCGGGTATGAAGTTTTCTTCGAAGATTTTCGCGATTAATTAAGTTTTTAGCAAGTAGAAAGTTTTTGTATTTTTAGCCCGCCTGCAGAAATACCCAACCGTTATAGCCAATGGTAGGAAGACCGTAACAACTAACAATATATGGGACTGACCGACATAAAAAAGGAACTTAAAAAACTCGACAAGGACAAACTTATTGACCTAGTTGCTGACTTGTACAAAAAGAACAAATCTGTAAAAGAGTTTTTTGACTTTTATGTAAATCCTAACGAGAGAGAACTTTTTGAAAAGTATCGTGACAAAGTGTTTGAAGCGTTTTACCCTAAACGTGGTTACAACTACAAACTTAAAGACGGCAAACAAGCAATTAGCGACTTTAAAAAACTTGGGACATCATTAGACTTACTTGCTGACCTAATGCTATTCTACGTTGAGACAGGAGTGAAATTCACGAATGACTTTGGTGACATTAATGAGACCTTTTATAAAAGTGTCTCGACAACTTTTGTTGACAGCTTGACTTTAATGAGAAAAGAAAATCTTTTAGACAAATTTGAAGACCGAGTTGGAAAAGTTGTTGACGACACGAGTGGAATTGGTTGGGGTTTTCACGACTATTTAGTACAAGTATGGGTTGACTTTTATCCGACAGAAGATGAAGAAGACTTTGAAGAAGAAATCAATGAAACAGAACAAAAGGGAAAAATAATAAAACTTGGCAGACAATGACGATCGAAAAAACCACTGGCTATAACACACGTTTGGCGCAATGGGGGCTGACGTTTTACAATCAAAAATCTGGCTACTATTATACATTTGTGGTGGCTGACAGTTTAGTTTTCCAAAATCCCCCACTGCGCCAAGCGTGGGAACGTTATCTGCTACCAAATAAACTACGCTTAAAAATGAAATTAAATTTTAAATAAAAAAGAATATGAAAAATTCCATAAAAATTTTAGCACTTGGACTTCTGTTCATCACTTCTCAAAATACTTTTGCACAGAATGTAGATGAAAAAGTCAAATCTGGAAATTTAGCTTTAAAAGCTGATAACATAAAAATTGATAATAAGACTAATGTCGTCGTATATGAAGGAAACGTTTCATTGAGTTCGGATAACGTCACATTTGATTGTGCAGACAAAATTGTATTCGATACTAACCAGCAAAAAATGGAAATTTATAAACCCCAAAATTTTAAATTTATTTCCATGAAAACTCTAATGCTCAAAAACCAGGATAAACCAAATTTCGATTTTGTTACTTTTTATACTAAGGAAGGTCGGTTAGAATTATAACAGTGTAAAATTGGCAACAGATAACACGGTATTTCTATTAGCGGGTCGGAAGTTCCTATCATCAAGATTTTTGCTAATTGATCATTTTGTTATATTTACAAAAACCAGTTATAATAATCCCCGCCAACAGAAATACCCAACCGTTAGCACCTATTTTAAGACCGAAAACTATGGAAATAAATTTTACTGGAAAATTCAAATCTATCACTAGCTTTAACTGGACTGAAATTCCTGATTTCGTAATTATTACTGGACCTAACGGTACAGGTAAATCTCAACTTTTAGATTTAATACACAATACTATAATAAATAAACAAGGAACTTCAGAGAGAGTTAGCATCTCTGGAAAATCAATACAGCCAAATGAGGTTACATTCCTTAAGGGTGAGTGGCAGTTACAGAACACTTCCCATGTTAATTTATCTACTATTCAACAACAATTAGACAGTTACTACAACAATTTTAAGAGTGGGAATTACAATCATAATCACGAACATCAAATTAAAATGTATTGGGCTTGCCAAGAAATAGTTCGAAAAACAGGCAAGCAATTTAATACCGTCACAAAAGAAGAATTTAATAAATATTTTCCTGAAATACTTTTAGAGCAGGAAAGTCAATTAAGCCAAAAAATTGCGGAGGTATTTTATAATTATAGATTATCAGAAATTGAACTTAAGGCTAAAGGCATATCAGAAGAAGAAATCCTCAAAACTGTTGGAGAAAAACCCTGGGTGGTTTTAAGGGAAATCATAAAAGAATCAAAGCTCCCATTTGATATTAATGACCCTTCTAATAATGGGTTTCGAGATGATTTTCAATTAAAATTAACGCATCAAATTTTAAACGAAGAAATAAACTTTAATGACTTATCGTCAGGGGAAAAAGTTCTAATCGCACTTGTATTTTACCTGTATAATTCTCAAGAAAAACAAGTATTCCCTAAATTATTACTTTTAGATGAGCCCGATGCTCACTTGCATCCTTCCATGTCACAACAATTTTTGAATGTGATAAAGAATGTTCTTGTAGACAAATTTGGAGTTCAAGTAATAATGACCACACACTCCCCATCAACAGTTATGCTTGCACCTAATGAATCAATTTATGAAATGTCAAGAGTTGAGCCAAGGATTAAAAAATCTCCGTCAAAAAACCATTCTGTTTCTCTGTTGACAGCAGGTTTAGTTTATGTTGGTGAAGGGACAAAATATTTTTTGGTTGAAGACAACGATGATGTTTTATTTTATTCATTTGTATACAATCAATTAACTATAGAAAATCAAATTAACGCAGATATTCCCTTAGTTTTTATTCCTGCATCAACAAAAGATAAATCCGGAGGAAAAGATATAGTTCAAAATTGGGTAAATAAATTGCAAGATTCTGGATTGGTTAATATTGTTCAAGGACTAATTGATGCTGATAGCGGTAATGCAGTTTCAGAGGGTATTTATAAAATAGACCGATACAGTATTGAAAATTATTTGGTTGACCCAATCCTTGTTTACGCAGCCCTAATTGACAAAGAAAGAAATCCATCTATTCAAGATCTAAAATTGAATATAGGCGAAGAATACAAGCTAAAATCACTTCCCGCGGACACTTTGCAAAAAGTAGCCGACACTATAATTTCACTAGTGGAGCCTGAGTTAAAAAACTATTTTCCTGATTTTGACCATACAAAGGAAACAGAAAAAGTAGAAGTATCATTTATAAATGGCACAAAATTATTATATCCAAAATGGTTGTTTACTCGACGTGGAAAGACTATTCTTAATGAAGTATACAATAAAATCTTCACAAGTCCCATAATAAACTTTTCGACTTTATTCAAAGCGATGCGTAAATTAAACATGTTTCCAAAAGACCTTATGGACAAACTAACAGAAATGAAAACGGGTGCTAACAGCGGTTTGGCGTAATGGCGGGTTCAGTGCTTCGTATGACAGTTTTGTGATAAGTTCAAGTACAGTTCTTCGATTGAACTTTTATGCTAAAAATCCGCCACTACGCCAAGCCGCAAAACGTTAGCTGCAATTCTATTTGAAAATACCGAAATGATTGACAATTTTGAATTTAGTGACACTAAACAAATCCGAAAAACTTTATTAATCAGTTCTTTTGCAGGAATATCTTTTAAAATGCTTGTGAAAAACTCGACGGGAAATATTGAGTTTCTTGGCTTTAAAATACCAGTTGAAGACGCTTCTATCATTCCGCAGCTTGTTGGATATCTAATAATTTTTGAAATAATCGCATTGTTAATAAGATATAGCGATGAATTTTCCAAAGAAAAATATGCAAAATTCTTAAAGTTTATCAAGGAAAGAAATATGACTGAAATAAATATTCAGTATAGTAGCGACAAATTTGTTCCTGACAAGTTAAAACCTAATTATACTCTTAACACGGTAATAAAAAAGTCTGTATTTTTCTTGGATGTAATTTTTCCAATTCTGCTTGGATTATTTGCAATTTTAAAGATATTCTTTCAGATCTGACAAAAGAACTGCAGCTAACACGGTATTTCTATTAGCGGGGTTGAAGTTTACATTATAAAGATTTTCGCTAATTGTTCTTTTTGTTATATTTACAAAGACCAGTTATAATAATCCCCGCCAATAGAAATACCCAACCGTTATCTGCAATCGTGTCCGAAAAACCGCATAACACAAAAGAAATAAATGCCAACAACTAAAAACTTGCGAGGAATTCCTGGAAATTTAGCATTAAGTTATTTAAGCACACTTGGTTATTATGAAAACGGATATATGGCAGATTGGATTATTAGACTTTTCAATAAACTTAACATAAATGAAATCACAATAAATATCATTGAGGAAAATGTGAGCCCTAAAAGCGCTGAGATAAGAGCGTTAACATCTGACATTCCAAAACTGAAACAAATTTTAAAAACCGAATTAAACAATAACGGCTTTGAGGAAACTTTTATAAAAAATGCTGAACTAAGGTTTGAACAAATTGATAAAAAAACATTGAAATGCTTTCCTACTTTAGAAGACATTAATGGAAAAAAATATTTTCCTAAAAAACCTATAATCGAAACCTCTTATGAATAAAACGACTGCAGATAACAAGATATTTCTATTAGCGGGTTGAAGTTTACATCATAAAGATTTTCGCTAGTTGTTCATTTTGGTTATATTTACAAAGACCAGTTATAAAAATCCCCGCCAACAGAAATACCCAACCGTTAGCCGCAATATTATAAAGAAACCGCACCAATGAACATTATTTTTTCATTTTTTATTTTTCTAATTTCAGTGCAAATCTACAGTCAAGATGTAGCAAAAATTAAGGTGACTTACGAAACGAAATTTGTAAATGATTCAGTAAACAAAGAAAAAATTGAAACTTATGATTACATACTTTTAGCGAATGAATCAAAATCTTTATACTTTTTTGAAAGCGCAAAAATATTCTTTAATCGAGCTGACAATCAAGGTGAAAAAATTGTAACAAGCGTTGGACAAATACCTAGATACCCAAAATATGTAGGTAGTGTTTTAAAATTGGAAGAAAAAACATTAGCATTTCTACCAGTTGGAAAGTATATTTTCAAATTCATTGAACCTGCACTTGAATGGAAAATATTAGATGAAAAAAAAGAAATAATGGGTTATCAATGTAGACTTGCAGAAACTAAAACAGATAATAATGACCATTTTTATGCTTGGTTTACTGAAGATATTCCAATAAGTGATGGACCGTTTAGATTTAAAGGTTTGTCAGGTCTTATTTTAGAAGTTTACAATAAAAACAATACCATAAAGATCTTTGCAACTGAATTGAAGAAATCTAACGAAGAAATTGAACTTATTCAGTATACTAATCTGGTGGAAACTAAAAATAAAAAACAATATTTAGAAGCGAGAAAAAACTACATTGAAAATCCTTCAATTTATAATGGAAACATCAAGATTTTTGATGCAACAGGAAAAGATTTGACAAATAGAATTTCTGAAAGGTTAAAAAAAGTAAATGTTTACTTGGACTAAAAAATACTGCGGCTAACAGTGTATTTGCAAAAAACGGGGTTGAATTTTTCCTTTGAAAATTTGGTTTTAATATCCGCAAAAATGCTTTTCATATTTCAATTTTTAGTAATTTAGAAATCTGAAAAAGCATTTTGCTCTGCGCGGTTTTCCTTACCACTTTTGGTTTTTAGTTGCCCGTTCTTCGCAAATACTTTTTCGTTGTCTGCAATGTTACAAAAAAACTGCATCACAACACTGAATATTAAAAATATGCACTAATTTACCCAAACAAATTTTATGAAGAAACATTTTTTATTGTTAGTAATTTTTATTACAAATTTTTGTTTTGCGCAAATTATTTCAGGAAGTTTAATCTCTAGTGAAGACAACACCCCAATTCAATTTGCAAAAATTGGCTTTGAAAATATTGAGAAAGGAACTTTCAGCGATGAAAAAGGAGACTTTTCAATTGATTTAACAAATATTGATGGGAATTCAATTATAAAAATTGAAATTGCAGGTTTTGAAAGTTACAAAATTAGCGTTGCGAATTTAATGAAACTTAATTCTACAACAATTGACCTGAATCCCAAAGTAATAAACATCCAAGAAGTTGAAATTTCAAGCAAAAAGTATGTTGTGAAAAATGTAGGATATAACTCTAAATCAAAGAAAATACATTTAGATTATCTTTCTAAAAATTCTTCAATTGCCATTAAAAAATATACACTAGAAGAATTGGAAAAACCACAAGCCGAGATTGCAGTTCCTATTCAGGCAAAAACCAAATCTAAAATAAATAAAATCAATATTAATTTTGCAAAATTTGAAGTAAGCAATCCAATACCTGCACGATTTATCATTTATTCTGAATTGGATGGGAAACCAGACAAAATTTTAAATTCGGAAGACATTTTCTTTTCTGTAAGCAGTGATAATATTAAAGACAATGTTTTCACTTTAGATGTTTCTGACAAAAACATTTGGTTTAAAGATAAGATTTTCGTTAGTTTTCAACCACTTGATAGAAATTTCAAAGGGAGTTTTTGGATAAGCGCAGGATTTTTTGGAAGTTCATATTTCCGAAATTTTGTAGAGAAATGGAGAAAACTTCCTGCAAGTCTGGTTCCTTCAATAAATATTGATGTTAAAACAGAGAAATAATTTTCGTAATCAAATCGCCTAACTTAAAACAGCATAATGAAATCAGTTGTAACCATATTTTTATGTTTATTGTTCAATTCGTTTTTTTGTCAAAACAAATTTGAAATGAACATTTCAGCGAAACTATTTGAAAAAGATTCCCTGTTTATTTCGCCTGTCGAATATTCAAAATATTCAGAAATGGTAATTCACACAAATGATGATGTGAAATATAACAATCAATTTAGTTCCGCAACCACAAAAGTAAATAATGGGAAAACGATAGTATCGGGAGTTACAAAATATCCTATTTTAGTAAACATTTCATATTATGACCCTAAAATAAATGGAGGTTATGTTTCAAAACCGTTTATTATAGAAAATTTAAAATATGTTATTTACATTAAAGACAAGTTTTTAGAATTTGATTTGGAATCTAAATCATCCGCAAACAAAGATTTTCAAAATATAGAAAATTTAACAAAAAATATTACCGACAAACTTCTTACATTTCAAAATAATGACCCAAAATTCATAGTTGAAAAACAAAAAACAATAAGAAATTTGATAAAAAAAGATCCAAGTTCTTTCGGTGCATTTTGGGTAATTGTAAACGATTATAGTAGATTTGGTTTTAATAATATTTATTTAGAAAATCTAAAACTTTTTTCTAAAAAAATAAAAGATACGAAGGCTTACAAAGAGTTCTTAAAAGATATGAAAATTGAAAATTCAACGGAAATTGGTGGTAATCTTCCGACTTTAAAATTTGATAATGCAAACCAAATTTCAAAAGTCGATTTTC
The DNA here is from genome assembly GCF_030012525.1 of Chryseobacterium gotjawalense. Taxonomy (NCBI): domain Bacteria; kingdom Pseudomonadati; phylum Bacteroidota; class Flavobacteriia; order Flavobacteriales; family Weeksellaceae; genus Chryseobacterium; species Chryseobacterium gotjawalense. The sequence continues at coordinate 851,797 of NZ_CP124855.1, forward strand.
AAAATTACCAGTTAACTTTAATTGATTATTGGGCAACAAGTTGCAAACCTTGTATAGAAGACCTTCCTAAACTTGTAGAACTTTATAATAAATATAAAGAGAAAGGAATAAATTTTATTTCTGTAGCAGATGAAAACGAAAAACAAAAAAAGGACTTGGCAAATAAAATTTTAACCGAAAATAAAGTAACTTGGAAAAATTATTTTGATGTCAACAAGGAATTTCCCAAAAAACTTAATTCAAAAGGTTATCCACTTCAAATTTTAGTGGACAGCAATGGTAAAATAGTAGAAAAAAAATACGGAGGATTGGAAGATATTATAAAATTACTCGAAAAATATTAAAAACCACAAATGCGATTTTTTATTCATGAACTATAAAAAAAGTGAATCTGAAAAACACTGCAGACAACAAAGTATTTCTATTAGCGGGGTTGAAGTTTACATCATAAAGATTTTTGCTAATTGTTCTTTTTGTTATATTTACAAAGATTAGTTATAAAAATCCCCGCCAACAGAAATACCCAACCGTTGGCAGACAGTGTATCCAAACTAATCCGCTTAAAATCTGCCGACAAAACAATATGAAAAGAAAACTACTTTTAAATGCAATTCTATTATTTGGTTTATTCTTTCTTTTTGGTTGCAGAAGTGAACTTTTGGATAATCAAAATGAAAACTCTCACAACCATTCAGAATTACTGTACTTAAGAAATCATACTAATTATTCTGATTTTGTTGCAGAAACTAATATGGATTTTTCTTCTAAATTGACGAATGATTCTAAGAAAAACAATTTATTAGTTCTGGATTCTTTTATAATAGATAATTTCATTATAAACATGGATGAAATTATGTTTACTATGAATCAAAATAATCAACCCACAACTTATTCTTTTTTTATTGCTTCAAAAAAAAATGAAGAAAATAATGTTTTCTATAACCTTATTTTCCTGAAGAAAAAAACGGGTGAGTGGATTTACAGGGTTTTAAAATATACACCAAATGAAGTTTATCAACCTAATCACTTTCATGGCGATATAGAAGAATTATTTGATTCTGAAAAAATATCTAAGAAAACGATATATAGCAAAACATATTGCTACTATCAAATTTTAACTTCTGGTGGCACTTGCCAAGCTGGTCACAAAACACTTGCAGATTGTGGTGGAAATGTTAATTGCTGTGCAAATTGTTGGACTGTGTTTGAAACAGCAATGTTACACTGTGATATAGATGGTTTTGAATATCCAAGTGATGGTGGAGGTATTGGAATAAATGATGGAAATGGCTCTGGAGGAGGAATAGGTGCGCTTTATTTTGGTTTAGATGCCAATTACAGAACAAAATTTAGTTCTTTAAATCAGGAAATAAAAAATTATTTAATTCAAAACTATGAGTATAATCAAGATTTAAATTTTTCTAAATGGGGTATTGATTTCTTTGTACAAAAACCTAATACAACTTGGGCGCAGTTTGAAAATTGGTTTATTACAGATATTCCTAATGACTTTATACAAAAGGTTATTTTAGAAAACCCTGCCAATATTTTAGATTATGTTACTTTAAGTTCTCCAGACTTTAAAATGAGAAGCTTAGACCAAATAAAATATCCAAAGTTCACTCAGATGGTAAAAGGTCTCAAGTCTTATGTTCAAAATAATCCAATTATTTTGAATAAACTGATTGAGATATCTGGAATGACCTACGCGCAAATACTAGATAAACTTACTTTTGGACAAGGACCACAAATTGAACTAATTCCAGGATTAAAAGATGCTACTGATCCTGCTAATCCAGTAGATTGTTATGGCTTATTCTCGTCTGCAACTCCAAACGTTTTATATATTCGCGAAGATTTCGCATTAGGATTACAACAAGCTACATTACATACGACAGCTGATGCAACAAACTTTTTGTTAGCTGTCACAATTTTGCATGAATTTGTACATTACGGAAATTATCTTACGGGGACAAACCCAATCAACGGAACAGAAACAGGTGTATTATTTGAAAATGAAGTTTATAAAATGGTAATTACTAAAAATACAGCAGGAAAATATATTCAACAATTTATAAATAAATGAGATGAAATATTTAATACTTATAATATTTTGTGTTTCTTGTACACAAAACCCTGATTACCAAATGATGGTTAATAAATCAATAAATTTCGTAAAATACAATGAAAGATTAACTACCATACAAATCCTTAGGGAGAAAAAAAATCAAAATATAAAAAATGGAAAATATCACAAATTTTTGAGCGAAAAAGAATTATTAAGTAATAACAAAACCTTTTGTGATTTAGTTGTACAAGATGGAAAAAAAAAAGGAACAGTAGTTGTTATTATGAGTTTTTGTTCAGGAGTTAATTATGCATATTATTTCAGCGGTAAAGATAATTTAGATTCTATGGTTGTTATACAAACAAAAAAAATGTATTTAGATAAAGCAGATTCAATTTGTATGAAAATTATGAAATTGAACCATCCAGAAATATTAGATGAAAAAAAAGGAATGATCCCACCCCTAATCAATGTCGAAAAATAGACATTATTTCATTTATTATGAAATAATGAAAATAAAATATCCCAATTATACGAATTGGGATTTGTTTCCAATTCCTAAAGATAGTTTAAAGTAAAACACCATCTGCCAACATTGGTTTTGCAATAGTGGGCAGAAAGTTTTCAATTCACGTTTTTGTACTTCGGTAGAAATTTGTATTCTAGTTGAAAGCTTCGGCTTCGAAATGCCCACCATCGCAAAGCCCAAACCGTTAGCAGGCTAAAAACACCCTGCAAATTCAAGAATGATAAACAACAATTATATCAAACCGACAATGAAATGATTTCAGATAAAAATTTAGCACGAATTGCAGGCTTTTGTTATTTAATTGTAATAGCTACAGGATTATTTTCAGAAGTTTTTGTTAGACAATCATTAAGAGTCTCAAACGATGCTTTAGCAACTGCCCACAACATTCAAACTAATGAAATGCTTTTTCGTTTGGGTTTTGTGGCTGACCTTGTCAATTTTGTAGCTGGCATACCCACAATATTGATAATATATCACTTTTTCAAAAAGTCAAATAAAATTATTCTGCAAATTGCTTTAGCATTAGTTATTATTCAAACGGCAATTATTGCAGTCAATCTATTAAATCAAATTACACCATTGTTACTATTAAGCAATGACACTTACTTAAATACTTTTCAACCTAACCAATTAGCAACACTTTCACTTTTGTCCTTAAATATTCAAGCACAAGGTTATGGTATTGGTTTAGTATTCTTTGGATTTTATTGTATGTTAATTGGATATATAATTTTCAAAACTAATGCAATACCTAAAATTGTTGGAGTAGCTTATGCATTAGCGGGACTCTGTTACTTGATAAATAGTTTTACAATGTTTCTCTCAAAAGGATTTTCTAATCCACTATTCATTTACCTTGCAATTCCAATTTTTATAGGCGAATTAGGTCTTTGTTTATGGTTACTCATAAAAGGTATTGACACTACAAAATTAGAAAACAAAAGTTGAAAGTTATTCTACTCAATAAAGCCCGAACTGCTAACAGCGGTTTGGCGTAATGGCGGGTGACGTTCTTCGTATGAACATTTGTGCTATATTTGAACTGTGTGCTTCGTATCAACATTTGTGGTTTAAATCAGCCACTACGCCAAGCCGCAAACCGTTAGCGGTCATTTAAAACTAACCAAAATAATAACTGTCTTCGGAAAGCAGAAATCAAGTTTGACCCAAAATATTACATGAAATTATTAATAAATATAATCCTGACAGTATTGATTCTACTTTTAATCGGGACCTTATTCATGGGGATTTTAGCAGTTGGAGGCGGGCACAATATTCCGAGCAAAACGACGAACTATTTTTACTTGACATTATCAACACTATTCATTTTTACAATCATAACTATTTACATTAGAAAGAAAATAAATGGCTGACAATTATAAAATATCTCTCAGGAAATTAAAATAAAAAAAAACGTCCGCTAACATCGTATTGGCAATAGTGCGGAGGAATCGCAAGTTTAACCATTTTAGATCTTCCGAAGATTAGTTAATAACAAGCTTTTTTTTTGTCCATTGGTAGCCTTTATGAGTAGTTTTCTTCGGTTTTTCTTGGCTAAAGAAGACAATTTGCCGCTGCTGAAAATCTCCGGTCCTGTGCCCCAATAATCTTACAAAATCACACACTCCGAAGCCCCGCTTTGCAGTATTATAATGTGCCTCACTACTTTTTCCGTTCCATTAAATTCATTATTATCAGCGTTTTTTTTCTGCGGTAAGGTATTTAGCTTCGTGTCTGATCAAATTTATTTTTTGAAATTTCCCGTTGCGATGTCCCTTAAAATCAGTAATTTGCATCTAGCTATTTTCTAAATATATTTCTCCGCATGTCTAAAGAAATACAACAGTGGTTTACCCAGTCCGTCCCGGAAACTTTAAATAAACTTTCCCTGGATTCAGACAATGGCCTGTCGGAAGTGGAAGCTCTGAAAAGGAAAGAACGTTTCGGGCCAAATGCATTAAAAGCAAAGACGAAAAAACCAGTCTATAAAATTTTCCTTTCGCAATTAAAAGACTGGCTGATCTATATTCTTTTTGCGGCGGTGATCATCACAGTTTTCATGGGGGAATATATTGATGCCAGCATTATCATTTTGGTTATTCTCCTCAATGCCGCCATTGGAACCTATCAGGAAGTAAAAGCAGGCAAAGCTATTGAGGCGTTGTTGAAAATGTCGTCTCCCAAAGCCTTAGTAAAAAGAAACGGACAAACGAAAGAAATCGACGGTGCAGAACTTGTTCCCGGTGATCTTATTATTTTAGATGCCGGTCGGATAATCCCGGCAGATTTGCGTTTGCTGGAAACGGTGAATTTACAGATTGAAGAATCGTCACTCACCGGCGAAGCGGTTCCTGTACTTAAAAATGCGGCCGCCACTTTAACAGATCTCAATTTACCAATCGCTGACCGGGAGAATATGGCTTTTATGTCAACGGTTGTTACGGCCGGTCGTGGCAGTGGAATCGTAGTAGAGACCGGAATGAATACCGAAGTCGGGAAAATTGCTGACCTTCTTGATAACGATTTTCAGATGAAGACTCCGTTGGAAAAAAAATTAAGCGATCTTGGGAAAACCCTGGGAAAAATTGCGGTGGGAATCTGTATCGTCATCTTTGGGATTTCCTGGTTTCAGGGAAGGGATCCGGCCGAAATGTTCCTGATATCCGTTTCTTTGGCAGTTGCTTCTATTCCCGAAGGTTTGGCCGCAATTGTAGCGGTGGTACTTTCCATTGGTGTTACCGCCATGTCTAAAAAAAATGCGATTATCCGTAAACTGCCGGCGGTGGAAACTTTAGGTTCCGTGAACATCATCTGCTCGGATAAAACAGGGACATTTACGCTCAATAAAATGACCGTAACCGAACTCTATACCGCAGACGGTTTAGTCCTGTTGGATTTACTTAAAAAAAATACTGTTTCTGACTCCTACCGCAAATTATCTGAAGGGATGATTCTATGTTCAGACGCAACCCTGGAAAATGATGCGGCCACAGGTGACCCAACAGAAATTGCCCTGCTCATTCTGGGCGATCAGATCGGTCTTGACAGAACAGGATTAATACAAAAAAATGAGCGGATTGCTGAGAACCCTTTTGAAAGCAACCGAAAAATGATGTCGGTTTTGATCAAATCAGGAAATGAGGTTACGGTTTATACGAAAGGCGCTTTAGACAATTTATTAAAGCTGGTAACGAAGGTTTATGATAAAGATGAAATAAGAAACATCACCCCGGAGGATATTAAAAACTTTCGGCATGCGGCCAGAAAAATGTCGGACAATGCATTACGAACACTCGCTCTCGCTTATAAATCTGCTGATATGAGCACTCCTCCTGATCAAATGGAAAAAGATTTGGTTTTAATCGGTTTGGTCGGAATGATCGATCCGGCGCGCGAAGAAGTAAAACCGGCAATTACATTGGCAAAACAGGCCGGTATAAAAACTGTTATGATTACAGGAGATCACAAAAACACGGCTTTAGCCATTGCGAAAAATCTCGAAGTTGCCGATAATATGGATCAGGTGTTGACAGGTCCGGAACTGGATGAATTAAGTGATGAGGAACTGCAGCAGAAAGTCGGAAACTACCGGGTCTTTGCAAGGGTTTCACCGCAGCATAAAGTGAAAATCGTTCAGGCGTTTCAGGCCAACGGAAATGTCGTTTCCATGACGGGTGATGGTGTTAATGACGGTCCCTCGCTTCAGGTTGCAGACATCGGCGTCGCTATGGGTATTACGGGAACCGATGTCGCAAAAAACGCGGCAGACATGATTCTCACCGACGATAATTTTTCTACTATCGTGGTTGCCATTGAACAGGGAAGAAACATCTTTAATAATATTAAAAAATCGGTCCTGTTTCTGTTGACCTGCAATCTGGGCGAAGTCCTCGCCATGTTTATCCCACTCTCTTTAGGATGGCCTTCACCATTAATTGCTACACAGCTTTTATGGATTAATTTATTAACGGATTCACTTCCTGCAATCGCTCTTGGAATGGATGAGAGTGATTCTGAAGTAATGAAGGATAAACCCAGAAAATTCAGTGATAATTTCTTTTCTAATGGTGGCGGAATTCAGGTATTTTCAGGAGGTATTTTGATTGGAGCGATAACCATTTTCGCGTTCTGGTATGGGTTTTATGAAATGGGATCCTCCCCTTTTGATAAAGATATTCCGGAAGAAGTACTTAAAAATGCACGAACTTTAACATTCCTGGTTTTGGTATTTGCCCAACTCTTCTACTCGTTCGGTTTGCGAAACAGTAAAAAACCTTTTTATCAATTTAATATTCTGGGCAACAAATTTTTAAACAGCACCCTTCTTTTAGGAATATTCCTGCAGTTGATGCTGTTATTTATTCCTGTTTTACGTACCGCGTTCAAGCTCCATATCCCAGATGCGAAAGGTTGGATGGTCGCTTTATCACTCGGTATAATACCATTTATTGTCTTAGAAATTTCTAAAATATTTACACTGAAAAAAAACTAAGTTCATGATTTCATCTCTGATCCCATTGTGTAAGATTTGCAACTTCATTTATGTATATTTGATTAATAAATAAAAAGTGGTGAAAAATGTCTTTCGAAAAAAAACTATTCAGCAAACACTTATCGTGCTGGCGATTGTAATATTAGCGGTTGATGTTTTTGTTTTGCAATATTTTGTGTCGGGTCTTTTGGGCGCTATTACCTTATATTTTCTAACACGGAAATTATACCGTAAACTGGTCGGTCAGAAAAAGTGGAACAGTGATTTAGCGGTTACTTTTATTTTCACCTTGCTCATCATCAGCTTTGGCATACCCCTGTGGATCTTAATTGATTTTTTGGTGCCCAAAATAAATGAGCTGATCAATGATCGGAATACCATTATAGAAAAATTTCAGTCGATACAAATCTTCCTGGAAAATAATGAATTTCTGCAACGCTTTGATTTTAAAGTGACCCATGAGCAGATTGTACAGCTCATTAATAAAGCGATCTCTGTCATTCCTTCCACCCTCAATGCAGTTGGTCAAATTTTCGCTAATATTTTCGTAGCTCTTTTCATACTGTACTACATGCTGTTAAACACCAGAAGCATGGAAGCTGATTTTAAGGAAATGCTGCCCTTATCGGAGCGGAGTAAAAATTATTTTATAAATGAAAATGCCGGACTCATCACGTCCAACGCGTATGGTATTCCTATTATCGCTTTTGCGCAGGCAGTGGTTGCGATTATTGGTTATTTTATTTTTGATGTAAACAACGCTATTTTTTGGGGATTACTTACCGGAGCTGCATCCGTATTACCGGTAATCGGCACCATGTTTATCTGGATTCCCATCTGTATATATCAGTTGGCAACCGGCGATATCAACAGCGGCTTGCTACTGGGACTGTACTGTCTGATATTTGTGGGTTCAATTGATAATATTTTAAGATTTACCGTTCTTAAAAAAATGGCAGATATCCATCCTTTGATTACCGTCTTCGGGGTTTTATTAGGTCTTAACCTTTTTGGAATGATGGGTTTGGTTTTTGGACCAGTGCTACTTTCCTTGCCGGGTATTCTCTATAAAATTTTTAAAATGGAAACAGGCCAGAGCGAAAATATTAAGTTCACACCCAAAACAGACATTTTGCAGGACGCATCAACAGATGAAGACCTTACTGCTGCCAATCCCTGAATAGTGTTGACTTGTTTTTATATAATTATTTTCATGGTCGTTGTTGAATGTGGCTGTTAAAATGTGGGTAAATTTTAAGTGCAATCATTTCTAAATTTATCCATATTTTAATAGCTTTCCACATTGGGTAACCTCTTTTTTTTACGGCTCATTATTATCATAGATGGTGATAATGGGTTGGGATGAAAATCCCTTTTCCTGCCATCTTCTTTCAAATTCTACAGGCGATAACCGGCCAAGGTTATTGTGTGGTCGGCGGTTATTATATTGATCAACCGCTCGCTTCGTAAATTTCTTCAACTGTTCAAAGTTCATGGGTTTCCATCGATCCAGATATTCTTCTTTTATGGTCTTGTTTATCCGCTCTGCATATGCATTATCCTGTGCAGACAAGGCCATGCTTATTTGAGTAGACCCTTCTTTCAGCAACTTGACATATTCTTTATAAATGTATTGCCCTCCTCTGTCCGAGTGATGGATTTTAGGAAAACAATGGTCTCTTACTGCCATTTTCAAGGCTTCTACATTCGCGGTTGCCCTCATATTATTGGATATTTTGTATCCTGTAATCTTTTTCGTGTATACATCAATGATGAAAACTGCGTAATAAAACCTATCGTTAACGTAAATATACGTAATATCCGACTGCCAGATGGTGTTAGGTGCATTTACCTCCATACCTTTGATAAGATTGGGATATTCGGAGGCGACGGAATGGGTCGTTTTGCGGTAATTCCTCTTGTGCTCCAGCCTGAAGCCCAATTCCATAAAAAGTTCTATGAAGCGGTCTCTGCCCATGAATTCCGGCTTTAAGGCATAATACATTTTCTCTACTCCGCATCCTGGGTGCTCATTCCGTAGTTCGTGGGCTTCCAACATTAGAGCACGTACTTTTTCATCAAAAATGTTCTGTCGATACTCATATTGTTGCACCGCCTGCCTGCTGATCCCTACTGCCCGATATAAAGCATTCAGGGAGAATTCTTTTTCTTCGGAATGTTGCCTGAACCAGCAGAGCGTTGGTTGCCGTAATTTTTTTTTATGTCAATGTCCAGATCTTCCTTGGCTATATCAATCATTTTTTCCAGATAATCGATCATAATCTGCTTCTGACCAACGGCTTGCTCAAGTTCTTTAATCTTCTGCTCGAGTTCTTTTAGCTTATGTACACTGCTTTCTTTCATTTCTACAACTCTAATTCCTTTCTCGTTAAAGGTAGAAAATTTATAGATCCATTGGTAAATAGCAGAGTCCGAAACTCCATAAAGTTTTTCAAGCTGTAATACACTGAATTTTCCACTCTCAAATAGAGAGACAATCTCCCTCTTAAATTCCTCACTGAAAACCCGATGCTTCTGAAGTTTCTTAATGTTTGCTTTCATATTTGTTGACTTATTTATGTCAACCTATATCAGGGACGGACATGCCCTTTAGTCTATTGCCATTATCATCTTCATCCCGCTTTGAACCCCAATAATCTCACTCATCACCTGCGACAAAATCTGCGGGCACCGAAAAAGCCCTTTTCGAGGAAAAAGGATCTTACCGGAAATAGTTTGATTTGTGGTTTCATGGTCTCACCAAATCGGGGCGTTCTCTTTTGTTTTTGACTGAAGGAAATCAAGAGCGCATGATCAATCTGAAATATTGGATTTGGATCAGAGGTATCAAGTTTTCATTTGAAGATTTTAGCGATTAATTAAAATTTTAGCAGATAGAAAGTTTTCGTATTTTTAGCCCGCGTGCAGAAATACCTAAACGTTAGCGGCAAGCATCCGTCAAACTCTTAAAAAAGATTAAACAATGTGCGAAAAACTAAAACTTAATTCATCAACTGACTTTGACGATACTGACAAGCCAATAAGTTATACTGAAAAGTTTGACGAGTATGGTTTGAAAATTTTCGACGGTGGAAGTTCATCAATTTTAATTGAGTTTTGCCCATTTTGCGGAGAAAGGTTACCGAAATCCAAAAGAGACCTATGGTTTGATGAAATAGAAAAACTTGGAATAGATCCATGGAAAAATGAAGTGCCTGAAAAATATCAAACCGATAAATGGTTTAGAGAAAATGCCAGCCGCTAATAACTAAGCTTTCGTTTTGTCCGCAAGACAAGAAATGAAAGCGCGTTGAATCCTTTGCTGTGCTCTGGACAGGCTCAGCTCCGGTGGCTTTTCAACAGCATTTGGCAGTCTATGGAGTTATCGTTTTTAGAAATTCGATCATCAAAGCAGTTTTTCAGAAGGACTGCTTTTTTTGAATAAGATATTTATACAAGCGGCGTTGAAGTTTACATCGGAAGATTTTAGCCCTTAATTAAATTTCCTGCAGATAGAAAGTTTTCGTATTTTTAGCCCGCCTGCAGAAATACTCAACCGTTAGCTGCGAGCAAAGACACACGACAGTTCATATTTTATAAAGACAAACTGACAAAAAATATTATTGAAAAATGAAAAAAATCATTTTAATTCTTTTGGTTATCGCAAAGTTTTCCTCCTGTTTCTCTCAGGACAAATTAATGGCCTTGGATAAAGATCTTTCTACTGTAACCTATCCTTTTGAGGTCAAATTCCATCCGTTGAAATCTCAGGGACAAGATCTGAAAATGGCTTATTTAGATGTATTGCCAATTAATCCTAATGGAAAAGTCATCGTGCTCCTGCACGGCAAAAATTTCAATGCGGCTAATTGGGAACAGACGATAAAAGAGTTGAATAAAAAAGGCTATCGTGTCATCGCACCCGACCAAATTGGCTTCGGTAAATCCACCAAACCCGCAAACTACCAATACAGTTTTCAGCAGCTGGCTTTTAATACCAAATCTATTCTGGACCGTCTCAAAATCAATAAAATTATGCTATTAGGTCATTCTATGGGCGGAATGCTTGCTACAAGATTTGCATTGTCCTATCCTGAAATGACAGATAAACTCATTCTCGAAAACCCAATCGGTTTGGAGGACTACAAAGTGCTGACAAGCTATCAAACCATTGACGCCAACTACCAAAGCGAATTGAAAAACACCGTGGAAAGCTATCGCAACTACCAGCTGAAATATTATTATGATAACACCTGGAAATCTCAATATGACCCTTGGCTTAACCTTTTGGCGGGTTGGACATTGCACAAAGACTATCCTGTTATAGCATGGAACGCAGCACTGACCACCGATATGATTTTTACACAGCCTGTGGTATATGAATTCAAAAACATTAAATGTCCGACACTGCTTATCATCGGAACACGTGACAGGACAGCGATAGGTAGAGAAAGAGCCTCAAAAGATTTACAATCGAAAATGGGACTTTACAACGAATTAGGAAAGAAAACACAACAAGCGATACCAAACTCGACATTGGTAGAATTGGACAATATAGGACATCTTCCCCACATAGAATCTTTTGACAGATTTATAAAGCCGTTGACTGCATTTTTAGAAAAGTAGATCTATGAAATTGCCAGCAGCTGACAGCACATTTTCAATAGGCGTGGTTTCGTTCTTCGCACGGAGTTTTGTGGTAGCTGAAAGTTTCGCGCTCCGCATCAACATAAGTGGTATAAATCCTGTTTTGACTACAACCTCATCTTCATTACCAGGAATCCCCTCATTTATCTATAAACCCGCACTCCCCTTTTCAAGTACTGGCGGTTACGGTTGTCAGTACAGATCATCAATAGCAACGCCAGCGGATTACCAGTCTTTGGTATCGTAGCACAGAGTTTTAGCCACGGATCAGATCAGAACTCCCCGTAACAAATTCCTTATTGTATAATTTTTAAAAACAGGAAAGTAGCTTAATCAGCCTTTTCTATAAAAGTAATATATAAGCGATCCCAAAAACGGCATGAAAAGACAAACAGCAATCCACAGTAATTTTGCCGGGTTTGAATAGAATGGGTTTTTCAGAATTGCTATAATGCTGATTATAAAAACGACAAGAAACAAAATCAGAAACAGGTAATAATAGACTTGAGTGCTCATGGTGAATTTTTGTCTTCTCCCTTTTTTTAAAAAACAGCAGGATTGAGAAGCTCTTTTTAAATCCAACTATTTTAAGATCTTTTTCTCAATTTTTTAATTTTCTCTTATTATTAATACTCAAAATTAAAGCTTTTTTGGTAATATTTTATGATATCTGCTGAAGAATTTAATTTTTAATCCGATGCATAAAGTCCGTCGGCTTTTGCCCGTACGGGAATTCAATCCGTTATAAAAGTTTGCTGTGTGTCAATGATAAAGATCAGCATTACTGCAAAATGGAGGCATTTTTGCATTCAGCAAAAGGTATAATAATCAATAAAACATAAAATCATGTGGAAAGAAACCGATGGAAAACTGCAGCAGACTTTTAAGTTTAAAGATTTTTCCGAAGCCTTTGCTTTTATGACCAGAGTGGCCTTGATTGCAGAGAGTATGCAGCACCACCCTGACTGGTCCAACGAATACAATAAAGTGAACATCAGTTTATGCACGCACGACGCAGGCGATGTCATTACCGAAAAAGACTACAAACTGGCCAAAGCGATCGACAAGATAATCTCATAAACTAAGACCTAACGAAACCTGTAAATATTTGCTATTTGTACGGTTTAACAGCAATTCTTTTTTCTCTAAGTAAAAGGCCATTTTACCTGTCGGGGTATTTTCCGATTGCTCCAAATCGGACTATACCAGACGGCTCATTACTTAATTCTTTATTGAAAATCAACAATTTACAAATTCACCTTTTATATTTTCACTATTACCAATTGTATATTTTTTCAAAATTAACTTGGTTTGATATGCAAAACATTGTAACTTCGTATACGTTTTCTTGAAAAAATAATCCAAGTTTAAAATAAATAAGAAATTATTTTTAAATGCAACCGGAAGGATCATTTGAATTTAATATCGAATCATATATTAACTTAAATCATGAAAAAATGAAAACTTTAAAAAGCCTGGCTTTATCCGGAACAATGCTTTTGTCGGCATTGTTATTTTCCACCAAAGTTTCTGCACAGGAACAAAAAACGCCGCAGCTTACCGATCCGGAAATTGCCTCTGTTGCGGTAACGGCAAATCAAATTGACATAGGATATGCTGAAATAGCACTGAAAAAGTCTCATCATAAAGACATTAAAAACTTTGCTGCTACGATGAAAAGAGACCATAACGCTGTGATTAAAATGGCCGTAGATCTGGTTACGAAATTAAAAGTGACTCCAAAAACGAATGCCGTTACAAAATCTTTATTAGAAGCGGCAACAAAAGAAAAAGCAATCTTACATGCAAAAAAAGGGAGAGCTTTTGATAAAGCATATGTAGACAACGAGGTTGCCTATCATGAATCCACGATTAAAGCGGTAGAAACCATCCTGATACCCCAGTCTAAAAACGCAGAACTGAAAGCTTTGCTTGAAAAAGCAGTGCCTATTTTTAAAACGCACCTTGAGCATGCAAAAATGATTCAGAAAGAATTTAAATAACAGAAAAATGATTTCGCAAAAGAACATTTTCAGAACAGGATCTTCTTTCGTTGCAATCGTTTGTTTACTAAATATAATCAGTTGCAACCCGGGATCCAAAGATACGATACCTGCGGTAAATGACAATTCCATGAGTACCGAAAAAAGCGTAAGCCAGACCTCAACGCCAGCACCGACTCCAAAAGTGGATTCTGCAACGGCGAACGCTAACACAAATACAGCGGGCGGTACTCATGCAAATGCATCCGCTCAAGTGGTCACCATAGAAAACATGAAATTTAATCCGGCAACAATTACCGTTAAAAAAGGAGATCAGGTAACATTCATCAACAAAGATGTAGTGGCGCACAATGCGACAGAAACACATAAGGCATGGACTTCTCCGATGTTACAGACCGGCCAGTCCTGGACGTTCACTCCCGAAAAGACTTCCGATTATTACTGCACCGTTCATCTGGTGATGAAAGGGAAGATTATTGTAAAATAAGATTTAAATAATAGAAACCATCACGGTTTCAGGACATTTATTAATTTCTGAAACATTTAATAAATTGACACTTCTCAGAGCCTGTTTAAATTTGTTTTAAAAGGCACAAAAGCGGACAGGCTCTCAGATGGCATAACAAAGACCAACTTTTAATGAAGTTGGTTTTTGATTTTACCGGCGATGACTAAAGATGCCCATGTTTTAAATAAGAAATAAAAATGGGCTACAGACCGGAATAGTAGTCGTATCCCCTTTCGAACCAATAATCTTTCGGCCGTTCATCACTGAAAGAAAGCGTGCCGATCCGTTTTAAACTTTTGATGCCATATTTTGTAGGAATGATTAATCTTAAAGGATAACCCTGATCCATGGGCAAAGGTTTGCCGTTCATTTCATAACAAAGCAGGGTCTGAGGATGCATTGCGCTCGGCATATCAATTCCCACATAATAGCCGCCATCCGGGGTGACCAAACCGATGTATTTTTTCTGCGACTGCTGATCCAAATGATATGCTTTTACAAAATCACTGAATTTTACTCCGCTCCAATCCGTTATCTGGCTCCAGCCCTCAATACATTTAAAATCGAAAATAATTTCTGTTTTGGGAAGTTTCCGGATGTCCTCCAGTGAAATAAGCAAAGTATCGCCGGCCGCTTTTACCAGTTTTAATTTCCAGTCTTTTGCGTCAAAGTCTTTTCCCATTCCCACATCGCCGTTAACCCTCACCTTTTTTACTGCGGCGGATTTCGGGTATGTTTTCGCGAGATGATTGGCGGAAAATATTTTAGTAAAAACGCGCTCATTGCCGTTGAGTACTTTTCTCAAAGGATCTTGCACTCCGGTTTTTTGCGTTTCGCCAGGTTGATTTTTAATGGTTACGAAAGTAAATATGGCTCCGGCAAAAAGCAGAATAAAAATCACGAAGGCAGTAATGGTTCGATTTCTAATCTTTGCTGATGATATATTCTGTTCCTGTTTTGTTTTCTTTTTTTCCATCTTATTTCTTTTTATTTTTTAAAACTTCAAAACCTGTAACCATACTGCTGAAATTTTGCCAACCCGCGAATATGACTTGTAACACATGAATCAGAAAGAATATACAATAGCCAATCATCAAAATAAAATGAATAATCCGACAGGTCTCATAGCCGCCGAAAACAGTGCAGAGCCAACTGAACTGTATCGGTTTATAAATCGCTAAACCCGTAAGTAAAGACCCCAATCCCATCATAACGATGGCGGTGTAAGCAATTTTCTGTGCGCTGTTGTATTTATCTTGCGGAGGAATTGTTTTGCGCAGATGAAGGTCATGCAATACCACCTGCCAGGCTTCTTTAAGAGAATTTTTATTGGGGGTCAAAAACCGCCATTCACCGGAAAAAACAGTGTAAACGACATATAAAAATCCATTCACAAAAAAGAACCACATAAAGACAAAATGCCACGCCATTCCTTCGCTGAGGTGATAAGGAAGATTGAGGGCATCGTAGAAAGAATCAGGAAAAAAGTGAATGAGATCTTTACCGGCAATCTGTATTTTGTAAACATCATTGGCCCAATAAATTTGCAGTCCACTCCATATCATTACCGCAAGCACAGGGAAATTCACCCAGTGAAACCATCTGATAGCGAGCGGGTGCTTTTTTCTGATTCTTTCCATTTCAAAAAAATTAAAACTAATGTGAAGCGGTCGGAGGCGCACCCCCTTCGGGAACAAAAATAAGGGCGGCAGAATTCATACAATATCTTTTTCCTGTAGGTTTTGGTCCGTCATCAAAAACGTGCCCCAAATGAGAACCGCTTTTGCTGTCTACCACTTCTACCCTTCCCACACCATCGCTGTTGTCTACAATTAATTTCACCGCATCCGGAGAAATCGGTTCATAGAAACTTGGCCATCCTGTACCGGAATCAAATTTAGTTGCCGAACTGAAAACAGGCTGCAACGAGGCTGCAGAATAATAGGTTCCTTTTTTATAAAAATGATCATATTTCCCTGTGAAAGCTACTTCGGTTCCTTTCTGACGAAGAATTCGATACTGTTCAGGTGTAAGCCTCTTTTTCCATTCGACATCAGAAAGCTTCATGGGATATTGATCAGACACCACTGTGCTGTTTTGCTTTTTATTATTCTTACTTTCATTCTGCGCCTGGTTGCAACTCCATGTAAAAACAGCTAATAAAAGCATTAAATAATGACTTAATTTATGGAACATAATATAAAATTTTTGATTAATTATTTAACTTAAAAACCTTTACCATTATGTACAACAAAAGTATAATAAAAGATTGAAAGTGAGAACGTTTCAAAAAAATAAATGCGATTTAGGTAAAAACATCTACTTCAATAAAATGAAAAACAGATAGGCTTCATCATCATTAAACCCTAATAAAAGCGGTCTGCTTTTTTGACAAAAAACGGAGTTATGACGAGAAGCTTTACCTCCATTTATCCGTAATGAGTGCGCCATGATTAAGAAAGATGAAAAAATGATGGAAAAGAAATAACACCATTTTTAATCTAAGTATAACAGAATGTTGATATCAATCAGCATTCTGCTTTTTTTGTCAAAAAAATGAAAAACGTAATCCAGTTGCAATACTTCCTCCTATTGTATTATTTTTGCATCCTGCGCTGAAATTGATATAGAAATCCACCGAGGCAGCTTATCTCTAAATTTAAACAGTATGAAGATTGTCCTCAATTTATTTGACTTCACTCAAAAAGTAAATTACAGAAACGAAATATTAGCCGGATTAACGGTCGCAATGACCATGATTCCGGAATCATTATCCTTTGCCATATTAGCAGGTTTCCCGCCGCTGGTGGGTTTGTACGCGGCTTTTATAGCCGGACTCATTACCGCTGTTTTTGGCGGCAGACCCGGAATGGTTTCGGGCGGAGCAGGAGCAACCGTAATCGTTTTAATCGCTTTGATGCGCTCCCACGGAATCGAATATGTGTTCGCAGCGGTAGCTCTTGCGGGAATTATCCAGATCTTGATTGGGCTGTTTAAATTCAGTAAATTTATAAGACTCGTTCCTCAACCTGTGATGTATGGATTTGTAAATGGACTGGCCATTATTATTTTCATGTCGCAACTGGATCAGTTTAAAATGATGAGCAATGGTCAACTCACCTGGCTTCAAGGTGAACCATTAATGATTATGGCAGGCCTGGTCGCATTAACAGTTGCAATCGTGGTATTATTTCCGAAAATTACAAAAAAAATACCGGCGTCATTAGTGGCGATTCTGGTGGTTTTTGCCTTGGTAGTAGGATTTGGAATCAATACCAAAACGGTTCAGGATATTGCCTCCATTGAAGGTGGTTTTCCCCCTTTTCATATTCCCAATATTCCATTGACGTATGAAGCCTTTAAAATCATACTTCCCTACTCGATGATCTTTGCGGCGGTTGGTCTTACAGAAGGTCTTCTTACCTTAAACCTGGTAGATGAAATGACCGGAACAAAAGGAAATGGAAACCGGGAATGCATCGCTCAGGGAACCTCGAATATTGTGAATGGTTTCTTTTTCGGAATGGGCGGTTGTCCCATGATTGCGCAAACTTTAGTCAATCTTTCAGCAGGATCCAGAGCTCGGCTTTCCGGGATTATTGCAGCGGTTACGATTTTGCTCATCATCCTTTTCGGCGCGCCTGTTATCGGGAAATTACCAATGGCGGCACTGGTTGGAGTAATGATTATGGTTGCACTCGGAACTTTTGAATGGGCAAGTTTTAAGATCATTAAAAAAATGCCGAAACACGATATCTTCGTCGGAATTCCAGTGGCTGTAATTACCGTGATCCTTCATAATTTGGCTTTGGCAGTTTTGGTGGGAGTCATTATTTCTGCAATGGTATTTGCCTGGGAAAGTGCAAAAAGAATTCGTGCACGAACTCATATTGATGAAAACGGAATAAAACATTACGACATTTATGGTCCTTTATTCTTCGGCTCTGTCATGGCTTTCTCTGAGAAATTTAAAATTGAAGAAGATCCAACAGAAATAATTATCAACTTCAAAGAATCACGCGTCACCGATATGTCTGCCATTGAATCTTTGAACAGCATTACCAAAAAATACAGCCAAGCCGGAAAGACTGTTCATCTTCAAAATTTAAGTCCAGACTGCATTCGGCTTTTAGACAATGCTGAAGCGGTAATTGATGTTAACATCATAAAAGACCCGGAATATTTGGTTGCGGTTGAACAATAAAGTCCGAATATCGATTTCATTTCTCGAAAAGAAATAAAATTGAATTTAACATAAAAAAACGTTTCAGTTCATTGCCTAAATTTCTGTAACTTTATAAGTACTAATGAACTAAAAAAAACAATTATGGGAAAATTCATTATTTCTAAAAGAAAAAACGGTGAATATCAGTTTAATCTGAAAGCTTCAAACGGCGCTACTGTTTTAACCAGTGAAGGTTATAAAGCAAAAGCTTCCTGTGAAAACGGAATTGAATCTACCAAGAAAAACTCAGCCGACGATTCAAAATTCGACCGAAAAAGATCAACCAATGACAAATGGTATTTTAATCTGAAAGCAGGAAATGGTGAGATTATAGGTTCCAGCGAAATGTATGAAAGTTCAATTGCCATGGAAAATGGCATAGAATCTGTAAAAACAAATGCACCAAACGCAATGACTATCGAAGAATAAGATTAGTATCCTCCACAATGCTTTAAGAAATTAAAGCATTTTTTGCTTTTTATAAAGGAATATCAATCATACAGAGAAATTAATTCCAAAAACAGGTTGAAAGAAAATTAACAATCCTGTTCATATCCTGTCTCATCGAAAAAGCCAGCAGATATTTCAACTGAAAAAGAAGGGGTTCAAAACCATTCGCCAGTTTCAAAAATTCACGCTCCGGAATAATCCCATAACATTTCCCCTGATGCATAATAGTAAGCGCGCGGTCTCCCAACGAAATCGTGATACTGCCTAATTTTTTATAAAAAGTATGCTCGCTGATCCTCACAAAACCATCTTCCAACATTTCGGAAGTTAGTTTATTAAAGAGTTTTTGGCCTTCGGGAGATAAATTCATCATGGAAGTTTGATCACTGTAAAAATAGCGAAAACGAAATTAATTAAAAACGAAATATCAATTAAAATTAATTCTCACTATTCCTGAAGTAGAAATCTGGAATTCAAAAATCACTTCTTCCAATTTTAACTAAAATTTAAGGTTAAAAAAAGACATCATTTTCAATACTTATTTATCTTTGATTATAAATTAACAGAAGATGGCGGAGAAATCAAGACAGGTATTTCAAACCAATAGCGGCAAGCGGTACAAAGCAACACAATGGACTTTACGCATCTTACTGACTATTCTTTCATTTATTACCGTAGTGGTAGTGATTGCGGTATTAAGGGGGACCAATCCCTCGATGCCCCAGCTGAATTCCATTGGAAAATCGTTTGAATCTAAAATAAATCCCGACAATGAATTTACTTTGGCAACGCCTCTGAATAAAAAATTCAAAGGTTTTAAAGATTTCCTGCAAAAAAGAATTATGGATGAAAAAACTGCAGCCAGAGCAATCAATACCAAATTGATCCGCGCGGCATTTTACGTTCCATGGTCGCCTACTTCTCTCTCAGATCTGCGGGCCAACGGAAGCAGGCTGAATACCATTTACCCGGAATGGTTTTTCATCAATCCCAAAACATTTCAGTTGGATTCCCGCATTGACAAAGAAGCGCTTTCTGTAATGAAACATTATGACCTAAGCATCCAGCCGATTCTCAATAATTTTATTTCTATACCCGGGAAACAGGGGAATTTCAATGGTGAATTGCTGCATACTGTTCTGCATGACCAAAGAATTCAAAACCAGTTGATTGCCCAAATTATAGCCACTTTGAAAGCCAATCAACTTCAGGGCATCAACATCGATTTCGAGGAACTGAAAGAAAATTCTGATGAGCATCTTAACGCTTTCATGAAAAATCTGTACACCCAGTTCAAGAAAAACGGTCTCATCGTCTCCATCGATATTATGCCGGACAATACGGACTATAACAATAAATATTTAAAGGATTATACCGATTACTTTATTGTGATGGCGTATGATCAGTTCAATGACCCCTCGCAAGCTGGTCCCATCAGCGATCAAAAATGGATAGAGAAACAACTCGACCAGATTGCAAAGGATGTTCCATCGGAAAAATTGATTCTTGGTCTGGGGGCTTACGGAAGACAGTGGATTACCGATGAAAACGGAACCCGGACAGAAGACATTACTTATGGCCAGGCAATTGACCGTGCAAAAATCTCGAAATCGGCTATTGCTTTTGACAATAATTCCTACAACCTTCATTATGCTTATAATTTCTCTGGAAGCAGAGATGAACCGGCCTCTAAAAACAGTGTCTGGTTTACCGATGCAGCGACCACCTTTAACATCCTGAGATTTTCTGATGACTACAGAAATGCCGGAACAGCAATATGGAGATTAGGCAGTGAAGATCCTAGAATATGGTCGTTTTACCCAAGAGATCTAAGTTCCGAAAGTTTGAAAAAAAATCCTTTTAATTATTCCATTTTAGAACTTATTCCGCCGAATTTCAATTCAAAACCGACCTCGATTGGCAGTGGAGAAATCATCAATATTCTGTATTCCCCACAACAGGGACGTACAAAAATAGACCTCGATAAAAATGAAAATCTGATTGCCGAAGAGCGGTACTCACAACTTCCTTCAGGATTTTTATATGAGAAATTCGCCGAAGACAGCACCAAAATCGGTCCGGGACATAAAATCATTTTAACATTCGATGATGGTCCAAGTGCAGAGTTTACCCCTAAGATATTGGATATTCTGGAACGGGAGAAAGTTCCGGCTACTTTCTTTCTGATCGGAGAAAATGCTGAAGCCAATATTCCTTTGGTTCAAAGAATCAACCGCAACGGTTTCGAAATAGGAAACCACACTTTCACTCACGGGAATCTTGCGAAAATGTCTCCCCAAAGAGCGGCTCTGGAACTGAAAACCACCCGGGCGCTCATCGAATGCATTACCGGAAAATCCACCGTGCTGTTTCGGGCGCCTTATAATGCCGATTCCGAGCCGCAGACCTATGAAGAACTCGAACCTTTGGCCCAAAGTAAAAAAGACAATTATATCGCCATAGGAGAAAGTATAGATCCCAACGATTGGGATCCGAAGATGAATGCCGATTCTATTCTGAACAGGACCATTCGTTTCGCTAATGCAAATAATGCAAGTATTATTCTGCTGCACGACGCCGGCGGAGATACAAGACAACCCACCGTAGATGCACTCCCAGGAATCATTAAATATTTCAAAAGCAAAGGCTGCAAATTTACCACAGTTGCAGATTTGATGAATGTGCCGGAATCCGAACTGATGCCGCCCATAAAAAGAAGCTGGAAAAATGACCTTAATTTCTTTTTTGCCTCTGCAAGTTACTGGACCGGGCAAGTGATATACGCCCTGTTTTTAATGGGCATTATTCTATCAATTTCAAGAATGATTATAATGGCAGTTTTAGCTTATTTACAAACTAAAAAAGAGAAAAAACTATTATCGGAATTCGCGGGAATGCCAGACTATCCTAAAGCAAGCATCATCGTACCGGCCTATAACGAAGAGGTAAATGCGGTGCGGACCCTTGAATCACTGCTCAGCCAGGATTACCCCAATATCGATATTGTTTTTGTAGATGACGGCAGCAAAGATCAAACTTTTGAAAATGTAAAAAAAGCGTTCGAAGGAAATCCAAAGGTCAAAGTTTTTACCAAACAAAATGGAGGAAAAGCCTCAGCATTAAATTTTGGAATAGCAGAAACCGATGCCGAATTCGTAGTGTGCATCGATGCCGACACGCAATTGAAAACCGATGCCGTTTCCCAACTGATGATGACTTTTTATTTGGAAGGAAAACCTCTCGAAGTTGGTGCAGTGGCCGGAAATGTAAAAGTGGGAAATGAAATAAATATGATTACCAAATGGCAAAGCATTGAGTATATCACTTCTCAGAATTTCGACCGCCGTGCATTTTCATTATTAAATTGTATTACCGTAGTTCCGGGAGCCCTGGGCGGATTCCGCAGAAAAGCAGTCCTGGAAGCCGGCGGATTTACCACCGATACTTTAGCTGAAGACTGCGACTTAACCATGCGGTTGCACAAACTTGGTTATATCGTTGAAAACTGCAACAATGCCATTTCCTATACCGAAGCGCCTGAAACGATGAGCCAGTTTCTGAAACAGCGTTTCCGGTGGAGTTTTGGGATTCTGCAGAGTTTCTGGAAACACCGCGACGCGATTTTCAGAAAACAGTATAAAAACTTTGGCAAAGTGGCCTTGCCCAATATTTTGCTCTATCAGATTTTATTGCCATTTCTAGCTCCGTTGGCAGATCTGCTGTTGGTGGTAAGTTTAATATTATCGGGATTTGGATTGATCGTAGCGGATCCTACCCATATTATTTTGTACTACGTTATTTTCTCTCTGGTCGATATCGCAGGAGCAGCTCTGGCTTTTGCTTTTGAAAAAGAAAAATTCAGCAAACTGATTTGGATGATTCCACAACGGTTGGTTTACCGGCAACTGATGTACTATATTCTCTTCAAATCCTTTAGAAAAGCCGTAAAAGGGGAGATTCAAAATTGGGGTGTTTTGAAAAGAACCGGGAATGTAAAAACAGCGTAACTTATTGAATGTAAATATGAAAAATCTGATGCTAAAGATGTAACTTTGAATGAGTTTCTTTTTAAAAGGTGGTTAATTTCATGTTAAAGTAGATTCGCCACAGTTCTTTGGATTAATATTTTCTGTTGAAAAATTTTAAATGAAAGACCATGAAAGCAAGAATTATTACTTTGATATTTCTCAATATCCTTTATCTTCATGTTGATGGTCAAAATTTAAATTATCCCGAAGGTTGGACTTTAGAAAACTGTATCAGTTACGCTAAAAATAATAATATTTCAATTTCCTCCCTGCGTCTTTCCAAAAGCTCTGCAAATCAGGATTTGTTACAGGCAAAAGCAGCCAAATACCCGAATCTGAACGGCAATGTTTCCCAGGGACTTTTCGCGGTAGACGGAACTAATGGTCTCCACATCCAGGGACTGAATACCCAAAGTATCGGAGCCAGTTCTTCGATGACACTGTACCACGATAATTATATAAAAAACAATGCCATTTCTAAAGAGGTATCTGTTCAGCTTGCCGATTTATCTGTACAGGAAAGTGAAAATAATATTACCCTGAGTGTCACCCAGGCATTTTTAAATATTTTGATGGCTCAGGAAAATATAATAGCGCTTGAAAATTTATTAACGACGACTCAGATCCAGCTAAAACAGGGAAGCCAACTCTATAATGCAGGAAGCATTTCTAAATTGAATTTCCTGCAGCTTCAGTCACAACATGCACAAGACGAATACAATTTAATCGCCGCCCAAAACAATCTGAGAACTGATTTGGTCAATTTAAAGCAGCTGCTGCAATTGCCGACTTCTTATAATTTCCAGATTTCTGCTCCTCAGGAAATCATTGTCAGCAACGATGTTAAACCTCTGGAAGTTGTTCAAAGTATCGCCCAAAACCAACGACCGGAAGTGAAGTATGGCGAACTGAATATCGAAAACTCAGAACTTTTACTGAAAATGGCAAAATCGTCCATTAAACCTACGCTGAGCATTTCCGGAAATATTTCAACAGGTTATTCTCAGGGAAACGGCAGTTATTTCAGCCAGCTGGGAAATCAGTTTTACCTGCCAGTGGGCTTGAGTCTGGGAATTCCCATTTACAACAACCGCATTTATAAAACGGCTGTAGAAAAATCTAAAATTGCGACCCAACAGGCTCATTTAGATTTAGAAAATACCAAAACCGTACTCAATCAGCAGATTGAGCAAGCTTATATCAGCCTTCAAAATTCGCTTTCACAATACGAATCTGCAAAAAAACAGATGGAAATCAATGAGCAAACTTACGCGATAGTAAACGCTCAGATGAAGTTAGGTGCCATTGATTATGTGCAGCTGCAGCAACAAAAACTGATCTATATCCAGGCATTGCAAAATTATTTGCAGGCAAAATATACTGCAGTACTCAATAGACAGATTTATGAATTTTATACGGGGCAGCAAATTAATTTATAAAACACTTGAAATGAAAAATAAAAAATGGCTGATTGGGGGAATCCTTATTTTAGTTTTAGGAATTGGTCTTTGGTACTATTTCAAAAAAAGTGAAGCAGTGAAAATCCAGCTCAACACCGTAAAACCTATCATCGGCGATATTACAGAATCCATCACTGCCACCGGAACGATTCAACCTGTCGATACAGTCGCTGTAGGAACTCAGGTTTCGGGAACCCTGAATAAAATCTATGTCGATTTTAATTCTCAAGTTAAGAAAGGACAGCTTTTAGCGACTTTAGATCCTGCTCTATTACGGGATCAGTCTCTACAAATTGCGGGAACTCTGGCCAGCGCCAAAAGCAACCTGGTATTCAGTCAAACCGCCTACAACCGCCAGGCAGCGCTGTACAAGGTAGGTGCGGTCAGCAAAGCCGATTTTCAGTCTGCACTCAACCAATATAATGCGGCAAAAGCACAGATATCTGCCATTACCGCTCAGTTGTCTGCTGCAAACACCAATTTATCATACACCAAAATTTACTCCCCGATTGACGGCACTATCTTATCCAGAAATGTGAGCGAAGGGCAAACCGTGGCAGCGAGTTTCAGTACGCCAACCTTATTCAGTATCGCTAAGGATTTAACAAAAATGCAGGTGCGTGCCTCCATTGACGAAGCGGATATAGGAAATGTAAAAGCCGGACAGAACGTAACGTTCACCGTAGATGCTTTTCCTGATCTTAATTTTAAAGGAAAAATTGTAGAAATCCGTTTACATCCCACCGTTTCCGCAAATGTGGTTAATTACATTACGATCATTAATACTGAAAATTCTGAACTAAAATTAAAACCCGGAATGACGGCGAATATTTCTGTAATTACAAGCGATCTGCCAAATGTTATGAAGATCCCGGTACAGGCAGTTACCTTCAAGCCAGATTCATTAGTGGCAAGCACTCATCCCATTAATTCCCCATACAATATAACACAGAAAAAACAATGGAATGGTCAGAAACCTTCCGCCAATAAAACTAAGCCCAAAGAGGAAGTAACAGTCTGGATTTTAGAAGCCGATCAGTCTCTTTCTATGAAAAAAATTAAAACAGGAACCTCCAGTGATACCGAGTTGCAGGTTATCTCCGGTTTAAGTTTAAACGATAATGTAATTACCGGTTATAAAACATTGTCCAAAAAATCAGGCAGTGCAGCCAAAAGTCCGTTTTTGCCACAACGATCCGGAGGCAACAGACCTGGCAGTGGCGGCGGACCAAGATAAATTAAAAGAAAATGGGAAAAACATTAGAAATTATCGATGTTAAAAGAGACTTTAAAATGGGCGAAGAAACGGTTCATGCTTTACGGGGCGTAAGTTTCAGCGTAGAAGAAGGTGAATTCGTAACCATCATGGGCCACAGCGGTTCGGGAAAAACTACGATGCTCAATATTTTAGGCTGCCTGGATAAACCTACAGAAGGAGATTATTTTCTGGATGGCGTGAATGTAAAAAATTTAGACAAAGACCAACTCGCCCGTTTAAGAAATGAAAAAATAGGTTTTGTTTTTCAGTCTTACAATTTACTCGCCCGAACTTCCGCATTGGAAAACGTGGAGCTTCCTCTTTTGTACAATCCAAAAATATCGGCTCAGGAAAGATATGACCGTTCTGTAAAATCCCTGGAAACCGTAAAATTATCAGACCGGATCAATTACCTTCCGAACCAGATGTCGGGTGGGCAGCAACAGCGGGTTGCCATTGCAAGAGCATTAGTCAACCAACCTGTAATGATTTTAGCTGATGAAGCCACCGGAAATCTGGATACCAGAACGTCCTATGAAATTATGACTTTGATCCAGGAACTTAACCAACAGGGCAAAACCATCGTCTTCGTTACGCATGAAGCCGACATTGCGGTATTCAGTTCAAGAACAATTACGTTGAAAGACGGAAAAGTGATTAAAGATGTGAAAAATGAAAATATTAAAAATGCAAAGGAAGCACTGAACAGTCTGCCGGTAGAAATTGAGGATAAAACCTAAAAAATGAAACTTTCAAATTTATTTAAAATTGCCTGGAAAGCCATTCTTCGAAATAAACTTCGGGCTTTTCTTACCATGCTCGGGATTATCATCGGTGTAGCTTCTGTGATTGCGATGACCGCAATTGGCGAAGGTTCCAAAAGAAGCATCAGCAGTCAGCTTTCTTCCATGGGATCCAATATGATCAACATCCGGCCTACCAGTAATGTGAATGTGTCCGGTGGCGCGAGAATCGGTGCATCAGGATTGCAGAGTTTAAAAACGACCGATGTAGAAGCCATTATAAAAGGGGCTCCGGATGTCTCCTACGTTTCTCCGGCAGTACAGACCAACGGCCAGTCGATTAACGGTCCCAGTAACTGGCCTACCCAACTTCAGGGCGTGAATGCAGATTATTTTAAAATCCGCGACTGGAAACTGTCAGAAGGTGCTTTTTTCACTTCTAAAGATGTTGTGGCTTCTAATAAAGTTTGTTTAATTGGCCAAACCGTATTTTCTAATTTATTTCCAGGTGGGGACGACCCCATCGGAAAAGTGATTCGGTTTAATAAAATCCCGATGACCATTATCGGTGTGCTGGAAACCAAAGGTGCCAATACTTTTGGGCAGGATCAGGACGATGTCATTATAGCCCCTTTTAATACCGTGCAACGAAGATTTTTGGGAATCAATTATGTTCAGACTATTTACGCCTCTTCAACCAGCGAAAGCACTTCCTCACAAGCATCTGATGAGATTTCACAGATTCTTCGGAAACAACACCATCTTTCTGCTGACGGAAGTAATGATGACTTTTCGGTGAGAACCCAGGCAGAACTGATTGCAACCATGAGTTCTACAAGCCAGCTCTTAACCGTTCTGTTATCCGCGATTGCTGGAATATCTCTTTTGGTCGGCGGA
This sequence comes from Chryseobacterium gotjawalense, assembly GCF_030012525.1. Lineage (NCBI taxonomy): Bacteria > Pseudomonadati > Bacteroidota > Flavobacteriia > Flavobacteriales > Weeksellaceae > Chryseobacterium > Chryseobacterium gotjawalense. Next base: position 879,108 of record NZ_CP124855.1, read on the forward strand.
ATCGGGATTATGAACATTATGTACGTTTCCGTAACAGAAAGAACCAAAGAAATTGGTTTGCGGATGTCCATTGGTGCGCGCGGAAAAGACATTTTATTTCAGTTTCTCATCGAAGCCATTATGATCAGCGTGTCCGGCGGCATCATCGGTGTAATACTGGGAATTTCTGTCACGAAAATGGTGACTGCATTTCTGGGCTGGCCCACTTTTATCACCGAATCTTCTATTATCCTTTCCTTTTTTGTCTGTGCCATAACGGGGGTGTTCTTCGGATATTATCCGGCATTGAAAGCCTCAAAACTGGATCCGATCGAAGCCTTGAGATATGAATAAAAAGTCCTGAATCATGTACAACACCGACTCTGGTATTCGGAATCTCTTCCATTTTCTCCGGCAGTATTTTTAGCTTTTTCAATGAAAAAAAATTTTCACGGTGAAATGATAAAGACTATTTTTACAAATAGAACATGGATCATGTTTGCCGAAGTAATTTGGCAATCAGCAGTATGATTAAACCAAAAGCCCGAACCGAAAATCCAGTCATGAGTAAACTTAAGAAAATACCTTTCCATAAAATAATTTCAAAAATTCGGTGGCAGGAACTCCTTGCTGTTCTGATTCTTTTTCTTGCTTTTGTATTTTTCAGAAGCGAAAGAAAAGAAATGGCCGCAATCATTCCTCAAATTCAACATGCAAAACCGCTGTGGATTCTGGCAGGAATTTTTCTTACCTTCATCTACGTTCTTCTCCAATCGCTGATGTACGTTACCAGTTTCCGATCGGTTGGTGTACGGTTGAAACTTATTGATGCGGTAGAATTATTTCTAAAAAGAAATTTCCTGAGTGTTTTCCTTCCGGCTGGCGGAATCAGTTCTCTGGCTTATACGCCACGACAGATGAAACGGCAGAATTTTGATAAAAACAGCATTCATAAAGCCAGTGCTATTTATGGATTTGTAGGAATTCTTACCGTTTTTGTGGTCGGTATTCCGGTAGTTGGATATGCCGCCGTTGTCAATAAAGATTTCGGGGAATCCGGATTCTGGTTAATCGCAGTGGGGATTTTTATCGGTTCCGTTTTTTGGCTGGTCAATTCACTTCGTACGAAAGGGATTTTTTATCAGTTTCTAAAAAAGCGTTTTCCCAAAAAAATCAGTAGTATTGATGAAATTTTCGGTGGCGAAATCTCTCCAAAACATTTTATTGTAACCATCTTAATTTCCATCTTAATTGAATTTTGCGGGATATTTCATTTGCTGATGGCCATGTTTGCATTTGGAGCAACCGGTTCCTTTTCTGCAGCGGCGGTAGGTTATACGATTTCAGTTTTGCTGATGTTGGTTTCTCCATTTTTAAGGGGTTTGGGCGCGGTAGAATTTACTTTGATTTACATTTTGGCAAACTTCGGATTTTCTCACAGTCAGGGTTTAGGAATCACTTTACTGTACAGGGTTTTCGAGTTTTGGCTGCCTTTGTTACTGGGTCTTTTTGCATTCATCTGGAAAGGCAGAAAAATAGTGGCCAGAATTCTTCCTGCCCTTGCCATTTTTGTACTGGGACTGATCAATATTATTTCGGTGATTACCCCACCACTTGCAGAGCGTTTGAAAATCGGAAAAATGTATCTTCCTGCCGAATTGATGCATTTGTCTAAAATATTGACGTTAATCGCGGGAATCCTTTTGTTGGTTACTTCTGCTTATCTTTTGCGGGGTTTAAAACGGGGGTGGTATTTTGCACTCGCCCTGGCGATAATCTCTTTTTTTGGAAACATCATCAAAGCGCTCGATTATGAAGAATCGATGGTTGCTTTAGCTATTATCCTTATGCTGATAATGAGCAGAAAGGAATATGTTTTAAAGACGAACAGAAAATATTTAAGACGTGGTTTTTCCTGGTTTTTAGGACTTTTTGCTGCCGTGATCCTTTTTAATTTTCTGAGCTTTTACTTTATTGACAAACAGCATTTCGGTGTAGATTTCACCTGGGAAGAGTCTCTTTATTACACGCTGAACAGTTTTCTGCTTTTTAAGGATACAGGGCTGAATCCGAGAACCGGATTTGCCAGAGATTTTGAATACATCAATTATTTTCTTGGCATCATTTCCTGGCTGTTGCTCTTTTTTTCTGTCTTTAATGTTCGGAGACTGGTCAGCGACAAAGAAAGTTTCAGCGATGTTGAGGAAGCACAAAATCTGGTACAGATGTATGGAACTTCATCCCTTGATTTCTTTAAAACAGCAAAAGAAAAGCAGTTCTACTTTTCTGATGAGGTTGAAGGTTTTGTTTCTTACAGCGCTGCAAACCCGTTTGCTTTCGTACTCGAAGAGCCGGTTTGTGCCGAAGAAAATAAAGAAAAAATGATACAGGAATTTGAAGATTTCTGCACAAAGAACGGTTTAAAATCCATTTATTACAGAATTGATGAACAAAGTTTATACCTCTTTAAACCTTTAAAAAAACAGAAACTGTTTATTGGTCAGGAAGCGATTTTGAATACCGAAACCTTCAAACTGGAAGGCAAAGACCGAAAATCTTTAAGAAACAGCCTGAATGCTTTAAGCAAAAAAGGGTACACCTCAGAAATTCTTCACCGCCCGCAAAGTGAAGAAATTCTCAATGAGATTCAAAGTATTTCAAATGAATGGCTTAAGGAATTCGACAAGGAAGAAATGGTATTTTCGCAGGGAATGTTTGACCGCGCTGAAATCGAAAAACAGGATTTAATCGTCATCAAAAATGAAGCGGGAAAAATCGAAGCCTTTCTTAATATTATTCCGGATTTCGCACCCGAAGAATGCACTTATGATCTAATCCGCAAAACAGTCACGGCTCCAAACGGAAGTATGGATGCGATGATTGTGAAATTAATAGAATATGCCAGGTCCAAAAAACTGATGTACATCAATCTTGGACTAACGCCTCTGGGGGGAATGAAACAACCCGATAATACGGCAGAGGAAATCCTGAAGTTTGTTTATAACCGACTTGGAAGTTTTAAACATTATCAGAGCCTGCGTGATTTCAAAGAAAAATATGCCGATCAATGGGAAAATAAATATTTGATGTATGGCAATGATTTTGATTTATTGCAAATACCGGCTGCTTTAAATAAAATCACAAAACCAAAATGAAAAAACCAGCACTAATCCTCAGTATATTTTCGCTGTTGATTTTATTTTCCTGTCAAAACACCTCCAGTTTTCCAGTGTCTGAATGGAACAGCAGCAGTGATAAACCAATTATTTTTTATATCAGCGGCGACGCGGGATTCAATACTTTTTCGAAAACGTTTTCTCAGGAACTTCACCGGCATGGTTACGATGTTTTTGCACTGAATACCAAAAAATATTTCTGGAATAAAAAGACACCTTCAAGAGCTTCGAAAGACACCGAAAATTATCTTAAACAAGCCATAAAAGACCGGGCCAATAAAAAGATAATCATCATTGGCTATTCCTACGGCGCAGATGTAGCTCCGTTTATTTATAACCGTTTCGACCGTGATTTTCAGAAAAACATTCAGGATTTAATCATCATCGGCCCCTCTAAAGTAAATGATTTTGAAATTCATCTTGAAGAATATGTCACCGGCCACATGCAACACGGATTCAGCGTGGTCAACGAAATCAATCAGCTGAAAAATGTACCTTTTACTTTAGTAGTGAGCGATCTGGAGAGAGCATATTTCCCTAAAAATCAAATAATGCTAAAGAATTACCAATTTCTGCACCTTCCTGGCAACCATCACTTTGGCGGTAATACCAAAATGCTTGCAGATGCTATTATTAAATATTTTTAGATCCCGAAACCATCAGATATTTCTTAAATTTCATTCGTTCCGTTTTGATATATTAAAAAAAATCCACTTATATTTGATCTGTTAACTGCTTTAATTTAGATTACAATGACCAAAGACGAATTGCTCAGCAAAGCCATTAAACTGGCCCAAAAAGCCCATAAAGGACAAACCGATAAATTCGGAAGTCCCTATATCGGTCATGTGATGCGCGTAATGAATGCCGGAAACACCTATGACGAAAAAATCGTTGGCGCATTGCATGATTTGATCGAAGACTGCCCCGAAATCACCTACGAAACTTTAAGTGACGAAGGATTTACAGAAGAGTTGATTTTTGCAGTTAAATGTCTCACCAAACACCCAACCGATATCGACTATATGGAATTTATCAAAAAAACTGAGCAATCAAGGCTTGCTGTTTCGGTAAAGTTAAATGACCTGCAGGATAATATGAGTTTAACCAGATTTAATCATCCTATCACCGAACGGGACATGAAACGGCTGAATAAATATTTAACAGCTTATCTTTATTTAAAGGAAAAATACTAATCCACCGTTTTATCAGAATCCGAAACGAGCGCTTTCAGTTCGTTGACTTCAGCGTCTGTTAAATCGCGCCACTTGCCGATCGGAAGATCGAGTTTGATATTCAGGACACGGATCCTTTTCAGTTTTTTCACTTCATAACCGCAATACTCGCACATCCGGCGAATCTGGCGGTTTAAGCCCTGGGTGAGAACAATACGGAACGATAAATTATCGATCTGTTCGACTTCACATTTGTTGGTGACCGTATCCAAAATCGGAATTCCGCCACGCATTTGTTGAAGGAATTTCGGGGTGATGGGTTTGTCAACTCTTACAATATATTCTTTACCGTGGTTATTTCTGGAGCGAAGAATTTTGTTCACAATGTCGCCATCATTGGTCAGAAGAATCAAGCCTTCACTCGGTTTATCTAATCTACCGATCGGGAAAATCCTTTTCGGATGATTGACGAATTCGATGATATTGTCTCTTTCTCTTTTAATATCGGTCGTACAGACAATGCCAACCGGTTTATTCAAAGCGATATAAATGGGTTTTTCTTCTGTTTTTCTGATATTAATTCCGTCAACCAAGATTTCATCGTCGTCAGAAACTTTGGTTCCCATTTCAGGAACTGCTCCATTAATGATGATTCTCCCCTGCTCCAAAAGTCGGTCTGCTTCTCTGCGTGAACAGAAACCAACTTCTGAAAGGTATTTATTTATTCTAGTCTTTTCCATACTCATTATAATTTTTGTTGCTGAAGACCGTCAACCCGTAAAATAGGCCCACAAAGGTCACTCCGGTATTTCCTAATTGCTGGCCTTCCAAATAAAAGCCACCTTGCTGGCTTAATCGTTTACTGTGAGAAACCAATTTCCCCACTTTAATTCCAAATAAATCCGAATTGTCAACCACCGATCTGTTCAGCTGAAATCCGTAAGTTAAATCAATAAAAACAGGTTCACCATCATCGACATTAAAAAGAATTTTCGGTTGAATAATTCCGTACAAAACATGAAAATTATCTACAGTATAAGTGTATTTTAATCCGCCACCTAAAGACAAATTCGGGATAAAATTAAATCCTGCCACTGCCGAAATCCCGTAAGAAAAATCATTGGGATAATTCACAGGAGGATTGTTCGGATTGTTGTCTCTATCTCGATTTTCTTTAATCATATTTGACAAATTAAATCCTGCACTCAATTCCGGGCTGAAATAAAAACCTTGAACAGGTCTTTTCTGCTTTTGGCTAAATCCAGAAATGGAAACCAATAAAAGTAGAAGATATATTTTTTTCATTGATCGAAATTCGGTATTTTATAATGTAAAGTTAAACACAAACCGCACAAATTACCCTACTAAAAATTAACCTTTAAGATGAAAATTAAGAAGTAATATTAATTAAGATTTCCATCGAAAACAAAGCACCTTCTCTTTTTTTATCTTTTGATTCACTTCAATAAACAGTTAACTTTTTTGCCTTTTGTGGTTTAAAACTCACAGTTCAAATTTTTCTCTATATATTAAAGTCTTCAAAACGATATTCATTTTCCAGATATTCTGAACTTCCATTTTCGATAGAATATTCACCGATCTTTGTTCGGCGAAGATTGGTGAGATACGCTCCCACTCCTAAATCCTGCCCGATATCGTGCGCCAGACTCCGGATATAAGTTCCTTTCGAACAACCGACGGTAAATCTAACGAAAGGCAATTCGATCACAATATCTTTGATATAGTTAATGGTCGTTTTACGGGATTTCATTTCGACTTCTTTTCCTGCTCTGGCTAAGTCGTACGCGCGGTTTCCTTCAATTTTAATGGCGGAGAAAACAGGCGGTTTCTGATCGATTTCGCCCAGAAATTTATTTAAAGTTTCGTTGATCTGAACTTCTGTAATATTTGAAATATCCTGAGGAAGAATTTCAGGTTTTTCGGTGTCGTAAGATTCTGTCTGAACTCCTATTTTTATTTCAGTGAAATATTCTTTCGGAGCATCTTGAATTTCTGGAATTATTTTGGTGAATTTTCCCGTGCAAACGATTAAAAGCCCTGTCGCCCGCGGATCCAAAGTTCCGGCGTGCCCGATCTTGAATTTCTTCGGAAGATTAAATTCACTTTTGAGTTTATATTTCAGTTTGTTTACGGCTTGAAAGCTCGTCCAATCCAGAGGTTTGTCGAGGAGTATTATCTGTCCTTCTAAGAAATCGGTATCAGTCATTTTATAAAACTAAATTGGTGAGTAGTTCTGCCTTGCAGCCCGACCTGAGTGGAGCTCTTTTGTATTGTTGGCTGAGCCAAGCCGAAGCCAACAATACAAAAAGCGGGAACGGAGGGCGGAAATGTCTGCCCAAATAAAATTATTTAAACTGTGTAAAATAGATCAATAAAACGATTCCCACGATAATCCGGTACCAACCCCAAGGTTTGAAACCGTATTTATTCAGCAAGCCAATAAACGATTTTATCGCGATTAAAGCGACGATGAATGCCACAATATTTCCCACAAAAAACGCAATAATATTATCGGAAGACGATAGAATCATCTCATATCCTTTCATGGGAGCTGCGGTTTCTTTCCCCCAGGTTTTTACAAAAACTGAATATACGGTCACCGCCAACATGGTCGGAACTGCCAGGAAGAATGAAAATTCTGCTGCGGCTTTACGCGTCAAACCTTGTGACATTCCACCGATGATGGAGGCGGCACTTCTACTCGTTCCCGGCATCATCGCGAGACATTGCCAAAAACCAACGATCACGGCTTTCTTGATCGACATGTCTTTTTCATCATCAATTGTTGGATTTTTAAACCAGGAATCAGAGAAGAGTAAAACGACTCCGCCTAATACTAATACCGCTGAGATGGCAATTTGGTTCCCCAAAATCGCTTCAATTTTATCATCGAAAAGATATCCTAAAACCAAAGCTGGAATTACGGCAAAAGCCAGTTTATAATAAAATTTTAAATGTTTGAAATCAAAAAACTTTTTCCAATAGGCAAAAACGACGGCTAAAATTGCTCCGAACTGAATGGAAACCTGAAACATTTTTAGAAATTCGGTTTCTTCCATGCCCATTAACGCTGCGGTAAAACCCATGTGTGCGGTTGATGAAACGGGAAGGAATTCGGTAAGTCCTTCAATAATTGCAATGATGATTGCTTTGAATAAATCCATTAGTTATGATATTAAAAAACTCTTCGGCAGGCTCAGAGTAAAATGATTATTAAAAAAAACTTTGTCAAAGTTAGAACTTTGACAAAGTGGGTAATTATTGGTGAATATTTTAATTCTTGTTTCTTTTCAGGATGGCGTACACTTCTACGACAAAACCGGCAATGACCAACATGGGCGCAATGCGGATTCTGCGGATAGAAAAAATACCTTCATTCCAGACGTTGGGATCGTATTTCCCATCAACGGTATTGGCATCAGCTCCCATCATTAAAAGAAATCCGGCGATAATTAATGCCAATCCAATTAACATGAATCTGTAGTTTTCTTTACCGAAATAGAACGGATTACTTTCGGAAACTTCGACGGATTTACCAATAGAATCTCCAGAGAATTTTTTATTTTTTGTGCTCATTTTTTAAGAATAATAAAGATCATCAACATTCGATCTCAAGAAACGCCATGTTGCAAAAATGGTACTGAAAACGGTGATGAAAACGCCCAGTAAGAAAATGCCGATAACCAGAATAATCAACTGATTATTGTCCTGCGCGAAAGGTGTCCCGATTTGGGTAATGAAATAATACCACGCTCCAAACAAAACAGCTAAACCGATTAAAGCGCCGATCACGCCAAGAATAATTGCTTCCTTAATAAACGGTTTTAAAATAAAACGGCGTTTGGCTCCCACCAACTGCATCGTTTTGATAATAAATCGCTTCGAGAAAATTTTCAAACGGATTGAGTTGTTAATCAGGACAATTGCCAGGATTAAAAACAAGACTGAAAATCCTAAAATCCATTTCAAAATATTATTCAGGTTGTTATAAACTTCCACCATCAAAGTACTGTTATTCTTCACATCGATAATCCCGGGTGTGGATTTGATTTCCTTAATCGCTTCATCGATTTTTGCAGGATCTACAAATTCCGGTTTCAAAGCAACTTCGATTGAAGACGGAAAGATATTTTCATCGAACAAAGCGCTGCTTTCAATCCCCATACTTTTCTTTGCTTCTTCTGCAGCCATTTCTCTTGAAATGTAAGTTGCCCGTTTTACCGGTGCCAACACTTGAATCTTTTTAAAGGTTTCTGCTTCTAATTTCGCAATTTTCACAGAGTCTTTTGCATCGTAATTTTCGTCAAAATAGGCATTCACTACCAATTGCTCCTTGATATAATCTGAGTATTTTTGAGCATTAATAAGGATCAACCCCATCAATCCTAATAAAAATAGCACCAGTGCAATACTAATCACTACGGTGATATTGCTGGAGCGAAGTCGCTTTTTGTTAAAATCTTCAACTGTCTTAGCCATTAAATAAAAAATTTCTGCTAAAATAGAAAAAAACTTCCGTAATTTGCGGACAAACGCAGAAAATCGCTGTTAAAAAAAACATAAAAGAAATGAAGAGCAACCTTTAAAAATGGGTTTTCAGCCTTCATTTTTAACAAATAAAATTAAATTTCTGAATGAGCGTAAGAGCCAAAAAACATCTTGGTCAACATTTTTTGACGGATGAAAATATTGCCAAAAATATTGTAGACGGACTGAGTTATGAAAACAAAAATCAGGTCCTGGAAATCGGTCCCGGAATGGGCGTGCTCACCAAATATCTTCTGGAGAAAGATGCCGAGATTTTCGTAGCAGAAATTGATACCGAATCGATCGCCTATTTAAAAAGTCATTATCCGAAATTAGAAGAACAGCATTTCATGGGTGACTTTCTGAAATTAAATCTTGCGGAATCGTTTGAGGGTCAAGTCTCTGTGATTGGAAATTTCCCTTATAATATTTCTTCGCAGATCTTATTTAAAATTATTGATTATTACGACCGTGTCCCGGAAATGGTTGGCATGTTTCAGAAGGAAGTTGCGGAAAGAACGGCGGCGGTTCCGAGGACGAAAGACTACGGAATTCTGTCGGTTTTAGTTCAGGCGTTATATGATGTCAAGTATCTGTTCACCGTTCATGAAAACGTGTTTAATCCGCCTCCAAAAGTAAAATCCGGTGTTATTCGTTTAACCCGAAATCCGAAACCAGGTTTGGCGGGGAATGAAGTTCTGTTTAAAAAAATTGTAAAGGCAGGTTTTGGTCAGCGCCGGAAAAAATTATCGAATTCGCTAAAAGCTTTGGATATTCCTGAAGAATTGAAAACCCATGAATTTATGGATAAAAGGGCGGAGGAATTATCGGTCGCAGATTTTATAGCATTTACGCAGCTTTGGAAAGAGCATTCTTAAAAAAACAAATAAAACCATTTCAGCTTTGAAATGGTTTTTTTTTCGTTTGAAACATTTTTTTTTAAACCAGAAAGTCACAAAATTTTTATATTTTTAAAATATTTAAAAGTATAAAAAAAGATAAAGTCGAAAGCTGCTAACTACCCTCACAAGGTTTTTCGAAAGTTAGTTTTCCGGATGAAGATTCGCATTTTCTTCTTCAGTTTTTAAATCTTCCAATCGCTTCTGAAGATTGGCAATTACTTCTCTCATTGCTTTGATATCACTTTTATTAGAAGAAACATTGCTTTTTAACATTACATTTCTGGCGCGCTCGTTATGATCTTCATCATCATCGTCTTCAGCAATATCTTCGATGTCTTCCTGAATATCATCAATGTCTTCACTAATTTCTTCAATATCTTCCTGGATATCCTCAATATCTTCCTGAATTTCGTTTACGTCTTCTTTCAAATCTTCGATATGTTCATTGCTTCTGTTTACCGACATCTGAATGAAAATGGCCAGATAAATCGCTTCCAACGAAAGTACCGTTGTAAGCACCAAAAGCATCTTATCAAATTCAACAATACCAAAAATCGGAAGTAAAAACGCAGATATAAATATAATTGAATGTACAATTAACGAAGGAATAGAACCAATCCACCACATCACACCATCGGTAACACGAACTAGAAATTCGATTTTTTCTTTGGTTTTTTCTTCTCTGTTTTTCATTTTTTATTTTTCCTCAATTTATTAGGTAACTGTTTCAGCTTTTTAAACCACAAATTCACGACTTTTCCCCTTTATAATTCATTTAATTTTATTTCACCAATAAAAATCCAAAGGATTTATTTACAACAAATTCGTGAAATCGTGGCAAAAAAAATTATATTATTTTCAAATCCAAGAGATTAGACATTCACAATTTACTTTTATTACTTTTTGGTTTATAAGTCCTAAAACTCTTTATCAATTCCTAAACCAAAAAGTGCGAAATCATACTTCGCGGGGTCTTTATCATCGAATTTCCTTAAAACCAAATCCATTTCTTCCACCGTTTTCCAGTCGTTTTGTTTTCTTTGAATCAGATTGAGTTTGCGGGAAATATTTCCGGTGTGCACATCCAACGGAATGGATAAATTTTTCTGATCAATATTTTTCCAAATTCCAAAATCCACACCTTTCCGGTCTTTGCGAACCATCCAGCGCAGAAACATGATTAAGCGTTTTGCAGCGGAATTTTTGTAAGTCGAACTTACGTGCTTTGTACTTCGGTGAATTTGATTTTCTTTAAAAAATTCTGCTCTGAAGCGGTGGAGACTGTGGTAAAAATTGGTTTCATCTTCTTTCACTAAAAAGAGGTTTTCCAGCGATTCATTTTCTTTATAAAGTCTGCTTAAATTTCGGATGAACTCATTGAGATCTTCTTTGTTAAAAGTACGGTGAACAGAATGATGATGAAACAAATCCATATCTTTTTCCTGAAAATTCAGCACGAAATCATAAGGCGAGTTTCCCATCCACGACAATATTTTCTCTGCATCATTAATGATTGACTTTCGGGTTCCCCAGGAAATCGTTGCAGTTAAAAATCCAGCAATCTCTATATCCTGCTTTAAAGAAAACCGGTGTGGAATCTGAATGGGATCATTTTCGATAAAATCGGTATGGTTATACAAATCAGCTTTTTCATCGAGGAAATCTTTTAGAAATTCAGGTTCAGGAAATGGGTTTGGACTGTTCACTTTTCCTGTTATTTAATTTCTACCGGAACTAAGGCTTTGGGTAAATCGGTGTTGGGAAACACTTCGCGCGCTTCATTCAGGAAAACATTCAGATCATTATAGCGGTTAGAGAAATGTCCAATAATCAGTTGGCCAACGTTTGCTTTTCTGGCAATTCTTGCGGCTTCCAAAGCGGTGGTATGTCCGGTGTAATCAGCCATTTCTTTTAAATCATGTAAAAAAGTTGCTTCATGATACAACAGATCCACTCCGTTAATCAGCGGTAAAATAGATTCGGTATATCTGGTGTCACTGCAAAAAGCGTAAGAAACCGATTTCGTTGGATCTTTGGTTAATAGCTCATTTTTCAAAACATAGCCGTCACTTAGCACGAAATCTTTTCCGTTTTTTATATTCTGGTAATCGCAGGTTTCTATTTCCGGATATTTCGAAACTTCCTGCATGTTGAGATGCCTTTCTTTGGGTTTTTCGCGGAACAAATAGCCGTTGCAGTAAATGCGGTGGTCTAAGGGAATGGTAAAAACTTCCAATTTATGATCTTCATATATTTTCTCTGATTTTTTACTTTGCAGCTCGTGGTAAACGACTTCAAACCCTTTGTGTGTTTCTGTTAATCTGAATATGGTTTCCAGCATTTCTTTAATTCCTTTCGGACCGTACACATGCAGAGGGCTTTCGCGGCCTAATAACCGGAAAGAGGCAATTAATCCAGGCAAACCGAAACAGTGATCGCCATGTAGATGCGAAATAAAGATATGATTGATTTTTGAAAACCGTGCTTTTGCTTTTCTTAACTGAACCTGGGTTCCTTCGCCGCAATCAATGAGGAAACACCGCTCATCCATTTCCAGGAATTGTGCTGTAGGAGACGAATTCACCGTTGGAATTGCTGAGTTGAAGCCGAGAATAGTTAAGTGTGCGCTCAAAAGTGTTGGATGTTTGGTGTTGGATGCTGAGTTGCTGGAAGTTTAAATTTAAACAAATTTACTAATTATTTGGGGGATTTTGAAAAGAAAAACGGGTCTTGATTCTAGCCCCGATTGCAGCGGCATCCTTTTTTGAGGAGGAACGACGAAAAAAAGATACAGCGGAAAGCGGGACGGGTTTTGTAAAAAAGCGAAAATCTTGTTGCTCCTAAAAAAGAAATCCCGAAAACAAGTTCCGGGATTTAAAAATTTTATAATTATTTCGTATTTAATTTTTTGAATCTTATATAAGAAACGATGGCCAAAGTGAACATGAAAGCGATTCCGATATACACCCAAATTGGCACCGGCACAGGATCTCCCGCTGCGTAAGAATGCAATCCACTTAGGTAGTAGTTTACACCGAAATAAGTCATTACAATGGTGCTGATTGCGAATAAAGCTGCCACGTGGAAAGCCCATCTGCCCCGTAATCCCGGAACTAATCTCATGTGTAATACGAAGGCGTAAATCATCACGGAAATGAAGGCCCAGGTTTCTTTTGGATCCCAGCTCCAGTATCTTCCCCACGATTCGTTTGCCCAGATTCCACCAAGGAAAGTTCCTACGGTTAACGCGTATAATCCTATGGTTAAAGACATTTCTGAAACGATCGTTAATTCTTTGATCGTGGTATCATGGTGAATTTTATAGATCTTTTTGTTGGAGAAAATATAGAAAAACAACGTAATAATCGCAATAACCATGGAGAGTCCGAAGAATCCGTAACTCGCTGTGATAATCGCCACGTGGATAATCAACCAATAAGATTTCAATACCGGAACAAGCGGTGTAATCTGCGGATCCAGTGCTGAACCACCGTGTGCAAATCCCATCATTATTACTGCTACCATAAATCCGGCTGCAGGAATTAGTGCGTTTGAGTTTCGGTACAATAATAATCCGGCGGAAATCCCAACCCAGGAGATGAAGATAATCGCTTCATAACCGTTACTCCATGGTGCGTGACCTGAAATATACCATCTTCCGATTAAACCTAAGAATTGCAGGAAATAACCAACCAGGCCAACAAGAATCAACCCTTTGATTATTTTATTTAAAATCTTATTCGGTTTGAATAATTCGATGAATCCTAACAATAATAATAAACCACCGATGACCGAATAGAACATCAATAAGTAAAAGTTGATGTTTGCTTTGTTCATCAATACTTCTAAATTTACTTTTGATTCATTCGGAACTACGTTTTTTCCCCAGGTTTTTTGGTATTGCTCTAATTTCGCCAATTCGGCGTCTGCTTTGCTCCAGTCTCCGGATTTTTGCGCGGCTAAAACTTCTGAGAAATAAGGTCCCATCACTTCCTGTGAAGCGGTATCGGGTTCGAAGTTTTGGTCTAGCCAGGAATGCCAGGTATTATTCGGATCATTCTTCACAGGGACAATTCTCATAAACTGTCCGCTGAAAAATTCATTAAATGCCTGAACACGGTCATTTACTTTAATTACTTCTTTATCGTAATTGGTCTGTTCTGCCGGTTTTTTTCTAAAAGCTTCCTGATAATCCTGTTCTAAAACATAGTGAAGAGCGCCAGTTTCGTCAGCAGGGAAAAGCGACATCAACGTGGTATAACCTTCGTCGTTGGCTTTTGTTTTATTCTTCAATTCGTCGCCACCTTTTTCACCCACTTTAATTAAAGGAACCATGGTCCAACTTGCAGTATCGGTATTGATGGACAAAAACCACTGATCTGCACTTATGTGTTTTCCATCAGTTCCGCGGAAAGCGTCTTTTTTATATAATTTCCTTAGAACATCCAAAGCCTGCGTGTTCATGGGAACAATACGGCCTTCGTAGTTTTGAACCAATAAATAACCGAATTTTTCTGCGTGCTCTTTTGAAATTGTATTTTTGGCAATAATCTCGTCAGCAGTAATGGGCTTTGGAGATTTTAGCATTTTTGCATTCTGCTGTTTCCGGGGAGCCGGCTCTGCTGTTAACACATCTGCTGCGCCGTGGCCATGACCATCATCTGCAGAATGAACATGTTCGCCAGAACCATCGGTATTACCATGCGTTTCAATTTTCTGGGCATTAAAGTTTAATGTCAGTAAAATTAATAACAGCGTGGCTGCTTTCTTTTTGCTTACGTTTTTCAACATTTGATTCAGTTTCCAGAAATGGGTTCCTTTCCAGAAGAAAATCACAAACATTCCACCAAACAGGAAGAAATAACCGATGTAGGTAATTAAAGTTCCCCAGAAATCATGATTTACAGAAAGAACCGTTCCTTTTCTGTCCGGATCAAAACTCGCCTGGAAAAAGCGGTAACCGCCATGATTTAAAACGTGATTCATATAAATTTTATAAGGCGTCTGTTTGCCGTTGTCAATAATCTGTACATGGCTTTCATAAGCACTTGGCGACGAACTGCCCGGATAAGTTTCCATGACGAATTTTTCAAGTTTTAAAGAAAAAGGCGTGGTATATACTTTCGGTCCGAACCCAAGAATAATATTCATACCATCCAGAGAGATTTGTTTAAAGGCATTTGGATTTCCTTTTTCAACCGGAAGATCAACGATCACTTTTGATTTTGGTCCCTGAACTTCGACTTTTAAATTATCAGAAACATCTTTATCTTTTTTACGGTCCCCTTCATAAGCAACCAGTTTTCCTTTCATCAAACCTTCAGGAACAACCAATTTCAAATCATTGATGGAATATAAACTTCTTAAGATCAAAGGTTCATATTCATCTTTTTTTGTCGTCCCTTTTGCCTGGGTTGCCATGGTCATATATTCCGATTCCACGGGTGTTTTGATGAGCAACGTCCCATTGGTATTGTTAAATTCCACCGCGCCATCGATCGCTCTGTTGAATGAAACCAAAGTTCCGTTCACCAGTTTAGAATCTCCGGGTTTGATGTAGATATTTTCACGTCCAGATTGTCCTGTAGAAACCAAATGCAGATATTCTGTTCCTGCCGGATCAACAACCAGACTGTCTTTTTTTCGCTGAATAAAATCAAGCGCTTTTACCGAAACCTTTTTCCCGTGATAGTCATAACTTGCTTTAAGATTTTTGTGAAGTGGCGACATCAGATAAGGAACATCCTGATAATTCAAAATATCACCTTTTTCTTCGATTTGAATTTTAAAGAAATTTTTGTCGGTAATAATTTCGTTAGACGTTTCGCCTTCGCGGATGTGCATAATTCCTTCAAAACTGATATATCGGGTGACTGCACCACCGAGGAATATTAAAATAAATGACAAGTGAAAAACCAAAACCGGCCATTTTTCTCTGCGCCAAAGTCGGTATCGTGAAATATTTCCTACGAAGTTTAACATGAGTAAAAGCATCACGAGCTCAAACCATTTTGCTTCGTAAATCAGTGCTTTTGCGGTAGGAGTTCCGTAATCATTTTCCAGAAAAGTAGCATAACCCATTGAAGCGGCGTACACTAACAACAAAACCGCCATGGTTCTGGTCGAAATAAGAATGTTTTGAATTTTTTTCATGAGAATCTAAAACTTTACTTTTAACTGAAAAAAAGTTTATTCTTGATTTCAGGTATTTTAATTTAGAATAAATTGAACGCTTGCAAAAATACAATCTATATATTGAATGAGCGAATTTGCAGGATGATTTTTATTAGGTTCAGGAAAACGAAAAATGAGTTAAAAAAGAGCGTTTTAAAAAGATGAATTTGAATATAAAAGTGTTTCATTTTATTTTCAGAGAAGCGAAACTTTCATCCTGTTTAATGGTTGGTATCGTTCAACATCGGTACAAATTTATAAGCACCAAATTCTTCCCGTTCGAATTCTCTTTCTGATCTTTTGGTAAACCGTGTCAGGATTTGCTCATCGGTTTTTCCCAGAGGGATGACCATTTTCCCGCCCACTTTTAACTGATGAAGTAATTCTGTGGGTAAAATTTCGGCGCCGCAAGTGACCAATATTTTATCAAAAGGAGCAAAAGTTGGAAGTCCCAGAAAACCATCACCAAAACTTTGAAATTTCGGACGGAGATGCAGTTCTCTAAATTTTTTCTGCGAAAAATCATGCAGATCCTTTTGTCTTTCAATGGTGTAAACCCAAGCATTCATCGTTATTAAAACCGCCGTTTGATAACCACATCCTGTACCGATTTCCAGCACTTTATCCTTTTCTTCAATCTCCAGAAGAGCGGTTTGCTCAGCAACGGTTGATGGATGCGAAATAGTTTGTTTTGCTAAAATCGGAAAAGCCCGGTCTTCATAAGCATAATCTTCAAAAACACTTTCTAAAAAAAGATGGCGCGG
The DNA here is from genome assembly GCF_030012525.1 of Chryseobacterium gotjawalense. NCBI lineage: Bacteria > Pseudomonadati > Bacteroidota > Flavobacteriia > Flavobacteriales > Weeksellaceae > Chryseobacterium > Chryseobacterium gotjawalense. The sequence goes on from NZ_CP124855.1 coordinate 895,826, forward strand.
AACTTTGTTAATTGCTGCCAAAACATTCTCATCGGTGATATCCATTTTTTGCCTCAGATAATCCACCAAAATTTTCCTTTTTCCTTTATGTACGTACGAATCCTGCATGTCACAAAAATAGGAATTAGATTTGAGATTTTAAGACTTAAGATTTGAGACTTTTAAAATTCAGATTATATGGTCTTTTATCTATTATCTATTCGTCTATAATCTCTTCGTCTCTTGTCTAAAATTATTATCTTTGAAAAAATTAATTTTCTATGCTTAAAGCAGGTTTAGTTGGCGCAGGCCATTTAGGAAAAATCCATTTAAAATTATTAAATCAATCCGAAAAATACGAATTAGTCGGTTTTCATGATGCAGATAAAGAAAACGGTAAAAAACTGGAAGCGGAATTCGGTTATAAATATTTTGAAAATTTCGGGGATCTTTTAAGTGAAATCGACATGCTCGATATTGTGACTCCAACGCTTTATCACTACGATTATGCGATGAAAGCCATCGAAAACCGTAAACATTTTTTCATTGAAAAACCGGTGACGCAGACTTTAAAACAGGCCGAAGAAATCCTGTACAAATGCCGTGAATTCGGGATTAAAGCGCAGGTTGGTCATGTTGAAAGATACAATCCGGCGTTTATTGGTTCTAAAGATTATATTAAAGATCCGATGTTTATTGAGATTCACCGGTTGGCAGAATTTAATCCCAGAGGAACTGATGTTTCTGTGGTTTTGGATTTAATGATCCACGATCTGGATATTTTATTGTCGATTGTAAAATCAAAAGTGAAAGCCATTCATGCGAGCGGAGTTTCGGTCGTTTCGAAATCTCCGGATATCTGTAATGCGAGAATTGAGTTTGAAAACGGTTGTGTGGCGAATCTGACGACTTCCAGAATTTCGATGAAAGCGATGCGGAAATCCCGTTTTTTCCAGAAAGACGCTTATATTTCCGTTGACTTTTTAGAGAAAAAAGCCGAAGTAATCCGCATGAAACCGGCACCGGAACACCCAAGTGATTTCGATATGATTATTGAAAATGCTGAAGGTGAAAAAAATCAGATTATTTTTGAATATCCGAACATTCAGCCCAATAATGCAATTCTTGATGAACTGGAAAGTTTTGCGGATGCGATTACTGAAAATAAAAAGGTAGAAGTTTCTTTGGAAGACGGAACGGAAGCGTTGAAAGTTGCGCTGGAAATTGTGAGGTTGATTTCATAATTACTCAAAAATTGCGAATGAAAAAATCATTAATTATATTTATTTTATTCTCGCTTTTAGGTTGTAAATCAAAAGTAGCGACTGATCATTCGAATCATAAATATTTATTATCTCTAGTAAAGTATAGAGATTCAACTCGCAATCGAGTAATTCCTATAGCGATCTACGGACATTTAGACAAAAAATTAGTGAGCAAAACTCCCATAATTTTCAGTCATGGTTATGGTGGAAATAAGGGAGGTGACTACATTGAAGATTACACTTATTTATTGGAAACACTCGCCAGCAAAGGTTATTTTGTAATCAGCATTCAGCATGAGTTAAAGACGGATGAACTTCTTGCAATGGATGAACCTTTAAAAGTTACAAGAATGCCAAATTGGAAAAGAGGTGCAGAAAATATCGGTTTTGTTTTAAATAAAATAAAGGAAGAATATTCTTCACTAAATTTTGATAAACTAGTTATAATTGGTCATTCTAATGGTGGAGATATGTCGGTTCTATTTGCACATCAACATCCGGAATTGATTCATAAATTAATTTCTATGGATAACAGAAGAATGGATTTACCAAAAACGCATAAACCAAAAGTTTATACTTTACGTTCAAGCGACTATCCGGCCGACGAAGGCGTTTTACCTTCTAATGAAGAACAGAAAAAATTTGGAATTACCGTTCAATTCACTGATATAAAACATAGCAGTATGGATAATGACGCTAATGAAGAGGAACGAAAATACTTGACTTCAAAAATATTAGAGTATCTGAATGAAAATTAAATGAAAAAAATATTATTAATATTATTTTTGTTTGTTCAAACTTTTCTTTTCTCCCAAGAGAAATGGAATATTAAATTTTACAATGAAGTCAATAACCGCGAGATTTCGATATTTGCGGACAATAACGAGCTGATGCCGATGTCTGCACAGTTTACTTTTAAACTGACCAATTTAACGTGTACATTGCCAAATGACGACATCGTGGTTATTCCACCTCAAACTAAAAAATTTCTGATCGCCAAACTGATTCCCATTAAACCCAAAGAAGCCAACTCGTTCTCTTACACCAATTCCTATAATTTTGGAAATGCACGACAGGAAAGTTTTGATGATGATTATATCTACGCACTGCCTTTTGAAAAAGGTAAAACACAGACCATTTTTCAGGGTTATAACGGAAAATTTTCGCATCAGAATGAATTTTCACTGGACTTCGACTTAAAAATGGGAAGTCCGATTTTGGCTGCCCGGGAAGGAATTGTAGTAGAAGTGGTGAACAACAATAACCGGAGTTGTCCTGATATTTCCTGCGCAAAATTCAACAACAGAATTCTCGTCATGCACAGCGACGGTACTTTTGCCGATTACTCTCATTTGAAATTCCAGGGCGCAGTCGTGAAAAAAGGCGATCTTGTAAAAAAAGACCAGCTTCTCGGTTACAGCGGAAGTACGGGATTTGCAAGTGGTCCCCATTTACATTTCGCCGTGTTTATTAATCGGATAGACGGAAAAAGGACATTTATAAAGACAAAATTTAAAACTTCTGAAAGTGAAGCAACGCTTTTAGAAGAAGGAAAAAGTTACACTAAAAATTATTAAAAATTTAAATATGAATAAAAATATTGTTGTTATCGGAGCCGGAACCATGGGAAACGGAATTGCGCATACTTTTGCACAAACCGGTTTTAAGGTAAATTTAGTAGATGTTTCACAGCAGGCATTAGACAAAGGTTTGGCAACGATTACTAAAAATCTGGACAGAATTATTTCCAAAGGAAACCTTACCGAAGAACAGAAATCTGAAACTTTAAATAATATTTCGACTTTCACAAATCTGGCAGATTGTGCTTCAAACGCGGATTTAATTGTAGAAGCAGCTACAGAAAACCTGGATTTAAAGCTGAAAATCTTTAAACAGATGGACGAATTAGCTCCTGCGAACTGTATTCTTGCAACCAACACTTCTTCGATTTCGATTACCAAAATTGCGTCGGTAACTAATCGTCCCGAAAAAGTAATCGGAATGCACTTTATGAATCCCGTTCCGATTATGAAACTCGTGGAAATCATCAAAGGCTACTCTACTTCCAAAGAAACGTTTGACGAGATTTATGAGATGAGTAAAACTTTAGGAAAAACGCCGACCGAAGTGAACGATTATCCGGGTTTTGTGGCGAACAGAATTTTGATGCCGATGATTAACGAAGCCATCGAAACTTTATATAACGGAGTTGCCGGAGTGGAAGAAATCGATACCGTGATGAAGCTGGGAATGGCTCATCCGATGGGACCTCTGCAACTGGCAGATTTCATTGGACTGGATGTTTGTTTGGCGATTCTTAATGTGATGTACGACGGTTTCAAAAATCCAAAATATGCACCGAATCCTTTATTGGTGAATATGGTTACGGCAGGAAAATTAGGAGTGAAATCCGGTGAAGGTTTTTATGATTATTCGGAAAGCAGAAAAGCGGAGAACGTTTCGAAAATGTTTTTGAAATAATTTTAAATGCTTAAACTTTTCCTCCAAATTAAAAACAGAGATAATCCGTTCGAAAATTTCAGGAAAATATAAAATTCACAGGAATCAATTTCAATAAATAATTATTATCTTTGACGCAGTTATAAACATTAAGAAAATGAAATTACCAAAGTTTTTATTAGCAGACAATTCAGATTTTCCTGAAGATTTATTCGTAGTTCACACCGAATACCCAAGATTTGTTTTGAATGTTGAGGAAGAGGAAGTAGAATGGTTCGATGACCTGGAAGGAGATGACGAAGAAACTGTAGCAGATGAAGCTACAAAAGTAGTCGAAGCAGCTTTCAAATGGTGCGACGAAGAACTCGCTAAATATGACGAGGAAGAAGAAGACTAAATAGCAAAACAAAAAGGAACTCCGCAAAGAGTTCCTTTTTTTATGCAGAATGGTGATGAAGTAAAGTTTATAACTTATTAAATTTCAATAACAAAAGGTTTCCTTTATACAGTTCTAACGTAGATCCGTTCACCACATATTTCGTAGCAGCGCCCAACATACTGAAGAAGTTGGTTTCTTCGCTCATATTGTCACACATCATTTTAGTAGAACCGATATTCTTGGTAGAAAAATTCCCGACAGTACGGTCCAGCATTACCTCTCCAAAATAACTGTTACAGCCGCCATTTCCGGTAATTTTTGCAGTTTCTATAACCAAAGTCGGCTTTTTGCCTTTTACGTTATCAGCCAAAGTCCATTGGGTATTTGCAATATTGGGTTGCGGAGTTCCAACTTTTGATTTGGAAGTTGCCATGGTTGAGCAGGAAACAACCGTTGCAGCTGTAAAAATGGCTAAGAAAATATTTCTAAAAATATTCGTTTGTGGAAAGTGAATTGCTTTCATTTTTAAAATTTTAATACCTCAAATTTAAGTAATAATATTGATTTAACGGATAACAGCAGGATTTAATGTTTCTGGGAAAACAAAAAAGCATCTCTTTTCAGAAATGCTTTTTTATTGGTATTAATCGATTTGTCTAAGATCTTAATTCTGCAGAAAATTCTTTCTGGAAAGTTTTGATTAAAGAATTCATCACTTCAGTAATATCTTTATCCTCCAAAGTTTTTTCTTCATTTAAAAGTTCAAAACTCATGGCGTAAGATTTCTTTCCTTCCGGAAGATTCTTGCCTTCATAAACATCAAATAAATTAATATTTTTTAAATATTTTGAAGGATTGTTTCTCGCCGCTTTATAGAGTTCGGCGTAGGTGATATTCTTGTCAATCAGTAAAGCGAGGTCTTTTCTGGTTTTATTGAATTTTGGAATATCTTTGAATTTCAGATTATCTTTGGTTCTGAAACGCTGTGCAACTTCCAGTTCTATTTCTGCGTAGAAACATTCCTGATCGATATCCGCATCTTTCAATAATTCGGGACTTACTTTTCCTAACCTTGCGACGGTTTTTCCGTTCACCGTTAATTCAATTGCATCGGAAAAACGGGGATCTTCCAGGTATTTTTCTTCAACCGAAACCGGGAGTGAATCCAAAAGAATTTTCAAATACGATTTCAATCGGTAAAAATCGGTAACCGATTTTGGCTGCAACCAGTTTTCTGCTTCGTCTCGGCCTGAAACCAAAATTGCCAGTTGTTTTCTTTCCAGATAAGTTTGTTTTTTGTGATAGATTTTGCCCAGCTCAAAAAACTTAATATTCTGATTTTTTCTTTTAATATTATAATCAGCATTTTCCAAAAGTCCTTCTAATAAAGACTTTCTCATAAATGCTAAATCTCCGCTTAAAGGATTTAAAAGTCGCACCGCCTCTGTTTCATCTTTCACCGATGTTAAAGAATTGTTCATCACTTCATTGAAGCCGTTGCTTTGCAAAGTTCTCGCCCAGCCGTTTTCCAGAGCATCCTGGTCATCAAAACTTAATTTTACTGGCGTGAAAGAAATCTTTTGTGGAGAATCAATTTTGTTGTATCCGTAAATTCTTAAAATTTCCTCAATCACATCAATTTCTCTGGTAACATCGGCTCTGTAAGCAGGAACAGAAATTTCTAAACCATTCTGAATTTCATTTAAAACCGTAATTTCGAGTGATTTTAAAATCTCTTTGATTTTTTCTTTATGAATTTTTGTTCCTAAGATTTGCTCCACTTTAGAAAAACGAAGAATAATATAATGGTCTTCGATTTTTGCCGGATAATGTTCCAAAAGTTCGCCCACCATTTTACCACCCGCAATTTCTGCGATCATAGCGATTGCGTGTGTCAGCGCGGTTCTGGTCATATTGGGATCTACTCCCCGTTCGAAACGGAAAGAGGCATCGGTATTTAAACTATGAAATTTCGCTCCTTTTCTCACACCAACCGGATTGAAATAAGCACTTTCTAAAAAGATGGTTTTGGTATTTTCTGACACGCCGGAATTTTGACCACCGAAAACGCCCGCAATACACATTGGGTTATTTTCGCCGTCTTTGATCATGATTTCGGTTCCGTTCAGGGTTCGTTCAACGCCATCTAAAGTGGTGAATTTTGTTCCTTTTTCATTCACACCGACTTTCACTTTTTTACCAGCGATTTTATCACCGTCAAAGGCATGAAGCGGTTGACCCAAACCGTGAAGGATATAATTCGTGATGTCAACAATATTATTAATCGGACTTAATCCAATTGCTTTCAAACGGTTTTTCAACCAATCCGGAGAAGCCTTCACTTCTACATTTTCGATTACCGCACCGATATATCTTGGACATAATTCCGAATCTTCAACTTCAATTTGAAAATCAGTCGTTCCTTCAATATTTAAAGGTTTTGAAACTAATTTTTCAAAATTAGAATCATTTTGATGAGTACTTAAATAAGCGTTTAGATCACGGGCAACACCGTAATGTGCCATTGCATCCGTTCGGTTAGGCGTTAAACCAATTTCATAAACCAGATCATTGGTCAGCTCAAAATAATCTGCGAAATTTTTACCGACTTCAAATTTAGTTTCATCCAAAATCATGATTCCGCCGTGATCATCGCTCAAACCCATTTCATCTTCAGCACAGATCATTCCCTGAGAAACTTCACCACGGATTTTTGCTTCTTTAATGTCAAAAGAACTTCCGTCTTTTCCGTAAATTTTGGTTCCAACTACGGCGACAGGAACGGTTTGTCCCGCAGCAACATTGGGCGCACCGCAAACGATATTTAAGATTTTTCCGGATCCTACATCTACCGTCGTTACTTTTAATTTATCAGCATTTGAATGTTGCTCACAAGTCAAAATTTTCCCGACAACAATTCCCTCCAAACTGCCTTTCACAGATTCAAACGGATCAATTCCCTCCACTTCCAGACCAATATCAGTCAGGTATTCGCCAATCTTTTCGGATTTTAAATCGGTGTTAATGTATTCTTTCAGCCAGTTGTTTGAGATTTTCATTTCTGTCGTAAATTTCAGATGTTAAATTTCCTATTTCTTTAATAAAGCTATTAAAATAAGAAAGGTGCAAATATCGTGATTTTGAAGGTTAAAAAAAAATTGAGATTCAAAAAGTTTTGAATCTCAATTAATATGGTGTACAATTATTTAAAAGCGCTTTGTTACATCCCGATCACCGGCATCGAAAGCATCAGTAATTTTTCCTGATCTTCTAAACCATCTACCGGTTCGATGATTCCCGGTCGGTTGGGTTGTGACATTTTCATGGTGATATCGTCTGCTGAAAGCACCGATAACATTTCCGTTAAAAACTTAGAACTGAAACCGATATTGATGTCTTCTCCGTTGTAATCGCAGGGAATCTGCATATCTGCTTTGTTGGCAAATTCTGTATCTTCGGCATGCAAATGAAGAATATTTCCTGATAATTTGAAACGGACCTGGTTCGTGGATTTATTAGACATAATAGAAGCTCTTCTGATTGAATTCAATAAAAGACTTCTGTTAATCGTCAAAACATTTGGATTTTCTTTTGGAATAACCGCTGAATAATTGGGATATTTGCCATCGATCAGACGACAGATCCAGATATTATTTCCGAAAGTGAATTTTGCCATATTTTCATTAAACTCAATAGAAACTTCGTCGTTAGAAGATGCTAAAATGCTTTTGAAAATCGCCAGAGGTTTCTTCGGCATAATGAATTCTACCGGTTCAGCGTTCATCAAATCGGTTCTTTTGTAAACGACCAAACGGTGCGAATCTGTAGAAACGAAATTGGTTTCATCTTCTTTGAACTGGAACAAAACTCCGGTCATCACCGGGCGCAAGGAATCGTTGCTGGTTGCAAATAAAGTATTGTTTAAAGCTTCAGATAAAATACCCGCAGAAATGGTTACGCTTTGCGCTGCATCAAATTCAGGGATTTCCGGATAATCTTCTGCGTGATCCAGTGCCACAGCGAAGTTATCTTTCTCATCCAGTATTTCGAGCAGTTTTCCGTTTCCGTCTTCGGCATCTTTCACAGAAAGAGTCAGGGGTTGGTCGCCATAAGTTTTCACAAATTCCTGAAATATTTTAGCGGGAACTGCAATCCTTCCTTCTGCATCAGACTTCACCTCCAAAGAAGTAATCAAAGTCGTCTCTCCATCCGAAGCGGTAATTTTCAGGTTCTCTTTTTCAATTTCAAACAAAAAGTTTTCTAAAATCGGCCGCGACTGAGAATTGGAGATTACTCCGCTTACGGTTTGCAGAGCTTTCTGTAATTCACTACTTGAAACAATAAATTTCATAAAATCAATTATTATTAATTTCACAAATATATAAATTAAACCCTAAAAAATGCAATATTTGGCAGGATAAAAAAAGTTTCGGTGAAAAAGTTACCAACATTAATCTGTTTTCAAAACAGGACCATTTTTCCGCTTAGAAGGATCAATATTAATTTTCAGATTCAGATAAATAAGGTGTAAATTCTTATTTCCGGAATTTGAAAACTCTCTTTGCCAAAGATATCCCGATCCTACCCCAAAAGTTTGGTCAATCTGATAACTAAAACCAGCATAAACACGGTTTCTGGCAAACCCCGGATTATCGTTTAAAATAAAAAAGACTTCGTCGTAGGCATTTGCAGAAACAGTTCCCGACTCCACCGTTTCTGAATTCAGCGGAACCGAAACATTCAGCCTGTACCTGAATCTTATCCTGTCTGAATGCAAATCGGTAACAGGTTCGTAAAACCAACTTTTTTCAACTCTGAAACGGTTTTCAAATTTAAACTTTCCCGATTTTAACTCGATGATGTCCTGCAGCCATATCCTAAATTCTTCCTTACTAAAACGATGATTTTTGTAAGTGCCGTAGCGGCCGGCGCCAATGAGGATCTTCTGATTTTTAGATAAATTATACCCCAGTCCTCCTTTGATTTCATAATAATCCGGATAAGAATAGTCTTCTATTCCCCATAACTGGGCTTCTGCATCAATGTAAAATTTGGGATGAAATTTATAGGTCACCGTCAACACATCAAGACTTGAGATATGCTCGCGTTGCGCATTAACTACAGAAAAAAATGCTAAAAATAAAATCAGAAAAACCTGTTTTTTCATGGCATAAAGATAATTTATTTAGGCAATGTGAAAAAATAAATTTTTCTGATTAACTTTATTTTATGATGGTTTCAGAATTTAATGAAACGGTATTTTATAAGAAAACAAAAAATGCAGTACCGAAGTATTGCATTTTCTGTTTAGAAGGTTTAAGTAAAAACTTATCTTTTTCTCATCAAATGTGTAATTAAATCATTCAAAATTCTTCTCATGATATTACTACATTTTGGTTTCAACAAATATTGTGAATTTTATCGAAACATGCAAATAATTCCGATAAATTTTCTCTTAAAAAATCCGTAATTTTGTAGCCTTAAATTTTACAATGATTACACCGACAGATATTGATATTAAGAAACAGCTTTTCGTAAAAAATGCGCACCTTAATAATCTGAAACATATTGACGTTCTGATTCCTAAAAACAAATTGATTGTGATAACGGGAGTTTCAGGAAGCGGCAAATCGTCACTTGCTTTTGACACGATTTATGCGGAAGGACAGCGCCGATATGTCGAGAGTTTGAGTTCCTATGCACGGCAATTCTTAGGGAAATTAGAAAAGCCAAAAGTAGATGATATCAAGGGATTGGCTCCCTCAATTGCGATTCAGCAAAAAGTAATTTCATCGAATCCGCGTTCGACCGTTGGGACTTCCACCGAGGTTTATGACTATTTAAAATTATTATTTGCGAGAGTTGGGCGTACTTTTTCCCCAATTTCCGGCCGGGAAGTCAAAAAAGATTCGGTGACCGACGTTATTAATTTCATTCAGAAAAATGAAAGCCAGACTTTTCTATTGCGGACCCCTTTAGATTTTGATGTATCTAAATTTACCGAGCAGGCCAACACTTTAAAACTTTCAGGTTTTACAAGATTAGAAGTCAACGGAAATGTCGCAGGAATCGAAGATCTGGAAAGTTTCGGTTTTGTACCGGAAGCCGATATGGAAATTCAACTGGTGATTGACCGTTTCAGCTACGAAGAAGACGAAAGCTTTTTACAAAGGCTGGCAGATTCCATTCAGATGGCTTTTTATGAAGGCCACGGATACTGTTCTCTGAAAAATATAGAGACCGGAAAAATCACCGAATTCTCCAATAAATTCGAATTGGATGGCATGGAATTTATGGAACCTAACGTTCATTTTTTCAGTTTCAATAATCCTTACGGCGCCTGTCCGGAATGCGAAGGTTACGGAAAAGTAATCGGCATCGATGAAGATTTGGTGATTCCCAACAAAAACTTATCCGTTTTTGAAGAAACAGTTGCCAGCTGGAAAGGCGACAGCATGAGCGAATGGAAAAGAGATTTCATTAAAAAAGCCAAAGATTTCCCTATTCATAAACCTTATCATCAATTAACAAAAGAGCAGAAAAACTATTTATGGAAAGGCGACGGCACTGCAACCTTCCCTTCCATTAATAATTTTTTCAAAATGCTGGAAGAAAATTTATACAAAATCCAGTACCGTGTAATGCTGTCGAGATACCGCGGAAAAACGCTCTGTCCGACTTGCGAAGGTTTGCGTCTGCGCGAAGAAACCAAATGGGTGAAAATCGACGGGCATAATATACAATCGGTGATTGAGTTGCCTTTGGATGAATTCTTACCTTTAATAAAATCCTTAAAACTCAATAAACACGATGCTGAAATTGCCAAACGTTTGTTGTACGAAATTACCACGCGTTTAGAATTTTTGGATAAAGTTGGTTTGGGCTATCTGACCATTAACAGAACTTCGAATACACTTTCCGGTGGCGAAAGTCAGCGGATTAATCTGGCGACTTCGCTCGGAAGTTCTTTGGTGGGATCGATTTATATTTTAGATGAACCGTCGATTGGATTACATTCCCGGGATACCGAAAATTTAATTGAAGTCTTAAAAAGTCTTCGTGATTTAGGAAATACTGTAATCGTCGTAGAACATGATGAAGACGTAATGAAAGCCGCGGATTACATTATCGATATTGGTCCGGAAGCCGGATATTTGGGAGGTGAACTGGTCTTCGCCGGCCACTTTGATGATCTTGAAAATGCAGATACTTTAACTTCTAAATATCTGACCGGAAGATTAGAAATAAAAGTTCCGGAAACCCGCCGCAAACCAAAAGAATGGATCCACATCAAAGGTGCCCGCCAGAATAATTTAAAAAATATCGATGTCGATATTCCGCTGGAATGTCTGGTTGTGATTTCGGGAGTTTCGGGAAGTGGAAAATCTACTTTAATGAAAGAAATTCTGACCAATGATATTCAGATTCAGTTGGGAATGGGCGGCAAAAAAGGCGATTATGATTCCGTAGATTTCCCCGCCAAACTGATTAAAAACATTGAACTCATCGATCAAAATCCGATTGGTAAATCCTCGCGTTCAAATCCTGTTACTTATTTAAAAGCCTACGACGATATTCGGGATTTGTTCTCGAAACAGAAACTGGCGAAAATGCAGGGTTTAATGCCGAAACATTTCTCCTTTAATGTAGATGGCGGGCGATGTGACGAATGCAAAGGTGAAGGCGTAATTACCGTCTCCATGCAGTTTATGGCCGATATTGAACTGGAATGTGAAACCTGTCACGGTGCGCGTTTTAAAAATGAAATCCTCGAAATTAAATATGACGAGAAAAACATTTCAGACATTCTTCACATGACGGTGGATGAAGCTTTGGAATTCTTTAAAGACAACGAACAGCCTAAAATCGTGACCAAGTTAAAACCTTTGCAGGAAGTTGGTTTAGGCTATCTGCAGTTGGGACAGAGCTCCTCTACCCTTTCTGGCGGCGAAGCGCAAAGAGTAAAATTAGCATCGTTTCTTGTAAAAGGAGCAACGACCGATAAATCGCTGTTTATTTTTGATGAACCTTCAACAGGTTTGCACTTTCACGATATCAATAAATTACTGAAATCGCTTCAGGCTTTAATAGAATTAGGACATTCGGTGATTGTCATTGAACATCAACCCGACATTATTAAAACCGCAGATTATATTATCGACATCGGTCCGGAAGCCGGAAAATACGGGGGCGAAGTTGTTTTTGCGGGGACTCCCGAAGATTTGGTGAAGAATAAAAAATCCCATACCGGGAAATATTTGAAGGAGAAATTGACGTAATTTGATTTACCGAAACATAACAAAAGCCAACTTTTCGGAGTTGGCTTTTTGGTGAGCGCTGTTAGAGTTCGAAGCTCTAACAGCGCTTTCAATATTTTTAAAAACAGGCGATATTCTAAAGAAGAAATCCTAAATTTGAACTCATTTTCAGCTTCATAGTTCAACGGATAGAACAAAAGTTTCCTAAACTTTAGATCCGGGTTCGATTCCCGGTGAAGCTACAAAAATATTATAAATCGACAATGCACGCATAAGAAACAGGAACGAACGTTTCTTTTTTCGTTTATTTTCGTATGCATATCCATTTACAACAATTTCTTTAAAAATAATATTTCAGTCCACCCACAATATATCCAGGCAGCGCTGAAATTACTGATTCTTCAAATGCTAATTCACTATTGTAAGAATTTATGTATTTAAATGATTTCATATTTAATAGATTATCATATAAAATATTATATTCTATTTTAGAATTAATAGGCTTAAAGGACAAGCTACCTCCTAATAGAAAATTCCTCAAAACATTTGTTTGCGAATTTTGAACCAAGTAATCTCCTTTTAAATTATATATGAAATTTTTCTTAATATTACCAGAAATGGCAAAATAGAATTTCTTGTTTTGTTGTGTGGAATAACTATCGTAAAAGCTTTGTTCAAAAATATTTTCTTTAAAACTATAACCTAAATCAAATTGAAAAAGAAAATTCTTAAAATTTGAAGATAATACTTGGGAAATTTCATAACTTTTGAAGGAAGACCTATTATTAAAACCCTCAATTTGATTGTTATTCATACTTGAAGAATTAGAAAATTTAGATTTCAAGGTGGCAAATTTAAAAACTTTCCGCTCGTCTGAAACATGCAAAAATAGTCTTTCTTTGTTGGCTCCGAAAATACCTTCAGTTCTATAAAAACTATTTACATTCACCATATTTGTTGTAATATTAGGATGATCTCTATTATAGATTAATAAAAATAAGAAATAATTACCCTTTTGCAAATTAAATCTACTCCACGTGAATTTATAATTTTCGGTTCTAAATAATGAATCATCTTCAATGGATAGATTCTGGTAAAAAGATAAGTTTTTAGAATAAAATGGTATTGTGAAAAGCTGATCAGGATGAACATAGGAATATTTAGAATTATATTCTAATTTGTAACTAGTACTAATTCTAGCAATCGGATTATAAATAATTTTAAAATTATGACTTAAGAAATGATTATCAGACTTATTAAAATTGACGAAATTCGAACCAACATTATAAGTTAAGTCAACATTAAATATTTTTTTATTGACAACAAAATTATTGGAATAAACTAAATATTGTAAGTCATTATTTTGGAAAGAATTTGAGTTTTTTTCATTTAACGATGAATTAGACCATTCAGATGAAAACTCGGACTGGTATTCAAAATTCAAAAAATTATTTTTATTTTTGAAATCAGCATTAAAACTGTATTTCTTCGATTTTAGATTATAATCTTGCTTTATAAATTTATCATTCGTAAAAAATAAGTCATCATTTGACATAATATCCAACTTACGGTTTTCTGACTGCAAAATTTGGTTAAAAGAAAGAATAAGATCTGAATTAAAAACTCTTTTATTTAAAGAAATAAGATTTGAAATATTTTCTTTTCGAATTTTATTATCAATGGCATATAAAATATTTGAATTATAATATTGACGGTCAATATCGTTTTCAAAAGTGTCGGAGGAAGGATTCATTTTGAAATCGTAATACAGGAAGCCATTACTCAACTTTTGTTTTAGTTTTAATTGCAAAGCTCCTAGAAATCCATGGTTATTTTCAGATTTTTTTTCGGAAACATTAAAGTTTTGAAAGTCACCATTGAAAAACATCTTGTTAGTTGAATTAAACTTCTGAAGTTTAGTTAGATTTACGATGGCGAAACTTGTAATCTGAAAAGATTTTGAAGATTTTGAATATTGTAATGCTCCAAAAGAGTTGTTCTTATTTTTAGCCAAACCATCGTTATTAAGAAAAGATGGCATTTCATTAAATGTAGAAGCGTTTTTAAAATCTACAGCTTCATTATAATTCATTTCAGAAAAATCTGAATAGCTAATTGGATCTTTCGCGATATTATTAAAATCACTAATAAAGGAAAAATTTCCTTTATTATTAAAGTTAAATAAGTTTGCATGAAAAAGATATGCATCATTGGAACCGTAATTCCCTTCTGCATTTCCTGTAATTCTACTTCTATATTCCTCTTTTAATTTTAAATTTAATGCTGTTGAACTATTACCATTAATGGTAGTATAGTTTCTCCATAAATCGACTCCTGCCAACATATCTGCAGAAATATTTTTTGTGGCCAAAGTATGGTTTTTACCAAAAAATTCATTACCATCAATTAGAATATTTCCTACAATGTCTCCCTGATAAGTAACTTTTCCAAATTCATTAATTTCTAATCCTGGTAGCTTTTTAATAATATCTTCGGCATTTCTTTCACTACCGTCAACGATTGCCTTGAGATTATAAGAAATAGTATCCTTCCTTTCAAAAACAATGTTTGGTCGAGCTTTAATCTCAACCTTCTCTATTTCTGTTAACTGAGCTTCTAAAGTAATGTCAAATCTGTTCGCTTCTTCAGTATTAATAGAAACAAATTTCGTTTTAAAAAAAAATGAAGAAATTTTTAAAGAATATTTTCCAGGAACTGAAATATTAAAAAAACAAGATCCTCCCTTATTAGTTTTTCTAAAATCTATTAATTTATTATCTTTTAAAAGTTGAAGATTTACATCTTCTACATTAAAATCATTCTCGCTTGTAATATTTATAGTGATTTTCTGAGAATAAAAAGAGTTTGAAATACCAAAAAGCATGAATATTATTATAAAACTAAAGATGAATTTCTTTTCTAATTTTTGTTGGATTTGCTTCTTTACTCTTGATTTCATTCATTTTATTTTCAAAACTACTACCTTCATAAACGTCTAACTTCTTGTTGATCGATTCCACCTCTGATAATTTTGCTTCGTTGCTAATTTTAGTAGCATAAATTATGAAATTATCTGATTGCACTTTTAAAACTAACCCCGGAAACATTCCGTATACAAAAGGACCTGTAGAAACGGGAATATCTTCTGTATACCACACTTTTATCACTTGACCTCGATCCGTTGTAACTTCTACTAGTTTACATTTATAATTATCAACGTACTCTATGTCGTTTAAATAATTAATTGTTGAAAATATTGGTTTAAGTTTTTGATAAAAATCCTCTCCATTGAAAGATTTAAATTGAAAATAATGATCTGATCCTTTTTCTTTAAAAATTTTCAAATCTTCTTTTCTAAATTTTTCTATTTCAATCTTTGTATTCTTTTTATCGACTTCAGCTCGGCTTTTTTCATTAACGATTACTTGATCTGGGAAATTTCTATAAAAGGAATTGCCATTCGCAAAATAAAGAATTTGTTTTTCAGGCTTTTTATTAATCTCTGCTATTCTCTTATCAAAACCTTCTGTAGCATTTGTCTTATATGATACATTGTTTACAAAATTGTACTCCACTTTCAAATGTTGAGAATAACAAAAATTAAATGACAGCAATAAGAGAATTATTATTTTTTTCATGTTTTAAGGATATAAATAGACCTTCTAAAATAGAAGGTCTATTTTTTTTATTTTATTTAAATTAGCAACCGTAATAAACACTTTCCATTACCAAGAACATGCGTACGCCATTATAAGCATTACCATACATATCGTACGAGGTATAATATTCATATTCCCACCAAGTATTGGTATGAGTACATACTTCATCATTAACCTCTTTGTTCTGATTAATTGAAACTTCTGCTACTGAAATCGCAACCATGTCAGAAACAGTATCTAAAGAATTTGTTTTGTTATTTGCAAAAGCAAATGTTGTTCCGGCAGTCAATAATGCTGCAAATAGAATTTTTTACATAGTTTATAATATTTATTTGCTCAAATATATGTATATATTTTACATTATATACACTATTATTAATTATTTATTAAAAATAATATTATTATTAAAATTATTCTCATTCATATTATACAGAACTTATAAACTGACTTTCACGATTTTTCAATCTTATTTTTTTCCTACTCATTATTTAAATCCCCAAATCAATATATTTTCAAGATATTACTTCAAAAGGCAATACTATGATTGAAAACACCGCACAATATTACATTTAGCAAGCACAGGAGATTTATCAGTTTATACTTACTTCTTATCCACCACAATCCTGTCTTTTCTGTTCGCCAGTTCCCACGCCGTCGCGAATACCAGCTGCGTACGTTTTTTCAAAGCAACATAATCAATTTTATCAGGTGTATCGGTGGGTTTGTGATAATCTTCGTGAATTCCATCAAAGTAGAAAGCCACCGGAATTCCGTTTTTGGCAAAATTGTAATGATCCGAACGGTAGTACAACCGGTCTTTATCATTAGGATCATCATATTTGTAATTCAGTTCTAAATTGACGGTTTCCTTATTTGCTGCTTCGTTGATTTTCTTTAATTCGGTGCTGAGCATTTCAGACCCGATCACATACACATAATCTTTGCCGCAATTACCCGGATCACATCTTCCAATCATATCGATATTCAAATCTACAACGGTATTTGCCAGAGGAAAAACCGGATGATCTGCATAATATTTTGAACCCAAAAGCCCATGTTCTTCGCCGGTCACATGCAAAAACAAAATCGACCGTTTAGGACCTTTTCCAGATTTTTTTGCCTTTTGAAAAGCTTCGGCAATTTCCAGAAGCGCCACCGTTCCGCTGCCGTCATCATCAGCACCGTTGTAAATTTCTCCTTTCGACATTCCGACATGATCGTAATGCGCCGAAATCACAATTACTTCGTCGGGTTTTTCTGTTCCTTCGATAAAAGCCAATATATTTTCAGATTCAGGTAAATTTCCTCTTCTTCCATTTAAGGCTTCTTTCGGAATAACCTGATAATAAGAAGACATCGATTTCGGATGAGAAACACCCATTTTCTGATATTGTTCGATCAAATAGCGACCCGCTTTTTTCTGGCCTTCACTTCCCGTATCGCGACCCTCCATTTCATCGGAAGCAACGATATACAGGTGCGTTTTCAGCTCATCAGAAGTAATCGATTCATACGATTTCTTAAAAGGCGAACCCGAATAAGAAAGATTGGCGGCGCAACTTTGCAACAGCACAAAAGCCAACGGAAGTAATAAATACTTGGTTTTTTTCATGTTTAATTTTTTGGAAAGTTAAATATAAGTTTAATTTTTAAATCAGCCGTTTTCTTTATTGAAAAGGAATTTGAAAAAATAAATGCACAAATTAAATTTTGATTATTATTTTTAGAGAATTTCATTTTTTAACGGTGTGTATTTAGTAAATTAGTTTTCACAACCAAAAAGAAAATCAAAATGGAAACAAAAAATAAAAACATCAAAACGTTCGCCGGGCATCTTGACAAAAGACATGGCAAAACAGGTACAGAAGAACTAACTTTGAAATTAAAGCAAAATCTTTTGCAATTGGAGAATTAATTAAAGAGGAAAGGAAATTAGCCAATATGACCCGGCAACAGCTTGCGGACAAAATCGGTGCTAAAAAGAGTTTCATTTCAAGAATCGAAAACGGACATAGCGATATTCAGCTTTCAACATTGTACAAATTAATCGAGCTTGGACTTGGGCGAAAAATAACCCTCACCATTCAGTAAGAATTGATGGCTGTTGCTTTTTGACGATGTTTGAATGCACTTATATTGATCTGAAAAAATATTAAAGCCAGATTTTCTCCTCTCTGCAACGGTCCAAAATATATGTTTTTAGGTTTAAAATAGCGTCCTGATATTTCGGTGCTTCATACCCAAAACGGTCATGTTCTATTTGCTCTTTTTCCAGGTCATTGCAGCCTTTTATTACTTCCTGCAGCATATCGATCATGGCCAATTCTTTACTGTTCGATTTCTGAAATTTGAATGCTATGATTTCATCTTCCAGTTCATCACAATACTTCAAAAGTTCAGCTACTTCTGGCTCTTCAAGTAATGCCGGATTGTTTTTAAATAGGTCTCGTGTGGATTTCATAGAAAAAATTTTAGGGACTGCTTTAGTTTTACCAAATTTATAAATTATCTTTTAGCTTGTTTAAGCACAGTGATTTTTTGCTTAATTTAATGGTACAAAAAATAGGGCTCTGATTTAGACTTTATCTTTTCTCCACCACCATTTTATTCCGCGGCAAACCGATCTCACTTTCCTGAGGATAAGGTTTTCTCCAGGTCATGCTCACATCTTCATTGATCTTTTTGTGAACTTCATAACTTTTTTCCTGATCTTCGGCATAACGTGGGTCGGGAATAAAAGGCATTTTCGCCATCTTGAAAACCGTAATGGTCGGGAAATGAAAATCCACTTCTACCATTCCTGCCAACAAATAACAACCGCCGCCCTGAAAAGGATATTTCTGCAAATTATCGGGGAAATGCGCGGTGTCGAAAAAATTCCCTTCCACATCAATCCAGGTGCCGAAAAACATAGTGCCTCTTTTCGTGGGAACGTGTTTCCGGGAAATGAGATACGCCAGCATTCTCACCTGCCGTTTGTGATATTTTGGTAAATCTTTCGCCATCACCTCGCCCCGAAATTTCGTCTGCAACAGATCAAACGGACTGCAGGAAACAGAAAAACCCAGAATTTCTATTTCATCAAAAGCATCTTCAAAAGGGTTTCTTTTTAAAGTGGGAAGTTGATATTCCTGCACCGGCGTTTCAAAAAAAGCGGGCAACCGGTATTCGGGTTTGAAATGAATCATGAGCAAACGCGCTTCGATCAACAGTTCATTTTTTGGTTTTCCTGTAAACCGAAAAGCGCCTACAAAAATCAAAATCTGCAACGTTTCAATCCCGACCGGAACGCGTTTGATGAAATTTTCCAAAGAAGTGTAATCACCGTTTTTCGCTCTTTCTTCCGGAATAAAATGAGCGGTTTTACTTTCGAGTTTTTCGATATGCATGAAACCTAAAAAAACGTCTTCGCTATAAACTGTTGTTTCCACCAAACTCCGGTTCACACACGGATTTTGAATTTTTCCGCCGGACATCCGGCATTCGTGAACGTACACTTCAGTCCGGTAAAATCCACCGCCGTTATTGATCGCAGAAACCATAAATTCAATCGGGTAATACACCTTTAAATAAAGACTTTGGTAACTTTCTACGGCATACGAAGCCGAATGCGCTTTGCAAAAAGAATAGCCCGCAAAGGATTCGATCTGCCGGTAAACTTCTTTGGATAACTGTTCCGGATGACCTTTTTGAGCGCACGATTCAAAAAAATGTTCGCGTACTTCCTGCAATTTTTGAATGGACCGGCTTTTTCCGCTCATCGCCCGCCGCAACACATCGCCATCATCTGCAGAAACGCCGCCAAAATGCAGCGCAATTTTAATCACATCTTCCTGATAAACCATAATTCCGTAGGTTTCGCCCAACTGTTCTTTAAAAACATCATGGAAATACTCAAACTGCGTCGGATTATTATGCCGGAAAATATATTCCTTCATCATGCCGCTTTTCGCCACACCCGGACGAATAATTGACGAAGCGGCAACCAAAGTTGGGTAATCTTCACACTTCAAACGCCGCAATAAACCGCGCATGGCAGGACTTTCAATATAAAAACAGCCGATGGTTTTCCCGATGCTTAAATAATCATTGCAGTTTTTATCATTTTTAAAAAACTTCGTGTTGTGAATATCAATCGTAACTCCCTGATTTTTATGGACAAGTTTCAGCGTATCGTTAATGGTTCCCAATCCCCGCTGAGAAAGAATATCAAACTTTTCAAATCCGATATCTTCCGCCACATTCATATCGAACTGCACGATGGGGAAACCTTTCGGCGGCATTTCCAAGGCGGTATAATTCGTGAGCGGTTCCTGGGAAATGATAATTCCGCAGGAATGCATGCTGCGCTGATTCGGGAATTTTTCGAGCAACATTCCGTATTTCTGCACGAGTTTTACGACTTTATTGTCATCGTGAGTGGCCATAGGATTTTTCGCCAAAACATCGAGTTCCTCTTTGGGCAAACCAAAAGCTTTCCCGACTTCCCGAAAAATAGAGCGGTATTTAAACTCAACATTGGTCCCACAAAAAGCGACGTGCTCTTTTCCATAACGCTCGAAAATATATTTCAGAATTTCGTCCCGTTCCCGCCAACTCCAGTCAATATCAAAATCCGGCGGATTATTCCGATGTTGATTCAAAAAACGTTCAAAATAAAGATTGAGTTCGATGGGACAGATTTCTGTAATTCCGAGGCAATAACTGATGATGCTGTTCGCACCACTGCCTCTTCCAACATGCAGAAAACCTCTACTCATGCTGTATTTCACAATATCCAAAGTAATAAGAAAGTAGCCCGCGAAGTTCATTTCGGTAACGACTTTCAGTTCTTTTTCAATGCGGTCAATCACAATCTGGGTTCTTTCGGGATATCTTTCATCCAAACCTTCGTAGGCAAGTTTTCTTAAAAGTGCTGCATCGGTTTCTTTATTTTCGGTAAAGTAAATCTTGTTTTTCGGTGTTTTAAAATCAAAATTGAATTCGCAGTGATGTAAAATAAATTGCGTATTTTGAATGATCTCCGGATATCTTTTGAATTTTTCTATAATAGTTGAAACAGGCTCAAAAACTTCATTGGGTGAACAAAAATCGTTTTCTGCCAATTTTGAAATCAATGTATTCTGATCAATGGCCCGTAAAATCCGGTGCAGGTTAAATTCTTTTTTCGTTTTAAAAGTGATCGGATGTAAAATGACCATTTTATCTAAAAAACTTTTCCATTCCGCACGGATTAAAAGATTCAGCTCTTCTGCACGAACGCCGATAAATTCGTTTTCCTTTAAGACTTCCGGAATATTTTGCAAAGGATAAATAACAAATACGTTCTGAAAATCGGGAGAAACCTGGGGAAGTTCAGCGCCATCACAATTGTGGTTCGTCAATAAACGGTTGATCTCGGCAATTCCGGTTTCATCTTTGGCAATGGTCATATAAAGAAGTTGGTTTTCCTTTCTGATTTCTACGCCCACCACCGGTTTGATGCCGAATTTTTCACACTCTTTTTTAAAATCATAGATCGCGGTGACGGTATTGATATCGGTCAAAACCAGTTCTTTCGCACCGGCACCGGCGGCTTGCTTCACCAGTTCTTCAACCGATAAAGTGCCGTAACGAAGGCTGTGAAAGGTGTGGGAATTGAGGAACATGGGTTAATAGATAATAGATGAGAGACGGATAGATGAGAGACTTAGAGACTATAGATTGATAGATTATAGATAAATGCCTTTTTTGCTCTTTTGAATAACTTAATTTTCACAAAAATTTTTGTGCCTTTTGTGGTTAAAAAATCTTCAACATTCAGAAATTAAGTGGAACAAGATTTCCTTCCAAAAGTGAAACACGCACCCCTTTTTTGCTCTTTTGAATAACTTAATTTTCATAAAACCTTTTGTTCCTTTTGTGGTTAAAAAATCTTCAACATTCAGAAATTAAGTGGAGCAAGATTTCCTTCTAAAAGTGAAATACGCACCCCTTTTTTGCTCTTTTGAATAACTTAATTTTCATGAAACTTTTGTTCCTTTTGTGGTTAAAAAATCTTCAACATTCAGAAATTAAGTGGAACAAGATTTCCTTCGAAAAGTGAAACACGCACCCCTTTTTTGCTCTTTTGAATAACTTAATTTTCATAAAACCTTTTGTTCCTTTTGTGGTTAAAAAACCTTCAACATTCAGAAATTAAGTGGAGCAAGATTTCCTTCGAAAAGTGAAATACGCACCCCTTTTTTGCTCTTTTGAATAACTTAATTTTCACGAAAACTTTTGTGACTTTTGTGGTTAAAAAAATTTAACATTAAGAAATTAAGTGGAGCAAGATTTCATTCGGAAACTTATATATTGATAAAAATTTTAAAATGGATTCTATTATTTTCCAACGATGATATTCAAGTTTGGCAGTTCTACCTGTAGCGTTACTTTCGCTTTCAAAGCGGTGAAAACTTTTAATAAAGTATCCATTGTTGCATTATTGGCATTACTTTCTAATCTGGAGATTTGCGCTTTTTGTACCCCAACTAATTTCCCTAATTCTTCCTGTGTTAAATTTCTTTCTTTTCTGGTTTCTTTTATTGCCTTACCAATTAAATCCATTTGAAGTTCATATTCAAATAGATTACGTTCAGGAGTTCCAATTTCTCCTATCAATTGATCCTGAACCTGATTTAAAGTATATGTTTTCATTATTTCTTGTTTTGTTGATCTGCAAAATATTTAATTCTTGCGTTTATTGCTTTCTTAATTTCATTATCTGGTACTTTACTTCTTTTTTTGATAAATCCATGGGTTGAAATAACCAGTGTTTCGGAGGAGGAATTTTTATCCCAAAATGCAAGAAGCCGGTATTGGATACCTTGATAAAGTGTTCTGAATTCCCAAATATCATCCGTTAATTTTTTGAAAAGTTCAGGATCGTGATTTATTTGAGACTTACGGATATTATAAAGGATTTTTTCATAATGCTTTTTTTCAAGTCCACTTAAAAACTTAAAGGCTTCCTCTAAAAATAAAATTTCAAAAAGATTTTTCATTCACTAGATATTTTGGACGAATCAAAGATAATTAAAGTTTCGTTATAAAGAAACATTCTCAGTCAGTTTAGGTAATAATTTATTAATGATTGCGGACTTATTTAAATTTTCAACAAACCAGTTCAAATCCCGACGCTCTACCCAAAGCATTTTTACCAAAACGGTTTTTCATGCGGTCCATGGCCTGGTAGAGATTCATGAGTTCTTCGCTGTCTTCAAATAAATTCATCTGATAGGTTCCGTGCACGAGATTGGTAAACCGCAAACCGACCAAACGTAACCGCATCCGGCGCGTGTACAATTTTTCAAATAAGTCCAAAGCGACTCTGGCTAAAGTATGATCAATCGATGTATAAGAAATCTTGCACTGTTTCGTTTCCGTATCGAAATTGGCGTAGCGGATTTTTAAAACAACCGTGGAAGTCAGCCATTTTTCCTGTCGTAACTGATAAGCCAGAGATTCTGCCATGTGTGAAATCAATCTTTTCAGTTCGAAAATATCCATCGTGTCATTCGTAAAAGTATGTTCACTGGATAATGATTTTCTTTCCGAATACGGAACAACCGGCGTGAGATCTATTCCGTTGGCTTTTTTCCAGAGTTCGTTCCCATTTTTGCCGATCATTTGCTGCAGAACCAAAACGGGCATTTCTGCCAAAGTCTGAATGGTTCTGATTCCGACACGCGACAATAATTGAAAAGTCACGTCGCCAACCATCGGAATTTTCCTTACCGATAAAGGATTTAGAAATGGTTGTATATTCTGCACCGGAATTTCCAATCTTCCAACCGGTTTAGATTCTCCGGTGCCGATTTTTGAAACCGTTTTGTTGGTGGATAAAGCAAAACTTATCGGTAAACCCGTATTTTTCGTGACGGAATCTGCAATTTCCTTCGTCCATTGATAGCATCCGAAAAATTTGTCCATGCCGGATAAGTCCATGTAAAATTCATCGATGCTGGCTTTTTCCAAAACGGGCACTTTCTCCTGAATAATTTCGGTGACTTCTTTGGAAAATTTAGAATAGCGTTCGTAATCGCCGCGGATGACTTTGGCTTCCGGACATAATCTCAAAGCCATCTTGATCGGCATGGCAGAACGCACGCCGAAATGCCGTGCTTCATAAGAACAGGATGCCACCACGCCACGGTCGCCACCACCGATAATGACGGGAATCCCGTTGAGTTTCGGTTCCTGTAATCTTTCACAGGACACAAAAAAAGTGTCCAGATCCATATGTGCAATTGCTCTTTCCATGGGTACAAAATTAGTACGATTTATATCAAAAATCCGTATCTTTGTTGCTATAATTTGTATCAATGTCAATTTTATCAGATAACATGCGGTATTTGAGGGCTCAACAAAAATACTCGCAACAAAAAGTCGCCGATGATCTTTTGATCACCCGCGGACGGTACGCCAAATATGAAGATGGCGCAACAGAACCGCCGATTGAAATCCTCATAAAGATTTCAAAATACTACCGCGTGAGCATTGATTTACTGGTGGGTTTGGATGTGCGGAAATATACTTTAGAAAAGATGATGAAGTTACCCGACAACCGGATAATCCTCCCCATTATGGTGGATGAAAAAGGCGAAAATAAAATAGAAATCATTCCGGAGAAAGCACAGATGGGCTATCTCCAAGGTTACAGCGATCCCGGATATATTGAAAAACTGCAGACCATTTCCCTCCCTTTTTTGCGCAACGGAAAATACCGCGCTTTTCCGGCGACTGGAGATTCAATGCCCCCTTTTAAAAACGGAACTTTTATCGTGGGGAAATATGTGGAAAACATTAATGATTTAAGGAATAACAAAACCTATATTTTCATCACCCAAAATGAAGGCGTTGTGTACAAAAGATTCGAAAAGAAAACCGCCGGAAATATCACCGTGAGCTCGGATAATCCATTGTACAAACCTTATGAAATCAAACTTTCGGAGTTGGTGGAAATCTGGGAATATGCCTGCAGCATCAACACGGCAGAATTTGAAACGGAAACTTTGGACATGATGACGGTGAAGGATATGTTTTTGAGTCTGAAGAAAGAGATTGATTTGATCAAGAAGAAATAACGGCTTAAAATAGCTATTTCTTCATTACAATTATTGCCAAAAAAACTCCTTTCGACTGAAGGAGTTTTGCATTTCTTGTTTGTCGATCATTTGATAACCTGTTTGAATTACCTTAATAACTGATTTTTTTTAAAATTTCTTTTATAAAGCGGAATATCAAAGTTCAACTTCGGATACTTAAATTCCCGCCATCACTTTACGGAAAAGACTTTTGAGGTGTTCAATTTCAGATTGATGGTTGGTTTTCTTCCGGCAACCGAAATACAAGGTGTTTTCCAGTTTTTTGTCGCCTTCCCA
Organism: Chryseobacterium gotjawalense; assembly: GCF_030012525.1. Classification (NCBI taxonomy): domain Bacteria; kingdom Pseudomonadati; phylum Bacteroidota; class Flavobacteriia; order Flavobacteriales; family Weeksellaceae; genus Chryseobacterium; species Chryseobacterium gotjawalense. The sequence goes on from NZ_CP124855.1 coordinate 921,230, forward strand.
AACTAATTTGATCTCGCCGTTTTCAATTTCGCTTTTGCACAGGAAATTGGGGATTACCGCCAGTCCTGTCCCACCTTTTAAACAGCGGATGATTGAGTTTAAATTGGGAACAATATAATTGGGCCGGAAGTCAGGTTTATGTCCGAAATTCAGAATCCAGAACTGAAAAAGATGTTCCATATCGCCGGTCGTGCCGTACCATTTTTGCTGTTTCAGCCATTCTTCGATTTGTATCTTATCTTTTGTTTTCAGAATATTCCTGAAACTATTGGTATCAACCTCTTTTCCGCCGACCAAAATAATCTGTTCCGAAGAAAATGCTTCATGTTCAATATTCGGAGATACGCCTTTTTTTGGCGTGATAATCAAATCTAAAATTCCTTTATCCAGCTGATCCAGCATTTCAGGATAATCTCCAAAACTGATAATTAAATTGAAAGGCAAACTTGAAACATATTGCTCTAAAGTGGTCTGAAAAGTTTCAAAACACATTCCCACACTTATGGTGGGCGTATGTTTTTCGGTAGATTTCTGAAAATTCTTCTCGACCTCGGCCAACTTTGTTAAAGGATCGGAAACCGCATTAAATAAGATTTTCCCGCGCTCTGTCGGGATCATTTTCCGACCCGTGCGGTCAAATAATTTATATCCGACATACGCTTCCAGAGAGCCTAAATGCAAACTTACCCCGGGTTGCGAAATAAATAAATGCTCTGCCGCACCGGTAAGGGTTCCCGCTTTATAAATCGCTTTAAAAGTCCGATACCATTCTAAATTAACCATCACTTACTATTACAATTATGATACAAATATATGATTTATATTATTTTCATTATAGTAAAATTGAAGGTAATTTTGCATTAATAATTTAAAAAATTTAAAAATGAAAAAAGTACTCATCATCAATGGTGGACAAAATTTCGGTCATTCGGGTGGAAAATACAATCAGACGGTTACCGAAAACACGCTGAAAGTGTTAGAAGAATTTGGAAATATTGAAGTACAGGTGACCCATGTGAGCGAAGATTACGATAAAAAAAAGGAAGTTGAAAAATGGGTCTGGGCCGATTTTATTATTTACCATACTCCGATTTGGTGGTTTCAGCTGCCGAATGGTTTTAAAAAATATATTGATGAAGTTTTCACCGCGGGTCACGCCAAAGGAATTTATAAAAGCGACGGCAGAAACGCCGACAATCCCGAAATCAATTACGGAACAGGCGGTATGCTTGGCGGCAGAAAATACATGGTGACCACCAGTTGGAACGCACCGGAAACTGCTTTCACACTTCCAGGAGAATTTTTTAATGAAACAAGTGTTGACGACGGGCCGCTGTTTGGTTTCCACAGAATGAACCGTTTTGTTTCCTTAGAAAAAATGGAAAGTTTCCACTTTCATGATGTAGAGAAAAATGCCAATATCGAACGGGACATGAAATCTTACCGGGAACATCTGAAAAACGTTTTTTCAAAAGAATTGAAACCCCAGTTCGTCTAATGAAAAATCGTACAGCGTTTATAAAAACAGGAATATCCATTTGAAAAACAGCATGTTTAATAAGGAATATCTTCGCGGATTGAAAAAAAGATGCTATAGCGTGACCTCTTTTTCATCAATAAAACTTTAAAGAGGTCCCGTTTTTATTTGATAAAAGAAGAGGTGAATTATTCCTCTTCTTTTTTATTTATCCCTTTAAAATATTCGGCCTTCTCTTCCTGATTTCTGGACGCAGCATCGATAGAGTGCGAACCGTTTAGATTGGCATCTTGCTCTGCTTCCTCCGATAATTTTTCGTAATATTTGTGAATCTGATCCAATTCTTTTTCGGTTAAATTCTCAATATCCACAATTCTGTTACTCGCAGATTTGCTGGCTGCGATTAATTCATTGAGTTTGATTTGGATTGCTTTTGAGTCCTTATTCTGGGCTTTTTGAATTAAGAAAACCATCAGGAAAGTGATAATCGTAGTTCCGGTATTGATAATCAATTGCCAGGTTTCCGAAAACTGAAAAATGGGACCACTTACCGCCCAGATAATCACAATCGCCAAAGCACCTAAAAACGCGTAAGAACTTCCGGTGAAAGTAGTTGCAGCATTTGAAAATTTTTCAAATAAATTATTGTCAGTTGCCATAAGAATCATTTTTAATTATTCTCTTCACAGAAAAAAGTTTGCCAAACCTTTATAATTGCTGTGGATGACATTATTCATTATCACTTACTTTTTACGGTATATAAAATAGGAAATCAGCAGAATGATATTCACCACAACGGCAAAAGCATTGGACAGAATAATGGGAAGTTCGTCTTTGAGAAAACCATACCAAACCCACAGTGACAGTCCGGTAATTAAGAAGAGCATCATTAATAAAGATAAATCTTCTACATCTTTTTCCTTTAAAACTTTGATCAGTTGTGGCAACATGGCTACTGAGGTAATGATACCTGCGGCCAAACCGAGAATATTTTCGTCCATTTTAATTTATTATTAAACGAATTTAGGAAAAAGCAGAGAAAGTCTTTAGGCAAATTAAGTCACCATTGGCAAGAGCAGTTCTTGAGAGTTCTTAAAAAAAAGTTCCAAAGCGAAAATTCACTTTGGAACTTTTTATCAATAATTTCTGATCTAAAAAGATTCCGGATTTATTTCTGAAGTTTGTTCAGCAACAACTCAGCTACTTTTTCGGAAGACGCCGGATTCTGGCCGGTGATCAACAAACCGTCTTCTAAAGCATGCGCTTCAAAATCGGCAGCTTTGCTGTAGATCCCACCGTTTTGTTTCAGCATATCTTCTACCAAAAAAGGAACGATATCAGTCAATTGCACCAAAGCTTCTTCGGAATTGGTAAAACCGGTTACTTTTTTACCTTTTACCAATGGTTCACCGGAAGTGTTTTTCACATGTTTCAAAGCTGCGGGAGCATGACAGACGAAAGCTACCGGTTTACCGCTGTTGTAAAAACTTTCGATCAGTTTTGCCGAATCCGCACTTTCTGCCAAATCCCAAAGTGGTCCGTGACCGCCGGGATAAAATACGGCATCGTAATCTTTTGCGGAGACTTCAGATAGTTTGTGCGTTTTGCTTAATTTTTCCTGCAAATCTTTATCCGCTTTAAATCTGATGGTAGCTTCCGTTTGATTTTCCGGTTTGTCACTGGTAGGATCGATGGGTGGCTGACCACCATTTGGAGATGCTAAAATAACATCAACGCCTTTATCCACCAGATAGTAATAAGGACTTGCGAATTCTTCGATCCAAAATCCGGTTTTCTCACGGGTATTTCCCAACTGATCGTGGGAGGTTAAGACAAATAATATTTTCATGATATTCATTTTAAGTTAATTTTTAATGCTGTTCCTGTCAAATAAGGAGCTGTTTATGTTGCTTTTTTAAAGGCGCAAATCGACGATTCACTAATTCCTTTAATAAAATAAAAAGACATTGGTAAAGGCGTGAGTTTTAATAGCTCATTTCGATAATTTTCTGAACATCTGCGGGCGCAAGTAATTTATGCTCTCCAAGTCCCATCCAACCGCGGTCTGTAAAACGTTTTGAAACAATATTTCCGGTTTCTGAATAGTCTTTGGTGTAGTCGGATAATTTAATATCGATTCCTAAAGATTTGAAGAATTCATCGGTTTTGTTAATTCCGGCGTGGGCTTTTTCTTCTAAAGTTCCTTCGGTAATATTCCAGACCCGCTCAGCATATTGCGCCAGTTTTTCTTTCTTGGTTTCGAAATTATAACGGTAATGATTTCCTGCTAAAATGGCCAAAGTTCTGGCGTGATCAATTCCATACATCGCCGTTAATTCATGGCCCATCGAGTGAATGGCCCAGTCTCCCGGAACGCCCTGCTGAATTAATCCGTTCAGAGCCATGGTACAGCTCCACATAAAATTGCACGCGGCCTGATAATCCGAAGGATCTTTCATAATAGCCGGAGCCACTTCAATTAAAGTCTGCATGATACTTTCTGCAAAACGATCCTGTAATAAAGCACCAATCGGATAAGTCATATACTGTTCCATCACGTGGGTAAACGCGTCTGCAATTCCGTTTGCCAGCTGACGTTGCGGAATGGATTTAATCACTTCCGGATCAAGAACGGAGAAGATCGGGAAAAGTCCCGGTCCGCCAAATGCTAATTTTTCCTGTGTTTCTGCTCTGGTAATTACAGACCCGGAATTCATTTCAGATCCGGTTGCAGGAAGTGTCAATACCGTTCCAAAAGGCAATCCTTCGGTCACCGGTTTTTTATTGGTCAACAAATCCCAGGGAGTTTCGCCTTGGTATAAAGCTGCGGCTGATAAAAATTTGGTACCGTCGATTACAGAACCGCCACCCACAGCCAAAAGATAGGTGATTTTTTCTTCTTTAATGACTTTCAGTGCGTCCAGTAAAACGCTGTATTCCGGATTGGCAGGAATTCCACCGAATTCTACGACTTCATAACCTGAAAGTGCTTTTTTTACCTGATCATAGATTCCGTTTTTCTTAATACTTCCGCCACCGTAGAGCATCAATACTTTTGCGTTTACCGGAATTTCTGCCGGAAGATTTTCGATCTGACCTTTACCAAACAATATTTTTGTTGGATTTCTGTATTTAAAATTGTTCATATTTTTATTTTTCCTGTTTATATTTTTACGATCATTTTCCCTTTATTCCTGCCTTCAAAAAGGCCGATAAAAGCCTGCGGAATATTTTCAAAACCTTCCACGACGGTTTCGGCCGCATGCAGTTTTCCTTCAGACAACCATTGAGACAGATGTTTCATTCCTTCGGGGAATTTCTCCGCATAATTGCTCACGATGAATCCCTGCATCAAAGCACTTTTGCGGATGAGGAAAGGTTCCACGCGCGGTCCCTGCGGAACAGAAGTACCGTTGTAGGCGGAAATCGCGCCGCATACAATAATTCTTCCCAGTCGATTGATATTGGCATGTACACTGTCTGAAACCGCGCCGCTGACATTGTCATAATAAATATCAACACCATTGGGACAAACTTCTGCAATGGCTTTGGTCATGTCCTTTGTGGTATGGTAATTAATGGCTTCATCAAAACCGAATTCAGATTTCAGCAAGGCTGCTTTTTCATCGGTTCCGGCGATGCCGATCACACGGCAGCCCAGTATTTTTGCGATTTGTCCCACGACACTTCCCACGGCTCCGGCAGCTCCGGAAACCACGATGGTTTCTCCGGCTTTGGGTTTTCCTATTTCTGTAAGGCCGAAATAAGCGGTTAATCCCGTCATTCCCAAAACCCCTAAATAATTAGAAAGTGGTGCAGTCTGAGCATCTACTTTTAAAACATTATTTCCTGTTGATGTTTGAAATTCTTTCCAGTCCAAAGCTCCTGTAACAAATTCTCCGGCTTTATACTTTTCATTCTTAGATTCCACTACTTTCGCGACAACGCCGGAATTCATCACTTTTTGAAGTTCAAAAGGCGGCACATAAGATGGCGCATCGCTCATTCGTCCCCGCAAATAAGGATCTACAGAAACGAATTTTGTTTTCAGAAGAATTTCGCCTTCTTTTATTACCGGCATTTCTTCATCTACAAATTTAAAATCTGACAGTTGGGGTTTTCCAACCGGTCGGCTGTTCAGTGTTATTGTTTTATTCATCTTAAAAGGTTTTTATTAAAAATAAATGACTTTTTTTCTGTGTTTTTTTGATATTGCTGAATACAGGATACGCTCTGGCTTTGAGCTTACTTTCTGATGACTCATTTCGGATATCCATTTCTTATGAAATAAATTTTAAGAAATTTTCCACTCTTTAGGGTCGGTGAAAAAGAAAATATCTTTTTTGTAAGCAAATTTAAACAGGCCCCTCATTAATGAAGGTTTTTAAAATTAAATATTATGTATATCCGTTTTTAATCATAATGTAATTTTTTAACGCAAAGGTTCGCAAAGATTTTATTTACAAATACCATGTTTACAATCTTTTTTAAGTTCGCAAAGGCGTTTCACTTAGCAAAGTTCGCAAAGACTTTACAATTATTACTAATTACGGATATACATATTAAATATTTATATCCGTCTTTAATGAATGCAAAGTCGCAAAGATTTCATTTACAAACAGGCTGTTTTTCTTACTTTTTTGAGGACGCAAAGGTGTAAAACTTGACAAAGGACAGAAGAAACATATCTGTATTACTAATTATAGATATACATTAAAAGAAAAATCAAATTTTTATCGCATCCCATGCCAACTGAAACGTTTCTTTTTTCACTTTTTCATCTAAGGTAAAGATTTCCCTTTCCTGCATTTCCAGTAAAAAAGACAGAGGATAGATGGTATAAGCATACAAAATATAGTCCGAAAGTGGTTTTATAACACCTTCTTTTTTACCTCTTTCCCATAAATCGAGTAACGGTTGCAGATTCTTTAATCCTTCTATTCTAATGGCTTCATCAATCATCGGGCTGTTGTCGCACTGGGATAAAAAGTTGGCTTCTTTTATCTGATTTAATTTGTAGTTGGCGATATTAACCCAAATAAGTTCAAAACCGGTTTTCACAGACATCTCTTCACTGTACCCTTCGAAAGCACAGGCGCTGAAAGACTCCTTCACTTCTAAGTAAAGCGTATTGATCAAATCCTGCTTATGTTGGAAATACAGATAAATGGTCGCCGGTGACACCCCTGCCATTTTAGCGATCTTAGACATCGGCGTATTATGAAAACCATGGTTGTTGACCAAAGTAAGTGTCGCATTGAGCAACGCATTTTTTTTGTCTGTTATTTTTTCTTTTTTAGCCATTCTTCTTTATTTTACAAGCGAGGTAAATTTATATGATCTCCAGGAAAGCCAAATCAATATCAATTGAATAACCAGTCTGAAATAGGCCAGCTCAGGACTTCCGATGACGGGCTGCGCTTTGAAAGCATCCGCAATATGGAGTGGCAGGAAAATCACCATTAACACAAAAATACCGAACAAACCATATTGGGTATATTTTTGATTTAAAAATAAGGTAACGATGCCTAAAAGTAATTCTACAATTCCCGACAAATAAACAATTGCCAGTGGAAACGGTAAAAATGACGGGACAAACGGAAGATAAAAACCGGGATTCCACAAGTGCTGAACTCCGGCCGCCATCATTAAAAATGCTAAAAGGATACTTGCGATCACCCAAAAAATCACTCTCATTGTACTTGATTTATGTTTTACGCTGCAAAGATATAAAAAAAAGAATGAACGTTCATTTTTATAAATAAACAAATGATGATGGCTGATACTATTTAAACCTAAAGAGGAATCATGAAATGCTTCCCTGCCCAAACATTAAAGGTGAACAAAGTCGCTGTTCCTTTAATTTAAAAATGATCAAATACAATGTTGTAAGAATAAACGTTCTCCAGAAAACAACTGTTCAACGAAAGTGGTAATCCACAGGCGGGCAAAAAAATAAATAATCCATTTGCAGACGGACTAATTTCTGTTATTCAAAAATCTTCTTCTGGCTCTCACATACACCCTGCTTACTTTAAATTTTCTTGAAATTAAATTGAACGTACTGATGACGGTTAAAAGCGAAATAAAAGCCAGGGCACCAAGAGCGCCGCCAAAGCCTTCAAAGAAAAGACTTTTTTTACTGTAAATGATGCTGAACAGCATTCCGGCAGCAGCTAACCGAAAATAGCTTCCATAGTATTTAGGGGAAACCATTCCAATAAACGAAGTTCCCATCAGGATAAGCGGAATATTTTTGGTGAGATAAGAATTCAGTGCGTGCGGAAAACAGTAGAAAAACAGCCCTGCCGCAACCGAAACTAAAGCCGAAGACCGAACCGGACCCTGTTTATAATGTTCGCTGACATAGAAAGTAAGCGTTGAACCTACAGTTCCGGCAACGGCTGTTATCATAAAATCATTCATAATAACCAATGTATAAGGGTGACAATCACCATACTGCCGAATGCGATACTGCCCAATTTTCCACCAATGCCGACGAACAGATTTTTTGCCAGCATCAAAAAGAGACCGGCTAAAATTCCGGCAGCAATAACAAAACCAATGGAGGGTGCGATTTTCAAGGCCGACATTCCGATGAATGCGCCACAATAAATAGCGGCCGGCACGTTGTTATAGTACTCTGATTTTTTATCGATGGACGGAAAAAAGGAGGCAAATGCGCCCGTAATCCCAACTGACAAGACGCTTCCAAGATCGGTGGAAGTATTAAGCAGATAGCAAGCCGAGGCTCCAACCGGTACCCATATCGCCACAGAAATATTTTCGTAAACATATTCTTCATGATGCAGATCCAAGTATTTATATCCAGAGATCAGCATTAAGGTGATGAACAGTACAGAAATGATGGTCGCAAAATGATTGGTTTCGTACTGCTCTTTAATAATCATTAATAAAAATACCACCTGAACAAACAGAACAGTTGATGTCATTAAAAACCGGGCGGCTTTGTGTTTCTTCATGCAATAAATCGGTTCCTAAAAGAGGAAGAGTCAGTTTAAATTTGTTTTAAAAGTCAAAAAACGATCTCCTTTTTATACAGATTCTTTCTTTAATTATACTAAAAATTTTTAACGCGATAACGCAAAACACAATCATATCTGACCGCATTGACGTACCACTATTTAAAAACAAAACCCCAACTTAATCAGGGTTTTGAAAACTGTCTTTTTTTAAATTTTAATTACCTCTGTAGGTGGAATATCCGTAAGCAGACAGCGTAATCGGAACATGGAAATGGCTTTCTCCTTTAATTTCAAATACCACTTCTATGAAAGGGTAAAAAGAGTCTTGCTTCATTTTTTTAAAATAAGGGGCCACAAAATAGGTCAACTTATAAATACCTTCATTATCGACTCCTTTCGTTACCTTTAAAAAATCGGTAATCCTGCCGTTTTGATCCGTTATTTTTTCATCAACGGCGGTCCATTTGCCAGCTTTATCCTGTTTAGACAGACTTATTTTCACACCTGGAGCAGGCTCGCCTTTCGTAATGTCTAAGATGTGACTTGATAACTGGAATTTTGCCTCCTGGGCAAAGCTGAAACTTGCAAGTGCAAGCATAAGTACGGTTAAAAAATTTCTTGCTTTCATCTTTATTTATTTATTTGTTTTAAATCCTAATTTCTCTACTGCTTCCGTTGCAATACGGTGATCATTTTCTCCGCTTCCGCCGCCGGAAACTCCTAAACTTCCAACGAGTTCACCATCGTTCCATACCGGTACGCCGCCCCCTAACAATAATAATTCCGGAAGTGTATTGAGGTTTTTCGCACTTTCACTACCGGCTGCATTTTTCATCAGGTCCAGACTTGCCGTTTTTGTCGACAGTGAGGTGTACGCTTTCCGTCTGGAGGCTTCTGTATTGTGCGGTCCTACATGATCTCCTTTTAACAGTAACAATGTTACGCCGGATGAATTGAGTACCGCAACGGATACTTTTTTATCTGATTTTTGAGCTTCAATTCCGGCCTGTTCTGCTAACTTCAAAGCTCCTGCCTGATTCAGACTGTTTTCCTTTTGTATATATTGTGCAGATGCCAGTCCAGACATGAACAGCAATACACTGGTGATTATTATCTTTTTTCCTGTTTTCATAATCGTAAAAATTGAATGTTCGGTACCGCAATTTACTGCGTCTTTTTTCTGAGTGACTTTATTGATCGGTAATGAACGGGGTAATCCTGACTTTTTACTGCTGATTGCGCAACAGTCTTTTTTTTACCTTACTTAAGAATTCGTGGGAGATTCCTAAATAGGCAGCAATTTGGTGTTGGGCTATTCTTTGATCGAGGGCCGGATATCTTTCCGTAAAATCCAGGTACCTTCTCTCTGCTGTTTTATGAAGCATGCTGATCATTCTTAAGTGCATGGATGCCAAAGACTTTTGATTCATGATTCTGAAAATCTTCTCCGCTTTCGGAATATCGGCATACAACTGCTCTTTTTTTGCCCGGTCAACCGTTAAAATAACAGAATCTTCCAGGGCCTGAATATTTAATCTGGAAACTTTACCGGAAACAAAACTGCCAATATCTAATACCCACCAATCCTCGACTGCAAAATAGAGAATGTGTTCCCGGAGATTTTCGTCCTGATAAAAAACTTTAAAACAACCTTCCAGCACATAGCTTTCAAATTCGCACACTTCTCCTTCTTTCAGAATAATCCTGTTTTTTTCAACTGTTTCAAGGGTATAACAAGAGATGAACGCTGCTAATTCATCCTGCGACAAATCAACGTATTTTAGGATATTCTTTTCGAAGGAAGGGTATGCCCCCATATTGTTTACTGGTTTTTTATATAGCTTTCACTTGTTTCGAGTGTTGCATACAATCCGCCTAATGCATTTAATCCTGCCAGAAACGATGCTGTAATCTGTTCAGCGGGGATCATTTCCCCATTCAGTTCGCGGGCTCTGGTGGTCACTGCGTCTGCGATAATTGTATTTTGAAAACCGAAATCCATGGCTGCTCTGGTTGTAGCACTTACGCACACATCGGTCATCATTCCGCAAATTACTAAATTTGAAATAGATTTCTCCTGTAAATATCCTAATAATTCTGTTTCTCTAAAACTGTTCGGGTAGTTTTTTGTAATCACCTTTTCTGTCTCTGATGGAGCAACACTTTGGTGAATTTCCGCGCCTTCCGTTTCAGGTAGAAAGAAAGTAGCCCCTTCCTGGTTTGAAATATGCTTGATATGAACGACCGGCATGCTGTTGTTTCTAAAATAAGAAAGCACAGCACCCGCCTTTTCTGCCGCTTCAACTGAGCCTTCCAGTTCCATGGTTCCGCCCGGAAAGTAATCATTCTGGATGTCGATGATCAGCAATGCAGTTGTGTTGTTATTTTCCCGTGTCATCATTTTCTTTTTTTTATTTTAAAAGCTATTTACTTATCCTCAAATTCTTTACTATTGTTTTGAACAGGTTCTCTCTTTTAATTAATTTTCGGCAAAGTTAGTTTGGTCACCGGAAAAAAGTGTTGAACTAGTTCAATAAATGAATAATTTGGATATCCATTTTAAACATCATGAAAATTTTTGAGGCAGCCCCCCACAAATATTTTGTTTGAGAATGACCTGTTTTTCATTTTATTTTTAAAGTTCGCAGTCCGGAGATTCCTAATTGCTAAATAAAATTTAGAAAAGATTGAAAGGGTGTTTAACTTTTTCAAACCTTTGATTTCACTTGACAAATTTCGCAAAGACTTTCCCATTATGCTAAATTACAGATCTACCAAAAAAATAATATTGAACGGATTGCACCGGGCTGTTTGAAAATAAAAAAAAATGGGCCCAGTTTTGTCAGGTGAAGGAATGGCTCGATAATGGATAAAAGCTATTTCGTTCAAGATTCTGGCAAAAGGCAGGCGTTTTTACCATTAAAATAACAATCCTGGCTGTTCAGAACATCATAAAACACATTTTACATCCGTTATAACTTTTGAAACTTAAATCACCATGGCAAAATCCTCTATCATTTTCTTTCTCCTCCTGTTTTATACCGCAACGGCTCAAAACAGAATTGATGATATTCTGGGAAAATGGATGTCCGTGGATAAAACCGTAAGCGTATCTGTTTACAGGGAAGGAAAAAATTTTAAAGCCAGGATCTTGTGGTTTGATGAGCGTTTAGGAAACGGAAAGCCAATGAACACGCGGGTGGACTCTCATAATCCTGATTTAAATTTAAGAAACAGAAAACTGATTGGCATGGAAATTCTGAAAAACCTGAATTTTAACCACGAAAAACAACGTTGGGAAAACGGAAAAATCTACGATGCCTCCAGCGGCAGAACCTGGGATTCTTATATTGAAATCCAAGAGAATGGCCTGATGATTGTCCGTGGCTACTGGAAATGGACCTGGATTGGAAAAACACTGCATTTTAACAAAATGTAAATGAGCTTTTCGCTCGCGGTTAAAAAATCAGTGCCATTTGTGTTTTGATAAAAGCACGCAGTGATGAAGGAAAATGTCGGAACGCCACTTTTTTAACATCAATTTCTTTCTAAGTGAAAATGGTGCTGCTCAAAAGTGCACATCAGATTGAAAATCAAATATTTTCTGAATATTTGTAAATTATTTTTTAATGAAAATCAGTCTTCAAAATTAAGCAGCAGCTTTTTTACCTCAGTTTTTAGGTTCTTTTTAAAACTTTCGGGAGGCGTTTAAAATTAATTTTACGGTACAGTCAAAGCCTGAACAGTTAAAGGGCACTATATGACATTTCAGCAAAATATTTTAACCTGGATTTTAAAACCTTGACCAGAAAAGCAAAAGAATGATGTAGCACGACCCTCTTGTTTTCAATTCTAACTTCCTCCTATTCAATGGATTTAGCTGGTATCTAAAATAACGTTCCAGTCAGATTTTCGAAATTCATTACCGCTTTTAAAAGAATAATTAATAACTTAGATATTCTTTAAAAACACAAAATATCATGAAAACAAACCCATTAAAATCCGCTTTATCCTTTATTGGATTATTAGGAATCATCGGTGTTATTATTTTGATAACAACCAATTCTACCAGAGTTTACCGCCCAATCACTGAAACACAAACAGACTGGAAAAATCTAAAAGTGCTGCCCGGGAACATCACCAAGGACAGTCTGATGTTTGTAATGCAAACTTTTAACAGTTCTCTGGGCGTAGATTGTGTATTTTGTCATACTGCACAAAAGACCGATCCCAAAAAACTGGATTTTCCTTCTGATGCTAAATTAACCAAAGAGATCGCCCGGGGAATGCTCCAGATGACCAATGACATCAATGCGAAATATTTTCTGCCCCACGCTCCAGACCCGAAGCCCAAACAAATCACTTCCGTTTACTGCATCACCTGTCACCGCGGAAATCCCAATCCAGAAAAATACCTGCAGGGCGTAAGCAAAATGGTTCCGATTCTCATGCCGATCAGGAAAAATGAAATGAAAATGCAGTAACCGGAAAACCAGGACTTTGTAAAGCAAATTTGAAAACATTGGTGACGCTTTCAAGGTTTTTGATCATCAGAACTTTTTGAAATTCTAATTTAAAATTCAGCCTAAGATTAATTAATGAAAGTCTATTGAGATTTTCGCCGGAAATAAACGTGGGTTCTTAACACAGATGGTACTACTAATTTTATCAAGGATATTGGTTTAGATTATTGAATGTGATTTTAACACGAATGGCTTCACGAAAAACACCATTTAGATTTTTTGAAATGGGATTTAAAGAATAAGGTATCGGAGTAATGGTCGTAAACATCTATTTCCGGACATTTGCTAAGCGAAATCGCAGATTCGAGGGTGGCAAATGCCTTTGCCAATGTTTTCTTATCGTTTTGAAGGAATGGGTGAATCTTCGGTTTGCGCCTTTAGATGAGCGAGAAAAACAGCCTGTTTTTACATGAAACCCTTGTCCCGTTCACGACGGGATTTAAAATTTTATGATGATTAAAGACGGATATCTTTAAAAAAATAGAATTCATTGAATTTCTATTTGGGTGAAACTTCTGTCTATATTTTATTTTCGGAAAATAAATCCGACGGAAAATGGCTTAAGAAAACCACGTTAATGGCTATCTTTGCAAAAATTTTCAACCTCAATATCAACTCATTTTATGTCTTTATCCCTTTTTAATCCCTTCACGGATTTGATTTTCGATGAACAGTTTTGCTTCCTTACCGGAGATTTAACTACCGAAAAAATGACTGTTTACCCGGAGTGGCTCATGGATCATTTTAAATTTGGAGCCGATCGCATTGAGATGATGGATAAAAGCAAGTCTTACACATATGCTGATCTGCAGTTGCCTTGCTCACCCCGCGTGAAAAAAGCTTTTGAGGCGTTGGAGGAAAAAATCCAGGCTGCCTATGAAAAAGGATATGAAGGCATGGCAGCACTCGATGAACAGTTGCTTTTTCTCTGGACGGGGAGAATGGTTTACGGCATGTTGTATTACGAAATGCGCTACGAAAGCAGCCGCAGGATGAGACTGAGAGAAAATTTCGACCTCTCTGCTACCCTGCGCGAACGTTTTGGAAACTTCCATCTGATGATGCAGTCCATCATAGAACCGGTTTCTTTTGTGGGTCAGAAACCCTGGAGTATTGCGGTATTTCCGCTGAAATATTCCGCCGATATTTTCAGTTACCGTGATGATACGGTTAATTTACTGTTCCAGTTTGGCGTCAATGGATTTGGTTTTATTGCCTGTCTTCAGGATAATGGCGTGATCGGTGAAAAACAAAAGGAGATACTCGAAAAAATGAAAGGTCACGTTTTGCATCCACTTCAGTTTGAAGAATTATTTGCGAGATTTCATTACTCAGATTATATTTTACAGTACAAACCGGAATACAACATTGAAAACACCGCAACCGGAATTACCATAGAGGCAGTTCCTGTTACCGCCAATGAAAACAGACCTGTTTTCGGATTTTGGGATGAGGAAACTTTCGCACAACTGCTCACCAACTATTGGTCGGTGTACGGCATTCAGAGAGGAGATATCATTCAGTTTCAAAAACCGTTTCTGAGTTTTCTGGAGAATGCGTATACGAAGGATTTTATTTTACCGGAAAATATAGATTTGCCTTTTTAAAGGGTCCGACATTTTTCATCATTAAAGAAAGAATCAACCTAATTGATATTCACTCCAAAAAGATGTCCTACCAAGGCGGTGATTCCCATGGCAACTGTTCCCCAAAAGCAAATTCTTAAAACCGCGGTACCCATATCAGAACCTCCCGTTTTTGCAGAAACCGCCCCCAAAATCATAAGAAAAACAATAGAAAAACCATATTGATAATAGACCATTTCTTTAATAGGTGCTAAAAAAGAAACGACAAAAGGCAATAAAGCGCCCAATGCAAAAGATCCAAATGAAGCCACCGCTGCCTGTAACGGTTTTGCCTGTGTAATTTCATTAATGCCTAATTCATCATGTGCATGCGTTCCCAGTGCGTCGTGTTCCGTGAGTTCTGTAGCGACCTGCAAAGCGGTTTCTTTACTTACCCCTCTGTTTTCATAGATTTTAGCAAGCTCTCTCAGTTCCACTTCCGGAAGTTCTTCCAGTTCTTTTTTCTCACGCAGCAGATCTGCTTTTTCGGTATCTTCCTGTGAACTGACAGAAACATATTCCCCTGCCGCCATCGACATGGCCCCTGCAATCATTCCCGCTAAAGCTGCGAGTACAATGATATTCCGGTCTGGCTGTGCTGCGGCTATGCCTATTACAATACTGGTGGTGGAAAGCAGTCCGTCATTAGCACCTAAAACAGAGGCACGAAGCCAGCCCACTCTGTTTACATAATGTTTTTCAAATGGATGATGCATATCTGTTTTTATTAAAAAAATGATTTTTAAACCTTAAATTTAATGAAATAATTTCAAATTCCGTCATTATTGATTGGTTATAATGCATATTCCACCCACTGAGAAGTTCTTTCACCCCGAGCTGATTTTTCATCAGGACCTCTCCACCTGCTGACCATTCCGATTGAAGCGGTTTAGGAATCAGAAAAAATACGGATGACTTCAATCTCTGGCGGAGGTTTTATCAAACTTCAGCAGTTTTCAAAAAATTAAACCTGTACAAAACCGCTTGAACTGCCTCGGAGGAATGACAATACCAATAAAAACAGGCAGGCGGCATCAGATGACCGGAAGTTTCAAAAGATGACGAAAATCCAATATTTCAAAATCTGTGCTTCGTATTCCGGCGACAGGGATGCGCTATAGATCATTTTATAAAATGATTCCTGTCACAAATTAAAAACATATAAATTCGGAAATTTACTTAATAAATACTGCAAGATGAAAGCGATTTTGTATTTCCATGTTATTCTGCTCGCCGTTATTCAGATCAGCGGTCAGAATATCAGGTTAGACCTCTTTCTTGCGGACACCGCCAATTGGCGTACCCTCCATTATCCAAAAACAGTGAAGCGTTTTTATGAACAAAACCGGTTTAAATACGCTTGGATGGATTCGGAAAAAGATCTTTTACAGGGCGCAATTGCTTTGCTGGCAAGTGCACCCCAGTACGGAATGTCTTCTTATGCCAATCAGCCGCAGGAGTTTTCTGCCGAAAAATTAAAAAAGGCGGCGCATCCTACCACCGCAAAGGATTCTGTTGCGATGATCAAAAATGACATTCTGATTACAGATCAACTTATCACATTTCTCAACCATCTTCATTTTGGAAAGTATAACCCTTTTTATAAAGCCGATGAGATCGATGAACGGAATATAGACGGCTTCCGTGCCGACGAAATCCTGGCGGGCGCCCTTAGAAAACGGAATCTGCAAAATGCAGCTTCCGAAGCACAGCCAAAAATAAAAGCCTATCAGGATCTTCAAAATTATTTGAGGAGAACGTTTTCCGGCGATAATGAGGTTCCTCCGGAGACGGTGACCAAAATAATCATCAATATGGAACGCCTGCGGTGGGTGGACACTGACGAAGACTCCTATATCCTCGTGAACATCCCTTCCTACACCTTAGAATTCCATCAGGCAGGAAAAATATCGGAGTTCAAAGTTATCGTGGGAAAACCTTCCAATAAAAGCCCTGTGCTGAAAAGTGCCATTCATTATTTTACCACCGCACCGGTCTGGGTGGTTCCTCAGAGCATCATGATGAAAGAAATCCTGCCCAAAATCTTAAAAAACAGGCAGTATTTAACCAACCATCATTATTCATTTTACAATAAAGAAGGACACCCAATAAAGGGGAGCAGCACCACCCTGAAAGCCGTGCGCAGCAACCCATCTCAGTTCACGGTAAGACAGTCTGCCGGGCCCGGCAATGCGCTGGGTGCAATAGTATTCCGGTTTCCCAACCCTTATCATGTATACCTGCATGATACGTCCCAGCCCAATTTATTTCATCAGGAATACAGAGCGCTGAGCCACGGATGCATTCGGGTGGAAGACGCAAAACAACTCGCAGGCCTGCTGCTTATAGGTGACGGTGCTGCCAACCAAATCCCAGAGTTGGAAGAGGCAATGCAGACGTATACCCGAAAAGATTTTATTTTAAAAAAACCGGTGCCCTTCATGATCTCCTACCTCACCTGTAGAATACATCAGGGAAAACCTGAGATGTTCAGAGACATTTATGGTCTGGATAAAAATCTGGAACAAAAGTTCCCACACTGATAATTTAAAAAACACCTATTATGAGAACAATTCTGGTTCCGACCGATTTTTCAGAACCCTCCAAAAACGCTGCTCATTATGCCCTGAACATGGCCATAGGCCTCAAGGCAGACCTCCACCTCTGTAACGCGTTTACCGTACCAGCCGAAAGCCCTGTAATGAGCGGGGTTACCTGGTCTTTGTACGAATATCCCGACCTCAAGGAAGAGATCAACAAAGACCTGAAAAAGTTTGCCAACACATTAGAAAAAAAAGAAACTGTTCTGGCGGCAGATGCTCCTACCCTCTTTCATCCCACCATTTCTTATTCCTGTGAACGGGAAGATCTGGTAAGTTTTATTCATACCACCGCCATTGCAACAGATGCTATCCTGATTGTTATGGGAATGACAGGGGGCGGAAAGCTAAACCAGCTCCTCTTTGGAAGCAACAGTCTGAAAATGATTGACAAAACGCAGCATCCCCTACTCATCATTCCCCACCATCACCGCTACCAGGCTATCCGGAAAATTGCGTTCGCGACGGACCTGAGTACGGAAGATAAAAAAACCGCACAGGCTTTATCCAAGTTGGCGGAATATTTTGATGCCGAACTCCTGATCAGTCATGTTATTGATTTTAATGAAAAACTGGATAATGATGCGTATGAGCACAAAAAAGATCTTTTCATTCAAGACATTCCGGGGAAAACCAGCTACCTGCCCATTGAAGAGAAAGGGATCGACAGTGGCCTGGATGTTTTAAGAAATAAGGATCTGGATCTGCTGGTGATGGGGCACCAGCATAAAGTGTTTTTCGACAGGTTAACCGAGGGCAGCCACAGCATCAGACAGGCCCGTAAACTGCATCTTCCATTAATGGTTATTCCGCAGGGGGTCCCTCTCCTGTTCTGATCAGATTCCATTTTGAGGGCCGTAATAAAACCCCACAGGTATTACGGCCCAACCGCATCAGTCAACATTTTTCATAATAAATAAGGGTAAGGGTTTTTAAATTTGTAACTTCGTATATTCGGGTACCTTACACTGCCGCCATGGAAAACGCCAGACTTTTGCAGGCCATTATAACCACAGCTCTTGACGGGATTATCACTGTGGACAGTAGCGGTATGATAGAACGCATTAATCCGGCAGGTCTAAAAATATTTGGTTATCAAAATGATGAACTGGTTGGTCAGAACGTTTCCATCCTGATGCCCGAACCTGACAGGAGCGCGCACCATCAGTATATGCAGCACTACCGGAAGACAGGTGAGAAAAAATCCATTGGAAAGATTCGGGAGGTGATCGGACAAAGAAAAGACGGTACTCAATTTCCCTTAAGACTCGCTGTAAGTGAAGTGCAGTATCTGGACAGAATGATCTATACCGCATTTCTTCATGACCTCACCAGAGAGAAAGAAACCGAGGAGATCCTTAAAAAATACACCGGCGAACTCGAAGAACTGGTAGAAGAGCGCACTAAAAGTCTGCAGCAAATGCTTACTGAACTTCAGCAAGCCAAAGAAGAGCTGCACCAGTCTCTTGAAAAAGAAAAAGAACTCAGCCACCTGAAAAGCCGTCTGGTATCCATGGCCTCCCATGAGTTGCGTACTCCACTAAGTGCTATGCAGCTTTCTATAGCCCTCATTGAAAAATATCTCGAGCGTTCAGAGCGGGTGCCGGTAGTAAAATACCTCCATCAGCTGAAAAATGCCATCGGCAATCTCAATGCTATTCTCAATGAGTTTCTTTCGGCGGAAAAACTTGAAATCGGCATTACTACTCCGGTTAACCGTCTTTTTGATGTTTTAAAGTTTGCTGAAGAACTCCGGGACGAAATGCAGCTGATCAGCAAGACCAATCAGGTCATTACTTACCGGCATACCGGCTCTGAACGCCAGATAAATCTGGATCAATACCTGATAAGGCACTGCCTGACTAATCTGATTACCAATGCTGTGAAATATTCAGGTGAAAATACCGTGATTGAATTTTCCACAGAAATTACTGATCAGCAGTATCTTTTTACCGTTAAAGACAATGGCATAGGCATCCCTGAAAAAGATCATGCTTTGATTTTTGAGCCTTTTTTCAGGGCACACAACACCGGCAACATTTCCGGAACAGGATTAGGCCTAAGTATCGTGGATAGTTATGTCAACCTGATGAATGGAGAAATTCATTTCACCAGTTCCCTGAATCAGGGTACGCAATTTACATTATCCTTCTGTAAGACAAAGGATGAAACCAAAGATACGCTGCAAACGCCATCCATAAATACGGACTTTACCTATTGAGAATCATGACGTCCTCCGGCGGGATAAGGAGCAGAGCATCCTGCGTTGGCGGGCTTCAAAAAGCATAAATCAGCATGGTGGTCGCTCGTTTGGAAGGCATTCCTTTTCGTTGAGGCGGCGGGGCAGCATGGCCTGATTACCGTTGATCAGTACAGGTTTCCTGCCACCACTTCCTGAAAGCGCGCACTTTTTCCGGTACTATTTCCTGTCGCTGGGTCGCTGCTGAGAATTGCTGCTGACTCTGTATGCACAGATTCAATGTCGCCCGGTACCCTCAGATCCCATCACCGGTGTTTCACCCCGCGAACATTCGCAGTTTGTGAAAAAAAGTGATTAGAATCATTTCAAAAAACAACCGCAATCATGGCACACCATAAGGAGGGATTTTACCTTTGATGTATTAACCAACAAAAATAGATTGTCATGAAAACCTTAGAAAGAATCAACACGCTGCCTACTTTTGAATCCATGATGGAAGATTTCTGGAATACCGATGGGTTTTTGAACCAACCCATGCTGGCAAAGAACAATTATCCCAATGTCAACATCCTTGATCAGGACTCTAAGTATGAAATCACCGTTTCTGCACCCGGTTTTAAGAAAGAAGATTTCAAACTGGATCTGGACAACGGCTTTCTCAGCATCAGTGCAGAAACCAGCAAGGAAAGCAAAGAAGAGAAAAAAAATTACCTGAGAAGGGAATTCTCCACCTCCTCTTTCTGCCGAAGTTTCCGTTTGCCTGATAATGTTACGGACGAACAGATCAAGGCGAATTACAAGGACGGCCTGTTAAGCATTAATATTGCTAAAGTGGATAACGGTAAAACAAATCACAAACAAATTAAAATTGAGTAAAAAAGGGAATGCTCTTCAATGGTATCAGCCTATAACCATAACTTATCGTGAAAAACAGTGCGTTGAAAACGGAAATACTGATTTTTAAAATCGCACCTAAAAAGAACAGTCCAGTCCTGTGAAAAGGAGAAATTTTCATACACAGGATAATACGGGATCAACTTAAAGCCCTGCCGGAAGAGGCAAATTGCCGTTCTGAGGATTCCGGCAGGGTTTTCTTTAAAAATAAGCTCAGAGGGTTCTGGCTGAAAAACTCATCCGGAAAAATTCTTTTTGTGAAGACAGTGACCAGTGATGCACAAGTAAGTTATTTGCTTTTCCCATGGTATAATAAAACGATGATGAGTACAAAAATAACGGTAATATCAGTATTCCTGCTAATTGTAAAACTGATTTTCCCACAGAACGCCACAGAAATAGTCAGAAAAGCAGACGCGCAGATGCGGGGTGAAACGATGCAGGCAGAAATTATTATCAGGACGGTACGGCCAACCTGGAAAAGAGAAATGGAATGCAAAACATGGATGAAAGGCAGCAGTTTGGCCATGATCCTTATCCAGTCTCCCGTAAGGGACAAAGGCATTGCCTTTTTAAAAAGAAAAAAAGAAGTATGGAACTGGATGCCTGCGCTGGAAAGAACCATAAAGCTCCCTCCCTCCATGATGAGCCAAAACTGGATGGGAACCGACTTTACCAATGATGATCTGGTGAAAGAATCTTCCGTGGTGTCCGATTATAATCATACCGTTGTGGGCGACACCATCATCCAGAAACGGGATTGCTACGTCATCAGAATGGTGCCCAAACCTGAAGCAGCAGTGGTATGGGGAAAAGTAATTCTGTGTATCGATAAAAAGGATTTCCTGGAGTTGCACAGCCGGTTTTACGATGAAGACGGTGAACTGATCAACATCATGAACAGTGATGAAATCAAACAGATGGGCGGCCGCGTGATTCCGACAAGGTTCGAAATGATCCCTACCGGCAAAAAAGGACAGAAAACAGTGATGATTTATAAAAATATCAGCTACAACAAACCGATTTCCGATGACTTTTTCAGGCTCGATAACATGAAAACACTGTACTGAGATGTGGTTGCCTGTATTTGCATGGAGGAACCTTTGGCGGAATAAAAACCGGACCACCGTGACGATGGCTTCCATTTTTTTCGCCGTAGTCCTGTCAATCATCACCAGCAGCCTTCAACAGGGCATTTTTGATAATCTTGTCAAAAATGTAGTCAGTTTTTACTCCGGATATATTCAGGTGCATCAAAAGGGATACTGGGATGAGCAGATCATCGACAACAGTTTTGCGGTCTCTGCTGACATGGAGAAAAAAATAAAGGAGGACGATAACGTGACCGATGTTACTCCCCGGCTCGAATCCTTTGCCCTGATTTCATCTCTGGATGTTACCAAAGGATGTATGGTAATGGGTATTGATCCCGAAAAAGAAAACAGAATTACCAGACTGAAGGAAAAAGTGATCAAAGGCAGCTATTTAGAAGACAGTGCCCGCTCGGTTCTTCTTGCCGAAGGACTGGCTCAAAGGCTTAAAGTTTCCGTTGGAGACACCATTACCATTATAGGTCAGGGCTACCACGGTTCTACCGCAGCCGGTAAATATCCGGTGAAGGGCGTGCTGAGGTTTGGCTCACCACAGTTAAACGATCAGATGGTCATGATGCCGTTACAGCGCGCTCAGGAACTCTACGGAGCCACCGGACTGGCCACAGGGTATATCCTTTCTCTAAAAAAAACGCCGGACATGGATGAAACCGCTGCCTTTGTGCAGGCAAAACTCGGCACCCAGTATGAAGTAATGACCTGGGAAGAAATAATGCCGGATATCAAACAGCACATCAGGTCCGATACCAATAATATGAAGGTGATTTCAGGCATTTTATACCTCCTTATTTTCTTCGGAATATTTGGCACATTATCCATGATGATGATTGAACGGAGGTTTGAAATGGGAATGCTCGTAGCCATCGGGATGAAAAAGGGAAAACTCGCCCTTCTCCTGCTTTATGAATCCATTTTAATCGTGCTTACCGGGTGCATTTTAGGCATACTGGCCAGTATCCCGGTGGTGCATTACCTGAACCGGAACCCGATAAGGATGGGCGGAGAAACGGCAAAGGCATTCGAACGCTTTGGGTTCGAACCGGTATTTCCCACCTCAACAGACCCTGTCAATTTTTTTAATCAGGGGATGATTGTATTTGTGATCGGATTGCTGCTTTCGTTTTATCCCATCTACAAAGTGATTGTGCTGAATCCATTAACTGCAATGAAACGCTAAAAAATAAACCGATGATTCTCACCATGGCTTGGCGGAATTTATGGCGCAACAGATCCAGAAGCGTCATTATCATCATCTCAATTGCGCTGGGTCTTCTGGCCGGTATTTCTGCTATGGCCTTATACAAAGGGATGACTAAAAGCCGCATCCGTACGGTAGTCTATTCAGAAGTGGGTCATCTGCAGCTGCATGCGCCCGCTTTCAAAAAAGAGGAGGAACCGCAATTTTTTCTGGCCAACGGACCGGCAAAATTAAAGGAAATAACCGGTCTGCCCGAAGTTAAATACGCTGCACCAAGAAGCGTGACCAACGGAATGCTCACCACACCCGGCGGCAGTGCCGGCGTTAAAATATACGGAGTAATTCCTGCACTGGAATATAAAATTTCGAAACTCAACGAAAAGGTTGTCGCGGGAAATCTATTCAGAACCGGCAGGAAAAACCAAATATGGATCGGTAAAAAACTGGCGGATAAAATGAAACTGAAGGCCGGTGCAAAACTGGTGCTCACTTTTACCGATACGTCGGGTGAAATAGTTTCAGGGGCATTCAGGGTGGCTGCTGTTTATCAAACCGACAATGCCCCGAGAGATGAGAAAAATGTATATGTAGAGATGAAGGATCTGAACGCAATGTTGGGTTTAAATAATAAGTTTCACGAGATCGCAGTGCTGTTGAAAGACGATGATGCTGTAACCCAAATCCAGAAGCAACTCCGGCAGACCTATCCGGATGCCGAAGTGGAATCATGGATAGACCTTGCCCCTGAGCTCAATCTGCTGGTGAAAACAACCCATCAGTATTCCTATATCATCATGGCCGTCATTATGCTTGCATTGGCATTTGGGATCATCAATACCATGCTGATGGCGGTTCTGGAACGCACCCGCGAGATCGGGATGATGATGGCCCTGGGAATGCAGCGTGTCAGAATTTTCACCTTAGTGGTGTTGGAAACTTTTATTTTAACGGCCATCGGAGCACCTGTTGGCCTGCTGGCCGGATGGGTGATCATACAGTATTTTAACCGGCACGGACTCGATCTTTCCACGATGGGTACTGAGATGATGCGCAGTTTTGGTTTCAGCACCATGGTCTACCCTGAATTTCCCACGGAGAAACTGGCCGGGATTATCATCATCATCTTTGTAACGGCCATTATTGCCTGCCTGTTTCCTTCAGTAAAAGCAGTGATGCTGAAACCCGTTGATGCATTAAAAAGATAAATTATGGAAAATCCGAAAACCGTTATCGATGTTCATAACGTGAGCAGAATTTATAATCCGGACACCATTCCCGTATATGCCATAAACAATGTGCATCTGCATCTTAACCAGGGCGAATTTACGGCGCTGGTAGGGCCCTCGGGCTCGGGTAAGACCACCATGCTCAATATCATCGGCGGCTTAGACAGGCCGGACGCGGGAAGTACATGGATTGCAGGGCAGGATATTACCCGGTTATCCGCTGGAGCATTAATCGATTTCAGACTCCACAACATCGGTTTCGTTTTTCAGTCCTTTAATCTCATTCCGGTACTGACCGCAAAAGAAAATGTTGAATTTGTAATGCTTTTACAAAACATTCCCAAAGCAGAACGTTTGAGAAGAGTGGATCAGTTATTTAAACAGATTGGTCTCGACGGTAAACAAAACAGCCTGCCCTCGCAACTCTCCGGAGGCCAGCAGCAAAGGATTGCCGTGGCAAGAGCGCTGGCCAGTAAGCCCCAGTTTATCCTGGCCGATGAACCCACCGCCAATCTCGATTCTAAATCTGCCGCTAATCTGCTCGATGTTATGGAATTACTGAATAAAGAGGAAAATATGACCTTCCTTTTTTCCACCCATGACCAACGCGTCATTGTCCGGGCCAGACGGGTGATCACCTTGGTGGACGGACGGATTGCCGGCGACACTGCGCCGGTGTCCCATAAACATGAACTTCAATCCCAATGAAATCCCTGCTCCTGTTCCTCATAATGGTGACCGCAGTGCCCTCAGGCCAGGCGCAGGACAGTCCTGCAGTGCCAAAAAAGTTCGAAGTTCAGGGCTATCTGAAAAACCTTCAGATCATCGGGCTCGTCAAAAATGAGAAACCGAGCTGGAACAGTATTATTCATAACCGCATCAATGCGAAGTGGCGCATAAACGGGCACGCCTCACTGACCGCTGAGGTCAGGAACCGTATTTTTTTGGGTGAAGATATCAGACAGACCGGCGGTTTTACAAACCGGTTAAGAAATCCCAATGAATATTTCAACCTTCAGAAAGTCTGGATAGAGAACCGCTCGATGGTCTTTCATTCTAATATTGAGCGGTTGTATTTTGATTATCACAGCGACAAAATAGCCTTCCGGGCAGGACGCCAGCGCATTAACTGGGGAATGACGACCACCTGGAACCCCAATGACATTTTCAATACCTACAATTTTCTTGATTTTGATTATGCCGAACGGCCGGGAGCCGATGGCGTGAAGGTCAGCTATAAAATCAGTCCTGAAGTCAACACAGAAATTGCTTACACCAATTCCGGTACCCCCGGCGGTGATATCGCAGCGGCAAAACTTTCATATAACAGATGGAATTACGATTGGCAGGTGATTACAGGGCTTTACCAAAGAAATCTCACGGTTGGTCTCGGCTGGGCCGGCGCGGTGAAATCCGTTGGGTTTAAAGGCGAAGCGCAATATTTCAATCTCAACGGAGGGCTCTTCAATCTGGCAGTAGAAGCGGATTATATGTTTAAAACCGGCTGGTATGTAAATACCGGTGTGCTCTTCACTGATCACGGCATTACAGACCAGATACCCATTGTGCAGGCCTTCGAATTCATACCGTCTCCAGAAAGGTTAATGCCAACCAAATGGACCGTCATCGGTACGGTTGCGAAAGAGCTTAATCCGCTCCTGTCTGTACGTTCAAGCATCGTATTCAGTCCGGGCACCAACCTGCTCATCCTCTATCCTTCGCTGAAATATAATATAATGCCGGATTTCGATCTTGATTTTATACTGCAGTCCTTCTTTGCCCGCGGGAACTCGGCTTTGGAAAACCTGAATAACAACCTGTACATAAAGGCAACCTGGAACTTTTAACCAACGGAAAACCGCGCCCGCCGGTTGGTCACCTTTTTCAACAGGGAGTTCCGCAGGTCATGAATATGTTATATTACCCCCGAGCCGGGAATTTAAAGTTACACCGTCTTGTGTTCGGTGCTTAATCTGTTCAGAAAATCAATAACTTCGTCATCGGTTACCTGAGAGAAATCATCGTAGAACTCCCCTACGGCTCTGAAATCTTCCGGCGCATAGAGACAGATCACCTCATCTGCTTTCATCCGGAGCTTTCTCAGCGCTTCGGGAGCAGCCACCGGCGTCGCCACCACCACCTTTTCCGGGGCATGATGTTTCACCAAATCAACCGATAAGAGCATGGTGTTTCCGGTAGCAATCCCGTCGTCAACAATAATGACCGTTTTGTCTTTCAGATCAATGGAAGAGCGGTTGCCCATAAACTTTTTATAGCGGTCCTTCAGTGTCGCCCGGATTCTCACCGTTTCCCGTTCTATAAAGTCTTCATCCATATTAAACCTCGGATCCACCACCCGTCCTTCCATACTCACGGAGCCCACTGCCAGTTCAGGGTTTTGGGGATGCCCGATTTTTTTGGTAAGCAGAAGGTCCAGAGGAAGATGCAGTTCTTTGGCGATGTAGAACCCCATAGGGACCGCACCCCGCGGAATGGCAAGGACCACTCCTTTGGTGTCCGCATATTTTTTCAAAAGGGGAACAAGACGCATTGCAGCGTCATATCGGTTATTAAAGATCATGGTGACTGTTTTTGGGTAAAGAATGATGTTCCTGAATACATTTTTGAAACCATTCGGAAGCCAGTTCGGCGACTTCTTCAAGTTTTCCTTCTTCTTCAAATAGATGCGTCGCGCCTTCCACAATAACCAATTTCTTTTCGCACCGTAAATCGTTGTACACTTCTTCATTCAGTTCGATGACCGGAACATCCAGACTGCCTACAATCAGCAGGGTGGGCGCTTTTACCAGCGGATAATCAGCATCAGCAAGATCAGGACGGCCACCGCGAGAAACGATTGCGCTGATCAGCGTTCCCAGTCTTTCTGCCGCATTGATTGCAGATGCCGCACCGGTGCTTGCCCCGAAATATCCAATCTTAAAGTTTTTATAGGCTTCCTGTTGGTGAATAAAATTCGTTACTTCTACCAGCCGCGCGGTAAGCAGATCAATGTCAAAACGGTTTTCATACACGAGATCCTCATCGGGGGTAAGCAGATCGATAAGAAGGGTTGCCATTCCACTTTTATTCAGTACCCTCGCTACAAAAGCATTCCGCGAACTGAAACGGCTGCTTCCACTCCCGTGGCTGAAAATAACGATCGCGGCCGCTCCCGGAGGAGCCGTTAAAATTCCTTTCAGTGAAATGTTCCCGAATGGGATGATCATTTCGTGATTTGAAGTATTCATCGCTTTGCATTTAATGAGTCAAAGATAATCTGCTGAATGCGTGCATGTAATGATTTCAATCAGTAAAAAAAATGAAATTGGTCATTGTTTTTAACGCAAAATATCGGTTCGTTTGCAGGACCAAAAACAGCTGCCATGAAAATTTCATTATCAGAAGACCGTCATCTCATCAGCAGAGAACTTATCCATACCATTACCGGTAATTCGGTGGAATTACAGTCTGCCGAAAACCTGGATCAACTGATTGATCAAATCGGTGACGCCCAGTATGTTCTGTTGGGTGAAGCTTCACACGGCACCCATGAATACTACACCTGGCGGAGCAAAATCAGCAAAAAACTGATTGCGGAAAAAGGATTTTCTTTCATCGCCGTCGAAGGAGACTGGCCAGACTGCTACCGGGTCAACCGGTATGTAAAGAATTATCCGGATTCGGGCAAAAGCGCTTTCGAAGTGATGCACGCGTTCAACCGCTGGCCTACCTGGATGTGGGCCAACTGGGAAGTGGTAGCGTTAGCGGAATGGATGAAGAAGCACAATGAAAATCTCCCACGCGGTCAAAAAGCAGGATTTTACGGATTAGATGTGTACAGTCTTTGGGAATCCATGGAAGCCATATTGAAATACCTCGGCAAAGTAGATCCTCAGGCACTTGAAATTGCCAAAAAAGCATTTCAGTGCTTTGAGCCCTACAGTGCCGAAGAAGGCCAGGCCTATGCCCGGGCAACCATGATGGTGCCTTTTTCCTGTGAGCGGGAAGTGATTGATCTGCTGAAAGAAATAAGAACCAGAATCTCCCACTATAATACCGATCACGAAGCGGTTTTCAGCGCCGAGCAAAATGCGGTCATCGCTGTGAACGCAGAAAAATATTACCGCACGATGGTAAAAGGCGGACCTGAGTCGTGGAATATCCGCGACCGCCACATGATGGATACCCTGAACCGCCTGATGAAGTTTCACGGAAGCCATGCCAAAGGAATCATCTGGGAACACAATACCCATATCGGTGATGCACGCGCAACAGATATGACTGCTGATGGAATGGTGAATGTAGGCCAGCTGGTGCGGGAGCAGCATGGGGATAACAACGCATTTGCCGTTGGCTTTGGCTCTTATAAAGGAACCGTGATTGCAGGAAATAACTGGGGAGCCGACATGCGCATCCTCCCTTTGCCCGAGGCTGCTCAGGGAAGCTGGGAATACCTCCTTCATCTTTGCGGCGCAAAAGACAGAATCGTATTCATGAATGACAGCATGAAAAAACGCTTTGGCAGTAAAATGATTAAGCACCGCGCAGTCGGGGTGGTTTACCACCCGGAATATGAGCACCGAAACTATGTGCCAAGCCTGATGCCGCTCCGCTACGATGCATTTGTTTATCTGGATGAAACAAAAGCGCTGCATCCGCTGCATGTTGCAAAAGATGTGCATCAGATCCCAGAGACCTATCCTTTTGGCGTCTAAATACCGTGAACAGATACCGGCCTCAGCCTGGTTACCATCCCATTTTCATAAAAAAGAGCCATGAAAGCAATGTTGCTTTACAAAACGGTCAATTTGGCAACGGACCGTCAGCCATTGGTGCTTGAAAATGTTCCGGTACCCATTCCCCGCGATGATGAAATACTGATCAGGGTTTCAAGGTGTGGGGTGTGCCATACGGAACTGGATGAAATTGAAGGCCGTACTTCCCCAACAGTATTTCCGGTCATCCCCGGGCACCAGATTGTCGGCCGGGTGGCCGAAAAAGGAACCGCCGTTACGCTTTTTAATCAAGGCGACAGGGTGGGTGTCGCCTGGATATTTTCCGCCTGTGGCGTCTGTGAATACTGCAGAACAGGGAACGAAAACCTTTGCGCTGATTTTAAAGCGACCGGAAGAGATGCTAACGGAGGTTACGCCGAGTACATGACGGTTTCTGAAAAATTCGCCTATCGCATTCCCGGAATATTTTCCGATTCCGAAGCGGCGCCCCTCTTGTGCGCAGGTGCGATAGGTTACCGCTCAGTAGTACTTTCCGGCATCAGAAACGGACAGCGTCTGGGTCTTACGGGCTTCGGAGCCTCTGCCCATCTGGTCTTAAAAATGATAAAGTATCAATATCCTGAGGTCAGCGTATTCGTCTTTGCCCGTAACCCGGGTGAACAGAAGTTTGCCCTTGAACTGGGGGCGGCATGGGCAGGAAATACGCAGGACTATTCTCCTGAGAAACTTCACGCCATCATAGACACCACCCCAGCCTGGACTCCCGTAGTGGAAGCAATGAAAAATCTTACTCCCGGCGGACGCCTGATCATTAATGCGATCAGAAAAGAGGACCGGGACAGACCTTATTTGCTTAACCTGAATTATCACGAAGACCTGTGGATGGAAAAACAAATCAGAAGCGTGGCCAATGTGACCCGGAAAGACGTAAGGGAGTTTTTGCAGCTGGCCGCTGAAATTCCCATTAAACCTGTCATTGAAGAATACCGGTTAGAAGATGCGAACCGCGCATTAACAGATCTCAAAAATAAAAAAAGTATTGGGGCAAAAGTATTGATAATAGCGTGACTCATCAATATTTTTTTTATTTAATCAACTTTGGCAAAGTTGGAAGCTTCCTAAATTTTTAGGTTTAAAATTCATAATCATTATCCCATTGATGCATTAATTAAAAATTCTTAGGGTTGGGGAAATTAATTTTGATGAAATTTAAACAGGCTCTTAAAAGGTCTGGTTGCAGAGGGCGGTTTTAAATAAGTTCAGGAATTCGACCGTGGTATTTTTTGGTATTTAAAATGTCTTTTACTAATTTTACTACCGGAACTACGCAGTCTTTTGGCGGTGATTATTTAGAAATCAGACCCAATGAATTTTTAAAATACACCGACCATTTTGACAACGAAAATCTGCCCGGAGAAATGTTCACCACGGTCTGGCTCAAAAAAGTAGTATGCGGAACAGACGTCACCATTACTCAGGAAGGTATTCCAGAAATGATTCCCGTAGAATTCTGTTATTTAGGATGGCAGGAATCACTGGAGAAACTTAAAAAATTAGTGGAACCAAATATTCCTGATGCCTGAAATTATCATTTCCCGATATTATAAATTAAAAACCCCATACAATGAATAAACAGATCTTCCTCAATTTCGCAGTTAAAGACCCGGATAAGTCCATGGAATTTTACACCGCTTTAGGATTTACCAACAATCCGCAGTTCTCTGATGAGACGGGAAAATGCATGGTTTGGAGCGACAGCATTTATGTGATGCTTCTGACGCATGAAAAATTTTCTTCGTTTGCCACCAAACCTATTGCAGACACCAAATCTACGCTGGCAGGACTTTTCTCCCTTTCCCTGAATTCTGTGGATGAGGTGAATACCGTAATGACCGCAGGTTTAGCAGCCGGCGGTACTGAACCTTCAGAAATGAGAGACTATGGCTTTATGTAGCAGCGCACCATTGAAGATTTCGACGGACATACGTGGGAATTTTTTTATATGGACATGACCAAAATACCTAAATAATAAATCGTTTCCGCATGAAAAATCAAAAAATCATCTATTGAAGCCGGGATGAGGCAGACCGTCTGTTTACCGGACTTTCTGCAGGCGGTACGGTAGAACCTTTCATAGCGCTTTTTTTTTATTTCAGTTCCTCTGCCTTCGGGTACCTCAAGCATCGGGTGAGGACTCTATCTTCTATAAAAGACGCGGTGGCTGAGGCTCTCGAAGCCACGGATCCTCTGCCTTCGAGGTCCGGTGGCTGAGGCTCTCGAAGTCCAGGCATCGGTAGTAGGATCTATCTTTTATATAGGGGCGCGGTGGCTGAGGCCCTCGAAGCCACCGCGCCTCTCTTTCCTCGCGGCATTTTTTCACGTATTTCTGCGGGCTCATTCCATAGATCTTGAAAAAATGCCTCGAAAAGGTAGAGCGTGAACCCATCCCGCACTGACTGGCCAAGCCATCATTGCCGTACTTCAGGTATTCTGGGTTTTCAGAAATCTGCTTTGCAATATAGCGGATGCGCAGTTCATTGAGGTAGGTCCGGAAATTTACACCCTTGCTGATATTGATAAAGGCAGAGAGATACTGCGTGTTGGTCCGCAGCTGGTCAGCCAGTGTTTTTTCGGTCAGTTCCGCATCAAGGTAGTGTTCCCCGTCTTCAAAATGCTGCATTTTTTCCTGCATCCTGTCGTAGATTTCCTGTGGAAGCGTAAATTTTCCCTTTCTCCGTTTCGTACCTGCGGACGAAGTTTCACCGGAAAATGCGGAGGGCGCAATCATCACCCGAAATCTCTTTTCTGCTTCCTTTTCCAAATAATACTGGTAAAAGAAGACTGCCAACAATATCATGCTCAATACGAACCCAATGGTCATCATTCTTTTGCTCTGGGTTAGCCTCCTCTTTTCGTATTTAAACTCTTCTGCATGAAATACCGAGGAAAGGTATATCACATCCGCCGAAATTTGGTTCTCCATTTTGCGGTGGACATCAGAGTAGTACAGGGCATCATTCATGTGATTGCGGTGCTGCGCATCATGCATGAGGATCCTGTAATTTTCGCAGAGTTCGGGAAATATAAATTGCTGCCGCCGGTACACCGAATCCACTTTCTTAAACAGTCCGATGGCCACGATACTTATATAAGCGAGTATGAAATTTTCATCGAATATTTTTGCAATCAATTAACTTTTCAGCAACGTAGAGATTTATTTGCCATAATGCTAGCTTTTATTCTTGTGGAATTTAAACTAGCAATTAATTTGTTTACTTGAACCTCAGTAGTGTACTTGGCGTCGGAATGTCACGATTTTTTAATGAGTCATTAAAAAATATAATTCGCGATTTTTTCTTAAATAATGCATTTAAGTGGTGCACTTTGCCTCGAAATGGTGGTGTAGTTTACAGTGGAATATTCAAAAGTTAAAGGTGTGAATAAAAGAAACGATTGGCTAAATTGTGAGACATTCTATACTATCATTCACCTATGATTATTAAATTTTAATTCCAAACCTTTTCAATTTTAAAAGTGATTCATAAGTTTTGATCAGGGATTGTTCCTTTACCTTTTCATTTCTGGCAATTGCAGACTGCATTGATTTCACGTTGCCTAATTCTGGAATAGTGAAAATTTTTGTTTGATTTGCCAAGTCGATAATCTTTTTCCAATCATCTTTTGAGAGAAGTTTTAATCGGTCGAACATAAATTTTATTTCTACAGATTCTTTCTCCTCAAATTTAGATAAAGCCTTAATTTCTTCAAAAGAAGAGGGGTTTTCTGATAAATATTGAATCACTTTTCTACCAACTGTAATATCTCGCGGAAGGAGATTTTTACTTTTTTGAATTGTTTTTAAAACTTCTTCTACCGAATTTCTATTAAAACCTTCTAAAGAATTACTGCCAAGATAAATATAAAATCCATCCCAAAACTTCATGCCAAATTTATGAATTCCACTTATAATGAAAAGTCGGTCTTCCTCATTATTGGTATCTATTTCCTTTTCATTTTCCCGCTCTTCTTTATCTTCAATTGAAATTAAATATTCGGAAACTATTTCTTTTAAATCCTCATTGTAAGTAGTTTCTTTTAATTTATTCCAGGACGATTCTCTTTTGGCGTATTCAGAAATCAAACTGTTGTTGGCTTCTTTTACCAAATGTTCGTACACAAAAACCATGAGTTTTTTGAAATGAAGAGTTAGATTATCATTTATAGTTTGGTCTTCATAGACTTTCCACAAATCCAACCGGTTATCTGTCAGATAGTGGAAATACGAAACGGTGTAAGCAACGCTAAAAGATTTTAGGTTGGTGTCGCCGATGGCATCTACGTTTTTTCGCCCAAATAATTTATCTATTGATTTAAATAAAATAGCGTTTGCAATGAGTTTTTTGTACAGATTTTCTCCTGGTAACTTATTTTTACTGACTAAAATATTTATTTTTTTCGTGAAATGAATGAAATTTTTCTGTGAACCTTGTGACACAAAATGCGGTTCCAATTCCCAAAGATTGATAAATTTGGCAACATCAGACTTTACAAATTTCAGTTGAGAAGGATTTTGCTCCTTGAATTTCTTTTGCTGACTTGGCGTTTGTTTGTTCAACGTTTCACGGTACTGTCCGTTCGCCCGTTCAAAAAACCAAAGAAGTGATTGATTTTTATTTTCTGGATTAACTACGTATTTCTTTCTCGAAAGGTTTTCTATCTGAACGAAATACGGATTGTTGGAAGACAAATCCAGTTCAGAAATTTTATTCTGGCTGTTGGCAAAACGTGAAATATTGGGAACTTCTATATTTTTCTGCTCTTTATCTTTGATCACTGTGAGTTTCATCTGAACAAAAATTTTGCTCAAATCTGTTTCTTTGTATTTCTTTTGAATGTGATAAAGCGAAGCCGTGGTTTGCCCGCCATTAACGATTTGAAAATCATTCAGTCTTGTAATAACCGTTTGTCCGTCAACCAATTTTGTTTCTACGCTTTCGGCGGTTGCCGTGATTCCGTTATTGTAAGGCAGAAACATTTGTGGTTTGTTTCGAATGGTATCCCGAATTCCTTTGTTGAATTTTCCGGCTTGACCTAAAAATGCACGAACATTACTTTCCAGCAATTCATTTGAAAATTCTTTGTACAAATTGGCTAAAACTTCACCGGGAACAATCGCCAGATAACAGTCGTACATTTCGTCAATGCTTGGAACCTGCAGACATTGCAACCCTTTTCCTTCCTCTGTAAATTTCTCAAATTCAATTTCTATCGGCTCGTGAACGCTGTTGGATTCATTGATTTTAAATAATCTTGCAACGTCCCAAGTGTGCACAAAAACATCAACATCATTGATTTCCAGTTTTTCTTTATCGTGATTAGAAAAACCATTAATCAAAAAATAAACATTGATTCTATCGAAATCTTTGCCTTGTTTTCCAATAATTTTTATCAGTTCGTTAAGTTCTGTATGCGAATGGTCGATGTAATTGATATGTCTTTTGAGCGACGAATTGATGAATCTTTTGATTTGGTTCAGCGACTTTGTGTATTCATCTTTTGGAATATTATACTCGTAACTGTCATTTCCAAAACACGTAATAAACAGGTCTAAAGTCTCAAAATAAGTTTTATTATTTTCATCTTTATATTGGTCTTTCAGACAATAACCGTTGATTTTCCAATCGATTCCGCCTTGACTATTTGGATGAATGTAAGACAGAACTCTTGCTCCTTCCTAAATTTTGCTTTATTCTATCTCAAAAACACCCACATCGAGTTTTTGTTTATTGTCAAAGTTTGTTTTCCAAATTTCTCTAGTCAATGTTCCACTCGTTATGTTGCTTATTATGAAAGCATTCCATTCCTCCTTAAATAAGTAGTCGTTATGAGCTTCGTCATAATGGCAATATTTTGTATTAGTTTCGAAAGGGTCAATATTTTCGCCATCTTCTTTAGTTGGCTTTATTGAAAATATGTAGAGTAGACATTTGTGGTCATAGTGATTGAAGTTATTTTGATAACTTTCATTTACTGCTTTTACTACAGCACCAGGTTTTAGTTTAGCTGGATTTATGACTTCTGCTTTTTGAACTTTATCTTTAATTAAAGTTGTTATTTTTTCATAGTTTTTTTTATCTTCTTCCGAAACTGAATTCCAATTAACGAATTCAATGGCTAAATCATTTCTATTTGTATTAGTAATTTTTGGAACTTGAATTAATTTAACACTGAACTCTTGAGTATTAAAAATACTTTCTTTAATATTTAGTCGATATTTTTCTATGAAATCTTTAATTTCCCTTACCTCAGTTGAAAGCAATTGTTTATTAGCTTCTACTTGTTTTGCCGTTCTTAATCTTGAAAATTGAAGAGAGTAAGCTAAACTTTCATTAATTGCGTATTCTGAACCGAAAAGTTTGATTAATTCATTTTCATAATTGTAAAGCAGAGATTGACATTCTCCAAATATCATTAATCCAATTTCATCTTTTGCAATTGTTCTGTGTTCAATTTTATTTCGAAGTTTTATGAAAAATTCAAGGTTAGATTTCACAGCTTCAGAAAGTTCTCCATATTTCTGAATACAAGTTTTTAATTCCCAAGCTTTTTTTTCTCCGTCAACTAATTTAAATCTTCCATTTGATTCTTTATAGAAAAAGGTTTCTCCAATAGTATGATTAAAATATGCTTGTAAAAGTCTTGTCCAAGACATTATCATATGAGTAATAAAGCTTTCTACTCGAAAAGGTGCTCTTGGCTTGTTGTAAATTTCAACGGATAATAATGCACAATCTATTGAGCTTTCTAATAATGTTTTTGTCTTTCCTTTTCTTAATTGCATATTTTCTATTTTACATCACTTTAATTCATCTCGTCTAAAACTAAATGAACAACATCAGATTCTTGATTGCAGAAATTAATTTGTGAAACAATCTTTTCAGTTAAAATTTCCAGATTTTTATTAGGCAAAATCAACAATTCGTTGAAATTTTCGTGTTGCAAAACAAAATATTCAAAACCGTTTTTGATGAATAATTTTTCTGCCTGTAATTCTGTATTTTCTTTGAATTGAAAAGACAAACCTTTTGCATCCATCAAATTAAAATAGCTTGCAAATAATTCAAAATTTCCTTTGTTTGGAATTAAGGTTTTTGTGATAATTTCTTGGCGAGTTTCGTTTTTTATCCAGTAATTTGTCATAGTTCAATAATTTTAGCTTTCAGGATTTTAGTTAATGTTACAGAAATTGGTTTTGCTGAATTTCTATGACTTTCAAATTTAGATAAATTTCTAATATCAATTGAAATGTTTTGAAAATCCTCGGAAACTTCTTTTTCAATTTCGTAAACCAAATATAATTCGCCAGAAGGATTTGGATAACCTTTTTTAATCAAATTATTTTGTGATAAAATTTTGGGTCCAGAAGTTTTTAGTTGAAAAATTTTGTTTGTAATTAATTCGTCAGAACCGTGCAAAATCAAGTATTTAGCACTAACGTTTTCGTTCGATAATGGTAAAGAACCTTTGTCTGTTCCTGTTCTGAAATTGTACAAATTGTTTTTCAAAATCCAATCTAATTGGTCTTTCGATTTGTAAAAACCAACAATGACGAAAGTTTCATTTGGATTTAATTTGTCTGAATTTATATATTCTGGAATAGATTCGTGTAAAACATTATCGTCCGATTTTGGTTCTTTGAAAATCTTATACGTTTCATCAGACAATTGTTCTCTTTGCGAAGTTCTGTCCAACAAATGGTCAATAATCGAATCTATAAATCTTGACAATTCATTAATTTCAGATTTATTGGTTGATGGATTTACAGAAAATGCTCCTAAACCTGGAATGATTTCGTGAAAACCTCGAAACGGTTTTTCTTTTGCTCCCGGATACAAAATATACGCACCACCAGAACGCCGGATTGCATCTTTGTAAGCGTGCATTTTCAGCAAATCTACATTCTTGTAAGTTCCTTTTCGTTCGTCTAATTCTTCTTGATTTAAGGTTTGTTCCAATTCTAAACCATCAAGATTTGGATGTACAGTTTGATAGAAATTTGTGATTTTATATTTCGCATCAAAATGAATGTGAACAATAGATTCATTCGCTTCGGCTTGCTCTTCGGTAAATGCATTTGACCAAACGCTTAGAGTGTAATCAGGTCGCAATGGTGCAGTCCAACTTCCACTTTTTGCTTCGCCGTAATTATTGCCACCTTTGAATGTTCTGTTGTAAGAAAACTTAATTTTTAAATCTCTATTTCGTTTGGTGTAAATTCCTTCTAACGCGGTATGTTTTCCAGATTTTACCATTACGTTTAATCCGTCACTTGTTGGAACAATTAAATGTTTGTAAGCTTGCTCGTCAAAATTTATGGACTGAATATTAAATTTATCTTTTATCAAATCATACAAAGTGAAGAAAAGCCAATATTCATACAACGAGGCAATGTCTTTTTTCCCAGCGTTGTAAACATCTTCGCCTCCTTTCCAAATTAATTTTGACGCTAAATCAAATTGCAACCAGCGACTGAGAATCTCTCTGTAACCACCTCTTTTCTGCAAAACAGGACTATTTAGTTTTAAAGAAGTTGGCGGATTGATATTTTGAAAGAACGCATGATTTAATTGACTTTCTAAATTATGAATCAAATGTTGTGCTTCCTGAATTGGTTTTGAAAGTTGTTTCAATGCAAATACAGCTAAACATTCTTCGCAAAACTTTTTGAAAACTTCCAAAACGTGTTTTATAAAACGATTTTCTGGAGTATCTAAGTTTTCAATTTTACGATAACCATTAATCTTGAGCGGAACTGAATTTATGTTTGAATTTCGTAGTGAATGAGTTTCTGGTAAATCAACACGGTTTGTTCCTGAAATTATTTGACGAAGTGCATAATTTGTAACTCTTCTTATTTTTCTAATATCAGAAATTTCATTTTCTTCATCCCAATTTGTTTTAGGATTACTGATTACTTTCTGAACTGATTCCCCGAAATCTGAATTATTTAAAATCGATTGTACAAAACAGAAACGTTGGTAAACTGTGTTGTGGTTAGAATCAAAATCAATTTCAAAAGTTTGATGAACAGGAGAATTAATTTGCATCAATAATTCCGTGCATTTATCCGTAATGTCTTCCAACATAAATCGATAATTCTCCCGATAACTTTTGTCTAATTTCTGATTGAATTTTGTCGCTAAAACCTCAATATCAAGTTTTGAAATCCCAATATTTTCAGCGGTATTTAAAATATCTAAAGTCAAAGTTCCAACATAAATATTAGGAACAATTCGACCAGAAGAAGAATGGTGTTTGGAAGGAATTACGATTCCAGAAATACTTGCCGAAAGTTGAAAATTATCTCTATTGAAATGATATTCGTAGCAATTTCCTTCTAAAATTTGGAATTGACTTTCAGAAAATTCTTCGGCTTCTAAAATATCAATTTCTCTAAACACAGCGTTTCCTTCAGGGTAAATCGTTAAAATTAATCCTGATTCTAAAGTGTCAAGTGGAATTTGTAGAAAATCTTTTTGCATCAATTAAGCTTCTGCATAACTTGTAAATCCGTTGTCGAGTGCATTCTTATACATTCGAACCAATTTTTCAAATGCTATTGGATAATTGATGTTTTCAGTCAAAACTTCATCGCTTTTTGCAATTGAAAATATGTGTCCGTCTTTTAAACAAAGTAAAATCAACGCATCTAAAACTTTTGAAATTTTGCTTCTGGAACCGTGAAGTTTGGGCAACAATTTTTGCATTACTGCAATATCGATACTTTCGTTTTTTGAAATGCTACTTATGATATTCAATTTCTTAATTAATAAAAGCATTTCGACAGCTGTTCTGTAGCCAAATTCTGCACCAACTTTTTTTAGTTCATTAAAAAACTTTACTAAAATATCTGAATATTCATCATCTTTTTCAATAGCATTATCTGCCGAGATTTCTAAAAAGCTTTTCGCCATTGCAGCACCTTTACCTTCCAAAACAGACAAATCTATTTTTGTAGGCAAATCAAAAAAACTTTTGATATTAGTTTCATCAACTCGAAACTCAATTGTATTTGCTCTATCTAAAACTTTTGGGCTAAACATATAAGTTGTTTCGTCGATATTCACGGTGCCAATAATGAACAGGTTTTTTGACCATAAAATTTCATTAGGAATATCGTTTCCTTTTAAATCTTTCCGAGCTGTTCCACAATAAAGATTAATTTTATCATCAGATTCCATCACACTTAGAAAGTCTGCAAAATATCTTTCAACGTGACTCAAATTCATTTCATCCAAAATCAAAAAATACGGTTTATCTGCATTTTCAACTTTGGAAGCTTCAATAATTAAATTCAAAGCACCAGAATCTGGAGTGATGTATTCTTCGGGATTTAATCCGTTTGGATAACCTAATAAATGTTCACGATTCGTCCAATCTGCACCAACAGGAATTATTCTGAATTGGTTCTCGTCCTCGCAAATCCATTTCACAAAACTTTGGGCAATTTTTGTTTTCCCAGAACCAGATAAACCAGTTAATAAAACAAAAGGTTTAGTGAGAAGTGATGAAACAAAACGACTAATCAATTTTTCAGAAAAAACTAAACCTGATTCAAAAACACTTTCGTTGAATGAATTGATGTCGAATTTAGCATCATCAATAATTGGTTTCTTTGCAGTTTTTTCAATAATAAAACCTCCGTTTTTAAATTGTAGAAACTCTTTGTACTTACTCAAACTTGCAGAATAAAAATATCTTTCTCCATAAGACGGAGCATTTTTGTTATAAATAAAAGAATCTTTATCCCGTTGGATTTTCTTTACTTCCGAATGAAGTTCTGTAACCAAATCAATATCTTCAATTTCGAAAATAGATTTCTTGTCGATTTTATTTTTCTCATAAAATCTATCGGAAAGCCATTCGATTGATGTGATGTAAGCTGGTCCAGCTCCAGATTTTTCTGTAAGATTATTTAAAACCCAACTTTTGAATTCTTCTTTATTGTTCATTGTCTTTTTAATATATATTTATGCCGCCGTTCTGCCAAATTCAAAAAAATAATCATCTGGAAAAGATTGTATTCTTGCTGCTTCTCTAACGGTAATCGAGCGGTTTTGATGAATATCTGGATGGATGTAATAATGCCCGTCGGCGCATATATGCGCTACAACCGTATGAGAAACACCTTCATGATTAACAACCTGAAACCGGTTTGTAAAAGACTTAACATTATTATGCTTTATGAGACGTACAGGTAATTCCGCATAGTTTAAACGTTTACCCTTATTAACCCATTTGTCAACAGCAATTCTGTAAATCTCCAAATCGTTATCATTGTTGAAACGGGAGATATGCTGTGTTGTAAAATCGATTCCGTTTCTGATACCGGAAGTTTCAAGATAAGAATTAGACTTGTTTGTGTATTTTGAAACACCCCAGTTTCCCTGTCCACTTTTGATTTTAGGTAAATCCAAAAAAAGATGTTTTGCTATTTGAAACTGCATTTCCACTTTGTTAAAGTGTGGATATTCTAATTTCAGATCATTTCTCCAACCAATAATAATTACTCTTTTCCTATCCTGTAACACGCCAAAATCCCGCGCGTTCAAAACCTGTTTATCAAGTTCATATCCTGCTTCCCGTACCGCATCAAAAATCAATTGAAGATAATGCCCATTTTTAGCAGTAAGAATTCCAGGAACATTTTCAAAGACAAACATTTTGGGTTGGTATTTTTTTAAAAATTCCACATAATGTTTGTACAAATGGTTTCGTGGGTCATTCGTCATATCCTTCCTCACTCGTCCCGCCACAGAATAAGCTTGACAAGGCGGACCACCAATAATTAAATCCACTTCTTTCTGTTCCAGTTCTGCATCAATCTGATCAAAAATGGTAGGTAATGTTTCTTCAGAAATTTCGGTATTAATGACAGATTTTATCAGATGTTCAGGAATCTTTTCCCAAAGTACATCTCTTGTGATATCACCCTTTAAATAATCGTAATATTCATCCACGCGACCTTCCTCTTTCAACCAATGAAAAGCGGTTCTCGTTCTTAAAGTATCACATGCATCTTTATTCATTTCCACATGTGCAATAGGAGTGAACCCCGCTCTTATAAATCCTTCTGAGAGTCCTCCTGCACCTGCAAACAAGTCTATAAATTTTATTTCTGGCATCCTATTTTTATAAAGCGATGAATATACATTAAAATCTTCAAAAACTGAAAAATTTAAAAAATAACTACATTCTCTTTTGTATGTTACAGAGTCGTTGATTAATTTTTATAAAACCGAAGATTATGTGATGTTGTAAATTTACATAAGATTCAAGAATGAAAAATACGGTTTTCCATAATTAATTAAATTAAAAAAAACATTTATGCCAGACAGACATACAACGAAGCAGCGCAGCTACAACATGAGCAAGATTAAAAGTAAAGATACCAAACCGGAAATACTGCTCAGAAAATTACTTTTCAAAGAAGGTTTCAGATACAGAATAAATAACAGCAAACTTCCGGGGAAACCTGATATCGTACTGAAAAAATACAAAACGGTCATTTTTGTAAACGGCTGTTTCTGGCACGGCCATCAGGACTGCAGGTATTTTGTGATGCCTAAAACGAGAACTGAATTCTGGAGCGAAAAAATCAAAGGAAACAAAGAAAGAGATCAGCGGAACACCGCTCTTCTGCAGGAAGAGGGATGGAATGTTATTACGGTTTGGGAATGTGAGCTGAAAAAAAACACGGTCGAAGACACTGTAAAATTGCTGACAGAAAAAATTAAAGGTTCCGCTGAGAATCCTGCAGAATAATTTCAAAATCCAGAAAGTATGCGAATTTAGAGAGATAATCAATACTGCAGTTGAATTTCCCGCTTTCAATTTTAGAAATGGTGGAGCGGCTGATGTTCATTTTATCAGCTAACTGCTCCTGACTCTGGCCGCGTTTTTCCCGGATTTCCCGGATAGACCGGCCTACTTTCAAACGGCAGTCCGTAAGGTAAGTTTCCATAGAAACCCCGTCTGTAACTGTTGTGTTTTTCACTGTTAATTACGGTTCATTAATCATTTCGGTGATGATCTCAATTGCTCTTTCCTTGCTGAGTATATTTCCGAATTCCCGTAAAGAATCCTCATCGGTATAAACCCCATTGCGGTCATTCCAGCACAGCCAGTCGATCAGTTCAGACCTTGACCATGAGTTCAGTTTTTCGTTCAGTTCATCACCCTTCAGTTCCATGATCCGGTAGTACGGATGGCTTAGTTTTTCCTGTTCGCTTAAGTAGGTATTCATAATTCCTGAATTTAATGGTTATTGCGTTCAATATTTCATAACTTTGCGGTTAAATGTCATATTATCAACAATTTGCACCTCTCAAATATAATAAATATTTATCTGATGTGCAATATAGTGAACAACTGGATTAAAGTCGCGTACTATGGAAACCACTGAAAATATAACCCCGGAAGCCTTCATGAAGTTTTTCCGCGATACCGAAAAACTCAATCAGCTGACCCCTGAGGACAGAACTGAAATTTTCAGAACGGTATTACTGGGAAGCTCTGATCTGACAGAAGATTTATTGAATGAAATTTTAAGTGATTATTCCGTGATCATCTGCAGGCAGTAGCGGTATAAAATGGCAGGAGAATCCCGGACAGGCTACCGAAAGTGCGCTCCAGACGTGAAGGATTCCAATCATGATGCCGGGAGTACATCGGTACAGATTACCAAATTACACCCCAATATTTCCGGTATTCCCCTCCGAAGCTTCCCCACTGCTCACAAAATCACTAAGCCATTCTGCAAAATCTGCCAGTTCAGCATCATGCTTTGAATAACCCATGTCCTCAGCAACATCCGGCATCTGCCAGTTTGAAAACACCTTAGTAGGCGGACGGCTGTTCTCCGCCTCCAGAAAAGCGGGAACAATCCAGGTATTGACAAGATCGGTCTGTATAATTTTGGCCTTTGCCTCTTTGATTCTGTCTTTTTTAAAGAGCGTAACGGCCCACTCGAATAAAAATACAGGATACCCTGAATCATCAGGAAAATTCTTACTGAACCAGTTAAAATACCGGAGAGCGCCCGAATAATCCTGTATCCTGAGGTACAGTTCAGGGGGCAGATACCGCAGTCCGCGGCTGTCGTCGTAATAACCTCCCCACCTCTTTTTATCGGCGGCAAGTTCCTTCCTGATTTTTGCAATCTTAAACTGAATCCGTTCTATCTGTTTGGGCGTCATTACTGATACTTTTAGGGTTACCGGTGACCTGAATCCTTACAAAAAATTACCGGTCTTCCGTCAGTATAAAAATAGTATTTTTTTGGATATTGCAGTAATTTCTGTCCTGCAGCATCCCCACCTTTCATTTGGCTCAGGAATTTCCCTGCACACCTGCAAATCTTTTCCCAGATCCAGGGATTGGATCTGATTTTGCTTTTTTGGCCCCATGGAACGTATTTTATTGGGAGTTTCGGCATGCTTTCCACGCGGGTCTGATCCGGCTTTATAATGGGCTGCCTGAAAACGGAGGGCCGGACA
The DNA here is from genome assembly GCF_030012525.1 of Chryseobacterium gotjawalense. Classification (NCBI taxonomy): domain Bacteria; kingdom Pseudomonadati; phylum Bacteroidota; class Flavobacteriia; order Flavobacteriales; family Weeksellaceae; genus Chryseobacterium; species Chryseobacterium gotjawalense. The sequence continues at coordinate 964,365 of NZ_CP124855.1, forward strand.
CGGCCGGGCTAATCAAAATAATCGATCGCGCCTTCGGGGGATTTTCACGCTGTTTTCAGTTTGCAGAACAAAATTTATACAGGCTCTTAATACATCAAACCAAAAAGCCAAACCGGAATAATATTTGCAAAACCGATTTCAATACCGTCTTTCGCAACGTAAGCATTTTCTACGTTTGTTATTTGTTTTTTGGTTTTGTTTTTTCCTCCAATCTCAAACACATAAGTTTTGTCGATCACAAAATCGGCAATTTCTGATCGGTTTATTTCGTGTAAACCCTTGAATTGGTTGAGGAAAAATGTTTCACGTACATTTCCAACATTTGTATTATCTTTTGCCAAAGCATACATCAGGTTGCTGTTGTTCAGATACAGTTTTTCAGGTTTGGTAAGTACTCCAATACCCGAAGTATCTCTGTAAAGTTCATTGACCAATCCTGCACGTTCCAGAATCTTTATGCTTTGCACCAACATGTTTCTGGAAACGCCTACTTTTTCGCTCAGTTTCGTGACATTAGGGGTAAACGGCGCACTTGAAGCCACGCTGATGAGTAATTTTTTCAGCTTTACCAACGTGTCGTAATTCAAATCTTCCACCGCATTGATATCAATTTCAATGATAAGATTAATCGTGTTTTGCAGTTTCTGTATATAAAGACTCTCACTTTCTCTGTAGTAAGGATACGCTCCGATTTTCAGATATTTTTCAAATAACGGCAAAGGTTTTATCTCATCTAAAAGTGCTGTGGCAATCCGGTTATGGTGTTCCAGCAGTTCCAAAAATGAATAAACAGGAACTGTTTTCCCGGTTTCAAAAGTGATAAACTCCCGGAAAGACAGTTCTTTCAAATGATAGGTAACAGCTCTTCTGCTCAAATCCGATTCGGACTTATAAATTTCGAGCATTGAAGACGAAGTAAAAATAACATTGAGCTCCGGGAAATTATCGTAAATCAATTTGATTTCCCGTGACCAATCCGGGTATTTATGAACCTCATCGAGCAATAGATGAGTCCCTCCGAACTGGGTAAACTGTTTTGACAAATGATACAGTTTGTTATCAAAGAAGTAAATATGATCTAAACTTACATAAAGGGTTGACTGCAGCGGTAAATGCAATTTTGCCATTTGCAGAAGTAAAGTGGTTTTTCCGGCACCTCTTGCGCCTTTTACCGCAATCAAACGGTTACTCAAATCTATTTGATGAACAAGATAGCGCTGTAGATTCAAAGATATACCTGCTATTTTTGACTGAAATTCCAACAATAAATCTTCCATATTTGCTACTTTTAAGAAGCAAATATACATTTTTTGCTGTTTATGAAAAGCATTTATTTATAAATATTGCTTTCCAGAGAAAGCATTCTTAAATAATAGAGGAGCGAAATATCTGATAGAATACCTATTTTTATGTTTTCACAGCCCTACACGCTTTCCAGTCACCGTTCAGTACCGGCAGTAAGCCATAGCGTTCCGGCTTAAAGACCTGCGCATTTTTCATAACCCGGAATTAAAATTATACCCAATACGCAAGTCTATTAATTTTATAAATTGCTGACAATTAATCATAAAAAAACAATTTTGAGGGTTGAGCTATTTGTGTATATTTGAAGTTAGCGGTCAGTTTGGGGACTTTTAATAAAAGCCACCCAGGGTTTGCCAATCGGAACAGCTTATGCCGTGTGGACAGGTATCGGAGCAGTAGGAACTGTACTGGTTGGAATTATTGTATTTAAAGAACCTGCAACTTTTCTGCGAATCCTTTTCATTATCACTTTGATCGGTTCAATTGTCGGACTTAAAGCGGTATCAGCTCATTAATATAAACTAAAAAAATAAGTACAGAAATGGAGAACATCACCATACAGAAAGTAACAATAAAAGATCTTGAGAAACTGCAAAAAATCGGGAAAGCTACTTTTTCGGAAACATTTTCTTCAGGTAACACCGAAAAAAATATAGAAAAATATCTGACCGAGGGATTTTCCAATGAAAAGCTGACGAATGAGTTGAACAATGAAAATTCTGAATTTTATTTTGCGTTATCCAAAAACAACATCATCGGTTATTTAAAAATCAATTTCGGAGCTTCACAAACTGAATTAAAAGATGAAAAAGCCCTTGAAATTGAACGCATTTATGTTCTGAAAGAGTTTCACGGCAGGAAAGCCGGACAGATTCTTTACGAAAAAGCGATTGAAATTGCCCAACAGAAAAATTCGCATTATGTATGGTTAGGAGTTTGGGAAGAAAATCCAAGAGCGATCCGTTTTTATAAAAAGAACGGTTTTATAGCGTTTGATAAGCATATTTTCAAATTAGGAGATGATGAGCAGACTGACATCATGATGAAGCTTAAACTACGCTGAAAACAGAAAGGCAGCGGCCGTAAATAATGAAAAACATTGGAGCAAACTGACATCAGTCTGAGGTCTGCTCCTTCGGCGTTTGGCTTTGCTGCCTTGCGTTCAGAAACCGGATATTCGACGGAATCAATGACAGTGCATAGTCGTAGGAAGAATCTTACCCCTGTTGGCTACCGTATGAAAAGTTAGCCTATTATATAATCCGAAAGTTCCGCATTCTGTATCCCTCAAAGTTTCATGGTTTAAACCCTGAGCCACAAGGATTAAAAATCTGGCCGTCCCGGAATATATACCAAACCATTGTCTGCTATCTATGATCTATTATTCTATCCTCTAATATCTATTCGTCTATTATCTATGCGTCTATCCTCTATTATCTATTTGTCTATTATCTATGCGTCTATCCTCTATTATCTATTCGTCTATCCTCTATTAAGCAAAATATTTTTTACTACATTTACGTTTGCCTTTACCGGGATAATTAGACCATAGACAAAAATTAAAAACTTTTAAAACTTGCAGCTGCCGTCAATCGGCAAAGCACAGCCTTACCTTAAAAATTATAATGACAAAAAACAGGATGAATACACTAATCAAATCAGGTTTCCTTTTATTAACAATTACTGCATTCTGCTCCGCAGATGCGCAAAACAGGGTAAAAGCAAGCCCTGTTTTTACCAATGGTGAAGCCCAGATCGTACCGGAATTTAAAGATGCCAACCAATGGATCAGAACTGATCTTTGGGTAGAAACGACTTTTGATACCGATGGTGATGGTAAAAAAGACCGCATGCACGTGGATGTTACCCGACCTTATCAAACCGAAACTGAAGGATTAAAGCTTCCGGTCATCTATGAATCGAGTCCTTACTATTCTGGGGTTGCTCCTGATGTAGAAGGTGCTTTCTGGAATGTCAGTCATGAATTGGGAGCAGCCGGAAAAGAACGCGTTCATGCCGAAGTGGTTCGCACAGGGACCCGTCCCATTATTTCCAACTCCCTCATTGCAACCTGGGTACCCCGTGGTTTTATTGTAGTTCACTCCTCTTCTCCGGGTACCGGTTTGTCGCAGGGTTCACCCACCGTGGGCGGCGATAACGAATCTTTAGCTCCAAAAGCCGTCATTGATTGGCTCAACGGCAGGGCAAACGGATACACTTCCGCTGACGGAAATGAAAAAGTAAAAGCGTACTGGACTACCGGAAAAGTAGGCATGACCGGAACTTCCTACAACGGAACTATTCCGCTTGCCGCCGCTACAACTGGCGTAAAAGGCCTGGAAGTGATCATTCCGGTAGCGCCCAATACTTCGTATTACCACTACTACCGTTCTAATGGATTGGTGCGGTCACCCGGTGGCTACTTAGGAGAAGACGTTGATGTTTTGTACGACTTTATTCACAGTGGTGATGAATCTAAACGCGCCTACAGCAATGCGAAAATCCGGGACACCGAAATGAAAAATGGAATGGACCGCATTACCGGTGATTACAACAGTTTTTGGGCAGGACGCGATTACCTTAACCACATGCCGAAGATGAAAGCTGCCCTCTTAATGGCTCACGGTTTTAACGATTGGAATGTGATGCCGGAGCACAGTTACCGTATTTATAAAAAAGCCAGAGAAATGGGCTTGGAAACAGCCATTTACTACCACCAAAATGGTCACGGCGGACCGCCACCCTTCGAAATGATGAATAGATGGTTTACCCATTATTTATTTGGGATTGATAACGGCATCCAGAAAGAACAGAATAAAGCCTTTATCGTTCGCGAGAATGATGCTCCTGATCAGCCAACACCTTACCGGGATTATCCGAACCCGGAAGCGAAAGACGTAACCTTTTATTTAACGGAAGGTGCGCCAAAAGTAGGCGGTTTAATGATGACCAAAGCTGCCGGTCAGGGCAGAGAAACCCTGGTTGATAATTATTCATTTAGCGGTGAAAGTTTAGCCAGAGCTGAAAATACCAATCACCGTTTATTATATGTTACTCCAAAATTTTCAAAAGACCTGCATCTTTCGGGAGTCCCAAAAATCACCGTCAGACTGGCAAGCAGTAAGCCTGCTGCGAATTTATCCGTCTGGTTGGTCTCACTTCCCTGGAATGAGGGCAGAGCAGCAAAAATAACGGACAATATCATTACCCGCGGTTGGGCCGATCCTCAAAACCATGCTTCCATCAGAAAAAGCGAACCTTTAATTCCCGGTAAATACTATGAAATATCCTTCGATTTAATGCCCGACGATCAAATTATCAAAAAAGGACAGCAGATCGGGTTAATGATTTTTTCGAGTGATAAAGAGTTCACCTTACACCCGGAACCGGGAACCGAATTAACCGTTGATCTGGATAGAACAAAGCTGACTTTGCCCATTGTGGGCGGTTCGGAAGCATTGACAAATGCAGTAACGAATTAAATGATGATTTAAGTTCAGCTTTTTATGGGACTGGCTTATACGTGAATGAGGTTCGGGGAATTCTTATTTCGAAATCGCAGATTCTTCTGACCTCAATTTACGGCTTCATCCAGATTGCGACGATATCAACAAATAAAATTCGCAAAATTGTAAGTTTTTTTTAGCATTTAAATGTAAAAAAAAGTCAAATTGACCTCCCAAATTCGGAGCAAATTGACCACCTGAATTTTGGCTTATTTTTTAATCTTGTGAGCTCCATAAATTCGTCTGAAAATACTGTCTCACTTAAAACACGATATTAAATTAACAACCTACATGAAAGTAATCGACACCGAAAAATGGAACAGAAAGGAACATTTTGAATTCTTCTCAAAAATGGCAAGCCCCTATTTTGGTATTGTAACTGAGGTTGACTGTACGAAAGTGTATGAAAAAACCAAAGAAAAAGGACAGTCGTTTTTTGCCTGTTATCTTCATAAATCAATGGCTGCGATCAATTCAGTTGAAGAATTGAAATTAAGAATTGTTGATCATCAGGTAGTATTATTCGATAAGATCCATGCTGGTTGCACGATTGGGAGAGCAGACGGAACTTTTGGATTTGCCTTTGTCAACTTTTCAGATAATTTCGAAACCTTCAATAATGAACTGCAGGAAGAAATCAGAGCCGTACAGAACTCCAGTGGTTTGCGGTTAAACAATGATGATGTAAAAAAAGACTTAATCCGGCATTCGACCATTCCATGGACTTCTTTTACTGGACTATTACATCCTACGGATTTTGACAAAACAGAATCAGTTCCTAAAGTTACCTTTGGGAAGTTTAGTATTCGGGAGGGCAAGAAATATTTACCGGTCTCCATCGAAGCACATCATGGATTAGCAGATGGTTTTCATTTGGCAAAATACCTGACTGAGTTTCAAAGGCAACTTGACAATGAATAGAAACTGCCGGTCTCCCGCTCTGCGATGGCGCACATCTCTAATCCGTGACTTTTACGGCACAGAATGATCATCCGAAACTTCGCTAAATAAACATCCAGCATCATTCACAATTCACCCAACACCCAATCACTCAATCACTCAATCACTCAATCACTCAATCACTTAATTGCCAACATCCAGCATCCAGCATCATTCACCAATTCACCCATCACGCAATTCATCCTGAGGGATGCATTTTCTCCTTATCCTTTTCTGTTTTTAATAAATTGTACAGATAATGGGATAAATCTTACCGATGTTCTATCGGTCATCTGTTTATTTTTGTAGTAAATAATAGATTATGAATTATTCAAAGAATATATCGCGTAAAAATTTTCTTAGAAATTCAGCATTAGCAGTGGCTGGTCTCACCTTAACTCCCAATATCATGAGGGCAACTTCTCTTTTAAATGATGAAAATAGCTCCATCAACGGAAAACTCATCCTAAAAAATGTAAGGCTCGAAACCGGTTTTCAATATGAAGAAGGGGAAGTGATTGCAACAAAAACAGATTTATTTCTCATCGAAGTGGAAAACGGTAAGATTTTAAAAATAGCTCCAAATAATACCAGTGCAAAAGCAGTTGACGCCAAAGGATTCCTGATGCTTCCGGCGTTTAAAGATATGCACATTCATTTGGATAAAACGTTCTACGGTGAAAAATGGCAGGCAGTAAGAAAAAGAAAAGGCGGTGTAAAAGGAATGATTGAGCTGGAAGAACAACTGATGCCCGAACTGCTGAAAACCTCTACTGAGAAAGCAGAAAAAATGATTGAACTGCTGCATTCCAAAGGAACTTCTTTTGCCAGAAGTCATGTGAATATCGAGCCCACTTCCAAATTAGATTCGTTAAAAAATCTACAGAAAGCTTTAGAAAACAAGAAGAAAACTTTTGGTGCCGAGTTGGTCGCTTTTCCGCAACATGGCGTCTTTTATAAAAATGCTGTCCCTTATTTAAAAGAAGCCGCAACAATGGATATCGATTTTATTGGTGGTGTAGATCCTTACAGCATCGATGGAGCCATTGAGAAGACCATTGATTTTACGGTACAGCTTGCCTTAGACCATCAAAAAGGAATAGATATCCACCTTCACGAAAGCGGAGAATCAGGTTTGAAAACCGTGGAATACCTGATTGATAAAGTCAATGAAAATACGGCTTTGAAAGGAAAAACGTTTCTGAGTCACTGTTTTGTTTTAGGGAAACTGGATCAAAACAAACAGGAAGAGATTGCCGAAAAATTAGGAAATGCCCAGGTAGGAATTGTGTCCACGATTCCTTTTGGAAAACTCATCATGCCACTTCCGACTTTGCAAAAGCATGGAGTAACGGTTTATACAGGAAACGACAGCATCGTAGATCACTGGAATACCTACGGAAGCGGAAGTGTTTTGGAAAAAGCCAATCTCTATGCACAATTGTATGGTCAGTCGACTGAGTTTTTATTATCCAGAAGTTTAAAACTCGCTACGGCGAATGTGCTTCCTCTGGATGATAAAGGAAATCAGCAATGGCCAAAAGCAGGAGATGATGCGGATTTGGTTTTTCTGGATGCGAGTTGTTCGGCCGAAGCAGTTTCGAGGATATCAGAAGTGAAATCATTGATTCATAAGGGAAATATGGTATTTTAACACCTAAAGATCAATGAAAATTTTATTTTTTCTATTCGCTTTTTGCAGTGTGGGCGCCTGCAAAAAAAAGACCGTTCACCATTTAAAAGAAAACAGAATGCAACAGGAAAATTTAGTGAATCTGGTGATGCAAAATGACATCTTTCACGTAAAAAATGCTTTGGACAAAGGCGCTGACGTTAATATGACCGATCAAAAAGGCAGATCACTCTTACTGATTGCAGTAGTAGGAAAACAAACAGAAATGGCCAAAGTTCTGGTCGCGTATAAAGCAGATGTAAATCTTCAGGACACCCAGAAGGACAGTGCTTTTTTATACGCCGGAGCAAGCGGACAAACCGAATTGGTACAGTTATTTTTGAAAAACGGCGCCCGGTTCGATGTTTTTAACCGTTACAACGGAACGGCTTTGATTCCTGCCTGCGAAAGAGGCCATGTGGAAACCGTAAAAGTTCTCGCCCATACCAAAGGTTTCCCTGTCGATCATGTGAATAGATTGGGATGGACAGCACTCATGGAAGCGGTGGTCCTGGGTGATGGCAGCGAAAAATATCAGCAGATCATCCATATCTTAAAAAATGCAGGTGCGGATTTGAATATTCCTGATCAGGACGGCGTAACCGCTTTACAGCATTCAAAATCATTAGGCTTCAGAGAAATGGTGAAAATATTGGAATCTTAAAATACAGCGTTGCATTTTGAATGCTTTTCTGTTTTAAATTTTACTAATTTTAGGCGAAAAATCATTCAGGATGAACCAACAGTCAGATCACTTTCCCGTCTTGGGTCTTCAGGACTTCAGTAATACTGAAAATTCTGGAGGACCGCTTTTATTCAATGAGCTCCATGGTGAGCGTTCAATCGATCTGCCCCATAAGCATGATTTTTTTATTCTCAATATTTTTGAAAAAGGAAGGGGCACTCATGTCATCGATTTTATTTCGTATCCCATTCAGGATCATCAGGTTCATTTGGTCTTTCCTGATCAGGTACACCACTGGAATATTAAAAAAGGAACGGTAGGCTATCAATTGATGATCAGCAGATCCTGGTTGGAAAATCTTCTTTCGTCGCTCCGGTTTTCAGCTTTGTTTTATCAGAATCATCCGGTTATTACTCTTTCTGAGGATGCCTTCCAGTCTGTTTTGTATGAGTTTCAATGCATTAAAAAAGAAGTGAAAGCACAAAATATCTTTTGGGAAATGGTACAGAAAAGATGTGAAACAATTGGTCTGATGCTAAGCAGATCTGTCGAAGAGCGTTTCAAAAATGATGAGGCAATTCACGCTAATCCTGTTATTTCAAAATTTTTAAATTTAATTGATTTGAATTTCAAAGAAGAGCGGTCTGTTTCTTTTTATGCTGAGAAGCTTCATATTTCGGCGAACTATTTAAACATTATGTCGAAAAAATTTCTCAACACTTCCGCTTCTTCTTTAATTCAGAATAGAATTTTACTCGAAGCTAAACGTCTGCTCAAAGTGTCTGAAATGTCGGTAAAAGATATTGTTTATGATCTTGGTTTCTATGACCATGCGAGTTTTTCGAAATTTTTTAAATCAAATACAGGATTGACACCGACTCAATTCAAAGAGAAGATTTTCTGAATGAAAAATCCAATTCACCCGCCACACAACCACTCAATTACTCAATTGCCAACACCCAGCATCCAGCATCATTCACCCATTCACAATTCAACCAAATTCACCAACCACTCAATCACCCAACCACTCAATCACCAACATCCAGCATCCAGCATCATTCACCCATTCACCCATTCACAATTCACCCAATTCACTCAACCACTCAACCACTCAACCACTCAATTGCCAACATCATTCACCTAATGGTCTCTCAAAAGCCCACCTTCAAAAGAGTTTTTAAAAAACGCACCAAGCTTCTCTTCGTTTGTTGCCGATAATTTCAGTTCAAATGTTAGCTTTTCAGGTCGTGGTTTTACCTCTTTGGATTTAAAATAGATAACATATTCTGTATTTGCTTTGAGTTTTTCTGATGATTTTTGGATAATCCAATCGCTGAATTGATCTTTATCCTTAGAAATTTTGAACGCCATTCGGGTAAAGTATCTTTTGTCAAGGTCATGATCCTCTGCATCGGCGCTGACGATGTAAAAGTTATCGACTTCATTGTTTTTTTGGAGCTGAAAATTCCAATAAAGATAACCATCTTCAGGTACTTTAAACTTTAAACCTGAAAAATAATAACCTTCTACTTTTAGAGGATTGGTAAATAATTGAATGGATTGACGTTCTGAGGGAAAGTCAACCTGTACAAAATGCGCATTAACATTCGTCGTTTTTATCTTTTGTCCTAATGAATTTTTAACAGCCCTTGTTTCTTTTCCATTTTTGTAATAAGTTTTTTCATCATTTTGAGAGATTCCGTTTTTATAACTTTCCACAGACTCCAGTTCTCCCGTTTCATAATAGTTTTCCTCTTTTCCTTCCCGTTTGCCCTTAACATAAAACGTAAAATATTTCAGATTGCCATTATCATAATAGTCTTTCCATTTTCCTTCTCTTACTGGCCAGCCATCTGAATCTGTCTTATAATAACTGTGATGTTTAAGGGTTCCGTTGGAATAATACTCCTTTTTCTCTTTTATTTGTGCATGACCTAACCCAAATCCTAAAATAAGGACGAAAATGGTAATAAATGGTTTCATAATTTCTGTAATATGATTGTTGTTATTTTTTTCTTCGGATCTCTTCCCAATATTTCGCTTTTTCTTGTCCTTTACAATGCTATTCCTGCCACGGTTCTAGATTTCTATAAGGTTAGCTAAACACGTGTCATTCTTCTTTTCGCTGTCGCAATACTTTTCTGTTTGATAATAGATATTGACTTCCAGACGGGATTCTTGTTGAGTTACAGGATAAGGTGCATCGGTTTTTTTGAGCGGTTCCTTTTGTTACGTGTCAACAAACAGGTCAACCCCAAAAGACCTGCTGTTATTTTTTCAATCATATCCGTTCCTGATCGTACAGGAATGAATTCTTCAAAGTTCCTACAATTACAATGGGTATAAAATACCTAATAGGGGGTATTTTTAATAAAATTTTATTAATTTTATCATCTTGTTACTTAATACTTTATCAAAATGACAGGCAAAAACACAATTTTTTCATTTCAAGAAATGGAACTTAACAGGCAACTTCATGGGGTTCAAAAGAATTTAAAACAGAACGCACATGGCATTGATGATTTGGGCAGTATTCTACCCGCTGCGGTGATGCTGCATGATTTGAATGAAATGCAGCCTTTGGGGGTGAATTACATGAATAATTGGGGATGCGAGCGTTTGGGAACCTCTGCTGAAGAAGTGAATACATTGGGTGAAGCCTATTATGAAAGATATTTTATAAAAGAAGAATCGCTGGCAATTTTTAAAGGAATTCAAAACTACTTGGATGAAGCTGATTTCTCAAAGCAATACAATTTTTTTCAACGGGTAAAACTTCATAACCAGACAGATTACACCTGGTTTTATTCAATCTGTAAACTCCTGGAGAAGCCAACTGCAGAAGCTACACGGAACCAGATGATTATTCTTTCGAGTCCTGTGGAGGGAATAGACCGTGTCATTGGTCGTGTCAGCAAGGTATTGGATGAAGATCATTATATCAAAAACCATTACAAACAATTTGCGTTGCTCACCAAACAGGAAAAAAACATTATTGATAAAATTGCAAAAGGGAAGTCATCAAAAGAAATCGCTGAAGCATTGTTTATTTCCGTGCATACGGTACGCACCCACCGAAAAAATATCATCCGGAAAACCGAGTCTACTTCTTTTGCCGAGCTGCTTAAATTCGCGATGGCTTTTGAATTGGTTTAGTCAGTGTAAACGGAGCCGAACTTCATCACTGAGCACCGCCCAACTTGGTCACTGAGCGCAGCCGAAGTGCCAAATAAAGACATGCTGTCGTGCGCTAAAAGTATATAAATCCCTCTAAGTTGAACTGGACATACCTGAACCCGCTAATGCCGATTACTGTATAGATTTTCTCCCGGATTGATTTCTATCATCTCCCACCATATTTTTTTTAATTAAATTTTTTTAATTATTCTTGAAGGAATTCCACCCACCATGGTATTATCAGGAACATCTTTGAAAACAACTGATCCTGCTGCTACGATTGAATTTTCGCCAATAGTTACCCCCTGTAAAATGGTGGCATTGGCGCCAATCCAGGCATTTTTTTTGAGGTGAATGTGCCCAACATTTAACGATGGTCTTTGTTCGGGAGAAATGGGATGACCTTCAGATAATAAACTCACTTTTGGAGCGATCAACACATTGTCTTCAATGGTAATTCCACCTAAATCCAGAAACACACAATCGAAATTGATAAATACATTTTTACCGATTTTAGTATGCTTTCCGTAATTAATGTGCAAAGGAGTAAATACGGTTACACTTTCGTCAATTTCGGTGGCTGTAATTTGGCTTAATAAATTTCTGATTTCATCAGGGTTGGACGAATTATTCATCTGAACCGATAATTTTTTCGTTTCAAAAGAAGCTTCACGCATTTTATAAGCCTGGTTGTCGTTTGCCGGAATGGTTTCCCCGTTTCTTAATCGCTCGAATATATTTGTTTCCTGCATTGTCTTATTAATTATTACAATGCAAAGTTACAAACAAAGCCTTGCAACGGCTTTGTTGTGAGGCTCAAATCGCTTTTCTGTAAAGCTCAGTTTTCAGATTGCTGTTGGTGGAAAGCCATATTGTTTTTTAAATGCGGTTGAGAAATGAGAAGGGTTTTTAAAACCAACTTCCAGATAAACATCCTTTACTTTTTTACCATCTTCTTTTAGTTGGATATAAGCCATTTCCAGGCGTTTTCTTATCAGCCATTTTTGCGGAGTGAGGTTGCTTATTTTCTTGAAATCTCTTTTGAAAGTTGCCAAACTTCTTCCCGTGAATGAAGCAATTTGTTCCATTGAAAGTTCTTCCATATAATTATTGTTCAGGAATCCTAGAAGGTCAATTTTCCAGGGTTCAGCAAAATCAAAAAGTATAGGATAAAGTTGTTCATTGCTGTTCAGTAAAGCGTAAATTCCTTCCAGTAATTTCAAATGGACGAACCCTTCTGTTGGTTGTATATTACTGTCAAAATAGGGGGTGAGAGATTGAAACAAACTTTCTATAGCAGGATTTCGTTCGAGTTTGAAAACGGTTTTATCAGAAACTTTCACCTTATTCGGAATTTCAGATTTATTCATTTTGCTGTAAAAATCCCGAAGCACATTGCGTTTGAATGTCATCGAAATACCTTTATATAAATCTTCACCTTTGCTGTTTTTGTACATTTTCAAACGGTGGTCTCTTCTTATAAAAGCACAGTCACCTGCCTGTAATTTGATAATTTTATTTCGGTCTTCAATCACTTGTTCGCCCGAATACAAATACAGCAAAACGTGTTCAGGTGTTGAGTGAATGCACTTTTCGCTATAATCTGAAAAGCACGAAAGGAATACTCCTGAATAGTTTAAGGTTTTTAATTGGTCCTCTACTTGTACTTCCATCATTTCGCTGTTACTTTATGAATGAACAAATTTAGAATATTTATTCTTGGATCACTTTGCGGTAAAGTTCATTGCTTATTCCTGTAAGGTTCAGACGCAGGATCGTATCTTTATTCGCAGTATCGGTTTTCCTATAACGGTTGGGTATTTCTGCAAGCGGGATAAATCGAAGATTCGCTATAACCAATCCTTTCGCTTGATCTGTTAAAAATTAAATGAATATCCGTTTTTTATCACAATGAATACTTTAATCCCGTCGTGAACACACAAAGATTTCATTTACAAATAGGCTTTTTTTTCCGAAACTTGGCAAAGTAAATTCACCAATTGACCCATTCACAATTCACCCAGTTCACCCACCACTCAATCACTCAATTGCCAACACCCAGCATCCAGCATCATTCACCCATTCACAATTCACCCAATTCATCAGCCACTCAATTACTCAATCACTCAAATTGCCAACACCCAACACCCAGCATCCTGCATCATTCACAATTATTTATTTACCGGGATATTCAGTTATTTTATCAATTACAAATTTTCGTGTTGCTTCTCCATCTTTTAATTTGTATTGTATTTGACGTATATTTCCGGTCGGACTGCTATTGGTATCTCCTGTAGTAAAGGTTTTGAAACGCTGAACTAATGTTGTTTCTACAACTGCAAACTCATCGTGTCCCATGTAACCTTTGTTGGCTTTGATATTGTCTGCAATAGGTGGAAAATAGATTTGGCTCATCGATTTTCCGTTATTTACAGAGTAGCCAATCACGTTACCATAACTGCCACTCCCGGCCGACATCGTGTAAATTAAAATTTCAGGAAATCCGTCTGAGTTCAGGTCTTCAATTTCGGCATTGGTAACGGAGCCATCAATGTCTATTGTGATTTTATTATTGTCTACTTTTAAACCGGAAGGCTGGATGGTTATTTCCTGTATAGAACCTTTACCTGCAGTACTTACATCAAATCCTATATTTTGAAGAGACAATGTTTTCGTAAAAATTCTTGGGTCGGTTTGTTTTTTATCTATTGGATCACCAATTTTTGTATAAACATCACCTAAACTACCTCCGCCTGAACAGTAATAATTTAGCAATCCACCATCTTCTGGTTTTTCAGAAGCAATGGTAACGGTGTTGTTTTTAAAGGTGAACAGAATATTCTTGCCGTTAACAGTTGCTCTATAGACATTTTCCTCTATTTCTGAAGCATCGGCATCAAAAGTACAGGTTGGTTTCTTCTTATCAGCGCGGGAGCGTACTGAAATATGAATACTGTTGTTTGCCAATTGAGTTACAGATACAGCCACCCAGTCGTAACCTTCATTCCGTCTGTTATAACTTGAAGAAACATAATCTCCCACCAAGCCTGATACAGATTTACCGGAGTCATCTGTATAAATACTTTGTTCTGCGGTCTTAATATCTGTTTCGGTTTTTTCTGAGTTGTTTTTGCAACTTAAAACTGTACTTACTATTACAGCAATTAAAGTGCTTTTTTTAAAAATGTTCATTTTCGTGGCTATTAAATTAGGGGTTTGTTACTGATCTGCAACTATCGCGCAAAGATACACCTATTAAGTGCACTCCCATTGCGCGGATTTCTAATCCGTGACTTTTACTGCACAGAATCCTTACCCTAAACTTGGCCATATAAATATCCAGCATCATTCATCCATTCACAATTCACCCATCACAAAACCACACAATCACTCAACCACTCAATCACTCAATCACTCAATTGCCAACACCCAGCATCCAGCATCATTCACCAATTCACCCAATTCACCCACCACTCAATCACTCAATCCTACCCAACTCCACCGTCGTTTTCCCGGGCAACAGTAAGCCGCTCCCATCAAAAAACCGGATCAGCGCAAATTTCAGCACTCCTTCGTGAACAGCTTCAAATACCTCATCCTCAGGAATAAAAAACGAAGCACACGGAAGCGAAACCTCAAAAACCACATCCACATATTTCAAGGAATCCTGTCCCTCATCAGGATTAATAGACCGCAGCGTAACCTCAGCTTTCGTACTTCCCTTAGGAATACGGTCAAAAAAAAGCGTCCGCTGGTCGTAATCATACCTGCATCTTTTTCCATCAGTAAGGTTCCACATAAAACCGCTCAGAATTTTTGTGCTTTCAGCATGTTGCAGACCCAGTTGCACCGTCCGCTCACCCTTTGCGGAAACGGTATCCATCTTCACCAGATCGTGCAGCATCTTGGCCATTCTACCATGAAGTTGGGGATCATTCAGATCCTTTACAAAAGGCTGAAGAGCACGCCGCAGTTTTCCGCCAAATTTTGAACAGCGTCCAAATTCAGAAGCATTATTTCTTACGTTCACGTATTTTTCTTCCTTCCGGATCTTTTTGCCGTCAAAACCGCCCGGAGTACGCGCGATGATCTTGCCGTTCATTTCATAAAACGAAAGCCCGCCCAGCTTTCCGGTAATTTTAAGGACACCTTTAAGTTCTGCCATCTTGGTAAGAGTTATTAATATTCCCAAAGATAACGAATCCAATAGATATAGAATGAATATAGTATAGATACAGTATGGTTATAGTATGCCCCATTGTCTAAAGACCGCAGGTTGCTTCACCCCATTTCGATGGATAAAGGCATACTCACCAATATCGCGGATATGCAGTCCGTGATTCATGGCCACCACCTAAACACTGAATCACTCAAAAACCCAATCACTCAATCACTCAATCACCAGCATCCCGCCTCATCTGATTCTGTGAGAGCACTATCTTCTGTGCTTAAAAATTTAGTGCTGAGTCCATTGATATTTTAGCCCCAAAGAAAACCATCTCGTAGGCATCGGTACCGCACCTGCTTCCTGATAATCGGCATTAAAAAGATTGGTTACCTCGGTATACAAAAGAAAATCCTGCACTTTATAATTGAGACGGACATCGGCAATGGTATAAGCATCACCCATTTCACGCTTTAACCACCGGTCTTTAATTTGAAAGGAAAAATCGTTAATGCTATAATGAATTCCCGCAACCAACTGATGTTTCAAAGATTCTAAAATATACTTCGACTGCTTTTCCGTAGAAGTTGCGAAGGAGGGATTCAGATAATTATAATTGACATCGTACCCGAAAGACTGCGTATCTGTTACCTTAAAATCCTGCTGTAACCTTGCATACATACCCTGCATTTTGTTTTGTCCTAAATTGTAGGGCGAGTAAGGCTGTGAAGGATTGTCGCGCACCCAGTCGATAAAATCGGTAATATTGCGGTAAAAATAGCCGGTTTTAAACTGAAGGTTTCCTTTATTGTACTGTACATTGCCTTCGTAATTCCAGGCACTCTCAGGTTGTAGCAATGCATTTCCTACATTTCCGGGGCGTTGGTTTAAATAGAGATCTGTAAAAGAAGGAATCCGCTGTCCGGATCCAATACTCGTGGATATTTTCCAATACCCATTCAAAACATAGGCGACATCAATTCCCGGATAGAGCTGATAGCCAAAATCGGTATTGTAGTTTCCGTAAAGTCCGGCCGTTGCTCTTATTTTTGGTCCCAACTCGGTTTTCAGCTCTGCATACATTCCGTGATTATCGCGGTGGTGCTCACCAATATTTGAACTGTTGATTTTTTCCAGTCGGGACTCTACACCGAAACCGAAAGTTCCGACCTGTGTTTTCAGACTGCTGTTTAATTCCAGCATCAGTGCGTTGGTGTAATGAAGAGAACGTGCTTTGTTTAAATTATCTTTATAATACCGGTAATCATCTTCGCCATAGCGGTCACTGATTCTTGGCGAAACCGTAAAATTGCCAAAGGTGTGTTTGGAGGAAAGACTGAAAACAGAAGACTCTGTATGTTCTTCTGAATTGATATCACCGGGAGCAGCATAAAAACCGTTGGCACCAAAGTGGTTTCGGGCATAACCCGCCATCGCCTGAATGCTGTTATGCTCATTAAAGTCATAATTTCCGTTATAAAACAAACGGGTATTTTTGGCGGCCGAATTGTAGCGTTGCCCGTTGTAATCGCTTTGCGCCACCGAAAAAAGTTGACTTTGCTGATCTCTTCCAAACATGCCGGTAATCTCCGCAGAGGTACCGCCATACATTCCGGAACCATCGCCTTCGTCCTTCGATTGAAAAGAACTTCCGGCCTGAAGATCTGCAGTCACAGACGATCGCTTTCCTCTTTTGGTCACAATATTGACGGCGCCGGTCAAAGCATTGATTCCATAAATCCTGGCTGCGGCACCACGGATGATTTCAATATGGTCGATCGCACTTAAAGGAACCGGAAGATTCATCATATTATGGGCAGATTGGGCATCAATCATTTTCACGCCGTTGATCAGAACTAAAGTCTGTTCAGAAGTGCCGCCATCAATAGAAATATCGGCTTGCGTTCCAAAGGGACCCCGCTGGCGGATATCTACGCCACTGATATAAGACAAAACCTCATTCAGCGACTTTGCCGGGAGGGACTGAATTTGCTTTTGCGTAATGACCTGAATATCGCGGGTTGCTTCACTAAATGGAGTTTGCAGTCGGTTTCCCTGAATCATTACTTCCTCCAGATCATTACTCTTCATTGTTGAGTCCGTACTTCCATTATTTTGCTGAGCGAAGGCAGATATTGTAGAGAACAATCCTAAACTGAATATTACTTTTTTCATAACTATTTTCTAAACCGTATTATTTTTAATTGGGCTGCAAAGGTTTGGATAAAAACAGTAATTTTGGTAGTCCGAAATTTAAATAATGAGTAGTCCGGTAAACCTCCCTTTTCAATCCTTTGTCAAAATAGACCGCCGTAAAAAAGACGCGGTGTATCTGCAGATTGTCTATCAATTCATTAATGCGGTCAAAAACAACCTTTTAGAAGCTAACGACAAGCTTCCCGGCAGCAGGATCATCGCTGAAAACCTTCAGATTCACCGGAAAACAGCAGTCGCTGCGTTGGCAGAACTTCAGGATCAGGGATGGGTAGAAACGCTTCCCAACATCGGGACGTTTGTCAGAAATCCGGAACTTTCTACAACACAGGTCAAAAATACCAAAGCTTTTCAGCATCCTCCTCTAAAAGCCCCTTTTCATTTCAGGAAAGAATTTATTTTAGATACGCCTTTAGAAAGAAATCAGGAAAAACTGTCTTTTACGGATGGCATCCCCGATTATCGAATTATTAAATCTGAAGAACTGGTACGCTTTTACACCTCCGTAATCCGGAGAAAAAAACAGTCGGCAACCGCCCAAAATAGCAGTGATGGAAGTTTATTTTTCAGAGATCAACTGAGCTATTATCTGAATATAACTAGAGGATTTCATCTCTCACGGGATTTTTTACTGCCTGTTTCAGGCCTCGAAAAAGTACACTCCATCCTGTCGCGCTTACTGATCAACAAAGGCGATGTCATTTTGGTCGAAGCGCTCAGTTATTTTTTACCCAATATGATTTACAGCCAGGCGGGAGCCCAATTGAAAACCATTCCAGTGGATGAAGATGGAATGGATATCGATTATATCAGAAACCATTTTAAACCCGGGGAAATACGGCTGGTTTATATCAACACCAAATGCCAATATCCGACAACGGTTACCCTTTCTGAAAAACGAAAAGCACAGTTATT
Source organism: Chryseobacterium gotjawalense (assembly GCF_030012525.1). NCBI lineage: Bacteria > Pseudomonadati > Bacteroidota > Flavobacteriia > Flavobacteriales > Weeksellaceae > Chryseobacterium > Chryseobacterium gotjawalense. The sequence goes on from NZ_CP124855.1 coordinate 982,943, forward strand.
ACTCCTGGCCGAAGAATACGATTTCATTGTGCTCGAAGATGATACTGATTTTGAATTTTCCGGGGTGAAAAATAAAAAGGATACGCTCTTGAGGAAAAATGGGGGAAAACGCGTCCTCTACATCGGTACCTTCGGACGGTTTCTACATCCCGGTTTTCAAATGAATTTTCTTATTGCTCCAAAAGACCTTCTGGAGGAAGGCGCAAAATACCTCAATATCTTTGGCAAACCGGATTCGATGATGGAAAAAGCGTTGGGCGAACTCATTCATCAGGGAGACATTCACCGGTATCAAAGAAAATCCACCAAAGTAATTGCCGAGCGGAAAGAGGCCTTTGCGGGATTGCTTAGCACCCACTTTAAAAACGAGATTACCTTTACAATTCCGGTTTCAGGTTTGGCATTTTGGATCCGGTTTAAAAACTCCTTTTCGCTGACGGATCTTCAAAAAAGAGCCAAAGAAAAAGGGCTCTTTATTCCAATGACCTGTCTTTACCAGAACCGAACAGTCACCGCTTTAAGGCTGGGTTTTGCCCCTCTTAACCTTCAGGAAATGGAAGATGCAGTAGAATTGCTCGGTGAGGCGTATTTTGAGGTAATTAAAGGAGAAAAGATTTAAAGACCATCAATAAAAGGATAATAGCGCCTTCTGAATTATCGGCTTTTACGCACCATGTTTTTTAACGCAATAGTTCATGACTTCACCAACTTTGTCAAAGTTAGTCGGAGCACGGTTTCGGATTGTAATGGAAGACAAAAATCTTCGGACTTCCTGATGGGAGCTGAAGACTGTTTCGCTAGAAAAAAGAAAGATGATTCAACTACGGTACTGGCCGTAACCTCAGCTTTCGTACTTCCCTCAGGAATACCATTCACAATTCACCCAATCACTCAAAAACTCAATCAACCATCACACAAAACCCCGAATCATCTGATTTTCTCAATTCACCCATTCACTCAACCACTCAATCACTCAAATACTCATCACACAGCATCCAAAATCCAACATCCAACATCCCGCATCATCTGATTTCCTCAATTCAGCCATTCATAATTCACCCATTCACTCAAACACTCAATCACTCAATCACTCAATCACTCAACCACTCAAATACTCAATCACACAGCATCCTACGAGCTAACCTTTTTACAAATGAACAGAATTATTCGGAATAATAACATATATTGCCGTAAATTTACAGATTAGCATCAGAAAACCCGGCTTCTTTGTTTTTTTTAAAGTTTTATACACAAAAAGATACCTATTATTAAAATTTCCTATATGCGAAAATTTTTTATTTTGACTGTAATTTTTTCTTCACTGTCCGTTTTTTCGCAGACTGGCAGTGTAGGGATTAACACTGACCAACCTGACCAAAGTGCAGTTTTAGACATTAGAAGTACCACCAAGGGGCTACTGATCGCAAGAGTGACGTCCAGTGAACGGGAAAATATTGCGCGTCCCGCAAATGGTCTGCTGGTTTACGATATTGGTTCTAATAGCTTTTGGTTATATAAAAATTCCCTATGGACTGAAATCATTTCGGGATCGCCCACTATTAAAACGATCGTTAGTGACTATACTGTTACTTCTGCCGATAGCGGGAAGATATTAGAGTTTAATTCTGCAAATGATGTGATCTGTACCATTCCGGTCAATTTATCCCCAGGACTTCAGTTTTCCGTCACCCAGTTAGGGAAGGGAAATGTGGTATTCAAATCAGCAGACAATAATGTTACCATCAAAAATGCATATGGCTTTACAAGAACAGCCTTACAGTATTCAAAGGCGGGATTGGAAGTTGCAGGTAATTCAGAGGTTATACTCTCTGGTGATTTAAGATAATATGAGAAAACTTATATTCGTATTGCTTTTAGTATTTGTAAAAGGCCTTTCACAAGGTGTTTTACCCGTTAGCAGATATAAAGTACATCAGGTAAATCAAGTAAATCAACCTGTTTTAGATGTAATTTCCACCGGTTCTACGTTTGCCTACAGCTTAAGAAAACTGAGATCATCCTATACCGGTTACGCAATAAGGATCAGGAATATCAACAACAATTCTACTGCGGATATTTTTTTTGATAAAAATGATGGGGTAAGTAATGTAAGCAATGCCGTAATAGTTACTCCGGGAACTTCCCCATATTCTGTCGGGCAGACTGTTCCATTATCCACCTTCAGGGAAACCAGTAATTTGTCTGTTGAGATTTGGTACAATCAGAACGTTTCCGGGTTTAATGCCATACAAAATACTGTTGCCAATCAGCCTTTTCTCAATTTTAGTGCGGGATCCGGGTTTTTACCGGCATTATTATTCTCCGGTACCAATTCAGCGAACAGCAGATTTTTAGTAGTACAGGGAAACATCAGTGAGATCTGTCCGGGTGGCCTCGGCTCGTTTTTATTGGTTACCAAACCAACAGCTAATGCAGTTCAGGGTTCTTTTGGTTACATTAACAGCAGCACAAATTGGCGGTGGAGTTTCCATTTTAACTGGAACGATGGGAATCTCTATTTTGATGCGGCAGAACTTTGCTGTCAGGGTAACAGAAATTTAAACAATAATGCCAATCTGAATTTATGGAAGCAATATAGTTTTGTAAGAGATGCCACTACAAAAAGTGTAAGAACAAATACCATAGCGCGGATGAATAATTCTTCATCTATACAGGCAACCTCCAGCCCGGGCTTCGGTTTTGGTATAGGGATTTATATGGAAAATAGTGCACCTGGAAATATTACTGGCTACCAGGGCGCGATATCCGAAGTTATTATGTTTGAAAAAGCGCTCAGCAACCAGGAAATCATACCGCTGGAGCATAATCAGATGGATTACTGGAAAATTTATTGAAAGCTTAGTTAGTCCCGGAAGTTATTATTTTTGGTGAAATATTTTATTACTTCTGCCTCCTTAGATGACCGCCGGCAGCGTTTACACCGATGTAATCCGGTTTACCTTCTGATATTTCATCCACACAGTTTGACAATAAATAGCTGACAGGGTGCTCCTCAGCACTGCCTGCAACAGTATCGCAGAATGCTTTCAATGATGCCGTTTTCGTCATAATATTCCCACTCACCCTGAGCTCCGGCATACAGTTGTTGTTTTTAAAGCTGGGAACGGAGCGCCGGCGAACCATTCCTGATATGCAGCCTTTATCAGCCTTTGCGGTTTTGAATACCGGCGGGACTGCTGTGCCTGGGTTTTACATCGCCTTTGCCGGTTCGGTTTTTAGGGGGAGGGGGAATAAAATAATTTTAAAAATGTTACGTCTTCATAACCTTATCACCGGTAAGCATAGAATTAAAAGTAAATAGACTGCCTCTTTTTTAGAATTTAAGTTTTAACGCAAGTCCAAATGTATTTCTGTTATCGTGTTTGAACATGGTAGGAGTAAAATCGAAGGCAACATCCGTGTTATTTCTTATACTGTTCAATTCCTTTACAGCCGCTCTATAGGAAGGCCCTCTCGCTGAAAGACCACGTACTAAGGAAACAACTCCCACAAGACCGAGCGTCCCCCCAAACCCGTATGCGCCCGCCTGGTAAACTTCTTTCATTCCGATTTCTGTTCCTTCAGACTCTTTTTCATCCGCTGAAAGAGAGTTTAAAAGAAAATAAGCTCCGGCTCCTCCTGCGAGATAAAGAACACTGCTTAAAAAATTTCCGGACCGTTCATTGTCTGTCGCGGTGATGATACGCTGATAGTGATTGATAAGACCATCCGTCGCGGTCTGACTTCCGAAGGTCTGTCTTTTACTTTTCATATACTCCACAGGATTGCCGGAAGACATCAGATACTGCGCTTTTATCATCTGCTCAATGGCCTGCTCATCTCCACGTTCTGCCCGCTTTTCATACTGGTTTACAATTTTGTACGCTTCGCTGTCATTTTGTTGCCGTCTCAACTGCTCGCGCTCGTATCTCCTTTCCTTTTCCTGTGCATCTTGCATGATTGCCTGCGTAAACAGGTCGGTTACACCGCTCACTGCCGCTTCTACCTGTTTATTGGTAGCTTCCTGCTGCATCCTTTCACGCTCAAGTTTTGCCAGTACATTTTCCGTTTCCTTTCTTTTAAGCTGCTCGGCAGCGGCCTGTCTGTTTTCCTGCTGATCTGAAGGTGCTGCGTTGTTCCGGGCCGAATGAGAAATCTGAGTGTAAGCCGTTTCCGTGGTTTGATGAATGCTTCCGTCCGGCCTCTTGATATAAGGAATACCGTTCTGACGAAATACCTGCACATATTCTCCGTTCACCTTTACTTTTTCAGATAATTCATGTGAAGATGATTTAGCAGACGGAGAACCAGTAGCGGCGGGACTATTTTGACGCTTATCATTAGCACTCTGGGAAAACCGCGAATTTTTATCGGCCTCTTGTTTTGCCTTTTCTTCCGATGCCTTTTTTTGTTTTAACTCATCGTCCTGTTTTTTCCTTTTTAATTCGTCTTCCTGTTTCTGTCTTTTTGATACCGCTGCAGCTCGGTCTTTTTCAGAAATATTTTCTATATTAACAATCCGGTAAGATACGGAAGAGATCATGCTGTACAGCAGACTGCCGGACGCATCTTTTCCCATTGATCTCCACGTATCTTTGGGACAGGAGCTCTCCGTAAGCCGAACCGCCGATCCTATACCATCGGTCGCATAAGGCTTCCCAACTGTTTGTGAGGGCTCGATGGTAATTCCATCTCCTAACGGGCCAAGTTGGTGAGTTTTTTCAGAGCCGCATACCAATTGAGCTCCATATTCTATATAAACTTTAAGTTTGTCGGCGGTGTTGTTTTTTACCAAAATCCGGTAATCCTGCGTCATCACTCCAAATGCACTGTTCTTCTCCTGATACATTAATGTCACATGAACCCGTGGATCCTGCTGCGATACCGGAATGTCGACCATATACTTTTGCCCGGAGAGGTTAATAGTTTGCAGCAGAAGAAAAGCCGCCAGAAGTAATTTTACTGTTTTCATATTTTATAGTTTTAATATTGTTCTGCCTGAAAAAGAGGAGAAACATGTTTTATCATCCTATTCATAACATAGCACAAAATTCTGTAAAATATCAAAATCACGAAATACCCCATTTGGGGTATTTATTAACAAAATTTTATTAATTTTACTTAATAGATGCTAATTTTAAATCAAATAACAAGCGTATGTCAAAAAAACACCATCCGCTGATTAAAGTCTGGAGCATGCATCCGGGAAAACGAAGTCTTATTCCTGTGATCATCGCATTCCTCCTTACCGTGTTACAAGTCATCGCACCTTAAAACCACTATAAAAATCAACTCCCCTTCCGTTAAAAAATAACTTAAAACCGAGTATCTCAAAAGCCCAAAGCCCCTTGTGACTGGTTATTTTATCGAAACAAACGCAAATAAATAAATCGAAAAATTATTACTTAGAATAAAAATGAACTGTACAAACTGCAACAACAAAGTAAATCATCACTTTTGCCCCAACTGCGGGCATGCTTCAAAACCGAAAAGAATTGACGGACATTATATCATTCACGAAATTCAACACGTTTTACATTTTGAGCGTGGAATTTTATTCACAGTTAAAGGGCTGCTTATCAATCCAGGGCAAAATATCAGAAATTATATTTCAGGAAACAGAAGCCGCCTTGTAAAACCTGTTATTTTTATAATTATAACATCTTTAATTTATACGCTTATAAGTCATTTTTTTCATATTGAAGAGGAATATATCAAATACGAAGGATCAGAAAAATCTTCGGTTTTCAAAATTGTACGGTGGTTACAGGCAAATTATGGCTATATGAATATTTTGACAGGTATATTTATTGCGGTCTGGCTAAAATTGGTTTTTAAAAAATATAAATACAACTTTTTTGAATTGCTCGTAATGTTATGTTTTGTATTGGGGATTCCAATGTTGATCTATGCTTTTTTTGCTTTTATCGAAGGAATTACGGATATAAGATTATTAAACATCGCAGGAATAATTGGGGTGATTTATGTAATTTGGGCAATGGCTCATTTCTTTGAAAAAATGAAAACAGTTAACTATTTCAAAGCACTGGTCTGCTATATATTGGGATTAATCACATTCTTCATTTTTATATTTGCAATAGGCATAACCACTGACGTGCTGACAAAACATTGAAAAGTACGATTAGTTACTTTTAATATATTGGTAAATTCATGGACATCTTCTATGACGGTGACCACAGGAAATATTCGGCAGTGGCGAAAACCAATTGAAATAAAAAAGTGCGGAGAAAAAATTTGAATTTTCCCCGCACGTCAATTGCGTTATGGATATCCGGAATCAGTAATAAAAATATTTTTATTCTGCGCCTTTTTAAGTGTAACGTTTAATGATCACGCTGTAATCCCAACATCTTTACCTAAAATTCAAATATAAACCCAAAATACGGCAGCGGAGAAGACCGTTTGATCTGTTCATAATGGAGATTATAAACCTGCTCATCTTTCGGTGCATTTGGATTATGTATGATGCCATTCCCGCTCGCGTCCCGCTCTAAACCAATGACAGGCAAAGCACTTGGATTGTCGGATCCGTAAACATTCACCACATCTACATAGAAAGTCAACTGCCATTTGTTGAAAATCCATTTCTTTTCTACGCGGATATCCAACTGATGAACCAAATTTCCGCGAAGGGTGTTGAGTTGGCTGTAATCTGAAACCGGTCCGTTCGTAATATTCCAGTTGTACACGAGTTCACTCCTGTTGATATCATACGGTGTTTGCGGAAAACCACTTTGCATGCGGAATCTTGCACCGATATTCCAGTTTCTTTTAAAATATTTTCCACCGGTCAAGGATAAAATATGTCTGCTGTCCCAACTTGATGGTAATAAATCGCCTTTTGCATCACTAAATTTAGAATAACCGAAAGTGTAAGAAGCAATTCCGTAAAAATCATTGACGGTTCTTTTTTGCGCTAGAACTTCCACGCCATACGTTTCACCAGTTCCGCGACTGTCTAGAGGTTCGGTTCCCACCACACCAAAATCACCGCCAAGATTGGCCAGCGAAATTTGATTTCTTAATGAGAACGGATAGTTGCGGTATTTTTTATAATACCCTTCTAAAGTAATGCGCAGATTATCTTTACCGTTAAACTCAAAACCAGTGACGACCTGCGTGTTTTTAATATATTTCAAAGTATTTTTATTCACCAGATTCCCGTTTTGCTGAAAACCTAACGCCGTGTAAGTCGGCAACATATAATAGATTCCGGCATTGGCATTAAAGGAAAACTGCTCGGCAAACAGATACCTCAAAGAAGCTCTGGGAGAAAACTGTTCTAAAGGATTATTGGTAAGCTCAGAATAATTGCTGGCATCTAAACGGAATCCGGCAGAAACTTCCATCTTATTGTCAAATAATTTTTTTGCGCCCTGAAGATACAATCCGTACTGAAACAGATCGAGATCAGAATCCGACTGATCGGTAACCGGTCCGTTTTGAGTAACGGTTTTTACAAACGACCGGTTGGTAAAATTGGAGAAATTAAGATGGGCACCCGAGCTTAGTTTATAATCCGCAATCCGGAAATTACGGTCCACCCGGATTTTATTTTCACTCTCCTGGGAATGATAATCCAGCAGTAAATTCTCCGGAATTTCTATATTTTTAAAATATTTGGTGGATTTATTATCGAGCATATTTCGGCTCCAGGTAAAAAGCCAGTTCCCGTTTTCTACCAAATGACGGTATCCCGTTCCGATGGTATAATTCCATTGTGGGGAAACCGGCAACCTTTCAATTAATGTTTGATTGTACAGAGATTCATTGGCTTTTTCATTAAATTTAAATTCATCAAGCGCGCCTAAACCCAGAAAATAAAGTTCATCACCCGATCGGAATTTTTTAGAAATTTTAAAAGTAGCATCGCTGTAAGACGGTAAAAACGGAAGTCCCATCGCTTTAAATAAAAACTGAAGATTGGATTTCCGTGCGCTGAAAAGTCCGGTCCAGGATTGATCTCTGGAAAGTGGGCCATCGGCCATCAACTGAATATCATCAAAACCCACCACTCCTTTATAACCGATTTTGTCTTTTCTGGCCTGCTTTAAATTAAATTCAAACAGCGAAGACAAAACGCCGTTTCTATTGGCGGGAAATGCACCGCTGTAAAAATCGACATCTTTAATAAAATCAATGGTCAGGATTCCTTTCGGTCCGCCACTCGCTCCCTGAGTCTGAAAATGGTTGATCACCGGAACTTCAATGCCATCGACGTAAAATTTGTTTTCTGCTGAAGAACCGCCGCGGATAAACAAATCATTTCTAAAAGTCGCTGTGGTGCCCACTCCCGGAAAAGAAAGAATCGCTTTGGAAATATCCCGGTTGGAACCCGCATTTTTCTGAACTTCTTCACTCGTAATATTCCGCAGAGAAAGTGGACTTTCGGCCGTAGATTTATAGGCTTTTTTGGAAATGACGACCTCATCAATATTCGCCGTTGACAGTTTGGTAAGCCCAACCGAAAAACTTAGATTTTGATTCGGCAGAACATCGATGTCTTTTAAAAGTCCTTCTGCATAACCTTCCGAAGAAACTTGAAACTGATAAACGCCTACGGGAAGATTGGTTAATGATACATTTCCGTCACCCCGGAATTGTGTTTCCGTGGCGTTTACCGTTACGGTTGCAGAAAGTGGTTTCTTGCTGAAATCGTCATATACATTAATATTGATACTTCCGGTTTGTGCAGAAAACAGGGACGCAAATAATAGTGCGAATAATAGGGATAATTTATACATAAAGAAGTTGATCTTTTTTTTTTAAATAATAAATGTTAAATGAAATCGAGGGTCATTAAATACACGGTTAAAGCGCTGAATCCGGTATAAACCAATCCTGTAAACACGGCTATTCCCATCATTCTGTGGGTATTTGAGAATGGTCCGGGCAGTGTTTTTTCAAATTTCCGGCGGGATTTTATCATCAGAAAAGTCCATAAAATATAGGTGAGCACTGCGCCGGTAATATGAGCGGTGAGAATGGTTTTAAAAACCGGATTGTCCGCATGAGAACTGTCCTTGAACATGCTTCCCGATCCGCCGGAAAAACGAATAAGCAACTCTAATACCAAAACCGCCGCGGTGCAGAATGCATAAACAAAAGTTTGTATTTTTTTATGGGTTTTATAGTCTTTCTGTCTTGCTTTTTTAATGGCATAATAACTAAAAGCCGGCGCAATAAGCGTTACCACCAAAACGCCCGTCATAATGAAAAAGGCTAAACTCATGAAAATCTATTTAATGCTGCAAAAATGCAACTAAGAAACAAGAAATTCAAATTTTATCCCTATTAAATGATACACCGCTTAATCTGAAATGAAAATACGCAGTGTTGACCAGGATGATGAACTGGAAAAACTTGCGGTAACCGCGGAATCTCAGGAGGAATTGGAGAGGCCTAAACTGGCTTTTGTATAATACATTTGGTAATCAACACGCGTCTTAATGGGTCAACCAGGTAATTTCGCTAAGATCATCACCGCACCGAAATTCTGAAATACAGATCCAGTCTTTTGTGCCCAATAGGATGGTAAATCACAAGATTCTTCTAAAACCCTGCCATAAAATAGATTTCTGAACCTGATCTGGACTTCATTGCGGACGCATAAAAAATTAAAACACACCGATTGTAAATTGAACGTTAATTTTGGAAATCTATAAATCAGCCTTTTACCTTCTATTTTGCTGCACCAATGTAAGAACGGTGAATAAAATCCATTGAACGACGATGAATTTTTCAGTTTTTAAAATTGTTTAGAAATTAAATGTTGTATATTTGCACCATAATAACGCGGGGTAGAGCAGTAGGTAGCTCGTCGGGCTCATAACCCGGAGGTCGCACGTTCGAGTCGTGTCTCCGCTACTAAGCAAAGAGAATCAGGAAATTGGTTCTCTTTTTTTGTGCGTTCTTTTGTTTTATAATGATACAGTCGGTTATTTTGACCAAAGAAGCACCAATGCTTCGGCATCCGAAAATAAAAACTTCAGATTACAACTTCGAGGGGTAAAAGACAAATCATTTTTCCTTTTCAGATTATCCAAAATTTTCAGAATCCGGGGTCGGCAAGAAATTTCCACAAAAAAATCCCTATCAGTATAAACTTATAGGGATTTGTGCGGCACATGCTCTTTAAATATCTCTAGTCATAACCCTTTTCAAATATTACTATTCAGCTACTCACCTATTCACTCACCTTGAAAAAATGTAGGTTTTTGATTGGTTTATTTATCAAATTTACTTTTTTTTCACACTTACAAAAACATCAATCTTAAATGTATACTCTCTTTCCGAAAAAAATTAAAGCTCAGCGCAACCTGGGCGTAATTAATAAAACGACTACTTTTAATTGAATAATCGGCTTCAATGTGCAGAACACCAGATTATAATTTCAAAAACCAATAAAAGTGCAGTAGATCGCTCTTTAATATCCAAAATGCAAAACTTCCAAATTAAATTTAAAAAAGTGCACTAAATAACACTTATGATTTAATTTTTAAAATAATGATGTATATTTGCACTTAAAGTGTAATATATGACACTAAGTAATGTAATAGTACCCATTAAAGAACGTAGAAAAATTTTAAATGTAACGCAGGAAACACTTGCGGAAATTTCTGGTGTAGGACTTCGTACCTTGAAACAATTGGAAAGCGGAAAAGGAAATCCAACGCTGGAAACATTGCAAAAAATTTGCGACGCTTTAGGTTTGGAAATTAAATTGGAAATTAAAAACATGAACCAATGAGATCCGCAAAAGTCTTATACAAAGATCAACCAGCGGGAGTGCTGAAGCAAAATGATGATGGTAGTTTCATTTTTCAATATGATCAGGATTGGCTGTTGGACACCAATAAACCTCCTATAAGCCTAACGCTCCCTAAGACACAGAAAGAATTCGTCTCTAAAGAATTATTCCCATTTTTTTACCATCTTTTGCCAGAAGGAACTAATAAAAGAATGGTTTGCCGAACTTATAAAATTGATGAATCCGATGCTTTCGGAATTCTTTTAACTACTGCAAACACTGATACAGTGGGAGCTATAACAATTGAAAGAATTAAAAATGGATCAGCATAAAATAAAATATTGTCCAGGAAAACTTATAGAAGGTTTTGATACTTACAGTCCGGTTGTTTTAAAGAAAATGTTTGACGGTAAAAAAATCAGCCCTGTTCTACCCTACACATCCCCATCAGATTCCAAAGAGCGGTCGGTATTTAATGAAAATCAACTGCATATTTCTATTTCAGGTTTTCAGGAAAAATACTCATTAATCATCGAAAATTCAAAATTACGGTTAACGACTGAAGATGAGCGTGGACAATATATTTTGAAACCGATTTCAGAGCTTCCAAAAAACAGTGAGTATGCACCTGCAAACGAACATCTCACGATGCAAATCGCACAACAAATTTTTAAAATAGAAACTGCGGAAAATGCTTTGACGTTCTTTGAAAATGGAAAACCCGCCTATCTTACAAAAAGATTTGATGTCAAAAAAAACGGGGAAAAATTAGCTGTTGAGGATTTTGCTTCTCTATTGCAAAAATCACCAGCAATACACGGTGAACAGTACAAATATCAAGGAAATTACCTGGAACTTTTTGAAACATTGAAAAAATTTGTACCTGCCTCAAAAGTAGAAGCACCAAAACTTTTCACATTAATTCTTTTCAATTATTTATTTTCAAATGGAGATGCTCATCTAAAAAATTTTTCTCTAATAGAAACAGAGCAGGGTGATTTTAAATTAAGTCCGGCTTATGATCTACTCAACACCAAAATTCATATTGAAGATGCCGATTTTGCGTTAAGTGAGGGTCTCTTACCCAAACCCATTGCCAAAGGCAAAATAAAAGAGCAGTTTATTTTATTGGGTCAAAAAGCTGAAATACCAGAAAAAACAATATCCAAAATTTTCAAAAATTTAACTTCTCACGAGAATGAAGTCATTGAACTGACCAACCGTTCTTTTCTCAATGACCAACTTAAAAGAAATTTTATACAGCGTTATCAGACAAGATTAAAGAAGATCTCTTGAAGAGAATCTATCTGATGATTTTTATTGGTAGCAAATTAGATGAGTAGGTGTTTTTTCTAATTAAATTTTTGCTTGGCTATCGGTTTTGAGACTTATTCATTACAGGTATACGCTAAAAGCTGTTGCCATCAGTTCTGTCTAAAAAACACCGGAATTTTCTTTGCCACTTGGAAATTGCACACCGGAAAATAATTAAAATATCAGGATTCTGCAATCAATAAAATAAACCGGAATTACAAAAATAATGTAAAATTAATTGCACATAATCGGAAAAATTCCGATTATCGTATCATATTTATACATAGTATTTTTGCTTTTACAAATCTTATTCAGCAGCATTCTGAAGAACCCTTGACCCGACAGATTATATTATCTCTTTTATAAGAATATAAAAGACCTAATGACAAAATCGCAGATCCCCAATTTTCGGAATCCCGGTCGGAAAGAAATTTCCACAAAAAAATCCCTACAAGTATAAACTTATAGGGATTTGGGCGGAGAACTAGGGATTCGAACCCCAGGACCTGTTACAGTCAACAGTTTTCAAGACTGCCGCAATCGACCACTCTGCCAGTTCTCCAATGAAATTGATTTCTCTTTTTCAGTGGTGCAAATATAAAGACCTTTTACATATTGACCAAATTATTTTTACAAAAAAGTTTTAAATCATTCATTATCAAAGGGAAAATTAATTTTTAATGATTTGCAAACCCAGATAAACAGCGGCTAAACCCACCATAACACTCAATAAAACATAAAATATCAATATCGGATAGTGCCCGCTTTGCCACAATGAATAGCTTTCGGCCGAAAAAGTAGAGAAGGTGGTAAAGCCTCCGCAAAATCCGGTAATCAATAGAAATTTCAGATAATTATCTACCCTGATGAAATAAGACGTAAGCACGCCAATCAAAAAACACCCGATCATATTCACCACAAAAGTACCCATCGGAAAGGAATTGATATTCCATAACTTCTGCGTATAGCTGGAAATCAGGAAGCGCAGTACGCTTCCCAATCCTCCTCCTATAAATATGTAGAAAAGGTTTTTCATTTTTTAATTAACCATCCGAGACTGAAAGTCTCTGCCCGGAAAAAATGTCCGCCCCAAACACTTGGCTCTTTTCACTTTTTTCTTGGCTCTTTATACTTCGCCTAAATATTTCTCCGCATCCATAGCGGCCATACAGCCACTTCCTGCCGCGGTAATCGCCTGTCTGTACTGACTGTCCTGCACATCGCCTGCCGCGAAAACTCCGGGTAAATTTGTTTTCGTTGAACCTGGAAGTGTGTTGATATAACCGTTCTCGTCTAAATTGATCTGACCTTTAAAAATTTCCGTATTCGGTTTGTGGCCGATCGCAATAAAGATGCCGTGAACGTCTATTTTGGAGGTTTCCTGAGTCTGGTTATTAATCACCACAGCTCTTTCAACCAAAGAATTTTCGCCTTCAATTCCTGTCAGTTCGTGATTGAACAATACTTCGATATTTGGCGTATTGCTCACGCGGTGAATCATCGCTTTTGAAGCCCGAAAATGGTCCTTTCTTACCAGCATCGTCACTTTGCGGCACAGTTTCGCCAGATAGGTTGCTTCTTCCGCTGCGGTATCTCCCGCTCCTACGACAACAACATCTTTTCCTTTGTAGAAAAAACCATCGCAGGTGGCACAGGCAGAAACTCCTCCACCGGAATATTTTTTCTCGTCATCCAAGCCCAAATATTTTGCAGTCGCGCCGGTAGAAATAATGACCGATTTGGCCCAAATTTCTTTCTTTCCTGCCCAAAGCTTGTGAATGCCGCCCACTTCCTGCGAGAATTCGGCTTTGGTAATCATTTCGTAATGAACTTTGGTTTCGAATCGTTCGGCCTGCTTTTGCAGATCCATCATCATTTCTGGTCCGGTAATTCCATTCGGATATCCTGGGAAATTATCAACTTCGGTCGTGGTCGTTAATTGTCCGCCTGGCTCAAGGCCGGTGTATAATTCAGGTTTCAAGTCGGCTCTGGCCGCATAAATCGCAGCAGTAAAACCGGATGGTCCGGAACCTACGATCACGCAGTCTAAAATATTGTCTTCCATTATTTAAAATTAGATTTAAAATTGAATTTTTAAAGTTTTCAAAAATCGGGATTTATTTCGGGTTATCGAATTATTTGGTGATGAATTTTTTCAATGACTGAAAATGTGGGATCATTTTGCATTTGAAAATACTGTAATAAAAAGCGTTTAAAAGTTAGAATGCAAAAAAAGAGAAATATTTTCTTAGAAACAGACCGGATATATTTTAAACATGAGTCCCATTAGTTTCAAATATTTTCCATGGAAAAAGGAATCCATTAATAGGGAAATCAAATATTTTCTAAACTCATGTAATTTGACGTGATTGATTTTCTTATTTACATTCTTTGTCTTGAAACAAAAAAATCAAAAGCTCAGGGCTCTTATTATAGAAAATACTTTAATAAATGAATAAAAATCTTGTTAAAAAATCCCAACCGCGACCCGACCTGAATGGAGCTCTTTTTGTGGAACGAAGTGGAACAAAAAAGCGGGAATGGAGGGCGGAAATGTCGCCCAAAAAAAATATAAAGTAAACATTCGACGCAGTCAAATAGTCGCCCAAAAAAGAAAGATGCTAAGTCTGAACTTTGTATTGGTCGATATGCAGAATTTTGTAAACCATTTCTTTCAGCAATTCGCCGTCAGTCATATTAATGGCGCCCAGTCCTTTGCTTTTGAGGTCGATTTCGCGTAAAATAGAAACAGCCCGTGTACAGTTTTTGAGATTATAAAAACGCGCCGCTTCCGCAAAATCTTTCAGGAAATAAGGATTGACGCCCATTACTGAAGCCTGGTTTTGTGGCGATTCAGCTTTCATGGTGTGAAAAATAATGAGGTTCGAAAAGAAATTATACAGATTTCCGGTGGTCATCACCAGGGAATGCGTCTTTGATTTCCCCATATAATGCGCGATTTTGAAGGCACCGATTTCGTCTTTTTTCCCCAGCGCTTTGATGAGTTCGAAAACATTAAAATCTTTGCTGATGCCGATATTGGTTTCGATCTTCTTTTCGTCGAGAATTTCGCCTTCTTTCAAGATCATTTTGAGTTTCTGCAATTCATTGGAAATCCGCGATAAATCGGTTCCCAAATATTCTGCGAGCAAAGTCGGAATATTGGGTTTTGCCTGAATTCTCAACGTTTTGATTTCGTTTTCAATCCACTTTGGAACGTTGTAATCTTTGACTTTTTCACTTAGATACAGCATCTTTTTCTGCGTCAAAGTTTTGACAAATGCTTTCCGCGCATCTGCTTTTTTGTATTTATAAGCGATAATTAAAACCGTGGATTCTACCGGATTTTCGGCATAAGCCAACAACGCTTTGCTTTCGGGTTCGGTCAACGTAATATCCTGAGCTTCTTTAACGATGATTACTTGCCGGTCCCCCATCATGGGAAACTGCCTCGCCAGAGAAAGCACTTCTGCAAACGTGGTGTCTTTTCCGTACACTACAGTTTGGTTAAAGGCTTTTTCATCTTCGGTTAAAACATCGTTTTCAAATGATTTTAAGGCAACGTCCATAAAATAGGGTTCTTCGCCATGAAAAAAATAAATAGGCAAAAGCTCTTTATTTTTAATATTTTTGAGGATTAAATCTAATTCTTTCATAAATGGAACTTCCGAAACTGAATTTTAATGAGGATTTTGACTTTCAAATCAAGAGAGACAAAGATAAGTTTTTTATTTATGATCTGGTGCGCAAATCCTGGCTTTTGCTTACGCCGGAAGAATGGGTACGACAACATTGGGTGCATTATTTTCACCTGACAAAAGGCAGAAACTTATCGTCTTTGATTTTAGAGAAAAAACTGGTTTTGAATGGAACCACAAAGAGAATCGATCTTTTGGTGACCGAAAAAACGGTCGCTAAAATCCTGGTCGAATGCAAAGCGCCCCATATTAAACTGACTGAAAAAACCTTTGAACAAACAGCGAGATACAATTCTATTCTCGAGGCAGAGGAAATTATTTTAAGCAATGGTTTGCAGCATATTTCCGCGAAGTTTACTGATGGGAAATACGAATTCTACAAGGGAGAATTTTAAAACTCATTCCTTTTCAGTTCTGTTTTCTTACAACCAACAGACATCATTCTTTAATAAACATTTTGCTTTTTGACATTTTGACCTTAGTTTTGTACCATGATAAAAACAAACGGCACTTTTCTCTCTATTATACCTTTGCTCCTCTTTGTAGGAATTTTTTTAGGATTCGGAATTTACAATCAGGATTTTTATGCTTTGCCCTCTCCCATTGCTGCTTTGATTGGGGTTTTTTCTGCCTTCGTTTTGCTGAAAGGAAAAGTGAATGAGAAAATCGATACTTTTTTGAAAGGTTGTGGCGATGGTAAAATTTTGACCATGTGTATTATTTACCTTCTGGCAGGCGCTTTTGCCACGGTTTCGAAAGCCACGGGCAGCGTAGACACAATCGTGAACTTAGGTTTAAATTATATTTCGGCTGCTTATTTTCCGGTGGGAATTTTTGTGATTGCATCCTTTCTTTCTTTTGCGTCCGGGACGTCGGTGGGTACGATTGTAACTTTGGGTCCGATTGTTATTGATCTTGCAGAAAAAAGCGGTTCTCCTCTAGGATTAATTGGTGCGGCTTTGCTTTCGGGAGCGATGTTTGGCGATAATCTTTCTGTAATTTCAGACACGACCATTGCTGCAACCCAAAGTTTAGGATGTGAAATGAAAGATAAATTCCGGGTTAATTTCAAACTCGCTTTACCGGCTGCCATCATTGCGATTGTTATTTTAGTCGCGATCGGATTTAATCAGGAAACTTCCTTCGTTCCCATGGAACAAAAGGATTTCAACCTTGTCTTGATCCTTCCCTATTTGCTCGTAATCGCGCTTTCAGTCATCGGAATTAATGTATTTGTCGTGCTCTTTGCAGGTTTGCTTTTTGCGGGAGCTTTAGGAATGGGCTACGGAACTTTTGGCCTCCTGGATTTTGCCAAAAGCAGCTATGAAGGTTTTACGGACATGACCGAAATCTTTCTGCTTTCACTTCTTACCGGTGGTTTAGCGGCATTGGTAGAAAGAGCGGGCGGAATTAATTTTCTATTAAGGAATATCAATAAAATCATCAGTTCCAAAAAAACAGCATTGCTGGGGATTGGCGGATTGGTAACGGTAGCGAATTTCTGCGTGGCCAATAACACCATTGCTATTTTAATCTCCGGTAAAGTCTCTAAAGAAATTACGGAAAAATACGGATTAAAGCCTCAGGAAAGCGCCTCTGTTCTTGATATATTTGCGTGTTATGTTCAGGGAATGATTCCTTATGGCGCGCAGATTTTAATTCTGATTTCTCTGAGCAGTTTCAAAATGAGTTATACCGATTTGGTTCTTAATTCTTTTTATCTGCATCTTCTGCTGGCAATTACTTTGATTTCAATATTTTTCAGAAAAAAAACTTCTGCCATAAAACCTATTACAACTTAGACTAAAAACATGACCATTAAAAATATTATTTTCGATTTCGGTGGCGTGGTGATGGATTGGGATCCGCGTTATTTTTTCAAAGATCATTTTAATGATGATGAAAAAATGGAGCATTTCCTGGAAAACATCGCGACCGATGAATGGAACGCGGAACAGGACCGCGGACGGACTTTAGCCAAAGGAACGGAAATTCAGGTGGCCAAACACCCGGAATGGGAAAAGGAAATCCGGGCTTATTACGACAACTGGACGACCATGTTGAAGTCAGAAATCCCACATAACGTAGCTGTTTTACGAAAACTGGAACATTCCAAATATCATCTTTTTGGCTTGACAAACTGGTCGGCGGAAACCTTTCCTTACGCATTGGAAAATTATGATTTCTTTAAAATTTTTCAGGACAAAATCGTGGTTTCCGGAACGGAGAAACTGATTAAGCCAGATCCGACCATTTGGAATGTTTTATTAGACCGTTATCAGATAAAAGCAGAAGAATCGGTATTTATTGATGATAATTTCAACAATATAAAAGTAGCAGAAATCTTAGGATTTATCTGTGTTCATGTGAAAGAGGATACCGACTTGGAAAAAGAATTGAGGGATTTGGGAGTGGAGTTTTGATCCTCACCATAAATCCCTCTCCAGAGATTCAAAAATATTCATGATGATTAAAAACGGATATACATAAAAAATACCTGCAATTTTAATCTTCCCGATTCACCAAATCCATCGAAAACGCCGGCAGACAGATTGCCAGATAATCACAAGGGTTTTCAAACGGATTGCTGTAACGGACGCGCGCTCCTTTCTCGATAAGAATGCTTTGTCCGGTTTCTAAAACGACGGTTTCACCATCGATTTCAAATTGCTTTTTCCCTTTAATGATATAAGTATATTCATCGAATTCGGGTGTTTGAAAAGGTTCACTCCAGTTGGGCGGTGCCACCATGTGAGCAATGGATATATCCGAATTCCCGGTGGAATTTCCCCAAATTTCTTCAATGAGTTTTCCATCGGTTGTAGGTACTACGAAAGGAGATTTTTGGATTTTATATTTTGACATAAAGAAGTTTTAAAAGTGATTCAAAATTACGAATTAATCTTTTCCTTTCAGGAATCCACCACGGAAAATAGAGCTCATTCAGAAAATTGATGAACCATTCAGATGAACATTCGGTTCATTATATGTAAATTTATCCTTAATAAAATATAAAATGATGATACGATCCTTATTATTAACAGCAACAATTATGGTTTCAGGCAGTTTATTCAGTCAAAAAATGAAGACCGTTTCTTATCAGGACGGAACTCAAAAACTCAACGGTTTAGTTACCTCAAATGCCGGAAAAAAACTGCCGGGAGTTTTAATTTTACCTGCGTGGAAAGGTATTGACGATGAAGCGAAAGCCGCTGCATCAGATTTGGAAAAACAGGGTTACCTTGTTTTCATTGCCGATATTTATGGCGAAGGAAATTATCCGAAAGACAATGCGGACGCCGCAAAAATTGCAGGTTCCTACAAGCAGAATTATGAAGCGTACCAGAAAAGAATTTCTCTGGCCTTAGACCAATTGAAAAAAAACGGAGCGATTCCTGAAAAGATCGCGGTGATCGGTTACTGTTTTGGCGGAACAGGCGCTTTGGAAGCAGCGCGCGGAAATCTTCCCGTTGCAGGAGTTGTTTCTATTCATGGTGGTTTAGGAAAGGACCAGACCCGAAAAAACGGACCGGTTGCTGCCAAAATTTTAGTTGAAAATCCGGCTGACGACCAAAGTGTAACTCCTGAAGATTATAACAGTTTGATCAAAGAAATGAAGGAAGGAAAAGCCGATTGGCAAATCATCACTTACGCGAATTCTAAACACACTTTTACGAATCCGGAATCGCCGGATTACAATCCTGTGATGGCGAAAAGAGCGTGGAATCACACTTTGATGTTTCTGAAAGAGATTTTGAAATAAGGGAAAGGCTGAGCTTTATTCTTTTAACATACTTTCCATTCGGTCTTTCCCGGTTAAAAAAAATCCTTTTCAAAAAATTATTGAAAAGGATTTAATATAAAGATTTGATTTGGTCTAAAACTGCATTTCGGGAATTTCACCTTCAATAATTAAATCGGCCTCCGTCGATTTTATAATGTCTTCTACAGAAACGCCGGGTGCTCTTTCCAGCAATTTAAATCCCTTGGGCGTTACTTCCAGAACGGCCATTTCGGTGACTACTTTTTTCACGCAGCCCACTCCTGTTAAAGGCAAAGTACATTTTTTCAGGATTTTACTTTCGCCGGCTTTATTCACATGCATCATGGCGACAATGATGTTTTCGGCAGAAGCCACAAGATCCATAGCGCCGCCCATTCCTTTCACCATTTTCCCGGGAATTTTCCAGTTGGCAATATCGCCGTTTTCGGAAACTTCCATGGCACCGAGAATGGTTAAATCTACCTTTTTGCTTCTGATCATGCCGAAACTGAACGCCGAATCAAAGAATGATGCGCCGGGAAGTGTGGTGATGGTCTGCTTTCCGGCATTGATTAAATCCGGATCTTCTTCACCTTCAAAGGGAAACGGTCCCATTCCGAGGACGCCGTTTTCACTTTGAAATTCCACGGAAAGATCGTGAGAAACGAAGTTCGCAACCAAAGTCGGAATCCCGATTCCCAGGTTCACATAATAACGGTCTTTCACTTCTTTGGAAATTCTTTGCGCGATTTGTTCTTTTGTAAGCATGGTAGAAACTTTGACTGCAATTTAAATAAATTTCATTTCATATAAAAATGAGATTGATCCAATCGGTGAGATTTCGCAAACAATCAGAATTATATCAGTAGTTTTGCACCTTATTATTTTACAAAAATGAAAACGCTTTTACATTATTTAAAACCTCATAAATGGTTGTTGATTATATCGTTACTTTTGGCCACCATCAATCAGGTGTTCTCCCTGTTTGGTCCTGCGATTACGGGAAATATCCTCGATCAACTCGTAACGCATCCGAACTTTTTTGACAAAGAAAAACTGTTGCCCAGAAATTTAGATGAATATTTTTATGGATCTGATCTTTACCACGGCGTCTTCTATTTTCTCGGACTTTTAATCGGAACGGCGATGGTAAGCAGAATTGCCAAAGCTTTTCAGGATTATGTAGTGAACGTGATTACCCAAAAATTCGGCGCCAATATTTTTACCGATGGATTACAACATTCTATGGCACTTCCCTACCAGGAATTTGAAGACCAGAGAAGTGGGGAAACATTGTCTATTCTAACGAAAGTCCGGGAAGATTCAGTGAAGTTCATCACGAATTTCATTAATATCTTTTTCGGCATTCTGGTGAGTATTATTTTTGTTTCTATTTATGCAATCCAACTGCATTGGTCGATTATGCCGGTTTATGTGGTGGGAATTCTAATTATTTCTTTCATCACCAATTTACTCAGTAAAAGAATTAAAAATATTCAGAAAACAATCGTTGCAGAAACCAACAGTTTAGCCGGAAGTACGACGGAAAGTCTGCGAAATATCGAAATCGTAAAAAGTTTGGGCTTAACGAAACAGGAAGTTAAACGCCTGAACAGCAATACCTACAAAATTTTAGGATTGGAATTACGAAAAGTAAAAAGCATCCGTTCTTTAAGTTTTATTCAGGGAACGATGGTGAATTTTCTGCAACAGATGATCACCTTCACGTTGCTTTTTCTCATTTTTAAAAATATCGTAACGCCGGGACAATATTTATCTTTAATGTTTTACGGATTCTTTATTTTCGGACCGATGCAGGAAATCGGGAATATTATTATCTCTTACCGGGAAGCACAGGCTTCTTTGAATAATTTCGATACGCTGATGAAAAAACCGGCAGAGCAGAAACCGCAAACGCCGAAACAAATTGGTGCCATCGAAAAACTGGCTTTCAATCATGTCTCTTTTCAGCACCGGTCTGCTTCCTATAAAGCTTTAAATGACATTTCTTTTGAAGTCAAAAACGGCGAAACGATTGCTTTTGTGGGTCCGAGTGGTTCGGGAAAAAGTACGTTGGTGAAATTGCTGGTCGGATTGTACCGCCCCAAAGAAGGGACTATTTTCTATAATAATATCAACGGGAATGAATTCGATTTCGATGAATTGCGGAATCAGATTGGATTTGTCACGCAGGACACTCAACTTTTTGCAGGAAGCATCAAAGAAAATCTCCTGTTTGTAAATCCGGATGCGACGGAAAAAGACTTGGAAATGGCTTTGAAAAAATCGAGCTGTACCGCCTTAATCCAAAGAGCTGAAAAAGGAATAGAAACCATCATCGGCGAAGGTGGATTTAAATTAAGTGGCGGCGAAAAACAGAGAATTGCCATCGCGCGCGCTTTACTCAGAAAACCGCATTTGCTTATTTTCGATGAAGCAACGTCGGCCTTAGACAGCATTACAGAAGAAGAAATCACTTCTACGATTATCGATGTTTCGAAAGAAAAAGAGCAGATCACGGTTCTCATCGCGCACCGGTTAAGCACCATTATGCACGCCGACCGGATTTATGTTTTGGAAAAAGGACAGGTTATCGAGACCGGTTCTCACGAAGATCTACTGATTGAAAAAGGGTTGTATTATGCGATGTGGAGGCAGCAGATTGGGGAGAGGAAAGTGATTTTAAACTAGATATTAAAAATACTGACTCCAATTACTTTTTCACAAAAAAAGATAGACTAGAGCCTATTCTTATAAAAACTTTGCCAAAGTTCGGAACTTTGGCAAAGTTAGTTTCGAAGATTTTCATCTCGTTTCCTCACCGTTCGCAGTTTAATTTTTTTCACCATTTTTTCCGTCTTAAAAATACAACCAAAAATTTTGAATAAATACCAACAATTGGTATCTTTGATTATAAGTTTAAAATGATGGCAAAAAACACATCCATTTTGTTAGGCGATTATTTCGATCAATTTATCAGCCAACAAATTAAATCAGGTAAATATTCCTCTGCAAGTGAAGTAGTAAGAGCTGCTTTGCGAATGTTTGAACATGAAGAAACCAAAAAATCTGAATTAATTAAAGAATTGAAAAAAGGCGAAAAATCTGGCTTTTTAGAAAATTTTAATCGGGAATCTTTTCTGGAAAATCTTCATAAAAAACATGCTGCAGAATAATAATGAAATACACTTATCTCAAAATAGAACTTGATGAAATTTCCCAACCAGAAAAATCTAATTTCTTTATTACTCTTTTAGAAAAATTTCTTTCAACAATAATTCCAAAAGCAAATCCTGATTTTGAAAATCAAATTCAAAATACCAGGAATTGGCTCATCGAATTCAATGAAAATGAGATTCCGACAAGAGAAATAGGATTAAACTTAAATAGTGAAGCTGTTTGTATTGCACCATGGAAAAATAATTATGGTTTTTTAACAGATACGAGTTATGGTCTTCAAGATTTTAAGAATGGTTTCGAATATTCTGAAATTGAAAAGGAATATTTTGATAATCAATGGAATCAGTTTAACGAAAATAATCTTTAATAAATAATATAAAAAAAACATTTTCCATATGAAAAATGTTTTTTTTAGTATCTAAAGTTAAAGAATTTCTAACCTCTTTTCCTCACCGTTCGCTGCTCAATTCTTTTTTCAAATTTTTCACCTTGGAAAATTCTTTGTACCATAATTCCCGGAATATGAATTTCATTGGGATCCAATTGTCCCGGCTCTACCAATTCTTCGACTTCGGCGATGGTGATTTTTCCTGATCCCGCCATTGGAGCGTTGAAGTTTCTTGCTGTTCCTTTAAAAATTAAATTTCCGGCGTGATCGCCTTTCCAAGCTTTTACTATGGAAAAATCAGCTTTGAAAGCGTGTTCCAAAATGTGCATTTTTCCGTCAAAATCTTTGGTTTCTTTTCCTTCGGCGACTTCTGTTCCGTATCCTGCAGGAGTATAGAAAGCGGGAATTCCGCACTGTGCGGCACGGCATTTTTCGGCTAAAGTTCCCTGTGGCGTGAGTTCTACTTCGAGTTCACCGGAAAGCATCTGTCTTTCGAATTCGGCATTCTCGCCCACGTAAGAAGCGATCATTTTTTTGATCTGCTTTTTCTGCAAAAGCAAACCCAACCCGAAATCATCAACTCCGGCATTATTGGAAATACAGGTTAAATCGGTCACATTGCTTTCTACCAAAGCATTAATTGAATTTTCCGGGATACCGCAAAGTCCGAATCCTCCTACGATTAAGGTCATCCCGTCACTGATTCCAGCGATGGCTTCCTGTACGTTTTTTACTCTTTTATCAATCATTTTAGAAATTGTTTCTTAATTAGGTTTGCTCATTTCATCCTGTATACTTTATTAAACCAGTAAGTGTTAACTGGTATTAAGGATTTTTCAGAACTGACCAACATTAGTATCGTTTTTAAGGGCTGTTAAATTTAATAATTTTTCTGGAACTTTTCATCTTGGGCAATTGTCTAATTTTCAGGAGGAAACTTTGCGTGAGGGATGGAAGCGCATCATTTTTTTTGTGGAAGGAGAAGGAAGCGCAAAAAAAACAGAGCGGACAGCCCGACCTAAGTGAGGAAATAGAGTTTCGTCTTCTGACGGGACGTAATGACCGGGCGAAGGGCACGCCCAAGAAAAGAGTAAGGTTGATAAAGTGGTTATTTATTTTTGTAAAGTGTTGGTAGATTGTATTTTTTGTCTTATTTTTGCAGCCTGTTAATCAACCTCTGACGAAAGGCGTGAACGTTGTTTAGCTTGACAAAAAATATTTTTTATAAAAAAAATGGATTTATTACAGTACGTACAAGACAAGTACATTGCAAAAAAAGAATTTCCTAAATTCAAAGCCGGTGATACCATCACTGTGTATTACGAAATTAGAGAGGGTGCTAAAACCAGAACCCAGTTCTTTAAAGGAGTGGTTTTGCAGATCAGAGGAACAGGAGGTACCAAAACCTTTACCATCAGAAAAATGAGTGGTGATGTTGGAGTACAGAGAGTTTTC
This sequence comes from Chryseobacterium gotjawalense, assembly GCF_030012525.1. Lineage (NCBI taxonomy): Bacteria > Pseudomonadati > Bacteroidota > Flavobacteriia > Flavobacteriales > Weeksellaceae > Chryseobacterium > Chryseobacterium gotjawalense. The sequence goes on from NZ_CP124855.1 coordinate 1,007,512, forward strand.
CCTATGAACATGCCAGCTTTGCAAAAAATTGAAATCGACAGAAGAGGTAAAGTAAGAAGAGCTAGAATTTTCTACTTCAAAAACCTTAGAGGTAAAAAAGCGAGAATTAAAGACGCTGCTTACAAAAAGTAATTCAGTTTACGATATTAGAAAAACCCATCAATTTATTTTGATGGGTTTTTTATTGCTGTAAAGCCAAGATAAACGCTTCTCTTATCTTCCAGAAATTGTCTAAACGCTATGGAATGACAGGCTTTTTTTGTAGATAATTTTTGAGGAAATCCTGGTGAAATTAAATATTACCTCCATAAAAAAAAAACGCTTTGAGTTAACAAGACGGTTTCGAATTATCATTAATAATTTATTTTTTAATCATTAATTTAGAAGAGTAATTCACCCCTAATCCTTCCACTTTTACCACATAAACTCCATTTGGAAGCGCTTGTGTATACACTGCATCACTAGATGTAATTTTCTGACTGGACACTAATTTTCCTGAAGCGTCATAGATCTGAACGTTTACTTTACCTAAAACATTGGCAGCAGCTCTGATAAAGAATTCGTCTTTGGCCGGGTTCGGATATATGCTCATTTCTTTATTTGCTGAGACATTGCTTGTTGCCAAATTCTTACATTCTGCCGGAATTTCGAAATTTTCTACCTGATCTGTTATAATTAGTTTGGATCCTGCAGAAGCGTTTACTCCTAAACCTCTTTTGGCAAATACTTCCCAGATCATACATTTATCTTCGCCCCCTGTTGTGGCAAGTTCTGCTTTTAAAATAGCATCTCTTCCGTCGATAAAAGTTGGGTTGCAGGCCTGTAATTTCAAACCATCAGCAACAAGTTGTAGTGCTCTTGTACTACCGTTGGTTTTATTTGCCATTACATCAGAAGAATACCCGTATTTTTCTACATATTTCCAATGGAGATCCCACAGCATGGTCGCCCATACAAATCCGATTGAGTGAACAGTAGGTGACGTATTAGTTCCCATAGAGTTTGTTGCTCTGTACGTGTAATTATTAACTGCAAAATCGGTAGAATACCTCACTGGCCGAATTCCAACACCCGATATTGATTCCGACGATGCAAAAGTTCCCATACCTCTCGCTACATCCTTTGTAGCCCCAGGTTGATTGGTTAACATTAAAGCAAAAAAATCAGACCAACCTTCACCCATTTGTTCTCTAGAACCAGCACTTGGGTTTTCTGAATCATAAGCGACAAGACAAGAATAGCCATTTCCTGTTAATCTATTAGAAATTCCATGGCCATATTCATGAATAACAATTCCGTTGTCAAAACTTCCATCTCTTGTTTTTTGGGTCGATGCATCATACTTCAAAGTAATATTCACATTTTTTGTGGCTAATAAATTCTTAATATAAAGACCCTCATCATTTTCAATTAAAACTGATGGAATTTTAATAGTAGAATCGGTTCCACCCATTCCTGATGTTGGCTGAGAGTCCGGTAAGTTATAAATAATTGCTGCAGTTGCACCGGCATCTTGAGCAATTTTCACCTTCACGGTAAATCCACAAGTCCCTCTTTCTATCAAACCAATTTTACCCGTTAGTGATCCTGCAGGAAGGGCTGTACACCCATCAGCAACTGAGGCTATTTTCACATCACCGGTTACACCGGTAACAGTTAAAGTGGGTCCAAAAGTAGTTGACACTACATTGGGTACCACTCTACCGATGGCTTCTGAAGGCGTGTTATAAAAAACCCTCTCTACAATGGCACCATCGAAAAGATACATCTGCATTCGCGGTCTACTTCCATCAGAGGGTGTGTAAAAATTAGCGTTATTTCGACCGCCTCCGTCTTGCGCTTCCGCTTGAACATAATCATTCTGCTGACCACCTTTTCCAAAGTTATAGGCCTGAAAATTTCTGGCTGTTTCAGTAAAACCTAAACGATAGAAAATATCATGAACTTTATTATTGATGTAAAATAAATTGGTAATTGAGGCATTTAAATTAAATGTCGCATTATCTGCCATAATAGGAAAATCGAAAACTCTTGAAGTTCCTCCATCTGCAAATTCCCCTTCCACATTTTTGTTGTTTCTATCTTCATAAGCGAAAACATTATTGCCTTTGGTGGTTGTAAAAGATCCCGGAGCGATATTACCACCTACGGTATGCCAGCCATCCGGTGAAGCATCTGCAAACCAAGGATTGATTACCAGAGTACGATCGCCATGGTTAGGACTTTCTAAAGGAAAAGCATACACCCGGTAACTTGCATTTAAAGGAGCGAATGCTGTGGGACCTGTAAGCGCACATTCTATATTTTCACTAGAACCAAAATCTTTGGTAAAGCCTTCCGGAAGATGTCCCGTATAATCATGGTTATATGCATCATGCGTAAACTGACATGAAACAGTTAAATTACTTTTACTTAAAATCTCACCACTTGAAGAGTCCGCAAGAATCAACCAATAATTTGACGTTCCTTTTTCTTCAAAGACAAATTCATAGCACAATTTCAAATCACTGTTCTCGGTTTGAAAATAGATCAATCTGTTTCTTACTGTCGAAACTCCATCTTTCTCTGAATCATTAATCCCAATAAGCTGGTATTGAGTTGCATTTTTCAACCCTATCGCTTGTGCAGCATTTGCAAAAATAGAACTGGTAGAAGAGGCTGAGGCAGGCTTTGCGATACTTGTATAGTTTTTAGCAAAACTATCGTCATAATAGGTAATCTTTTTATCTTTAATTAAAGCGGTACCGATTGCGTTATAAATGGGGATTCCATTATAAGACTGTTGGATTTTCACCACATCGCCTTTCATTGAGGTAGAAAAATCTTCATTAATGATCTCGAAGTTCTTTAAATCAGCTTTCATGAAATTATTCTGTGCAGAAATATAACTCTGAATAATCGTTTTAAAATCCTGCGAATTCGCGTTCCCAAAAGAGAACAGAAAGCATACGGCCGCAATTTTCAAAGGTAAATTTCTATTTTTCATATATATTATTTATTTGTCGCCGAATTTATAAAAAAAATAGACATATTTTGAATTTTTACCACAAAAACACCAATAACGTTCACATTTAATTTTAAACAGGCATGCAGGCTCCTGTGGATCAGATACTAATTCGCGGCTGTAAATATAGATTTTCATCGATTTTAGCACCTTACAGGACAAATTCAGTAAAAACTCACACATAACCTAAGAAATAATTCTGCGAAAAATGAGATCAGTAAGAGTATGAATATATTTCCAAAAAAAAATGAGCTGTCTTTCGACAGCTCAAATTCTATAGTTTGAAAATTAAGGCTTATTTACCTTCCATTTTCTTTTTCAATTCTGCTAAAACATCTAAATCACCTAAGGTTGATTTTTCTTCGTTGTTTGAAGAACCTGTTGATTTGTTAGATGAAGTATTAGATGATGCTTCTCTTACATTTTTCTTTTCTTCGTCTCTGAAGATTCCTGTATGAGAAACCACTACTCTTTTGAATTCTTTGTTGAATTCGATCACTTTGAAATCAGCGCTTTCTCCTTTCTTGATTTTAGATCCGTCTTCCTTCTCTAATAATCTTGATGGACAGAATGCCTCAACTTCCAGATCTTCGAACTGAACCTGAGCTCCTTTGTCGAAAACTTCAGTTGCTGTTCCTGCGTGTACAGTTCCTTCAGCATATTTAGTTTCAAATTTATCCCAAGGATTTTCCTGTAGTTGTTTGTGACCTAAAGATAATCTTCTCGCTGCTGTATCTAATTCCAGAACTACAACTTTCAATTGATCTCCAACTGCACAGAATTCTGATGGATGCTTGATTTTTTTAGTCCAAGAAAGATCAGAAATATAGATTAGTCCGTCGATACCTTCTTCCAGTTCTACGAATACACCGAAGTTAGTAAAGTTTCTTACTGTTCCTGTGTGCTCTGAACCTACTGGATATTTAGCTTCGATATTGGACCATGGGTCTTGGCTTAATTGCTTCATACCCAAAGAGATTTTTCTGTCTTCTCTGTCTAAAGTTAAAACTTCTGCTTCAACTACATCTCCTACTTTTACGAAATCACCAGCACTTCTTAAGTGTGTTGACCAAGACATTTCTGAAACGTGAATTAAACCTTCAACACCTGGAGCAACTTCTACGAATGCACCGTAATCAGCAAGTACTACTACTTTACCTTTCACTTTGTCTCCAACTTTCAAGTCAGCAGAAAGAGCATCCCAAGGATGAGCTTCTAATTGCTTCATACCTAATTGGATTCTTGTTTTCTCGTCATCAAAATCAAGGATTACCACTTTCACAGTCTGCCCGTCTTCCAGGATTTCTGATGGGTGATTAACTCTGCTCCAAGAAAGATCTGTAATGTGGATTAATCCATCTACACCTCCTAAGTCAACGAATACACCGTAAGAAGTAATATTCTTAACAGTACCTTCTAATACCTGACCTTTTTCTAACTGAGCGATGATCTCTTTTTTCTGACCTTCGATATCTGCTTCGATTAACGCTTTGTGAGATACGACAACGTTTTTAAATTCCGGGTTGATTTTCACAACTTTGAATTCCATTGTTTTACCTACGAACTGATCGTAATCTTTAATTGGTTTCACGTCGATTTGAGAACCTGGTAAGAATGCTTCAATACCATGTACATCTACGATCATACCTCCTTTCGTTCTTGATTTTACAAAACCGTTTACGATTTCTCCAGTTTCGTGAAGTTCGTTAACTCTATCCCAAGCTTTCAAGATTCTAGCTTTTCTGTGAGATAATTGTAATTGACCTGATTTATCTTCTCTTCTGTCAACCATTACTTCAACCTCATCACCTGCTTTAAGCGCTGGGTTGTAACGGAATTCGTTTAAAGAGATTACTCCTTCAGATTTGAAGTTGATGTCAACAATCGCTTCTTTATCCGTAAGTCTTACAACTTTACCAATAAGTACGTCGTTGTCCTGAAGATTGTTAAGAGATCCGTTATAGATTTCTTCTAGATCACTTTTCTCTTGTCTGGATTCTGCATCTAGACCTGATTCAAATGAATCCCAATCAAACTGTTCTGGAGCTACGTTTTGGTTCAAAAGAACCTCTGCTTTGTCTGTCGTTTCTGACATAATTAAATAATTTGTATTCTCTATCTTTCAATATCTGGCTTACTGTGGTTGTTTGAAAAATACAGAAGATGTTAGTTGTTAATGTTTTACCTTAGCCAAATGCTTCCACAAAAAGTGGTGCAAAATTACGCTATTATTTTACAATACCTATTATTAATAATGAAATTTATGATGATTTTATGATAAAAAAAGACTTTAATAAATGCATTCTCTTACCTTTGCAAAATGGAATTAAAGACAATCTATCAAAACCTGCAGATTCAGGATCTGAATCAAATGCAGAAAACTACTTATAAAGCTTCAGAAAACCACAAAGACGTTATTCTTCTTTCGCCCACAGGATCAGGGAAAACACTGGGTTTTCTATTTCCGATCCTAAGAAATTTAAAGAAAAACACCACCGGAATTCAGGCGATTATTTTAGTGCCGTCCCGGGAATTAGCGCTACAGATTGAGCAGGTTTTCAAAAGCATGGGCACTGATTACAAAGTTACGGTTTGCTACGGCGGTCATGATAAAAAAATAGAAGTCAACAATTTAATTGAAGCTCCTGCAGTATTAATAGGAACTCCAGGGAGAATCGCGTACCATCTGAAAAATAACAATTTCGACCCTTCAACCATCGAAACAATGGTTTTAGATGAATTTGACAAATCACTGGAATTTGGTTTTCATGATGACATGAGTTTCATTATCAATGAAATGCCGAATCTTTCGCAAAGAATATTGACTTCTGCCACCGCAATGCCGGAAATTCCGGAATTCACCGGAATCGATCGTCCTGAAAAAGTTGATTTTCTGAAAGTATTAGAAATAAAACCAGATTTTCAACTGCGGAAAGTAATAACTACTTCAGAAGAAAAGTTAGAAACGCTATTTACTTTACTGTGTAAAATCGGAAATAAAAGAACCCTCATCTTTTGCAATCACCGGGACGCGGTCGACCGTATTTCGGAATTATTAAAGGAAAAAGGAATTTCTAGAGAAACTTTTCACGGCGGAATGGAACAGGACGAAAGAGAACGTGCTTTACTCAAATTCAAAAATGATTCCTCCCGGATTTTAATTACAACAGATTTAGCTTCCAGAGGTTTAGATATTCCTGAAGTAGAGTCGATTGTCCATTATCAATTACCTCCAAAAGAAGACGCGTTCGTTCACAGAAACGGAAGGACTGCCAGAATGAATGCAAAAGGTTTTGTCTATTTAATAATGACTGAGGATGAAAATTTCCCTTTCATTAAAAAAAATACGCCCGAAGAAATTCTTACCCAGGATTATAAAATGCCGGCCAGAACACCTTTTCTCACCATTTATATCAGCGCTGGAAAAAAAGACAAAGTGAATAAAGTGGACATCGTAGGTTTTTTAATTAAAAAAGGAGAACTGCAAAAAGAGGATATTGGACTGATTGAAGTAAAAGACACCACTTCTTATGTCGCGGTAAACCGGCAAAAAGTGGTTGCTTTGCTTAAAAAATTAGAAAACCAAAGACTGAAAAATAAAAAACTTAAAATCGAAATTGCTTACTAAAAGAGCCACGAATACACGAATTTTCAGCCAATTGGATGACAATAAAAAATACTCACCTGATTTCTAAAAAATCTATAAATTTTTTATTCGTGTATTTGCGGCAAAAATGACCGACAAAAAAATAAGTTTGCCCTGAACATGAGCACATATTCTATTTATAAAGTCTTAATTTTTATGTAATTTTGTTTTTTCACCTGTTTTCAAATGAAAGTTAATTTACCAGATAAGCTCTATTACTCTATTGGCGAAGTTTCCAAAGCTTTTGATGTCAATGCTTCGCTGATTCGTTATTGGGAGCAGGAGTTCCCTATCATAAAGCCCAAGAAAAACAAAAAAGGAAACCGATATTTCACACCTGAGGACATTAAAAATCTGAAAATAATCTATCATTTGGTTAAAGAAAAAGGCTATACGCTCGACGGTGCCAGAATCGCTTTAACGACCAATTCTAAAATCTCTGAAACCGTCTCTATGATCGACCGGTTACAGTTTGTAAAAGCTGAATTACAAAAATTAAAAGAATCACTCGTTGAAAGACCCGAATAAAACTAGTCATTTCCGTATTTAAAAAACAGGTGTTTTTCACTATTCCATGATTTTTTTTCCTAATAGCTTTACGGAAAATTACTACCATGAGATTCTCCGTACCACTTTCAGCAGCAAAAAATTATTTTCTGGGGTTCGCAATAGCCGGTATTTTTTTGGGATCTGGCCTGTACTTTTACAATACCGAAAAAACTGAGGAAAAGGCCCCACTTACTTTTTTAGAGAGTTTAGAAACAGAAAACCTCACGACTAAAAAAGTCAGTTTAAGCAAATTTAATCCGAATGAGCTCGATGAAGAGCAATGGATGAAATTGGGATTCTCTGAACGGCAGGTAGCCACGATCCTTAAGTATAAATCTGTAGTTGGCGGAAGCTTTAATTCAAAGGAACAGTTCAGCAAGTGCTATGCAATTTCAGAAGAAAAATATAGGGAATTAGAACCCTATTTGATTCTTCCCGATAATACAGAAAAATCGAATTCCCACCAAAGGTATGCCGGCAGTTATAACCCCGGGAGAACTTATTACAGTTATACCACTTCACCTAAGAAAGGTTTATCTATTCCTGGAAAATTCAATCCTGACTCTTACAATATTACCGATTTCATTAATTTAGGTTTTACAGAAAAGCAAGCCATTTCTATTTTGAAATATAAAAATTATCTGGGTGGAAGTTTTATCAGCAAAGAAAAATTTAAAGAATGCTATATCATTAGTGAAGAAAATTACCGAAAACTAGCACCTTATATACTTCTGCCGGAAACCAGTTCTGAAAACAGGTTTGAAAAAAAATCCTTTTCAAACCAGTCTTCCTCTCCTGAAAAACCAGCAGTTATCTATTCCCAATTTGACCCTAACACGACCAATCTTGAAGGCTGGAAAAATCTGGGTTTTTCTGAAAAACAAGCGCAGGTAATCATTAATTATAGAGACAAAAATTTGAAAGGAAGTTTTAAATCATTAGAAGACATTGCCCGTTGCTTTGTAATTTCCGCGGAGAAATTTGAACAAATAAAACCGTATATCATTTTAAATTCCGAAAATCTAAATAATAAAAATTTACCACATCCCCCTGCTAATATAAACAGTCCTCCTCCTTATCAAAATGCCAAAACGACCAATAGTGACGAAACAAAAACTGATTTTACGAAAACAGATCTGAACAAAATCACGTTCAAACAATTAAGAGAGTTTGGCTTTGATGAGAAAAGTGCTGCAAGCTATATAGGATTTCGGAATAAATTAGGAGGATTCGTTTCTGCCAGACAGATTGTAGACACCTACAATATCGACAGAGATCTCGCTGAAAAGCTAATAGCAACCGCACCTTTATCTACAGATAATATTCCAAAATACGCTTTGATGGACGCCCCGGAATCCTGGTTGAAAAGCCATCCGTACTTTAAATACTATGCTGATAAAATCATCTACTATAGAATCAGCTATTCGGATGAGAAAAAATTTTTCAGAACAATGAACATCAAACCAGAAGCCGAACAGAATATGAGATTATACCTCAAATAAAAAATCAGCTTCCGGGGAAACTGATTTTTACAAAATACCGTCATCATTAGTTTTTGATAAACTTCAACGATTCTTTATCAAGTTTTAAAATATACACGCCCGGAAGAAGTTTTGGTAGATCAATTGAATTTCTGTTTTTCAGCGGAACATTTAATTGGAAAATCTGTTTCCCTGAGAAATCATAAACTGACGCACTCTGAATCTTTTCGAGTTGATTTCCTTTAACATACAAAGTGTTCCCTATCACCGGATTTGGATAAATAGAAACTTTTTCTTTTTTAGCAACATTGATATCTGCTGCTGATAAAACACCCAAATCTGAGCAATAATCAGAAGGATATGATTCCCATTCTGAAAGCTTAAAGGAGGTGGTCGGCTGTGTTACCGTTGGATACCGATAAAGGGAAATTTCAGACAAAGTTGCAGAATTACTCACATAAGGACTTCCTACAGCATCCACAGTAGTTGAACCATAACGGAGTTCCACATAATTGCTTCCATTAAAAGTCATTTGTGGTGATGCCGAAACAAACCTTGCCTCATCATTGGAAATACAGGCAAAATGTGAATTTGGATTAAGGATAACAAAGGTTTGATTATTTTCTACGATGCCCTCTAATTCATAAGGAGCTGGATAATAATAATTACTCCCACTATAAAACTGAATATTAATGCGATACTTGTTCAAATTAACAGTATGCCCGGTTTTATTCATGATTTCAAGAGCTTTATTATCAGCTGTTCCTTCCAAATATTTGGTAATCATTAAATCTTTTGCATAAATATCCTCATCTAAAGTGGTTACGGACAACAAATTACTTTCCGGTGATTCGGTGTAATTTCGGTAATATGCTTTTACTGTAAATTGATAAGAGGTAGACGGAGAAAGATGATCTGCCGTAAAATTTGCATTTTTTGTATAGCCCACCGAATTTCCGTTTTGAAAGATTTTATATCCTAAAACATCGCGATCTGAAGAAGGAGTCCAGCTTAAATTAACAAAATACGCACTGGTCTGCGCACTGCTTAAATTCTGTGGAGCTTGCGGAGTGATGACCGCGGGACTTTGCGACCAAATTTTGTCTACCCATTCCGGATGATCGATAAAAGGATTTCTGTTTTTCTGAATCGCATACACCGTATTGTTTCTCTCAATTTCTTTTGGCGAAACGGGATCATTCTTATGCCATTGCAGAAGCATTGCTAAAAACCAATCTTCATAAGCCTTCTCTTCCGTCCCATCCAGAGGGCTTGTATCATTTGCCGGGGAAGTTCCGTTATAGTAATTGAAAGAATTTAATTTTCCTTCATACCGAACAACATAATACAATAAGGTTCTGGCGATATCGCCCCTAAATTCAGAATTTGGCTCATATACTCTCCCAGTGTAGGCGGAATTTGGCGTGCCGTTTTTGCTGATTTTAGAACCATTAGTAAAAGTATGATAATTCGGTGTTCCGGCAATTCCGTAAGGATAATTACTTCTCAGTTGATTAATTTTCGCATCGGTAGGGATCACAAAAAACAAATCAGAATACATAGGATAATTGCTGTTGAAACTACTCTGCGGCATCATGTGTTCACGGTTATACCCCAAACCTTCAGTGGCGGCAGAACTGATGAGATTTTCTTTGGTATAATGATAAGCAGTGGTTCCGTTTGGATTATTGCTGTACATATCCAGTAAATAAGTATTGTTCGATACATCATAATCATAATAATGATCCACGTCGGTCTGTCCATAGAAATTGGGCAAATCGCCATAATGCCAGGCAATGGTTTTGGCGGAGATGATATCGTGAAGTTTAGATTTTAGTTCATACCCATTAAGTCCAGAAGTCCCGTCATAATAATTTGTCGGCGATTGGGAAAAAAAGGAGGCAGGCAATAAGAAAACAGAAAATAGAAGTTGTTTCACTGGATAAATTTTTCCACTAAATTACAATATATGTTTTTGAAATAAATGGAAACCTGCTATTAATTTTTACCGATAAAAACACGCTGACTGCATAAAATTATATGATTATTAATTTTTATTTATCAATTCCATGGATAACACAATAATTAATTTTACGATTTTGTACATTTTCTATATCTTTGAGAACAAATATAAAATATGAACAGCGAGACTACTCACAACCTTAATATGATCGCAGAAACCGCCAGAGATTTTGCAGAAAAGAATATCCGTCCTAACATTATGGACTGGGACGAAAGCCAAACTTTCCCCGTAGAATTATTTCACCAGCTGGGAGATATGGGATTCATGGGAATCGTGATTCCGGAAGAATATGGCGGTTCGGGCCTGGGTTACCACGAATATGTTACTATTTTGGATGAAATTTCACAGGTAGATCCTTCGATAGGACTTTCCGTTGCTGCTCATAATTCACTGTGCACCAACCATATTTATGAATTCGGGAATGAGGAACAAAGACACAGATGGTTGCCACAACTCGCTTCCGGTAAAGTCATCGGTGCCTGGGGATTAACCGAACATAACACCGGGTCCGATTCAGGAGGAATGAGCACTACTGCCGTAAAAGATGGTGACGACTGGATTATTTCAGGAGCAAAAAACTTTATTACGCACGCCATTTCAGGAGATATCGCCGTAGTAATGACCAGAACCGGTGAAAAAGGAGCTAGAAATAATTCTACTGCGTTTGTATTAGAAAAAGGAATGGCAGGATTTACATCAGGTAAAAAAGAAAACAAATTGGGAATGCGCGCCTCAGAAACGGCAGAACTTATTTTTGACAGCGTACGAGTTCCCGATGCAAACCGCTTAGGAGAAGTGGGTTCTGGCTTTAAACAAGCGATGAAAATCCTGGATGGTGGTAGAATTTCTATTGCTGCCTTAAGTTTAGGAATTGCAAAAGGTGCATATAAAGCTGCTTTAAAATATTCGAAAGAAAGACATCAGTTCGGAAAAGCAATCAATCAGTTCCAGGCAATTAATTTCATGCTGGCTGATATGGCCACAGAAATTGATGCTGCAGAATTATTGATTCAGCGTGCTTCAAATCTGAAAAACGCCAAACAGCCAATGACCAAAGAAGGAGCAATGGCAAAATTATATGCTTCTGAAGCTTGTGTAAGAATCGCTAATAATGCTGTTCAAATTTTCGGAGGTTATGGTTATACTAAAGATTTCCCGGCTGAAAAATACTATAGAGATTCTAAACTCTGTACAATTGGAGAAGGAACTTCTGAAATCCAAAGATTGGTAATAGGAAGAGAAATTTCAAAATAATTTTTTAAAAAAATATAATTAAAAGCTGCTTCATTGATGAGTCAGCTTTTTTTTTATTAAACTGAATGTATATATTTGTTAAAATTAAAAATTGAATGGATAAAATTGATTCCCTAAATCAGGTTGCAGAATTTCACAAAACATTTAATGCGCCTGTATTGGAAAAACCTACAATTCCCGATTTTGACCGGTGCAACTTAAGAATTGCACTTTTGCAGGAAGAATTAAATGAACTGAAAGATGCCATCGCCGACAATAATTTGGTAGAAATTGCAGACGCTTTATGTGATTTACAATATGTTTTAAGCGGAGCGGTGTTAGAATTTGGATTGGGCGAAAAATTTGTAAAATTATTTAATGAAGTTCAGCGCTCCAATATGTCCAAAGCCTGCGCAAACCAACAGGAAGCAGCAGAAACAATCGCATTTTATAAGGAAAAAGGGGAAGCCGCTTACGCTCAAAATTCCGGAGATAAAATTAATGTACACCGCCTGTCTGATCACAAAGTTCTTAAAAATCTCTATTACTCACCGGCTGATCTGAAAACCATCCTGAAAGAAGAATTATAATAATCCATTTTTCAATTACCTACTCAATGAGAAATTTTACTAAAACAATACTCACTGCATCTACGTTGTTTCTTGCGTTACAATCCTGCAATTCACAGAAAATTGTGATTAACCGTGAAGTAGAAACAAAAAATGATGGAAAAATGCTTTTAGGGCATCAAACAAAAAATCAACTCTTAAAAGAGCCTTACAGTGAATGGTTCGTAAAAGAACACCACGAATACCAAATTGATCAGAAAGCAATTGCCGAGCTAAAAAAAGAAAAACTGAATTCTTACAACATCACTTTGGTGATGGGCACCTGGTGCCAAGACAGCCATCGCGAAGTTCCCAGATTATTCAAAATATTGGAAGCGGTTGGATATCCCGAAAACAAGCTCACCATGATTGCGGTCAACCGTAAAAAAGAAGCTCCCAATGGCGAGGAAGGGCCCTTAAATATTCAGCGGGTCCCGACCATCATCGTACAGAAATACGGCAAAGAAATTGGCAGGATTATTGAAAGTCCTTCAACAGGATATCTCGAAAGAGATTTAGTGGATATCCTTAAAAAAGACAATACTTCCCTTAAAGATTTAATAAAATAAATTTGAAAGCAAACCAAAAACCAGTTTTCTTTATCGCCGGCGCAGTAGTGATGTTGCTCCTCTTTTTTCTGTGGAATTCTTTAACAAAAAAAGCTGAAGACAAAGTTCAGAACGACTATTACATCATTACCAATCAAATAAGAAAGCTGAATAAACTGGTCGTGCTGGAACAGGATTTCTCGAGCATGCAGAAAACGAAAATCACTTCACAGATGTTAGGCAGCTCGCTGCTACCTTCCTCTGAAAAGCAGATTATCACCTTTACCAAAACCAATGCACAGGTAACCTACGACTTGTCTAAAATGAAAATAAAAGTTGATTCCATCAATAAAAAACTCATTATTACAGAATTACCAAATGCCGAAATCCGAATCATTCCAAGCGTTGAAATTCAATCTTTGGATGACGCTTTCTTTAATCGGTTTACCAGCAAAGATTTTCAGAAAATCACCCAGTCAGCAAAAGACAATGCTTATAAAACCGTCAACCAAAACCGACTTCGGGATGAAGGTAAAAAACAACTTTTAAAAGATTTGGATCAAATATTTGTTTTGGCAAAGGCTTTGAACTATAAAATAGAAGACCAGACCGGTCAGATCGATTTATCAAAACTTTAATTATCGAACTATGGATTCACCCCAAAATAAAAAAAACAAAGAAGCCCGCGTAAAAAAGGAAAATGAGGATTTACCCAATCTACCGGCCGCTACTGAAGAAATAAAAAATGAACATGCTGTAAAAAAACAAATTAAAAAAACTTCCAGATTACAGCCCGATGGCAAGACCGATAATACAGGACAAAACAGTGAAAATTAATTTTTCGCTGTTTTTTTATTGTTAAAGTATTATTAAAGTCCGGCAGCACCAGCCAAATGTCACACAATTTGCATGCAATATGTTACTCATACCATTATGCAGAATCCAACAAACTTTCAGCAATGACATATACTATAACCGGAGTTTTCCCAACCATCGACGACGCAATTTCAGCAGCTGCGACCTTAACCAAAGCAGGATTTATCAAACAATTTCCTGGTTTTACAAAAAATACAAAATTTCAACCTGAATCTTTGATAGAAGATCACTTTATCGACCGGAATGAAATTTCAGTGTATACGCCCAACTTAAACCGGGCACATAAAGCGAAAAACATTTTGATGAAATTTGGAGCTGAACTCAATAAAATAACAGGTCTTTACCATGAAAAAGTTCAGGATGTAAAACAAGCGAAAACCTCATTAACGCTCTCGAATAAAAGAAAAAACCTGAAGAAAAATAAAATCAGGCTAAGGCAGAAACCATTAAACTGACTACCTTCGCAATATTTTTTTTAATAGTTAGAAATCGTCTCAAATGGAAAGATATGGGGCGATTTCTTATTTAAGAAGATGATTTTAACAACTTCATGAAATAAACTTTTCATTTTCAAAAACCAAACCCTTTCTCTTCAACGCTTAAAAAAATTCTCTTATTTTCCAACTGGATATCATCAGTTTTCAATAATGGATAGTTTTCACTAAAAGACAATCCGATAAAGCAAAAAAATCCTTATTTTTGCAACTTAAATTTTTAGTTCAAAATGATTAAAATCACTCTTCCCGATGGAAGCATCAAAGAATTTGAAGGCGCGATAACTCCGCTTGACGTAGCAAAATCAATTAGCGAAGGTTTGGCAAGAAATACCATTTCTGCAATTCTAAACGGAACACAGGTAGAAACAACCACTCCTATAACCACAGATTCTACGCTTCAATTGCTGACCTGGAACGATGATTTGGGTAAAAAAGCATTTTGGCATTCCTCTGCACACCTTTTAGCACAGGCGATTATGGAGTTTTATCCGCAGGCAAAATTAACGATAGGTCCGGCAATTGAGCAGGGTTTTTATTATGACGTAGATTTCGGCGATGAGTCTTTATCTGAAAAAGATTTCGAGAAAATAGAAAAAAAAATGCTGGAGAATGCGAAGAAAAATACAACCTTCAGTCTATACCCGGTTTCAAAAGCAGATGCGTTAAAGGAATACGCAGACAATCCCTATAAAACAGAATTAATTTCTAACCTTAATGACGGGGAAATTACTTTCTGTACCCACGATAACTTCACAGACTTATGTCGTGGTGGCCATATTCCGTCAACCGGAATTGTAAAAGCAGCAAAAATTCTTAACGCTGCCGGAGCGTACTGGAGAGGAGACGAAAAAAACAAACAGTTAACCCGTGTGTACGGAATCACTTTCCCGAAACAAAAAGATTTAACTGAATATTTAGAACGTCTTGAAGAAGCAAAGCGTCGGGACCACAGAAAACTAGGTAAAGAATTAGGAATCTTTGCTTTCTCAGAAAAAGTAGGTGCAGGTTTACCGTTATGGTTACCAAAAGGAACTGCACTCCGCAAAAAACTCGAGGATTTTTTATCGGCTGCTCAGAAAAAATCAGGTTACGAATTCGTAATGACGCCGCATATTGGTGCCAAAGAATTATATGTAACATCAGGTCACTGGGATAAATATGGTGCTGATAGTTTTCAGCCCATCAAAACTCCAAACGAAGGTGAAGAGTTTATGTTAAAACCAATGAACTGTCCACATCACTGCGAAATCTATAAAGTGGGACAATGGTCTTACAAAGATTTACCAAAACGGTTTGCAGAATTCGGAACGGTTTACAGATACGAACAGTCAGGAGAACTCCATGGTTTGACCAGAGTCCGTGGCTTTACCCAGGATGACGCACACATTTTCTGTACGCCAGATCAGTTGATGGCTGAATTCGAAAATGTAATTGATTTAACATTATACGTTTTTAAATCTTTAGGATTTGAAGATTTTGTCACCCAGGTTTCATTAAGAGATCCGGAGAACAAAGAAAAATATATCGGCAGCGATGAAAACTGGAAAAAAGCGGAAGACGCTATTATACAGGCTGCGCAAAAGAAAGGCTTAAACTATGTGATTGAATATGGCGAGGCAGCTTTCTATGGTCCGAAACTCGATTTCATGGTCAAAGATGCGCTCGGTCGTAAATGGCAATTAGGAACGATTCAGGTCGATTACAATTTACCCGAAAGATTTGATCTCTGGTACAACGGAAGCGACAACGAAAAACACCGGCCAGTAATGATTCACCGTGCGCCATTCGGTTCTATGGAACGGTTTATTGCGATTTTGCTGGAAAATACAGCAGGAGATTTCCCTCTTTGGTTAGCTCCAAATCAGTTCACTATTTTACCGATTAGTGAAAAATATGTGGATTATGCAAAAAAAGTTTCACAATTGCTGGAAAATCACGATATTTGTGGTCTGGTTGATGAACGAAACGAGAAGACGGGTAAAAAAATCCGGGATGCAGAATTACAAAAACTGCCATTTATGCTGATCGTAGGTGAAAATGAAGAAGGTACCGGAACTGTTTCTGTAAGAAGAAGAGCCGAAGGAGATCTGGGAACCATGAGCGTAGAAGACTTTATCAATTACTTCAAAAAAGAAGCAAAAATTTAAAAAAATTAGAATTTAACCAATTAAAATAAGACACCATAGCACAAAAATTTCATTACAGAGGTAGAGGTCCACAGAGACGTGTTCAAGAAGATTTGCACCAGATTAATCAAAAAATCCGGGCAAGAGAAGTACGTTTAGTAGGTGATAATGTGGAACCAGGCGTTTATCCGCTAGAAAAAGCTCTTGAAATAGCAAAAGATCAGGAATTAGATTTAGTGGTTATTTCAGATAAAGCAGAACCTTTTATTTCCAGAATTCTGGATTATAAAAAGTTTCTTTATGAGCAAAAAAAGAAGCAGAAAGAACTAAAGGCCAAACAAGTAAAAGTGACCGTAAAAGAAATCCGATTTGGTCCGCAAACCGATGAGCATGATTACGATTTCAAGAAAAAACACGCCGAAAAATTCTTAGAAGAAGGTTCAAAACTGAAGACTTATGTTTTCTTTAAAGGCCGTTCGATCATCTTTAAAGATCAGGGAGAAATCCTTCTTCTTAAATTAGCACAGGAATTAGAGCACGTTGGAAAAGTTGATCAATTGCCGAAATTAGAAGGCAAGAGAATGATTATGATGATGAGCCCGAAAAAACCGGCTAAGTAAAGTTGATGATTAGTTGATTTTTCAACTTTGAATTATAAAATAGTAAAGAGATTCTTTTGAGTCTCTTTTTTTTGCGTTAAATGAAATACTTTTTACAAAATCGCATGCTGAAAATAGCTATAGATGAAGAAAAAATTAATCTTAGATAAGCCACTTTAATTACAGCAAAATTTTCATTTAAAGAAACTTTAGCGAAATTTCCGTTTCAGTATTATGTGTTAAAAACTTGTAAAGTTGATTATAGGCATTGATTTTGTCATCATTTTTGATATGATATCAATTACCAAATCACCTTAAAAATTTTTAAATTATGTCGTATACCATCGTGGGAATGTTCCCGAACAATGAAGATTTAGATAGAGTCGAAAGACAATTGGAAAGTGCCGGTTTTCCAAAAGAAGATTATACTATTTCGCGCTATTCCACTACAGCATTAGACGATAAATCCTCAGGTTTTAATCATTACAAAGAAGATGAAAAAACTTCGGGATTTTGGCATTGGCTTTTCGGTGATAATGAAAATGAAAAAAATAAATACAGTTATGCGGGTACAAAAAGTAATATTGTAACCGTTTATACCGAAGAAATGGACCGTGCGGAGAAAGCGAAAAAAATCATGAACGATGAAGGAGCCATTAACGTAAACGAATTTACAAAAGAAAGATATCCTGCATCCGCTGAAAAACATAATGAATTAAGTGAAGCGGAGCGCGCCAGAATAATCAGTAAAGCAAAAAACAATCTTTATTTTACCGACGCTACCCGGTTTTATGACACTACAAGCGATGGCATGGAGTCGGATATGGACTCTGAAGGAAGTAGAAATACCTTTTAAAAAAAATTAAATCACATCGATGTCGATAGTATTGAAATCGATTTTTTAGCCTGAAAATGATTTCAATGCTGAGCCCTAAAAAACCGGCGAAGTAAATTTGATGATCAGTTGATGTGATGATTTACCGATTGCGTTGCTTTGAATTATAAATATAAAAGAGACTTCAACGAGTCTCTTTTTTTAGTTCAATACTAATTTATAAAATTTCAGCCTCGGTTATCAAAATCAAAGTGCCAGTTTATCCGTTTCAAAACGTCCCTTTTGGTGCAAATACCGGTATCGCAAACTGAGGAGCAATCCAAAAAACGTCATTCCGACACCGACCAGTGCCGGGTAATTGAATGCATATCCTTTTTCTAACGGAATTCCACCCAAAAAAGCTCCTATGGCATTTGCAATATTAAATCCTGCCTGCATAAAAGCGGCTGCCATCATTTCGCTTCTTGGTGCCGCCTTCATCATCATAATATTAATCGGCGCTGCAACAGCCATTGACAGCGCTCCACAGATAAAAGTAAGAACCAGAGAAACACTTTGATATTCTGACAGGAAAAACACTCCGACTAAAGAAAACATCATTAAAAACAATAAAAGGGAGCATGTTTTTTCCGGACCCAACCGGTCAGATAAAAATCCACCGGCTAAGTTTCCAACGACCATTCCCGCACCGGCAAGTACCATTACATAAGCCATACGGGCACTGTCAATTTTTGACACTTCGGTCATTAAAGGCGTGATATAACTGAACCACGTAAATAATCCTCCAAATCCGATGGCGGTAATGAGCAAAACCAACCAGGATTGTTTGTGTTTTAGAAATTTTAATTCTTCTAAAAAGTGAGTCTCTCCTTTTCTTTCTATTTCCGGAAGCCAAAATTTTAAAGACAGCACGGTGACCACCCCGATGATTCCAACAATCACAAAATACCACCGCCAGTGAAAGGCATGACCAATATAAGTAACGAACGGTACCATCGCGAGATTCGCGACGGTAAGCCCCGTAAACATGAGTGATATGTTAAATGCTTCCTTGCCTTTTTCTGCCATTCTTGCAGCGACCACCGTTCCCACTCCGAAGAATGCACCGTGCGGTAAACCTGAAAGAAATCTGATGATCAGCATCGAAGTATAATCGGGCGCAATTGCCGAAAGACCATTAAATAAAGTAAAAATAATCATTAAGGCAATCAGTACTTTTTTAGGAGGAAATCTTACCGCATATCCAATGATCAAAGGCGCTCCAATGACCACTCCCAAAGCATACGCCGAGATTAAATGCCCCGCTTGTGGAATGTTGACTTGTAAAGTATTTGCGATGTCCGGCAACAAACCCATTACCGCAAATTCGGTAGTTCCTATTCCTAAACCTCCGATGGCTAGAGGTATTATTCTTTTATCTAACTTCATTCTCCTATTTTCAAGATGCAAAAATGAGGAAAATTTTCAACGATCACTTCAATTTCTGTTATTTAAACCTGATTTGTGCGATTGATGGTATCAGTAAGAAATTCACAAAAGATGTTTTTCCATTTTGATGTTTGCTCTTTCGTAAAGCCCTTCATCCAGTTTAATTTCAGAAAAACCGAATTTACGGTAAAGATGAATGGCTGATTCTAGCTGCGTGTTGGAGTATAAAATTAAAGTTTTAATCTGTTTCCGTTTCGCAAAATCCAAGCAATGCTCCATTAAAAGTGTTCCGATTTTGTGACCTTGTGCCTTTTCAGAGACGGCCATTTTTCCTAATTCAAAAACGTTTTCGGTTTTCTTTAACAGGGAAACGGTGCCAACGATTTCATCATTGAGTTTTGCATAAAAAATAAATCCACCTTTATCAATGATCTCTTCTTTCGGATTGGAGAGCGATTTTATATCACTTTCTTCCACCCGAAAATATTTTTCCAGCCATTCGTAATTGAGGAGTTTGATGGCTTCTTTCAGGTCGTTGGTATACTCTATTATTTCTATTTTATTTGGGGTCATGGTTTTTGATAATGAATTTAATTAGTTTATATAAAGTAAGATTTCTGTAAACCTAAAGTGGGTGATGTTTTCGCTTCAAAGTCGAAAACGGAATCGTTCAATTAAAACGAAAATATGATTATTTACTGAATCATTTTTAATTTTCTCATCTTTTCTCAAATATAAAGAATAATTCCAACAACAGGTCTAAATTACATGAACGGTAACCATATCATCAACACAAAATCTTCTAATTAACAAAACGCTCCCGCGTGAGGGATCGCAGCGGTTACCCCGGAATAAGCGGTGGGAAAGCTTTGACATGAGGAGTATGAGCGGAGAGCCCGACCTGAAGGAGGGAATGGTCCCGTCGTCAGACGGGATAATGACCGACTGAAGGGCACGCCCAAATTCTGAACTGAAATACAAAATAACGCGTGTGAACCTTTAATGATATTCGGTGATAATATGTTTTTGTAATTCACTGAAATTTCGTACTTTTGCAGTCTGAAAAATGTGTAGAATACTGTAAAGTGGGTGCACATGACAAGAAAATGACATTGATAACAAATAGATAAAATTAAGCAAAATGCCAAAATTAAAAACTAAATCAGGTGCTAAGAAGCGTTTTAAGCTGACCGGAACCGGAAAGATTAAAAGAAAAGGTGCTTTCAAAAGCCACATCCTGACCAAAAAAGAAACGAAGCAAAAGAGAAATCTTACGCAAACTTCTTATGTTGCAGAAGTGGACAAAAAGAGCGTTTTACGTCAATTAGCTTTAAAATAGTTTTTATAAATCAACCGGTTTATAAGAATTAACAAATTCAGAAAATTTAACCCTGAAACGGTGCAAACAAGTGTAATGAAATAATTTGCCGCCCTTTTCAAAAAAACAAATTTAATTATGCCAAGATCAGTAAATGCAGTAGCTTCCAGAGCTCGCAGAAAAAAAGTAATTAAGCTGGCGAAAGGTTTTTTCGGTAGAAGAAAAAACGTTTGGACCGTCGCTAAAAATGCCGTACAAAAAGCAATGCAATATGCTTACCGCGGTAGAAAAGAAAAGAAAAGAAATTTCAGATCTCTTTGGATCATGCGTATCAACGCTGGTGCAAGAGAACACGGAATGTCTTACTCCCAGTTTATGGGCGCTCTTAAAACGAACAACATCGAATTGAACAGAAAAGTTTTAGCTGATTTAGCAATGAATCACCCTGAAGCGTTCAAAGCAATCGTTGATCAAGT
Organism: Chryseobacterium gotjawalense; assembly: GCF_030012525.1. Lineage (NCBI taxonomy): Bacteria > Pseudomonadati > Bacteroidota > Flavobacteriia > Flavobacteriales > Weeksellaceae > Chryseobacterium > Chryseobacterium gotjawalense. The sequence continues at coordinate 1,028,759 of NZ_CP124855.1, forward strand.
AAAATAAATGTAGAATTATTTGTTATCAATTATAAATCTCATACCATCAGGTGTGAGATTTTTTGTTATTTTTACGCCTCTATTACCATCATGAAAAAATTTATTCTCCTCTATTCTATCGCTTTTTCCAGCTCTTTCTTTGCTCAGACTTTTATCCAGAGTTATCAAAACAGAGTGAACCAAATATCGCAGACCAATATTAATACTTACCTGACCGAATTTGCAGATCTGGGGGTAAAAAAGACCGGAAGCGTGAATAATAACAATGCCTTTAACTGGCTGAAAAGCAAATATATTTCTTTCGGCTATTCTGAAGACCAGCTTTCAGAAAATGCTTTTATTTACCAGGGAAATACCGCTAAAAATTTAATCCTGACAAAAACCGGAACGAAATATCCCGATACTTATGTGATCGTTTGCGGACATTACGATACCATCGTTGGTCCCGGCGTAAATGATAACGGAAGCGGAACTTCTATCCTTTTGGAAATGGCAAGAATTCTGAAAGAGATACCGACTGAATATTCCATTAAGTTTATCAATTTTACCGGCGAAGAACAGGGACTTCTAGGAAGTCAGAATTATGTTCAGACGGTAGTGAATGCCACGAGCCCAAAAATGAATATCAAACTGGTTTTCAATATTGATGAAGTGGGCGGCGTTGCCGGGAAAACAAATGACACCATCATCTGCGAAAAGGACACAAGCAGTCCAACTTCTAACAACGCAGCTTCGGCGACGATCACGCAGCAACTGATGAATTGTGTCGTGCTCTATTCGCCACTTCAGACGAAATTATCAAATGCTTATTCCTCAGATTACATGCCTTTTCAAGCCAATAATGAGGTCATTACAGGATTTTTTGAATTTAATGAAAGTACAAAACCACACAGCGCGGCTGACACTTACGTAAATATGGATCCTGTATATGTTTATAATGTGGGTAAAGCTGCTTTGGGAGCGGTTCAACATTTTGCGAACGCAGATACGACAGATTTATCGACAGCAGATTGTCCGCCTGAAAAAATGCTGGAATCACTAAAAATTTTTCCGAATCCGGCAAAAGATTTCCTACAGATTGAGATGATGAACTATAATTTAAAAGATTTCAGCTTTATGGTTACTGATTTAAACGGCCGAACTTTAATACAAACGAAGAATGAAAAACAGATTAATATCTCGAAACTTTCTTCGGGAATTTATTTAGGAACGATGACGGTTGAAGATCAAAAGTTGACCAAGAAAATTATGATCAAAAAGTAGTTTTTATATTTCGCCACGAATTCACGAATAAATTAATTCATTATTCGTGAATTCGTGGCATTATGTACTATTAAATGCTAAAAAATCGGCTTTATTTCCGGATTCTTTCCATCAAAACCTCTTCGATATCACTTAATGAAAACGATTTTGCTTTTAATAAAATCAAAAAGTGATACAGCAAATCCGCAGCTTCATTTTTAAATAAATCGGTATTGTCATCTTTCGCTTCAATGACCAATTCTACGGCCTCCTCTCCTACTTTCTGCGCCATTTTATTGATGCCTCTTTGGTATAAATCATAAGTGTAAGACTTTTCAACTTTACCGTCGATCCGTTCTGAAATGGTTTCTTCCAGTTCGTATAAAAAACCTTTGGCATTTTTATCTTCAAAACAACTGAAATTTCCGGTATGACAAACATTTCCCGCAGGTTTTACCTGAATTAAAAGCGCATCGGAATCACAATCTTCTTTAATATTTTTTACATAAAGGTAATTTTCAGAAGTTTCGCCTTTCAGCCAAATTCGGTTTTTGGTGCGGCTGAAGAAATGAACACGTCCGTCTTTTTGAGTTAATTCCAGCGCTTCTGCGTTCATATAACCCAACATTAAAACCTGTTGTGTGCGGGAATCCTGAATAACTACGGGGACCAATCCATTTCCTTTTTCAAAATCTAATTTCATATGTAATTTTTTATTGTTTTTAAATGTCATATGCAATCGCATCAGACTTTATTCGTGTTTATTTGTAAACTTGTTAATAGCAATTTCATCGTATGGCGATTTTATTTTGTTTTAAATTCTCTTTTAAGTCCGTTATTTTTATTTCATTGAAGTGAAAAATACTGGCTGCTAATGCTCCGGTCACTTTTGTTTTGGTAAAAACTTCGGTAAAATCCTCCATTTTTCCTGCGCCGCCGGAAGCGATGACGGGAAGTTGACAAACTTCGGCGACATTCTGCAACATTCTGATATCGAAACCTTTTTTCGTGCCGTCAAAATCCATGGAAGTCAGCAAAATTTCTCCGGCTCCGAGATCGGCCACGGTTTTCACCCAGTCCAAAGTTTTCAGTTCCGTTTGAATTTTTCCACCATTAATGAAAACATAGTCTTCACCATTAATATTCTTCGTATCAATCGCAACCACGACGCATTGATTCCCGAACTGTTGGGCGATTTCCCGAACCAATTCCGGTCTTCGAACTGCCGCTGAATTAATAGAAATTTTATCCGCCCCGGCTTTTAATAAAGCTTCCACATCCTTAACTGAGGAAATTCCGCCACCAATCGTGAAGGGAATATTGATTTCCAAACTGAGTTTTTCCACCAATTCAATCAATGTTTTTCTTCCTTCTAAAGTTGCTGTAATATCCAGGAAAACCAATTCATCGGCACCCTCTTTTACATATTTTTTGGCGAGTTCAACGGGATCTCCGGCAATGCGTAAATCCTCAAACTGAATTCCTTTCACGGTTTTCCCATCTTTGATATCCAGACACGGGATTATTCTTTTTTTCAACATTTAATTAAATTTTTGAAGTTCCTTTAAACTGATTTTTCCTTCGTACAATGCTTTTCCGATGATTGCTCCGGAACAGCCGATCTTTTTTAAATCCTCCAGATCCTTCATTGAAGAAATTCCACCGCTTGCGATTAAGGAGATTTCAGACTGTTTCAAAATTTCTTGATACAATTCAAAAGAAGGCCCCTGAAGCATTCCGTCTTTTGAAATATCAGTACAAATGACTTCTTTCAATCCTTTCGTTTCATAAGATTGAATAAAATCCAGAACATCCAGATCAGAATTGGTTAACCAACCCGAAGTTTTTATTTTCCGGTCTAAACAGTCTGCGCCTAAAAGTAATTTTTCTGGGCCAAATTCAGTGATCCATTCTTGGCAAAGTTCCGGATTTTCCACGGCGATACTTCCGATTGTGACTTGATTTGCTCCTGCATTGAAAGCGCTTTCTAAATCGGTTATAGTTTTTATTCCACCTCCAAAATCAATAATTAAATTCGTTTGAGATGCAAGAATTTCTAAAGTTTTTAAATTCTTAATGGTTTTGGCTTTTGCGCCATCCAAATCGACCAAATGCAGATATTGGATTCCGTGAGCTTCATATTCTTTGGCAATATCCAAAGGATTTTCATGATAGATTTTCCTGGTATCGTAATCGCCTTTGGAGAGACGGACGCATTTTCCGTCGATGATATCTATAGCTGGAATGAGTTTCATTTTTTATTTTATTTTTAAAACCACAAAGTCACAAAGCTTTTCTGGCCTTTTTTAAACACATTAGTCAAATTAGGTTTTCTAAAAGAAATTGAAAATTTTACTTCTGAAAAGTTCACATCAGTTTGAAAAACAAAGATTTTCTAAATGGTCGAAGTTTAATTTAAACCACAAAGACACAAGGTTTTTCTGGTCTTTTTTAAACACATTATTCACATCAGATTTTCTAAAACAAAGTGAAAGTTTAACTTCTGAAAAGTTTAAATTAGTTTTAATCTTTGTGACTTTGTGGTTTACGTTTTTTAGTTTATTACTTTTAGCTTTAAAAAGTTTTCAAGGATCTTGGAACCCACATCGCCCGATTTTTCCGGGTGAAACTGCGTTCCATAGAAATTGTCTTTTTGCAGAGTCGCAGAAAATGACAAAATATAATCACATTCCGAAGTGGTGTTTTCACCAACTTCACAATAATAACGGTGGACAAAATAGAAATTATCGTCTGCGGAAATTCCTTCTAACAAGTCACCTTTTATCTTCTGCAAATTATTCCAACCCATGTGCGGAACAATATCTGTGGCGGGAAATTCCTTCACTTTCAAATCAAAAATCCCGAGACATTTTGTATTTCCCTCTTTCGAATAATCACACAATAACTGTTGTCCCAAGCAGATTCCCAAAAACGGCTGCTTCAACGTTGGAATTAAGATATCTAATTTTCTCTCTTTCAAATAATTCATCGCTGTAGAAGCTTCTCCAACTCCGGGAAAAATTACTTTTTCAGCATTTCGGATTTCTTCAAAATCTGAAGTAATGATTGTTTTAAAACCCAATTTTCTTACGGCATTTTCCACGGATTTTACATTTCCCGCACCGTAATCAATGATCGCTATCATAATATTCCTTTGGTACTTGGGATGGAGAAATTATTTTGATCCTGCTTCACCGCATTGCGTAAAACTTTAGCAAAAGCTTTGAAAATCGATTCAATTTTGTGGTGTTCATTTTCGCCTTCACACTGAATATTGAGATTGCATTTTCCGGTATCGGTAAACGATTTAAAAAAGTGGTAAAATAATTCCGTCGGAACATCGCCAATTTTCTCTCTTTTAAAATCTACATTCCAAACGAGCCAGTTTCGTCCGCCAAAATCCAGCGCAACCTGCGCCAAACAATCATCCATGGGCAAAGCAAACGCGTATCTTTCTATTCCTTTTTTAGATCCCAAAGCCTGTTCAAAACAGGTTCCCAAAACCAAAGCCGTATCTTCGATGGTGTGATGTTCATCGACCTGCAGATCGCCATTGACCAAAATATCCAAATCAAAATTTCCGTGTTTGGAGATCTGTTCCAACATGTGATCGAAAAATGCCAAACCGGTTTTGATATTCGACTTTCCGCTTCCATCCAGATTCAATTCCACCGTAATTTCGGTTTCCTTTGTTTTTCGGCTGACCTTGGCTTTGCGTGGAATCTGCTTTAAATATTGATAGATTTCGTCCCAACTTTCCGTAGTTAATTCCGCATCTTCCAAATTTTCCTTTCCAATAAAAATAGATTGCGTTCCTAAATTTTTTGCCAGTTCTATATCCGTTTTTCGGTCACCGATGACGAAAGAGTTTTTCAGATCGTAATTTCCGTAAATGTATTTCTGCAGTAAGCCGGTTCGCGGTTTTCTGTTCGGTGAATTTTCTGTTTCAAAACTGCTGTCAATTAACAGGTCAGAAAAAACAATCCCTTCATTCTCTAAAGTTTTCAGCATTTTCTCCTGTGGAATTCGGAAATTTTCATGCGGAAAAGAATCCGTTCCCAAACCGTCCTGATTGGTCACCATGACCAATTCATAGTCGAGTTCGTTGACAATTTTCGCCAAATTCTGAATGACTTTAGGATAAAATTCCAGTTTCTCTAAAGAATCTACCTGCAAATCCGTAGGCGGTTCTATAATTAAAGTTCCGTCGCGGTCGATGAATAATACTTTTTTCATGATTTAAATTTCTGATAATACGTTTAAAACTTTTAAATTCTCAGCAGGTTTGCCTACGCTCAACCGAAGACAGTTTTTTAATTTAGGATGGCGAAGACTCGTATAAATATTAGCTTCCAGTAATTTTTGATATACCTTTTCGGCATTTTTAAATTCTACCAGAAAGAAATTAGCATCTGACGGATATATTTTAATAACCTCTTTATTTTCTTCCAAACCTTTCTTCAATTTTTCTTTCTCAGCCAAAATTGTTTGGATATTTTCTGCGTGCTGCTGTTCATTTTCCAATTGTTGCAAGGCAAGTCTCTGACTTTCTGAACTGATGTTATAAGGTGGCTTAAACCTATTTAAAAACGCCGCAATTTCGACTGATGAAATCCCAACTCCTATTCTTAATCCCGCCATTCCATAAGCTTTTGACAACGTTTTTAAAACAATTAAATTCGGATATTGAGTCAGTAAACTGACTGTTGATTCCCGAGGCGAAAACTCAATATAAGCCTCGTCCACCACTACGATTCCATTAAAACTTTGAATAAAATATTCTAAATCATCAATCGAATTTCCCGTTGGATTATTGGGTGAACAAAGGAACAAAATTTTAGCCTTTGATTTCGAAATGGCATTTTCAAACTCCTTTTTATCCAACTGAAAGTCTGAATTCAATTGTAGTTTTTCAACTGCCACATTATTCATTTTTGCATAAATCTCGTACATCACGAAACTAGGATTGAAAACCATTACCGAATCTTTTCCCGGATCACAAAATATTCTCATGATCAAATCGATCAGTTCATCACTTCCGTTTCCCAAAAATAAATTTTCGCTTTCAACCTTATTGATTTCGGCCAGTTTTTGTTTTAACCGAACATTTTCAGCATCCGGATAGCGGTTGAAATCGCCGAAAGGATTTTCGTTGGCATCCAGTAAAATATACTGGTCTTTGTTTTCAATCGGTCGCGAAGTTGAATAGGATTTCATTCCCACCAAATGCGGTCTGATTGTTTTTTCTAAATTAAATTCCATTTTCTAAAGATTTTAAGCGAAGTGAAACTGCATTTTTGTGAGCCATCAAACCTTCTGCGGCAGCCATGATTTCTATTGTTTTTCCAATATTCTGAATCCCGGTTTTTGATATTTCCTGGATGGTTATTTTCTTGACAAAACTGTCGAGCGAAACGCCGCTGTAATTCTTGGCAAAACCGTTCGTCGGCAAAGTGTGATTGGTTCCGCTGGCGTAATCTCCCGCTGATTCCGGCGTATAATTTCCGAGGAAAACAGAACCTGCACTGGTGATTTTTGAAACAGAATCTCTGGGATTATCAACTGCTAAAATTAAATGTTCCGGAGCATAAAAGTTACTCATTTCAATGGATTTATCAAGATTTTCCATTAAGATAAAAGAACTTTTTTCCAAGGCAGATTTTGCGATTTCGTTTCGCGGAAGATCGGATAACTGTTTTTTAATTTCCTTTAAAGTTTCATTAAAAACAGTTTCATCTGTCGCAATAAAAATCACCTGAGAATCGGTGCCGTGTTCGGCTTGTGACAATAGATCTGCCGCGCAAAATTCCGGATTTGCAGTTTGATCGGCAATCACCAGAACCTCACTTGGACCCGCCGGCAAATCGATTGCCACATTATATTCCATGGCCAATTGTTTCGCCTGCGTAACATACTGATTTCCTGGACCGAAAATTTTATCTGCTTTAGAAATACTTTCTGTTCCAAAAGTTAAAGCTGCGATCGCCTGGGCACCGCCAACTCTAAATATTTTGGAAATTCCACACAGATTTGCCGTGTACAAAATCGCGGGATTGACCGAACCGTCGTTTTGCGGTGGCGTACACAAAATAATTTCTTTACAACCCGCAATCTGAGCCGGAATGGCCAACATTAAAACGGTAGAAAAAAGCGGCGCCGTTCCGCCAGGAATGTACAACCCCACTTTTTCAATCCCTCTGGATTCGCGCCAACAGACGACGCCTTCTATGGTTTCAATTTCATCGGATTTCTCTTTCTGAGCAAAGTGAAATTGGTAAATATTCTCCTTTGCCTGAGAAACCGCCTCTTTTAATTCCGGTGAAACCTGATTGATAGCCAATTCTATTTCCTCTTTCGCAACCAATAAATTATCGATGTTTACCCGATCGAATTTTTCCGAGAATTTTTTTAATGCTGAATCACCTTCATTTCTAACTTCAATGAAAATTTCCTGAACGGTATTTCTCAAATTAGTTTTTTCAAGAACCGGCCTCTGTAAAAGAGTTTCCCAGGTATTCTGCGCTGGATATTTAATAATATTTTTCATATCTAATCATCTAATGTCTAATATCTAATCGTCTCCTTTCTAATTTTTCACAAAACCATTTTTTCGATTGGGATGACCAGAATTCCTTCGGCTCCACATTTTTTTAATTCATCGATAATTTTCCAGAATTCATTTTCACGAACTACCGAGTGAATACTGCTCCATCCAGATTCCGCCAGCGGCAAAACGGTTGGAGATTTCATTCCGGGTAAAATTTCAATAATTCTATCAATAGCATCGTTCGGGGCATTCAGCAAAATATATTTATTTTCCCGAGAATTGATAACTGCCTGAATTCGGAACAGGAAAGATTCTAAAATAACGGAAATATCTTCGGGAAGATTTTGACTGGAAATCAAAACGGCTTCACTCTTTAAAACCTGCTCCACTTCTTTCAAACCATTGTGCAAAAGTGTACTTCCGGAACTCACCAAATCCGCTATCGTATCTGCTAAACCAATACTTGGCGCAATTTCCACACTTCCTGAAATCTCAACAATTTCTGCCTCAATATTATTTTTTTCGAAATAATTTTTAACAATGTTTGGATAAGAAGTCGCGATTTTCTTCTGGTTGAAAAAGCTGAGATCAGAATAGTCCTGCTCTTTTGGAATAGCCAATGACAACCGGCAGTTGGCAAAACCCAGCTTTCTCACTACCTCTACATTTTTGCCTTGTTCTAGCACTTCATTTTCTCCAATGATCCCGATATCGACGATGCCCTGTTCTACATATTTTGGAATATCATCATCGCGGAGGAAAAGAATTTCCAGCGGAAAATTAGTAGCTGAGTTTTTGAGTTTGCTTTTAAAATCCGGGATTTTAATACCGCATTCTTTTAATAGTTCAAGAGATTTTTCGCTTAACCGTCCGGTTTTCTGGATGGCGATCTTTAATTTGTTCATCTTCAGTTTTGGGATTGGGTCTGAACAAATGTCTTAATTTTTTAAACAAAAAAAACCGTCTTTGCTCAGACGGTTTATTATTATTTTAGCCACTTTGGACCACATTAAATCAACTCGTCTTTAGATGAGATGATAATGATGGAATAAAGCGGTTGTATTTTTCATGTTATTTTAACTGTGCAAATATAGCTGATAAATTTCCGAATGTGCAAGATATATTTTTTATAAAAACATAAACACCTGATAAACAGATACTAAATTTGATAATAATTTATTTCTTCAACTTATTATAGAAATTTTGAAGGGTTTTTAATTCGACTTCATTTTCCACCAATTTCTTCTTTAACTTATCGATATCAACATGGAGTTCCGATATTTTTTCTTTAAACTTTTCCTTTTCTGCATCTGATTTAGCCCGCATTAATTTCTCATTCGCGTCTGTTTTCTTTTGCAGCAATAATTTCAACCTGGTTTCATATTTTGCTTTTTTACTGAAGTTCAGTTCGAACTGTTCGTCCACCTGTTTTATTTTTTCTTTAGTACTCTTGTCCGCACTGCTCTGCATTTCGTTCAGAGCGTTGTTATAAGCGGCATTGGAAACCAGTTCTTTGGTTTGCGTTTGTTCGAATCTTTGTTTCTCATCCTGCGAATACAGGAACGTGGACACTATAAAAAAAGCAAATAGTAAAATATTTTTCATCCTGTTTTGTTGATTGTAAAATAATTTCTGTTTTGAATATTTCTTTTGGTTACCTAAAGAATCTGCCGGTAAACACTCATCAAATCCTGCGCGATATTTTCATCATTAAATTTTTGAACGAATACCAAACTTTTTTCTGCCCGACGTTTTCTTTCGGATTCGTTACTCCAGAGAAACAGAATTTTTGCTTTGATATCTTCAACATTATGAGGGTTAATATAAACTGAATCTTTTCCTCCAGCTTCCGGAAGACAACTTACATTACTTGTAATAACCGGTGTTTCAGAGAAAAGAGCTTCGATCACAGGAATCCCGAAACCTTCAAAAAAACTGGGATAAACGAAAATATCTGCGAGTTTAAAAATTGCCGCAAGCTCATCCATTGAAACATTTTCCAGAAAGATAATCTGGCTCTTCAATTGATGCTTGAGGATATACTTTTCTATTTTCTTAAAGTACTTCGTTTTCTTACCGACGACGACCAAAGGAATTTTTGTTCCGTTAACCGCTTTCACCACATTTAGTAAATTTTTACGTTCTTCGATGGTTCCAACATTCAGGATGAATCTTTCCGGTAAAAGATATTTTTCCTTAACTGAAATTAAAAATTCTTCACTTTGATTTTCCTTGAAAGCGTGATGACAACCTTGGTAAACAACTCGGATTTTTTCTTCCGGAACTTTTAAGAATTTAATAATATCTCTTTTCGTCTGTTCAGAAATGGCAATAATAACATCCGCCTGAACGGAGGCTCTTTTAAATTTCCAGAAATGAATCATCCGGTCGAAAAAAGAATAATACTGCGGATATCTCATGAAAATCAAATCATGAATGGTGACGATTTTTTTAATCGGTTGATCCGTCCATTTTAAAGGCAGTTCACCGGAAAGGCCGTGGAAAATACCGGCGTTTGTTTTTTGCGCGTCTATTCCCATTTTAAATTGCCGCGACATCGTTCCTTTAGAAGTTTCGACAAAAAAAACACTGGGTAAATTTAAAATATCCTTTCCTTTCTCAGACTGATTTTCATTGAAAAGAATATAGTCATTTTCAGGAAAAGAGGTCGCCAAAATCCTTACCAAATCGCGGGAATAGTTTCCTAAACCCGAACTGTTATTAAAGAAACGTTTCGCATCAAAAGCAATTTTCATGATGAAATATTTTTTTGAAATTCCTGAAAAGTTCCGAACTGACAGCCGGAATTTTTTAGCCAAAATAGAAACTGATCAAACCTTTCGATCATTTCTTTTCCTGAATTTTTGGTTGTAAATCCGGGAAGTTTAAATTTCCCGTCTTTAATTTCTGCAAACTCCCAAGGATGAAAATAAATATTCAGATAGTTGTCTTTTTTCAGAACATCTTTCGCCAGTTTTTTATAGAAATTTAAAGGGAAATTATGGAAACTCAGCCAAAATAACGGAATCCTGAAATTCGGAGAAACAGAAGCCGGAATCTGTAGAACGTCGCCTTCTTTAAAATAGGTTCGCGATACTTTTAAATTATTGTATCTTCCGGGAAGAAAGGTTGGGTTGACCGATGAATTGTAGGAATAACCGGCTTTTTCAACTTCTTTTTCATCCACTTTCATCATTCTCGGCATTCGAAGTCCGGTAATTTCGGTATTAAAAAGTTCCATTAATCTTTCACGGGATTTTTTCAGATCTTCAATTTCAAATTTTGAATGAAACCAAGTATGAGAAGCCAATTCGTGACCTTCTTCTAAAAGCTGGACAATTAAATCTTTATTATTTTCCGCAAAAACAACCGTTGAAAAAAAAGTAGCTTTCGCGTTGTATTTTTTCAGAAGTTCCAATATATTCTGTAGTCCTTTTCTCGAAATTGAAAGCTGCTCCTCAAAGGAAATATCGCCTTTGTATTCGAAAGGCATATCAAATTCTTCAATATCAAAACTGAGTAAAACCATTGTTAAAAATTTTTGGAACGGATGATATAATTCGGTCTTTCTTTTACCTGTTTGAAAATTTTGCCCAGATAAATGCCGATGATTCCCATAATGATTAACTGTAAACCGCCAAAAAAAACAACGGTCATAATTAAGGAAGCCCAGCCGGAAATTTCAGTTTTCGTAATAAAAGAATGAACCACATAAATTCCGTATCCGAAAATAGAAAAAACTGAGAAAATGAATCCAAGATACGCCGCCAAATACAATGGTTTAACACTGAACGCTGTAATTCCTGTAAAGGCAAACTTCATCATTTTTTTAAGATCATAACTGCTTTCACCAAACGCCCGTTCACCTGCGGTAAAACGAATTCCGGCTCGCCTGAAACCCATCCAGTTCGATAATCCCCGGAGAAAAATATCCGCTTCATTCATATTCCGCACAACACCGACCACCGAGGCATCCATTAACCGAAAGTCGGAACCGCCACCTTCAGAAAGATTAACATCGGATATCGCGGATAAAAACTTATAATAGATCGTAGACGTTTTTCTTTTAAAAGCAGAAATTTGTTTAGGATAAGTTCGTATCGTGTAAATGATATCAAATCCTTCTTCCCATTTTTTTATCATGTCGGGAATGAGTTCAGGCGGATGTTGCAAATCGGCATCCATTGATATTACAGCGTTTCCGGTAGAGAGATCCATTCCGGCTTTTACGGCAGGCTGATGCCCGAAATTTCTGGAAAATTCAATGTATTTTACTTCTTCAAATTCACGGGATAAATCTTCAATTTTTGTTTGAGTCTGATCACGGCTTCCATCATTTACAAAGATGATTTCAAAACGGTAATTTTCGATTTTAGCGAAAACTTTTTTGATTCTCTGGTGAATCAAAGCAACATTCTCTTCTTCATTATGAGCGGGAATGACGATGGAAATCTTCTTCACGGCTGAAATTTAATTAATCTAATTGATAATCTTTTTCGAAATCTTTGGTCAGCAATTCGTAAATAATCCGGAACCAAACGATGCAACAAGGTAATGCTTTTAAGGAATATTTCATAATATAATTATCCTTAATGAATTGGGGAAATAAATCCGAAAATGAAAAACAGGTTAAGATGATGACAAAGATTAATAAACCAATTATTAATGGTGATCTTTCTTTTTGCATGATGAACCAAATCATCACGCCCGAAACGGCGATAATAAAAGTCGGCGATTCTGAACTGGAACTGAAGAGAACAATGAACAAAAGGGTCGACGCTAAAATCATCAACTGAAACGAAAGATTTTTATATTGTTTTATCCGTAAATAAGGAAGAGCGAAAACGGCCATTCCGGGAAGGAGAAAAACCAGATTGGAAATATCGGCGTGTCCCGAAATCCGTCTCACAATTCCCATCAGAGAATAGTCCTGTCTGTTTCCTAAAACCTGATTCGCTGCATTTTTCTCTGACAATGAATGAAACCAATCTGCATAAGACTGAAGCCCAAAATGCGGACTAGAAATCAACATTGGCAAGATCAGAAATAAAATACCGAATCCTAAAAAAGAAAAGATGAATTTCCATTTATTCTTAATAAATAAGAAAGAAGAAAGCCCGGCAATTCCGTAGAGTTTCACAAAAAATCCTATTAAAATGGAAATCGCTGACTGCGTTTCTTTCCGTTCATAAATATAAACCGCCGACAACATTAATAAACCGGTCAAAGCAATATTAAACTGAAGACTCACCGCCGCAGTAATGAATTCCTGCAAACATAACCAGGCAAAAAATGCTTTTTTCGGATTAGAGAACGGCAGCTTATGAATGGCAAAAACAAAAACGAAAGTATTGGCAATATTCCATAAGACAATTCCCAACCAATCGGGTAAAATGGCGAAAGGCGCAATTAATAGGCTGAATAAAATACCGTAATGATTGGAATCAAAATGCACATCCGGATACAACAGATAGATGTTTTTCTGTGCCAAAGTATTGGTAAAAACATTTTTGAAAATCATGTAATTATTATACTTTTCCGGTCCGCCGCGGTATTTCGCCATGGCCGATAAAGCAGAAACAAGAAAATAAATCCCAAAAATATATTTGGGATTTGATATGAATTTTAAGAATTTATCTTTCAATTTTAAGCAGTGTATAAAATTTAAACCGCAACATTATTTTCTCTTAAAGCATCGTTAAGAGAGGTTTTTTTGTCAGTCGATTCTTTTCTCTGACCAATAATCAAAGCACATGGAACCTGAAATTCCCCAGCAGGAAACTGTTTCGTATAACTTCCGGGAATCACTACCGAACGGGCAGGAACTCTTCCTTTAATTTCTACTGGCGTATCACCGGTTACATCGATAATTTTTGTGGATGCCGTTAAAACAACATTTGCTCCCAAAACCGCTTCTCTTTCTACATGAACTCCTTCTACAACGATACATCTTGAACCAACGAAAACATTATCTTCGATAATTACCGGAGCGGCCTGCAAAGGTTCTAAAACCCCACCAATTCCTACTCCACCGCTTAAGTGAACGTCTTTTCCGATTTGCGCACAACTTCCAACCGTTGCCCAGGTATCGACCATGGTTCCTGAATCTACATAAGCTCCGATATTCACATAAGATGGCATCAAAATTACACCTGGCGCAATATAAGCACCTTCTCTTGCCACCGCGTGCGGAACTACACGAACGCCTTTTTCCGCATAGCCTCTTTTCAAAGGCATTTTGTCGTGAAATTCAAACGGACCTACTTCAATGGTTTCCATTTTTTGGATTGGGAAATACATGACCACAGCTTTCTTTACCCATTCGTTCACTTTCCAGCCATTGTCCGTAGGTTCGGCAACTCTGAGTTCTCCTAAATCTAATTGTCGGATTACTTCACGGATTGATGCTTTGCTGTCATCATTTTGTAACAGTTCCCGGTTGTCCCAAATATTTTCTATCGTTTGTTGTAACATATTTATTGTTGAATTTTTAATTTTTGAATAAGGGCAAATTTACAAAACTCTTCTGGCGAAAAGGTAAGCATTGTTCCAGTATTTTTCGTTAAGTGAAGAAATAATAACTCCTTTCGAAGTGGAGGAATGAATGAACTTAACTTCGCCATCATTTCCAATATCGTGAACGATTCCGACATGGTTAACTCTATTTCCGCCTGAGGTTGCAAAAAAGACTAAATCACCGGGTTTAGCTTCATTGATTTTAATAGAAATTCCCTGGTTTGACTGTTCTTCAGATCTTCTGGGAAGTTTGTAACTGTTTTCATCAAAAACTTTGGTCACTAATCCCGAGCAATCGAAACCGGCGGAAGTATTCCCTGCATATTTATAGGGCGCGCCCAAATATTTCTGAGCATCTTTCAATAATTCATTAACAACATTTGAGTTTTTCCCCGAATAATTAGACTCCAATGTTTTCAAATTGTCTGCCTTTTTCACCGTCTTTGTAGGGATTTCTCTTTTTACCACCACGTTCCTGGAAGAACCGCAGGAAATGATTACTAATGCGGAAAAAGTAAGCATCAAATATTTCTTCATTTTATTAATATCACAAATTTTCCCAAAAATAGTGAAAATATTCAAATCTTTCTTTTAATTAAAAGACATTTTCCTTTTTGACAGCCGTTTTCTCATTTTTTTTAAAGAGTCTATCTTTGCATTTGAAAAAAAGGATTTATATTTTAAAAATTCCGAAAAACATACAATGACTCTAAGGGAATACAAAATCTATTTTAAAGAACAGGTTTCTGAACTATACAGCGATTCTGAAAGTTCAGTTTTGTTCGGTATTTTCGTGCAAAATCTGATGGACCTGAATCAGGTTGAACTGAGGAAAGCGATGAATAATGAGGTTCAGGAGAAACAATCAGAAGACTTTCAAAGGATCATTGATGAATTAAAATCGGGAAAACCTTATCAGCAGATTTTGGGTGAAACCGAATTTTACGGTCTGACATTTTTCGTAGATGAACATGTTCTCATCCCAAGACCTGAAACAGAAGAACTTCTGGAGTTCGCGATTGCGAAGATAAAGGCTGGAAGTCGGAAGTCGGAAGCATTTAAAATTTTGGATATTGGAACCGGTTCCGGGATTATTCCGGTTGTTTTAAAGAAACATTTTCCCAACGCGGAAGTTTCGGCTATTGATTTTTCTGAAAACGCTTTGAAAACGGCCAGAAGAAATGCAGATTTTTATCAGGCTGAAATTCATTTTATCCATCAGGATTATCTGACCGGAAATTTGACTGAAATTTATGACGTTATTATTTCGAATCCGCCTTATATCGGGATGGAGGAAGAAGATGAAATCGCAGATTCTGTAAAAGAGTTTGAGCCGAAAATGGCGTTATTTTCTCCAACTTCAAACGCTTTAATTTTCTATGAAAAAATTGCTGAAGACTGCAAAAATCACCTCGCAGAAAATGGTTTGGTTTTTCTGGAAATCAACCAAAAATTGGGAAAAGAGACGCTGGAACTTTTTACTGATGTTTTGTCTGAAGTGGAGTTGATGAAGGATCTGTCGGGGAATGAGAGGTTTGTTTGGGGAATTTTGTGAATGGTTGTTCCAGATTCTCACTAAGCGGCGAAAGCGCGTTCTCGTTGCTGTTTATTATTTTACAATTATATTCTTAAAAGCAGAGATTAACTAATTTTTTAATATAATTGTCCGCATACAAAAACATAAATTATGGAAAATTTATAATTTCAGACAATTCAATGGGATTATTGTAACGTTTGATATCTGATTGTATCCTGTTTGTCATAGTACGAAAGTCTGGATTCTTTACTTCACCCGTATTTGTTTCAATTCTAATCCCATCATCGCTTAATTTAGCCTCTTTAAATGGGTCATAATAAAAATCGAGATAGAGTTTATTAAGTTGCAATTTGCTAATTAAAGTTGCCGTTTTTTCATTGAATAAAATTGTTTTATTGTTTTGTAATTTTTCAAACGTAAATTCAAAATTATTCTTGGTGTCTGCCATATAAATAATTAATCCAGGCAATCCTTGAAACACATAGGGTCCCTTTTGCAATGAAATATCGGTAGTAAACCAAGCGATCCATTCACGTCCCTTATAGTTCAAAGTAGCTTTTTGGCAGTTAAAATTACCAATTTGTTTTGTTGCAGATTGTACTTTCCAATTCAGCATTGTTATATTCTCACTTGTTTTAAAAACATTCCCAAAAAGAATTCTATAAAACTTATCAATCACCTTTTTATTGCGATCTATTTTAACAGTAAAATCGTAATCTATGAATTTATCGCCACTTTCAAATGATTTTTTATTACTTACTTCCGTAATAGAATCACTTTTGTACATTCGATAGGAGTGGAACAAGTCATAATCCTTGTTGCTATCTAAAATCATAATTTTATCGTACAATTTACTTGCAGTGGAGTCACTTTTATAACTCATTTTATAAAAAACTCTAATATCTTGAGCATAAGAAAACTTACACATAAAGAAAAATAATAAGCCTATTTTTAATTTTATAGGAAATGTTTTTAACATAAATAGTTATTAAATTTTTGAAATTTGAAAATTGTTAGAGTAAAATTTCAATCTGATTATTATCTTTTGCAAGTTCTTCCTGAGCATGAGCCTCATTATCTCTCAAGTACTTTTGTTTATCTTCTTCATCCTTAAAATAAACTTCTCCTCGAAAAACTTTTTGTTTTAAAAGAAGTCCGGGTTCTTTTCGATCAGCTAACACTGACTTAAAATAGGAATCGAAGGACAGATTCATAGCCTGAAGATATGATTTTTGACCCAATAATTTGTAGGCATTAGATTCTATTTTTTCAAGGCCAAACAGCTCAAAATTGTGACTGTTAGTGACATCAGAAATTTTAAGAATTAAACCTGGTAATCCGGAAAATTTGTAAGGTCCATCAGAAAAAGGGATATCATTTGTAAACCAGGCATTCCAAATTCTACCGCCAAACTCCGTAGTTGCTTTTTGAACTGAATAGATCAACACACTATCTTTCTCATTGGTGATTTTCCAGTCAAATTTGCGTTGATCCTTAACCTTAGAAACTGGAACTATCGTATGATTGCGCGTGTAGAAAAAAATTTCTTTATGTTCTAATTTCTTTTCTATTACATATTGAGTTCTAATAGATGAATTCGGCATCATCCAATTTCCTTTAATTGTATTTGCTGCCATTACTGAATCTGATTTTAATTTGATTTGAGAAAAGAAAACAGATTCCTTTTTATCTATATCAAGTTCCAGAACCATTAATTCATCCAAAACATTTTGTTTATTCAGTGAATCAGGAATGGATTTGTAGTTGTAATAAAACCTAACTCGTTGAGCCTGAAGTGCGGAAGAAATTAAAATTAGGGAAAATATTAATAGAATTATAGGTTTGTTTGTCATTGTACTTTTTACAATTACTTTTTCGATTAGTGAAGTTTCGATTGATTAAAACAGACACAAGATTAATGTTTTAATAAATCAATTTCTAAGATATTATTATCTTTCTTTAATTTATCTTTTTCTATCTTTGAAATTTCTAACCAAAGTTCTGTTCCTGTTTTCATATTTCCATTACGATCAGGCTGATCGGGAATACTTCCCAGTAAATCTGCTGCTGGATTATCACGGTATTCTTTAAACTTTCTTTTAAACATTTTATAGTCTATCGCTGGTAGATCTTTTAAACTGACGGAGGAGGGATAGACAAAGTTTTCAGTAGCGTTTTTTACACCTATTAATTCAAATACATGTTGGTCTTTTTCATCTGCAACTTTTACAATAAGTCCAGGTAATCCACGAAATTTATAGGGTCCATCGGTAAAAAGAATATCCCTGGTGAAATAAGCAATCCATTTTCTACCTCCGAAAGTTGTTGTTGCCTTTTGGACTTTAAACCCGAGTATTTCAGCAAATTCTGATTCTAATTTCCAGTTAATCTTACGGTTATCTTTTAATACAAATGGCGACACTCCTAAAGTAAGCTTATGATCAAGTGTTTTAACATTTGGATATTTAAGAATTCTGTACGTCGTAATATATTCACTTTGAGAATATCGGGGATCATTGTCTCCCTTAATTCTTCTATCTAAAAGTGTGGAATCAATTTTCATTTTTTCTAAACTATAAAACTCCGATCGATCTTTATCAATGTTTAAAATCATTAGTTGAGAAACCTTCTTTTCTGTTGCAGTTGAATCTGGTATAAATTGGTATTGATATGTGAAAATTTGACTATGAATAACTGAATAATTAATTAATAAAAAGAGAAAAGGTAAAAGAGGTTTTTTCATAATATTGAAAATATAAATTTTACTGAAAGATAATTGAAAATATTATCTCACGAAGATTAGATTAGACTTAGATAAATGCTCGTTTTTAATTGAATCTAAACTTAATAATTTGAGCCTTTTTCACTGATATAGTGATAATTCTAAAAAATTATTATTTCTCTTCAGTTTTTCTTTAGCTTGTTGATCTCTAATTTTTAGGATTTCCTGCTTTGAAAGCTCCCTTCCTGTATTATCAAACATCTGTAGTTTTGCTTCTGAATTCTGGGAAAAGATTTGACGTATCTTTTTTGTAGGATCATTAGTATATTCTTTCCAAATCTGGGTGAATTTTTTAGCAGAAATTTCCACTGGCCTGACTTTTGAGTCACCATTGACAGTTGGATTTATAGTGATTTTTTTACTTCCTACAAATTTAAATATATGATCTCCTTTTTCATCTTCAATGTTTAGAATTAGTCCCGGTAAACCATTAAATTTATAAGGCCCGTCTTGGATTGCTATCTCTGTAGTAAACCAGGCAATCCATTTTCTTCCGCCAAATTCAGTCATTGCTTTTTGGGCTTTGAAACCTTCAATTTCTTTATTATCAGCCAGAATATTCCAACTTAATTTATCTGTATTAAGTACAGAAAATTCATCACCGTTAATCGCGGTGTGGAGATTTGTTTCAAAATTTGGGTATTTTTTGGTCACCGAATAGTCAATTTTGTAGTTTAATGGGATGTTTGAAATATCCATATTACGTGATTTCATTGACTCTGCTCTTTTCATCTCAACATTTATAAGCGAATCATATATAAATTTTTCGTTACTATAAAAATTGGAACCTTCTCTCGTAATATCTAAATTCATCAACTCTTTTTCAATTAAATTTCTATTCAAAGAATCCATCTTAAACGAATACTCATATCCAATTCTGTAATTTTGGGAGAATAACGAAGCGGATACTATAGAGAAAATAAAAAGGATACTAGATTTTTGCATTGTATGTTTTTATTTGAGAATATTTTCATCAACTAATGACTGTATATTTCCGGGAATAAGATCTTGAAAATCATCCATTTTAGTGAAGGATGGTTCTTAATTATCACTAAATTCCGGTTTAATAATGTAAATATTTTGAACCAATTCGTATTTGTAAGAAAAGCCTTTTTGAGATATTTTGGACGTGTAATATTTTGCGATCGATTTCAAATCTTTAAGTTTGAAATTTGTGCCAGTAAAACTTTCGGTGATATAATGATTTGTTACTTCAGATTTTAAGCCTAAAATCGATTGCTTTTTTGTCTTTAATGGTGAATTATAAGTATTAAGCAGGAAAAAGCTTGGGATAAGTATTTTATTCATGTTTTTTTTAAGTATAAATCGATATTCTAAATTTTCATTTAATAGTTTATTTTTTATATTCTATCTTATAATTTAACTCAATGGGATTGTTATTTTCTCTCATCTGCTTTTGAATATTTTCCGTTAACTGTTTTAAATTCATATCAACAGGGTTGCCGTTTTCGTCGGCTACTTTGTACTTCATACCTTTGCTCTTAATTTCAGAAAACGGATGTGAATAATAATCTTTTTGTAACTTGTTGTAGTTCTCCCAACTTATTTCTTTTCCTTTTCTCAGATTGAACATTGTATTACCATTATGAATAGGCTCCGTCTTGAACTGGTATTTTGGGATCAAACCAGGCAATCCAATTTCTACCTCCATATTTCACAGTCGCTTTCTGACACTCCATCATCCCGCCCATTTCTCTTTATTTTCTTTTTATTTCTATTGGTAAAGCAACAATATCAATTACATTTTCTCCTTGTTTGTTTTTTCCTGCCGTCCATTTTTTTTGTTGTGTAATATTCTGAATTGTTTTCTTCAATTCGTTATTAAAATTTTCATCACTTCCATAAGTTGAAATATTTAGAACTTCTCCATCGTTTTCAATTTTTAAAATTATTTTGGCTTTATAAGTTTTGTTTGTTTCTAAACCAGTCCTATCAATGTTAGCTTTTATTTCCTCAATGAATTTCTTATTTCCTGTCGGATATTGTGCAGGAAATGTAATATTTGGTGGTGGTGGAACATTTAAATCTTGCGGCTGTTTAGACTCAAATTCATTCCTCACTGTTTGCGATATTCCAAATTGAAAGGATAGAAGTGAGATAATGATAATAATTTTTTGCATATCGTTAGTTTTTAGACGGTTTTTCCCCAGCAATTACTTTAATAAATCAATTTCTATTATATTATTATCTCTGCTGATTCTTTCAAGTAGATTTTTCTCTATTTCCCGTATGATTTCTGTGCCTGTTCGAAATTTACCGTCCGCATTTCTTTGATCAGGTATCCTTCCAATTAAGCTCGCGGGGTTCTTTCTGTAATTTTGATATGCTTTTGCATATTGGGGGAAAGTGATATTAACTTCCCTATAATTTTTTACATCTGGATAAATAAAAGCAGTTTCACTATTTTGAATTCCTTTCAATTCGAAAATATGATTTTGCTTTTCATCCTCAACTTTTAAAATCAATCCCGGTAAACTTTTAAACTTATACGGTCCGTCTTGAATGGAAATATCTGCTGCAAACCAGACACTCCATTTTCGTCCACCATATTCAGTGGTTGCTTTTTGAACTTTGTGATCTAAAATATTTGAAAACTCGTTGATGAGTTCCCACTTAAAGTTAATTTCTTTTTCATATTAAAAATATTAATCGTATTGTATTGCACTATCTAAGTTAATAGGATTATTGAATTTTTTAATTGCCTGCCGAAGCGTTTTGTTTATTTCGCGTGAGTTATTGGGATTTACGATTGTGCCATCATTTAGAAAAAATTCCGATTTTTGTGATGAACCCTTAGCATTTTTAATAAAATCAATAGGAGATTGATAGTATTTTAATTTTGTGTTTTTATATTTCTCCCAGTTTACCGGCACACTTCTTTGCTTTGCTACTTTTAAATATTGATTCTCGGCGTTATTTTTTAGATTTTGAGAATTCACCAATTCAAACTTGTAATTTCCATTGTCATCAAATAACTCTACAATTAGACCAGGTAAACCATGAAATTTATAAGGACCTACTTGAAACGGTATTTCCTCGGTGAACCATGCAGTCCAATGCCTTCCACCCCAATAAGTTTGAGCTTTTTGTAAGTTCAAGGTTTTAACTACTTTCGTTTCGTTTGTGAGCGTCCATGATTGAAGGTCTTTAGATTTTAAATTTATAATGGTGTTCTCTAATAAATCATACTCTTCAAAATTATTAAACCCAATGATGTGTGTTACTATTGAGGAGGGTTTGAGTTTTAAGGTTTCTGGAAAAGGAATATTATTTACAATGAGTGAGTCAGCAATAAAATAATCTCGGGTGTAGTAATCGACTGCTTTCCCATTTATATCCAAATGATAATTTTCCTTAGTTTTTACATTTGACGTAGAATCTTTCTTATATTCTACATCATAAATAAATCTCTTTGTTTGAGCGTTGTAAGAAATTACGATTAAAAATAAAATAAAAAGTAGCTTATTCCTCATTAATATCTTGTTTTAAAAATTCTTGTTCTTTTACAGTCAATAAAATTACATCTTCTCTGGGTTTTTCATTTACTAAATTATTCCAAATCTGTTTGGTGAAATCAACTTTATTACTAACTCCGAGTTCCCTCGTTGGTAAAAAACTTTGATAAATGATTTCTCTGGAAAAATTCTTTTTATGTTTTATATTATCTGTTGTAATGTAACTATCGCTTTGGGTTTTGGAAAATGAAGGTATATATTTATCTTCATTCTTGTAAAACTCAAATATATTTTGTCCATTTCCGGGTTTAAATTCGTGCTCAATGTTATTTTTATCTTTGAATTTATACGGAGTAACAACAGATTGGTCATAATTTAATTCAAAATAAGTTATCACTTTATCAACCTTATTATAGGTGAAATTTCCGAATAATTTTATACCGGATTGGGAAGTTGCATTGAAGGAAATGTTTTGAAGTCCATTATTTTCGTTTGTCAAATTACCGGAGTATTTGGTTCCTTTTCCATTTAAAAAATTTAAAAATTTTTCTAAACTGTAATTGAAAAAAAGCGTTCCCAAGAATTCTTTTGAAGCACTTATATCTGCATTATTCATTTCATCTTTCTTATCATCAGCAATTTTCAAGAATCTAATATTGTTTAATTCCAGCTGAATAAAATCATCGTATTTTTTTTGATCAGCTTTCTTCCTGTTGTATAAATTAGATTTAGTCCAAAGATTGGCCTCTGCAATTAAAAGAAAATAAATACTATCGTCTTCTATATTTTTTTGTTTGTAGACTATGTCATAAATCGAACTTTTATTAAAATATAATTTAGAATAATTTTCAGAAACATTTTCAAGAATTGTTTTAAAGTCAACTGCTTTAATTTGAACTTCATCAATACTTTGATATAATGGTGTAAGCTTAATTTCTGTAGTTATATTTGAAATTGTCTCAGATTTGTAACCGAATGCTGAGATTGAAATATTTTGTATCGGCTTTTGTAATAATGCGAAACCATCAGAGTTACTATAAGTAACTTCATTTGAAAGAATAATTCTTGCATTTGATATTGGTAGGTCGCTTTCAGCATCAACAATTTTTAATTTTACGCTTTGTGAATTACAAAAATTAAAAATCACAAATGGAATTAAAATGTAGACTTTCATTTATTAATTTTATTATTTTACCTACTCGTTAGCTTTTCGGATTCCGCTTTAATTTTATATAAGAGTAGTGATTATTTCATTCGAAATCATATTTCATTAAAAAAAAATCATCTTGACGTTTATACTTTAATAAATCAATGTATTATTTATAACTGTTATGAAATTAAAACTGGTGAAAAAAACCAAGAAAATTATACCACATTTTTAGCATAGTTCTATATTTTCAGAAGTTTTTATTTGTAGTTTATTTTGTGATTTAATTCAATTGGATTATTATTTTCTCTCATCTGCTTTTGAATATTTTCTGTTAACTGTTTAAAATTCATGTCAACAGGGTTGCCGTTTTCGTCGGCTACTTTGTACTTCACACCTTTGCTCTTAATTTCAGAAAACGGATCTGAATAATAATTTTTTTGTAATTTGTTGTAGTTTTCCCAACTTATTTCTTTTCCCTTTCTCAGATTGAACATTTTATTACCGTTATGATTTTTGATTTCTGCCAGGCTAAAATCATAATCTCCCTTATCATCGGATATTTTCACAATAAGTCCCGGCAATCCATTAAAAATATAGGG
Source organism: Chryseobacterium gotjawalense (assembly GCF_030012525.1). NCBI lineage: Bacteria > Pseudomonadati > Bacteroidota > Flavobacteriia > Flavobacteriales > Weeksellaceae > Chryseobacterium > Chryseobacterium gotjawalense. The sequence goes on from NZ_CP124855.1 coordinate 1,052,608, forward strand.
TCCGTCCTGAACTGGTATTTTGGGATCAAACCAGGCGGTCCAATTTCTACCTCCATATTTCACAGTCGCTTTTTGACATTCCATCTCGCCCATTTTACTTTTTTCGGGCAGTACTTCCCAAACAAGCTGATCTTCGATGGTTAAAAAGAATTCGTCATTCATCATCGGAGTGGTAATGTTTTTTATGACTTCCTTATTTTCTTTGTTTTTTACAATGTACAGTTGGTCATAAGTCATTTTTTCTACAGATTTATAGCCTATTTTCTCTTTTAATGAATCCGACAGTCTTGCCTTCTCCGATCTGAATACAGATTGCTTTTCTGATCGATCCAAATAATACATCGCTGTCGTGAGATTTTCATTGGCAGAATTAGATTTGAATTTTAATTCATAAACAAATGTTAGATTTTGTGCTGTTAAAAACTTCGACGATAACAGCAGCACGAAAAGTATTTTTTTCATAAAATTATTCATAAAGTGGGTCTTATAGAACCTATAAAATGCTCAGCTAAAGTTAAAATCCATAAAAATACGATTGAAATTATTTTTTACTAATAATCGATTTTATAATTCAACTCAATGGGATTGTTGTTTTCCAACAGCATTTTCTGTGTTTCTTTTGTTCTTTCCCGGTAATTAATCTCAACAGTACCACCGTTTCCGTTATCTTGAACAACTTTCATCCCTTTCGTTTTTGCAAAGGAATAAGGGCTGTCAAAATAATTTTGCAATATCTTATTAAATTGATTCCAGGTTATCTGTTTACCGTTTTCTGTTTCATACAAGGAATGATCCGCTAAGTTTTTTATCTCCGTGGCTGTGAAAATATAATCTTCCCGCTCATCCTGAATTTGCAAAATAAGACCCGGAAGTCCATGAAAATAATAAGGGCCTTCTGAAACTGCAATTTCTTTAGTAAACCACGCCGACCAATTTCTACCACCGTACTCCACTTCCGCTTTTTGGCAATTAAAATTTGCAATTACTGCAGTTTCCGGTAAAATTTTCCATTTTAACTGATCTTCGATTTTAATGAAAAATCTGTCACGACTCATTGGTGAAACAAAATGCTTTTTAATAACCGCATGATCCTGTTCTTTGGTCAGATAGAGCTCAAAATAAGGATCTGTATTATATCCCGAACCAAATCCTGTTTTATTGATAAGCGAGTCAGATGCTCTGCGCGTTTCTGTACGGAAAACTGATTTGCCCTGTAAAATATCGAGCTTATATTGCTGCTTTTTTATTTTGTCTTTTTGATCCGGATTGGGTTTGTAAATAAGCTCGTAGGAAATGGTGGCGTTTTGCGCAAATGCTGTTAAACTGAAAACGCACAGCATTAAAAAGATTATTTTATGCAATAAAAAAAGGATAACCCTCAGTAGAATAGCACTCATAGTTTTAATATTTTATCAATCCCTTTCAAAATTCATTTAATGATTTAGCTCAATAGGATTATTATCATGAATTTCTATTTCTTTTGCCTTTCTATCAATTTCATTTAAGAATTTTTGTTTTTCCTCATTACTGTGAAAATACATTTCTCCGGTAAAAGCCTTGTTTCTAAAAGTTGCTAGTGGGGATTTCCTTTCATCTTCAGTAATTCTATTATATACCGCTAAAGAAGTTGGTTTAACTTTTTCGTATGTTTTGTCCTCTAAAACAACATAATTAGATCTTTGTTTTTTCACAGATAAAATTTGAAATAGATGGGTATTGGTTTTATCTGAAATTTTCAAAATTAAGCCAGGTAATCCGTAGAATTTATACGGTCCATCGGATATAGGGATTTCGTCAGTGTACCATGCAGTCCAATATCTTCCGGCAAAATAAATAGTTGCTTTTTGAACTGCAAAACCCAATATGCTGTCTTTTTCATTTGAAATTTCCCAATTCATCTCTCTATCATCTTTGACTTTTAAAACTGGATCAATCAGGTGATTAGTAGTGTAAAAATGCATTAAGTTTTGGATGTGATTTTTTTCAATAACATATCTCACTTTTGTCGATATGTCTGGGAATGATGAAATTCCCAGGCTTGATTTTGCTGTCATGGTTGAGTCAGAGATGATATGTTTCAGACCAGTGAAAACAGATTTTTTTTCTTTGGCATTAAAATCTAAAACTACAATTTCATCGGTGCTAACATCTTTGTTCAAAGTATCTGTAACATATTTATAATGATATGTAAATCGAGTATCTTGAGAAAAATATATGGCCGGTAAAATCAAACAAATTATTATTAAATATTTCATAATTTTTTTTAAAAAATTTGAAAAGTTACTTTTTATGAAAACTTTTCTATAGGTAAGATTTAATGAGGATATTTAGTTAAGCCGTTTTTCAATTTCAATAGAATTCGTCATACGCCGCATTTGTTTTGAAAGTTCACTGTCTAAATTTTTTATGCCTTTTCGAATTTTCAAGATGTTTCCATCATTCAGGAGGAATGTATAATTACTGTTTGAAATGTGCATTTCTTTGATGTTTGCATTAGGATCTTTGTACCCATCATCAATAAGTTTATTCAACTGCATTTGGGTAATTTCTTTTTCTTTTTTTGAAAAATCATGTAATTCTGCATTTTTATTTTTTTTAACTTCTACCAAGCTAAATTCGTGGTTCTTTTCTTCATCATAGATTTCAACAATCAATCCTGGTAATCCCGAAAATTTATATGGACCTTCAGAAACCGGAATTTCTTTTGTAAACCAAGCAATCCAATTTCGTCCTTTAAAATTTGTTTCTGCTTTCTGACATAGATAGTCTCTTATTTTTTTTTCTTCATTCGCGAGAGCCCATTTCGGACGACTTTTTTCTGTGATTTTCATTCGAATCCCAGAATAAACTGTATGGTATATCATTTTGTCCTTCAATAAATCTTTGGTTATATTATACGTCAGGTTAGAATTGTGTTGTAGAAAAAACAGCCTTTGTACCGCTGCTGCTCCATTTTTACTTAAAATTGAGTCATTATATCTTTTGGCATCATTATAAAAATTAGATTCTTTTTTGCTGAGATCAACATCGAGGGTCATGATATCTTGAACGATGGAATCTTTTTTATTACCGTCTGGTATAAAACTATATCTGTAATGAAACCGGTATTGAGAAAATGAAATTAAAAACGAAAAAAGCATTAAAGCTGAAAATATTTTTTTCATAAAAATGTTTTATTTGTTTTTGCCATTATTGATCTTTCAAACTTAACATTAATATTTGGAGCAAAGATGAAAGCTATATCGAAATTGATAAATCTTGGGATATTAATTACTTAAATGTTTGACATTTAGTGTTTTATAGATATGGCATTACAAGATTTATAAATTAAAATAGTGAAAACTCAGCTCAGAAATTAATAAATTTTCTTGTATTTAGGTTTTATATTTTTGTATTGCAATCAATCAAATTTCCAAATCCTAAATTTTCTGCACCGCCTTTTAAACCTAAAAGTTGGCTTCCTTCTCTTGTAGTTTCGGCAAAATTTTGGATTATTTTGCCGTAGTATATATTGACGATTCTAAGGTTATAACTCCTTTTTCGAAATTTTTTTTAAAATTTTCCATCGTACAAATATTTGATATTTTCAGTGATCGATTAAGCTGTTCGGATGCCGCTGTATTTTATATTTCAACTGTGAGTATATCCTCAGTATTATACAAACAAACTAGGTACACCAAAATTGAAAATATCTAATTATATTGGATATCGACTTCTAGTTGCTTAATAGATTGGGAAATTCATTGTTTTTTAATCAGCTTAAGCAAATACTGTTCGGAAGAAAGTCCGGTAGAAGATCCCAAAATTTTCAGATTACTATCAACTAATACCGTATAAGGAATGGCTGTATTGAATTTCAGTAATATTTGCAAATCGTTAAAAGACGGGTTTTTCTTGTCTATAAGGAGCTGCTTCCAAGGCATTTGTTCTTTCAAAAGTGCATTTTTCCATGAGTTTTTATCATCATCCGTAGAGATAGAAATAAATTCTATGTTTTCTCCATTGCGATCATATGCTTTTTTAAGCATAGGAATCTCCAATCTGCAAGGACCACACCAACTTGCCCAAAAAACAATGAGGTGTTTTTTATAATGAGGATCCAACATAGCAACTCTATTTCCCTGTGTATTTTCTAATAGAGGAAATGTTATTTTTCCAATTTCTTTTGCTTTATTATTGTATTCTAAAAGTTCTTTATATGGTTTGCTCTGCTTAATATTATCATCAAACAATTTGAGAAAATCATCAGTCTGATGGCTGTTAAAAACAGTTTTATTATCAATAAGCTTATAAAGGATATGATATGAAAAAGGATATTTTTTGAGTTTTTCTTTTATCATATTTACATTGCCGGGAGTGTTGTTTGTAAAAATTGGGTCGCCGGTATTAAATAATGCCTCCGTTTGCCTGCCTGCCTGTATTTTAGAGATGGAGATATCCGCAAAGATTACGTCTGGAGAAGTTATAATATTTCCAGGAGTATATTCTATAAGGTTTCCTTTTATTTTTATTACAGGATCTGTCATAAAAGTTGGAGACCCCCATTTAGGGACATTGGTAGTATATGATATAACCCTCTGAACGTTCTTTTTGTCTCTGTGAAATATGCCAATATAGAAGGGCAACTCGTCTTTCACTTCGTAATTCATTTCAAAGTGTCCTTTTGAAGTTGCTGCACTATCTATTTTATCGAGCATAGACCATTTAAATAAATAAACGGTACCATCCGGAAGATTGGGGATATCCCCAACAATCTTGACGGTTTGCTTATTGTTGCATGAATAAGTAAATACTGCAAAAAATAAAAGATAAAGAAATAGTCTTTTTTTATTTTTTTTCATTTTCATTTTTTAATCATTAAAATGGTTTAATTAAAATGTTTTAAATTATCTCGCGTTATTACTGACATTTCAAACTTAATGTTAATATTTGAAGAAAAGATAAAATGGATATCGAAATTGATAAATCTTGGGATATAATATTATTATATTGTTGATATTAAGTCATTTGTACGATACAATTACAAAAATGACGTGTTTTAAATTTAAAATATTAACTCTTAATTTTTAAGATTTTCCTCTAAAAACTGTGCTAATTCTTCTGGCGAAATATTTTTTTTAATAATATTTCCCTCCGCATCTAAAAGAAATGTTGTGGGAAATTGATTGATATTATATTTCTTTGCTTCTACCCCATTTTCATCCAAAACATTTTGCCAAGATAGATTGTTTTTATCAACGGTTTTCCGCCAGTTAGCAATATCTAGTGTCCTGTCTGTAGAGAATACTATAATTTCAAAACCTTTGTCTTTGTAGCACTTTGTAAAACATTGCCTTTTTAGTTTATTTGATGAAAAGTGTTTGTATCTTTTTCGATGCATCCAACAATTTATAAAAAACAGAGTTAAAACAATAATTTACTTCGCTGATTTTTAATTAAATAAAAATTACTTTCATATTAGACAAACAATTTGTAGTTAAAATCTGTACTATTGTAAAAATTTTGTGAAATGTGGAAAAAACAGTTAACGATTCTACTTATTTTATGCTATAATCTTATATTCAGCCAAAGTGTAGTAGGTTTTAAGATTCCAGATTCCCTTAAAAATACAAGTGGGAAGGAGCTTACTGAATCCTATGATAAGGTATTCCGAATTGATAATGTTAAATCAGAACTGTATGCAAATGCAATTCTTCGTAAAGGTAAAATGACCAAAAATTCTAATTTAATTTATGATGGTTATTATAAACTAGCACATGTGAAAGGTCTTGCTTCTGAAAATGGACATCCTTTTGCTGATTCTCTATTGCAAATGACGAAAAATTTTATTTCAAATGAATATCCTGCAAAAGCACATATCATAAAAGGGACCCTATTATATTATGACTTTAAGTATTCGGATGCACTCGATTATTTCATTTCGGCACAAAAACTGGCGAAAGATAAAAATAAAGATCAATTTTTTTACGTAAAAAAACTTATTGGTATTCTAAAAACTGCTACAGGCGAAAATGAGGAAGCGCTTCCTCTCTTTATAGAATATTATCGATATGAAAAAAACAAAATTAACAATAACAATAATGGAGATACAAAAAACTACATAGGATCTATCTTTTCTCTATCAAACAGCTACAGCAAAAATGAAGACTATAATAAAAGTAGATTTTACTCCAATTTAGGTTTAAAAGAATGTCATAAATATAAGGATTATACCTATTACACTTACTTTATACTGTCCGATGGGGTTTCAAACTTCTATTTAAAAAATTATAAAGAGGCGATTAAAAGTTTTTTATCCGTAGAAAAGGAGTTATTAAAGAATAAGGATTATGAAAATTTAGCAATCTCCTATTATTTCCTTGGTAAGACTTATGATCAAACGCAAAAAGAAAAAGAAGCGATCAATTATTTTTTAAAGACTGACTCCTTATCTTTTGCGTTAAATAAATTTCTACCTGTAACCCGTGACGGATATGAAAGACTAATAGATTATTTTAAAAAAGATGGAAATCAGGTTGAACAATTGAAATATATTAATCATTTGTTTTATGCTGATAGTGTAATGGCTCATAACAACAAATATATTGCGAAAGACATTTACAAAAAATATGACACCCCAATATTATTACAGGATAAAGAGCTGCTAATTAATAAACTAGCAAATAAAAACAATTCGTTGCAGTGGTTTCTTCTATTTAGTTCACTATTAGTTCTTGTCTTGACAGTTATATATTTCCGTACGCGAGAGAGATTACGACGATATCAGAAGCAAGCTGTTATTCTTCTGGAGAATGTAGAAATTGAGAATAGTAATAAAGTACGAATCGTAGAAAGTGGTGAGAATAGATTAAATAATAATCAAAAAAACAGAAGCACTTTATCTGAAGAGAATTACCACGACATAAAGACTAAAATAACTCATTTTGAAAGTAGTAAAGGTTTTATACAAAACAATCTAACGTTAGGTAAACTTGCTGAAGATTTAGATACCAACCGTGACTATCTGTCCAAATTTATAAATGAGGAAAAAGGAAAAAATTTCTCTCAATATTTAAACGAGTTAAGAATTAATTACATTCTTCTAGAACTAAAAAATGACAAAAAATTAAGAAAATACACAATTAGTGCTATTGCAAGTGAAGTTGGATTTAGTAATTCAGAATCATTTTCGAATGCTTTTAAACGAACTACTGGAACTTTACCGTCCTTTTACATCAAACTATTGGAAAAAGACCACGAAAACTAAATTACTGATTTTTTTATAATCAAATAATGAAGCACTATTTTTCTTTCTTTTTAATTCTACTTTATGGGTTATCATTTTCTCAAAAAATCGCCATAAAACAATTTTCTGAGAAAATCGATTTTAATCAAATTGAGAGCTTGGTACAACATCTCACGTCTAAAATTCTCCAAAAATATGATGAAAAAGATAAGTCAACCTATTACGATAATATATATAGGATCAGCATTGTCGCTGGTAAATATGATTTAGCACTTACGGAGTTGGATTCGGTTAGAAGTATTTACATGGACAGCAATTCTACGATTGCAAATGCTATGGGGACACAACATGAGATTTATATTAAAACCATTATTAATCCAGCTGCCAAAAATAATTTTGAATATATCTATAAGACTGAATTCAAAAAAAAATATGAAACATTACCTGCTAAATCACAAATTATTTTACCACTGTATTTTAAAGGTGATAGTGATAAAATAAGGAAAGGACTTATAGATTTGCTGCAAAAAGAGTTTATCGGAAAAGATAGTGTTGATGTAAAAACTGCTTTGAAACTTTGCAGAGACTACAACGGTTATATTGTAGCAAATAAATCTTTTCACCTGGCAAATGAATATTTAAAAGAATTTGACGCGGAAAACTTTACGGTCAAAGACAGTATCTTGATAAAAAACAAATCCAATCGCGATATATCTGTCAGAGTAGTAATAAATAATAAAATTAAAAACCCGGAATCTACAATTATCATCAATACAATTTATGCTGATGAAGATGATATCAATGATGCTAAAGTGAGGGCAAGTTATGGCTATAACTGCGTATACATTTATACTCGTGGAAAACATTTAAGCACTGATAAAATTGAACCTTTTGAGCATGAGCAAGAAGATATTAATGAGGTAATTGACTGGATTATAAAGCAACCCTGGAGCAATGGTAAAGTTGGAATGATTGGAGGAAGTTATTTAGGTTTCAGTCAATGGGCAGCAGCCAAAAAATTACATCCAGCTCTTAAAACCATAATTCCTCAAGCCTCTGTGGGAATTGGTTCTATGGATTTCCCTATGAATAACAACGTCTTTGGTTCATATTCTTTAAGATGGCTAAATTATGTTACAAACAATAACACCACGGATGCTGCAAATTTCAGGAATGAAGAAAAGTGGAATTCAATTTATAAAAAATGGTACATAAGTGGACTTCCTTTCAATAAATTAGATTCTATTAGCGGAAACAGAAATGAAGTTTTTCAACGTTGGCTGCAACACCCGAGATATGATCAATATTGGAAAAATATGATTCCTTACAAAGAGGAATTTTCAAAAATTAATATCCCTATTTTAACAATAACTGGATATTATGATTCAGATCAGTTAGGAGCATTATATTATTTTCGAAATCATTATAAATATAACAGAAACGCCAATCATTATTTAATAATTGGTCCTTACGATCATTCCGGAGCACAAGGTTACATCAAAAATGAATTATTAGGATACAAAATTGCCCCTATTGCAAAAATTGACCTGAATGAAATCTGTATGGAATGGTTTGATTATGTGTTGAAAGAAAAAAATAAACCAACTTTTTTCAAGGATAAAATTAATTATCAAGTGATGGGAACCAATCAATGGAAACATACTCCATCAATTGAAAATTTCGATGAACATCAATTAAGGTTTTATCTTCAAAACCAGAATAATCAATTTGTCTTATCTCAATCAAACTCAAAAAAGAGTGGTTTTTCAAAACTGAATATTAATTTCGAAGATAGAAGCGATGCCGGTGAATTAATAAAACAAGAAGTGAAAATTTTAGGCAGTACAATTTATAATAAAAATAGTTTGACATTTTCAACAAATATTTTTGAGAAGCCATTTGAGTTTTCTGGAAATTTTTCTGGGAATTTTAAAATTTCAGTCAATAAAAAAGATGTTGACCTTAATATAAAACTATATGAGCTTTTACCAGACGGAAAATATTTTCTACTTTCCAGCTATGTAGGAAGAGCCAGTTATTCCCAAAATCCTGAAAAAAGAAAATTACTCATTCCTAACAAGAAAGCCACTATACAAATAAAAAACAATGAATTTATAAGTAAAAAAATAGAAAGAGGCAGCCGATTAATTGCAGTAATTGGTGTTAACAAAAATCCTTTCTACGAAATAAATTATGGATCAGGAAAAGAGGTAAGCAACGAATCAATAGAAGATGCAAAAGAACCTTTAGAAATCAAGTTATACAATGACAGCTATATAAAAATTCCAATTTCACAAGACTAAATGGCCCAATTTCCTTATCAATAATTTAAAAAAGCAGAAAAATCTTCGACAAACCCAGAATGACATTGCCAATAATGCTGAAACGATAAGATCGATTTTGAAAAATTTTCTGCCGTTATTTACTTTTTTCCTCAAATAACAAACCACCTGAAATTCTAGCCCCGATGGGGGCGGCATCCTTTTTCGCAGCGCAGCGGAGAAAAAGATACAGCGGACAGCGGGACGGGTTTCTCTAAGAAGCGGAAATCTTTCTGGCACCTAAAAAAAATGTTTAGTATTCTATTTGGCTCCACCGCCATCTTTCTCGACATTGGTTTTCGTATTTTCCTTCACTTTCTGGTTTCCAAATCTTTTAACTAAGGAAAAAGAGACGCCATACCAGTCGAAAACTCCAACATTTCGGAAGGTTCCAATTGGGGCAAAAGTTGTACTATCGAAGGAGGGTTTCATGAAAATATTATTTAATCTTACTGTTGCTTCCATTTCAAGAACTGGAAATATTTTGGTCGCAGAAAAAGTGTGGTATACATTACTTCCATTGCCATTCGAGTTCCCATTATTCTGAGTAAAAACACCAAGCCACGCATTTAAATTAATGTTTTTCTCAAAGAGATTTGTGTAAGACATGTTGGTAGAACCAGTGATGTTGGTGATATAATCTTTTGCATTGATCTTATTTCTCTTGTTGAAATCGCTGTTGTCCGTATAGTTAACTCCAACGTTTACATTGACATTCAGTTTATTTTTGAAAAAAGTTTGATTGGTATTAAAATTACCCGATAGCGTCTCAACACGACCGTCAAAATTAGTAGGTGTGCTGATGGTTTTTCCATCTTCAATGATATAGGAAGTCCAATAATCGTGGTTACTGAAAAAATAGGTTGCAGAGAAAAAATATTTCTTTTTAATTCCCAATTTCAAAGAAAACCGGTCGCTTGGATTCGGCTGCAAATCCATATTTCCACGATAAAAAGTATCTTCCTCATTTGTCGGCATCATAAAAGGATTAAATTCCGAATAATACGGTCGCCAAATATTGTGATTATAAGTTGCGCTTAGATTGTAGTTTTCGGATAAAGCATATTTCAATAAAAGATCTGGTAAAAGCGTGCCGTAAGAATTGCTTTTTTCGATATTCCCAACCTCTTGCCGAACGGTGTAAGAAATGTATTCGAATCTCAATCCGATTCTGGTTTCCAGTTTTTTAAAGAAAGTTTTACTGAAATTGGCGTAGAGTGAATTCTGGTTGTCGGAGTATTTGAAATTATTACTTTGGGAATCATCGAAGATCCAATTGCCATTCGTTAAATTAAAATAATCATTCGGAATACCATTATTTTTAAAAGCGATTTTCCCACCAAATTCGAGTTGGCTTCCGTCTGCACCGATGGGTTGAGAGTAATCTACTTTCAGATAATATTCTCTTTGTTGGCGATTGCCATCGATTCTTTTTCCAGAAGGGATTGATGTGGTGTTGAGGTAGGTTAAATGGTGGTTAGAGTCTTCGGAGCGGTTATAGTTAACTCCAAGGTTGATATCTAAAATTTTATTTTTAACCTTATCATAATATTTGTAAAAAAAATTGGTTCCCAAATTTTGATTTAAACCATCAATGTTTGGTTTTTGGTGTAGGAGTTTTGGAACACGTCATCCAAATAATTGCTTCCGTAGGAATCGATATTTTGATTTCTTTTGTTTCTGTAATATTCAAAAATAAGTCCGATATTGTTTTTATCGTTCAGCTCTAATTCGGAGGTTGCAGACATTGATGGACTTAGATTTCTGTAAACGTTTTCGGAATGAATAAGTCTCAATGCTTTATTGGCGTACAAAAAATTTTGATTATCGGTGGTGTTGACGCCGGAATTATCACCGTAACTGCCGGTGAGTGTTTGGGTAAAACTTTTTTTATGATAATTGAGGTTCAGATTAGAATACTGCGAATTCTTGGCACTTTGGTTATTATTAAATGTTGCACTGCCTTTCAAACCTTCATTCTCGAGTTTCTTTAGAACAATGTTGATGACTTCGCCGGTGGTTTCATATTTTGCGGAGGGACTTGTAATAACCTCAATTTTCATCAGGTTTTCGGCTGGGATTGTTTTTAAATATTCTTTAAGTTCTTTTCCTGAGAATACCGATTTCCGATCATTAATATAAACGGTGACACTTTGCCCCTCAGCCTGAACGACATCATTATTATCAATACTTACCAAAGGCGTCATTCGAAGGACATCCCAAGTGGTATTTCCTGCAAGAATAGAACTATTGGCTACATTGAAAACGGTGCGGTCTACTTTATTTTCTACCGTAGGTTTTTTAGCAATTACGACAATTTCCTGAATATCTTTTTGTTTGGTGCTGTCTTGTTTGGTTTGTGCCGTGATAAATGTTGAGCAAACAAGGGCAATAGGAAGAATAGTAAATTTCATGCAATAAGCTTCTTTTTTATAAAGACATTAGTAAGAAGTGTTTTGTTACATCTTCTTATTTTTTAATTTTAATATTTTGAAAATCACTTTAATAAGTTGATTTCTTTTCAATTGTTATCTCTGCATCATTTTTCAAGTTGAATTTTCCCTGGTAAGTGGTCTACTTTTTCGACAGTTTGTAAATATAGTTTTTTCATTTGAAATTTGCACTTGCCAACCGAAACGGAATCAGGCGCTGCTGAGGAGCAACCTGACAGGGATAAGTTGGCCGACGAAATATAATTTTCAGGAGCACTGCTTTTTGCGGTGCTTTTTTCTGAACAATATTTCAGAAGCTCATGCCTTAATAAAACCTTACGCTGCTTCATATTCCGCCGGGGTTTTAAAGTTCAGTGCCTCATGCGGTCTTTCATTGTTATAATCCTCAATCCACACCGCAGTAAGCTGCTTCACCTGCTGCTGTGAGAAAAATAAATGCGCATCCAGAATGTCTTCCCGGTAGGTTTTGTTGAACCGCTCGATGATGGCGTTCTGCTGTGGTTTTCCTTTCTGGATTTTGATCCATTCGATATTATTCTCATGCAGCCACGTCTGGAACAGACCCGAGGTGAACTCCGAACCGTTATCGGTGCGGATACCCTTGGGTTTGCCATGCTTCTCGATAACACGCTCCAAAAACGTTATTACCGCTCTGGAGGGCATCGAGGTGCGAATATCAATGTCCAGGCATTTTCTGTTATACTGATCAATAATATTCAGGGTCCGGAACCGTGAACCTCTTGCCAGTGCATCACTCATAAAGTCCATTGCCCATTCCTCATTCTGCTCCAACGGGACAGAAATGGGATTGGCAGGATTGTCGAAGCGTTTTCTCTTCATTCTTCTGTAAAGCGAAAAACCATACTTCTGATACACGCGTCGGATTTGAGAAGCACCGAACTCAGGAAATTTCCTCTTCACTTTCACAATGACTTTCTTGCGTCCCAATCTGCTGGTTCCCAATATTGATGTGATGGCTCCTTTCAGCTTTTCATCCTTCGGCGGCATTCGCTTTTCATAATATTTTGAAGTTCGTGAGCGTCCCATTACGCGGCACACCTTAGCATAACTTACATCCGGTTTTATCTCCTGCAGGTAAGCAATACAGCGCTCTTTTTGATAAGGTGTCACCACTTTTTTGCGTTGATCTCCTTCAAAATATCGATGGACAGTTGCTGGTCTGCAACAATACGCTTAAGGCGGGCATTTTCCGATTCCAGCTCCTTAACACGCTGGAGTTCCGAGAGGGTCATGCCGCCGTATTTGCTCTTCCAGTTATAAAACGTCTGCTCGGAAATCCCAAACTCCCGGCAGATCTCTGCCACTTTTTTACCTTCTTGCTGGGTCTGGAGCACCTTTAAAATCTGGGCCTCCGTAAATCTTGATTTTTTCATTGTTTTTTCTTGACGTTAAAATTAATACTCTAATTTTAATCTGTCCAAAAAAAGAAGCCATGTACCCCCTCTTTCTTGAAATATTGGTGTGTCAATGCGAAAATTACCAACAGCGTTTTTTTTGATCGGAAATTTCCTAAACCAAATCATAACATCTAATTTGTAATTGTTTTATTCTATTTGTATCAATAAATTTTGCAATTTGAACTGAATCTTCAAGAAAAAAGGATTCTTTACTTAAATCAATTATTATACTAGAAATTGGTTCAGCAACCTTATAATTTAAAGGAATTAGTTCTTTTATGATTTGGGTATCTATAAACCCTATTTCATTTACTAATAAAAAATTTAAATAATCTTTTAAATGTTTTTCATTTTCTTCTCCATAATTGTCATAAATTTCTTCAATGGAAAAATTTGGAAACTCTTCAATAAGTAAAATATAGAGAGAATTTGGAATTAGGTAATAATTATTTCTTTGTGTATCGCAAATTATACTTCTTGTATGCCCATAATTTACCAAGCAACAAGCAAATCTATTGAAATAAGTCATCTTATTTTATTAACATATTTTAAATATATACTTAGCTTTGGCAAATTATATTCGTATCTTAAGGAATCTAGGTTTTTAACGTCCTCTATTGGATCTGACCCTAATTTTTTTGTGTCAGCGTTAAATTTTAGCTGTGTGCCAAATTTTTGTTTCTTTTTTTCACTCACTAGATCTCTATCTATTAGATAAGCTTTATTATTTAAAGAATAGGAGTTTGATTTTGAAACATATTCCAATATTTCTTTTCTAAAATTAATTTCCATGTCACTGTGTTGAGCAATATAAAAGATACTTTTGCTTGCCAAACAATCACAATCATCATCAAGTATTTTATTTAAAGTATGTTTTTTTATTAAAGATTTTACAAATTCCCTGTTTATTGAATCTTGTTTAATAGTCAAACGACCTATGCTGTCTAGTTTTTGAGAATCATTATTGTATTTATTAAACAATCTTCTGTACATTTGATCATCTTCATAAATTTTATTCCAATTAATTTGGCTCAATTCACTGTTTTTGTTGCATTTACTATATAGATTATAATATTGTATTAGTTCTTTGGTTCCTAAATCACATTTATTTATTTTACTATAATTTTTTTTTATAAGTTCTTCAGCTAATAAAAGATTATTTTTTTCTTTTGATTTTGTTAGATATTTTAAAATTATAGCTTTTTTAGAATTATTATATAAATGAAATAATGGAATTAAATTTTTATGGGTATAGTTTGAAATGGTTGCACTATCAGATAGTAAATTCAAACTATCTGCCTCTTGCATTACATTTACTAAATTTAATGGTGTATTACTGGTCTTTAAACAAGAAGTAAGAAATAAAAATAAAACAAAACAAATAATATTATTTTTCATAATTAACTGATAATTTTAAATATAACTATTCTTGAGCTTTCAACAATATAACCTCTTGTTTGATAAAAATCTGAATTAGAATACATTATAGCAATTCAGAACTTCCTACAATTTGGAAATTATTTTGCCCCATTAGGAAAGAAAATGGAAGAAATAAAACTATTGTAATTATCTGAAGCTTCATAGGGTGAATTATTCGATTAAATTTATAAATCCTGAATTATATGCGGCGGCCTTTAAACCTAAAAGAATATCTGCTATTTGGTGTTTTGCAAAATACGGTATTATAAAATTTATTACCTGAAATTTACACCTATGATGATATCGAACAGCTTAAATCAACTACTAAATAATGAAGTCTTTGTTTTTTCAAATTTGAAGTATTTAGTTTATCTGCGCAATAAAAGCATACCGAAATTGATAAATCTTGGGAATTTAAATCGCAAACAAAAGTCAGCTAATTTTTAGCTTAATCGTTTGTGTTCTTCTTTTAATGCCTTTAAATAGTAGGAAGGAAGTGTACCGGTTATTTTTTTAAATGCAGAGGTAAAGGTTTCTGAATTATTAAACCCAGCTTCTTCAGCAATTCCCGCTATGGTCAACTTTTGAAGGTTTGGATTTATTTTTAATTCTTCGATGAGATAGGTGATTCTTAATTCATTGACATATTGCGAAAAACTTTTGCCTTTCAACTCTTTTACGGCTTTAGAAAGGTAATCTCTGTTGGTTTCAAATTCTTTTGCTAAAATGTCTAAATTTAAGTTTCTGTTCAAAAACTCTTTTTTCGTTTCAAAACTTTCGAATTTCAGATAAAGAGAATTTAATAGTTCCTCAGAAAGAACTGTTTTTGAAATTTGATTTTTAACTCTTCCGGTATCGTGATTTTCATCAATATATTTTCCCTCAATAATTGTGGTAATCAGTGGTTCTGAATTTTTGGTTAAAAGAATTGCCTGCTCTTCATAATGTTTAACTTTCTTACTTTTTTTAAAGTATAGAAATAGCAAAATAAAAACTGCTGATCCAATAATTCCGCTAATCCAATATAATACGGTATTTTTAGAATTCAAATCGGAAATCAATTTTTCCTTTTCTTTCAACAGAATGGGTGTGTCGTATTTTTCATTAATTTCTGTAGAAAGATGATGGCTATTTTTATTTAAAATACGATCAAAATCTAACAGGTGCTCAATATAGAATAACTGTTTTTCTTTATCATTCAGTTTTTTATAATGTTCAATAAGAATCGGATAGAGACCTCTTAATTCTGAAGTTAAATATTTTGTTTTGTTAATAAGAGAATCTACTTTTTTAAAAGTATCTAAGAATTTGTAATCTTTATTTTCATATTGACTCATTCCGATATAAAATTCGCTTAACGCTAAATTTTGGGTATTGTAAGAATGATCTTTGATTTGTTTAGAAACGTTCTCTAAAGTCTTTTGGGCCTGCAGATATTCCTTCCTTTTGTATTGATTGATACCGGATGTTAGCAATAAATTAAGATAATTATCATTGGGAGGAAGTTTGCTGTTTATTTCTAAACCTAATCTGATAAAAGAATCAGACAGATCAAGTTGATCCATTTTTGTATAAGTATATGCAATGGTATATAAGCAACTTATATAATCAATTTTATCGGTCAACTGCTCACCGTCCAAATATTTTTTATAACCTAAAAATAATTTTTGGGCCTCTCGATAATTTCCTAATTCCAACTTTAATAAACCAATATTGAAATTGACAACATTATAATTGTATTCATTGTTTTTGGAAAAATCTTTGGCAAGCAAATAATTATTTAAAGATTTTGAATAATCAGAGGTGAAATAATAGTGGTTCCCTTTAAGTAAATAAGCGATCGATATGTTATCGAAATCTTGACTCTTTTTTGAGATGATAATCATGCTGTCCAGAAAGGAAGGATCAGATTTACTTCGATACAAAAACTGATAACCGTCGGAAATCCCGGTTTCATTCTTTTCTTTTTTTCCTTTTAAGAGAATAGAGTTCGCATATAATTCTCTTTTTTTGGAATCGCTTTTTACTGTTGAATTAAATGCGGATTCTAAATATTTATAAGTCTTCTTATTTAAAGAATCCGGGATTTGAAATCCTTTTACACTCTGGGAAAAGCATAAGTTTAAAGAGAAATGGAGTAAAAAGAACAGAACAATTTTCTTCATAGTGAATTTGGCTGTACGAACTTAAGAAAAATATTTTTTAAAAATCTTCAACAAACTCAGAATGATATTGCCAATAATGCTGAAACGATAAGATCGATTTTGAAAAATTTTCTGCCGTTATTTACTTTTTTCTTAAATAACAAACCACCTGAAATTCTAGCCCCGATGGGAGCGGCATCCTTTTTCGCAGCGCAGCGGAGAAAAAGATACAGCGGACAGCGGGACGGGTTTCGCTAAAAAATCGAAATCTCGGTGCTCCTGAAAATTCTAGTTAATTCTCTTCTTTACAAAAACCATATACGACATATATAGCAACGGAAGCGCCATGATTCCTAAGTAAAATGCGTTCTCGATCGCCCGCTCCGGCTGCAGGGCTACGGCATAAACCAAACCGAAAAATGCGCCGCCTAAATGGGCAGCATGGCCGACATTATCATGCTGTTTGGGATTCAGCATCATGTAAACGGAATAGGCGAAATAGGCGAATCCGAAAATATAGCCCGGAATGGCAATCGGTATAAAGAAAAAGTAAATCCCTAAATCCGGAATCATCGCAATGGAGGCAAATAAAATCCCTGAAACTCCACCACTCGCGCCAATCGCAGAATACCAGGATTGATTTTTGTACAGATAAAGCGAGAAAATATTTCCCAAAAGAATGGAGCCAAAATAAACGAGCAGAAAGCCGAACGCTCCAAATGCCTGAACCACGATTGGGCCGAAGAAATACAGCGTCATCATGTTGAATATCAAATGCATCAAATCTGCGTGCAGAAAACCGGCAGAAATCAAACGCACATATTCTTTGTTGCGCAGAATGGCCCCGACATTGAATTTGTATTTTTCGAAAAGCGCGTGATTGCTAAAGGCGATATAACTGAAAATCGCGGTGCCTGCAATAATGATCAAAAGAACTGGACTCATATTTTTTTATAAAATAAAAGTTTCGAAATCCGAAACTTTGGTTTAAACAATTTCTGAAGTTAAACTTCTTGCTAATAATTTTTCGTGCATGGGTTTCAGCTTTTCTAAATCCCCGGTTTTTACGGTGCATTTGCCTTTGTAATGAACAAGCATGGTACACTGCTCGGCCTGTTCCAGGGTATGACCACAAATTTCGATCAGTGCTTCAATGACGTAATCAAAAGTATTGACATCGTCATTCCACAAAATCAGTTTATAAACTTCGTCTTCTCTTTCCAGAACCGCGATATCTTCTTCGGTTTCCCTTTTCGGATTTTCGTAATCCTTTATATTGGCCGGAATATTATAATGTAAACCCATTTCTTTAATTTTAAAAATCACTATTCTTTACATTAAATTTCTCCTATTTCATTAGACAAATCATTCATGATGCGTGGTTCGTTGTAGGTTAATTCCACCAGATCCACACTTTTATTCTGCATTTTCAGAATTTTAACATGGTAGTTATTGATATTAAATTCCTCATTTTCAGCTGGAATATCTTCCAGTTCATGCAGGATAAACCCGGCCAACGTGTTGTATTCGCCGTCATCTGACAACGGGAACATTTTGGGTAATTTTTCATTGATTTCATCTAAAGGCTGTGTCGCCTTTACCCAGAAAACATTCTCTCCCACTTTGTCAACAATTCTTTCTTCATCGTCTTCTTCATCCTGTATTTCGCCGACCAATTCCTCTAAAATGTCTTCCAAAGTAACAATTCCTTCGGTACCTCCAAATTCGTCAATAACTACGGCTAAATGCTGCTTTTTCTGCTGGAAGACTTTCAGCAGGTCAGAAATCTTTTTACTCCCGACCACAAAGAATGCATCCCGCATCAAATCTTTTAAATCATCATGATCGATTTCACCTTTTCTCTTCACATATTCACGGATAATTTCTTTGGCGTAAAATATCCCGATGATATTGTCAATAGAATCCTGATAAACCGGAAGTCTGGAATACCCGCCTTCCATAATGATATTAATGATATCCTCGATCGGCAGTTCGATATCAATCGACGAGATATTCTGTCTGGGAATCATGATTTGCTTTGCGGAGTGATCTGTAAAATCGAACGCATTTTTAATGATTTCGTAATTCTCTTCTTCGATTTCCCCTGAGTCAGCAGATTGTTTTACAAGCAACTGCAATTCTTCAGTGGAGTGAATTTCCTGTTCTGAAGCAGGGTGAATTTTCACCAAACGCAGAAAAGCATTCGACATGTGATTCATCGACCAGATAAACGGTTTGAACACGGTATAGAAAACCCGTAAAGGAACCGCAATAAACATAGCGGTCTGCTCAGATTTTCGGATTGCAATTGATTTAGGAATTAATTCACCAAACACAATATGCATGATCGTAATAATCAGGAAGCTCAGAATAAGTGAAATGGTGGTAATCGTACTGTCTGCAACTGCTACATTGGAATAATGGAAAATATTTTCGATGACGTGATGCATCGCACTTTCCCCAACCCAACCTAAAGCAAGGGATGCTAAGGTAATCCCTAACTGTGTGGCAGAAAGGTATTCATCCAGATGCTTTATCAGATGCTCCGCCTGCTTTGCCATGGCGTTCCCCTCGGCGGCTTTTAATTGAATCTGAGAGTACCGGACTTTAACGATTGAGAATTCTGCGGCTACAAAAAAACCATTCAGTACTACTAAAAATACAGCTAAAAAAAGCTTAATTATGTCAGAATCCATTTAGAAATTTAAAAATATTGCGACAAAGATACGTAAATAAAATAATTAATATTAACTATTCTGAGAATAGGAACTGAAGTTTACTCCAAATAAAAAGCACCGATCAATGATGGTGCTTTTCAGTTTTATAAAAGAAAACTATTGTTTTCTTAGAAGTTATGAATTTTTCAATGCTTCTGCACCTCCTACAATTTCCAAAATCTCGTTGGTAATTGCAGCCTGACGAGCCTTATTATAGAATATTTTAAGATCATTTCTCAATGCTTCTGCGTTGTCGGTCGCTTTGTGCATCGCAGTCATTCTGGCACCGTGCTCTGAAGCTACCGAATCCAAAATCGCTTTGTAAACCTGAGTTTTTATCGACTTCGGCATTAATACTTCTAAAATTTCTTTCGCCGTAGGCTCAAAGATATAATCGGTATTGGAAACTTCGGTTTTTTCCGGTAATGCGATCGGCAACAACTGTTCTTTAATAACTTCCTGTGTAGCCGCATTGATGAACTTATTGTAAATCAAATATACTTTGTCAAAACTTCCTTCACGGAAATCTTTCATTACGTTTTCTACAAAATTGGAAACGACCTCGAAGCTCATGCCATCGAAAATAGCACTTTGATTATCGTACACTTTTCTGCTTCTGCGAACCGCGTCATATACTTTTTTACCAACGGTAAGAATTTCGATCTCATGCGCTGCATTTGCAACCGAGAGATTCAATTCTTTGATTACCGCAGAGTTAAATGCGCCGGCAAGACCTTTATTAGAAGTGACAACGATGTAAAGAACTTTGTTCACTTCTCTTTCTTCGGTGTAGCCCGACACGCCTTCTAAATCTACCGTGGAACTTACATTCTCTATAATTTCCTGTAATTTCTCTGAGTAAGGTCTCAACATGACAATTGCATCGGTTGCTTTCTTCAGTTTCGCTGCCGAAACCATTTTCATCGCACTCGTAATCTGCATTGTTGAAGAGATTGAAGTAATTCTTCCTCGTATTTCTTTTAAGTTTGCCATTCTATGAAGTCAATGTTTAAAATTCAGTATTCAAAATTAAAAATCCTGAATACTGAAAATTGAATATTTTTTAGTTGTATTTCGATGCTAATTCTACAGCGGCCTGTTTCAGAATATCTGTAATCGAGTTGTCAATTTTTCCGGATTTAATGGCTGCCATTGTTTCAGGATATTTTGATCTCAGGAACGCTACATATTCTATCTGGAATTCTTTCACTTTATTGATTGGGATATTTCTCAACAGGTTTTCTGTTCCAGCATAAATCATCGCAACCTGGCTATCCACAGGAAGTGGAGAGTTTACCGGTTGTTTCAGGATTTCTACGTTTCTTTCCCCTTTAGAAATAACTGCCTGCGTGGAAGCATCTAAGTCTGAACCAAATTTAGCAAATGCTTCCAGTTCTTTATATTGTGCCTGATCCAGTTTCAAAGTTCCGGAAACTTTTTTCATTGATTTAATCTGAGCATTACCTCCAACACGCGATACAGAAATACCTACGTTAATTGCCGGACGGACTCCTGAGTTAAACAAATCGGTTTCAAGGAAAATCTGACCGTCTGTAATCGAAATTACGTTGGTAGGAATATACGCTGAAACGTCCCCTGCCTGAGTTTCGATAATCGGAAGTGCGGTTAAAGAACCTCCTCCTTTTACCAAAGGTCTCAATGAATCCGGTAAATCATTCATCTGTGCTGCAATCGTATCATCTTTGATGATTTTTGCTGCTCTCTCCAATAATCTGGAGTGAAGGTAGAAAACGTCTCCCGGATAAGCTTCACGGCCCGGTGGTCTTCTCAACAAAAGAGAAAGTTCACGGTAAGCCACCGCCTGTTTGGATAAATCATCATAGATAATCAATGCCGGACGACCGGTATCGCGGAAAAACTCACCGATTGCTGCTCCTGCCATTGGTGCATAAACCTGCATCGGTGCCGGATCAGAAGCGTTTGCTGCTACGATTACCGTATATGCTAAAGCGCCTTTATCTTCTAATGTTTTAACAATCTGAGCAACGGTTGAACCTTTTTGTCCAATCGCTACATATATACAGAATACAGGTTCACCTGCATCATAAAATTCTCTTTGATTAATAATCGTGTCAATCGCTACCACCGTTTTCCCTGTCTGACGGTCACCGATGATTAATTCTCTTTGTCCTCTTCCTACAGGAATCATCGAGTCAATCGCAACGATACCGGTCTGTAACGGTTCAGTTACCGGCTGACGGAAAATTACTCCCGGAGCTTTTCTTTCCAATGGCAATTCATACGTTTCACCAGTGATTGGTCCTTTACCGTCAATAGGATTTCCTAAGGTATCTACTACTCTTCCCAACATTCCCTCACCAACTTTGATCGATGAAATTCTTTGAGTTCTGTTAACCGTGTCACCTTCTTTTACTAATTTGGATTCCCCCAAAAGAGCGACCCCAACGTTGTCTTCAGCAAGGTTAAGAACGATTCCTTCAACACCGCTTTGGAATTTTACCAATTCACCGTACTGAACATTTTCTAAACCGTACACTAAAGCGATACCATCACCGATGGTTAATACCGTTCCTACTTCTTCTACATTCGACTGCGTCTCGAAGTTGGCTAGCTGCTGTTTAAGAATTGCAGATACTTCTGCCGGATTTATTTCTGCCATTTTATGGTTGTTTTTGTCTTAATTTAATTGAAATTCTTTTTTCAGTCGGCTTAATTTTGATTTCACCGATGCGTCTACCTGCTGATCGCCCACCCGCAAAATATATCCTCCTAAGATCTCAGGATTGATGATAGATTTTACATCGAACTGGTTATTATGATTAACAAGGCTGGTAGATTTCAGAATATTTTTAATATTTTCATCAGAAAGTGCGGTTGCAGAAGTCAGCGTAATTCTCTGTACTCCATTCATATCATCCACTTTATTAATAAATTCCTGTCCGATATTGATCAACTGTGCTTCCCGGCCATGCTTGATAACCAATTGGATTAAATTTCTGGTCACTGGAGAAAAGCTCTTAAAAATCTCTTCGGAAACACTTATTTTTTTCTTCACCTCGATAATCGGCGAATGGAAAAAGCTCTGCAACTCTTTTGATTTTTCGATGGTATTCACCAAGTCCTTCATTTCACCAAAAACAGAAGCTGTACTTCCTGCTTCCTGGGTGAAATTCAGTAAACCCTGTGCATACCTTTTTGCAACTTTACTTGTACGCATACTAGTTTAAGTTAGAGGTATTAAGGATATTCGCTACCAATGCATCCTGTGCACCATCGTTATCCAGTTTCTGTTTCAAAATAGATTCTGCAATGTTTACAGACAAGGTACCGATTTGGCTTTTGATGTCTGCCATTGCAGCAGATTTCTCAGCCTGAATAGTTTGTCTGGCAGCGTCAATCATTTTATCGCCTTCTGCTTTTGCAATACCTTTGGCTTCCCCTACAATTCTGTCTCTGATATCTCTGGCTTCTTTTAAAATCTGATCACGTTCAACTTTCGCCTCACGGATGATGATTTCGTTTTCAGCTTTCAGGTTTTCAACTTCCTGTCTGGCCAATTTAGCCTGGTTCAAAGAATCTACAATGGTAACTTCTCTTTCGTTAATTGCAGTTAAAATTGGTTTCCATGCAAACTTTGCCAATAAAAACAAAAGGATCAAAAAGGTTAAAGTCATCCAAAACAATAAGCCAATTCCCGGTTCTATCATAATTGTAATTTTTTGTAATTTTTTTTCTATATGGAATTAAAAAAACTCTTAGCAGAGCCAACCGCGCTGCTAAGAATTAGTTTCTGAGGTTTCTTATTTTACGAACGCTCCAAAGATGATCGCGATCAAACCAGCACCCTCGATAAGTCCTGCAGCAATAAGCATTGCTCCCTGGATTTTACCTGCCTGCTCTGGTTGTCTTGCAATAGCATCCATTGCATGTCCACCGATTTTACCAATACCTAGACCAACGCCTAATACTGCTAATCCGATTCCAACGTAAATAAGTCCAGTTCCTTGTGAAATGATTTCCATAATAAAAAAATATATAGGTTAAAAATATTCTAAATTAAATACTAATGCGCTCCTTCGTGTTCGTGCTCCTGTACTGCAATCCCAATAAACAAAGCAGAAAGAACGGTAAAAATATACGCCTGTAAAGCTGCTACCAATAGTTCCAATACTCCGATGAATAATCCAAGTGGAACAGAAGCGAAACCTAAAAGCGGTGTTTTAAAGATAAAGATCAGTGACATAATCGCCAACACCATAATGTGACCTGCAGTGATGTTTGCAAAGAGACGCATCATTAAGGCAAATGGTTTGGTGAAAATCCCGATGATTTCAATCGGCACCATGATCGGATATAATAATAATGGCACCGGTGGCATAAAAATATGTTTCCAGTAATCTTTGTTGGCACTGAAGATGGTAATTAATAAAGTGATAATTGCTAAAACTGCTGTAATTGCAATATTTCCTGTTAAGTTATATCCAAAAGGAGGCAATGGAACTAAACCAAACATATTATTAATCCAGATAAAGAAAAATACAGTTAATAAATAAGGCATGTATTTTTTATACTTTTTCGCACCAATATTGGGAATCGCCACTTCATCTCTGATAAAAAGAATAACCGGCTCCATAAATCTGCCAAATCCACTTGGAACCAAAGTTTTAGCATATCCTTTTGCCATTCCTATAAAGACAAGCAACATGAAAAAGATGGAGATAAAAATCGCAGCAACATTTTTCGTAATCGAGAAATCATAAAAAGCATTTGCTTCAGTTTGCTTTCCGCTCATTACCGAAAATAATTTGGCCTGTTCCAACCCCTGTGTTGATTTTACAATACCGTTTTCTAAAGTATAACCTTCATGTTCGTGACCGTGAGCAATCGCACTCGACATGAACATGTGAAGCCCGTTTTTATCTTTGATAATAACAGGTAAAGGAATAGAAATATGTTTTTCCTCCGCAGTTCCTTCGTTCAAAGTTAAGATATGCCACTCATTAGCGTCGCTAATGTGACTCATAATCATCTCCTTCGCATCGAATTTTTGATTATCCTCTACGATTGTCTGTTCTAAACTCTCAGGGGTCTTGGCTTCAACTTCTTGCTGTGCATAAGTGAAAACACTTGAAAGCGTTAGAAATAAAACGAAAAATAAAGAAGAAATTCTCTTGTTCATAGGTCAAATTTATCGGTTTGCAAATATATTGATTTTATTAAAACCCACCAATATTAAAAATTGATTTTTATCAGTTATTTTCAGGAACGATTTAATAAGCGGATTACTTTGAAATATAAGGCAAAAGAAGTCACCAAAAAAATTCCAATAAGGAATAAGAAATTGGTTTGGTTGGTCTCTAAATTAATCAACCAGTACCCTACCCAAATAATGTCTTTAAATATATTGATGATTAAAAATAACATGGCAGGATTTTCTGTTTTCATCAAATATTTTTTAAAAACGTAGAACATAATTACATTTAAGCAAGCTGCTGAAAGGAATAATAAAGCGATAGTCAGGATATTCATCCGGCAAAAATAAGCAACTTTACGACAATTGGGCGAAATTACTTATTTTTGCAACTCTTAAAGAAAAATTATGTTCAACAGCTTACAGGATAAATTAGACAAAGCGCTTCAGAATATTTCAGGGCGCGGGAAAATTTCAGAAATCAACGTTGCAGAAACGGTAAAGGAAATCCGCCGCGCGTTGGTGGATGCCGACGTTAATTACAAAGTAGCGAAAGACCTCACCAAGAGAGTTCAGGACAAAGCACTCGGGCAAAATGTACTGACCAGTTTAACGCCGGGACAGTTAATGACCAAAATCGTTCATGACGAACTGGTAGAATTAATGGGAAGCACCCACGAAGGGATTAATCTTTCGGGCAAACCAAGCGTTATCTTGATTGCGGGTTTACAAGGTTCGGGTAAGACCACCTTTTCCGGAAAATTAGCGAACTATTTAAAACTGAAAAGAAATAAAAAACCGCTTTTGGTGGCTTGTGACGTTTACCGACCGGCCGCAATTGAGCAGTTGAAAATATTGGGCTCACAAACCGGCATTCCTGTTTATACAGAAGAAGGTGCACTGAATCCTTCCTCGATTGCAGAAAATGCGGTGAAGTTTGCGAAAGAAAATGGTCACGATGTCGTCATTGTGGATACGGCAGGCCGTTTGGCAATTGATGAGCAGATGATGAACGAAATCAAATCTGTTCACTATTTCATTAAACCGGATGAAACGCTTTTCGTCGTAGATTCCATGACCGGTCAGGATGCTGTGAATACGGCTAAAGCCTTTAACGAAGCTTTAAATTTTGACGGTGTTGTCCTTACCAAATTAGATGGTGATACTCGTGGTGGTGCTGCTTTGACAATTCGTTCCGTCGTAGAGAAACCGATTAAGTTTATCTCGACCGGAGAAAAAATGGAAGCGCTGGATATTTTCTATCCGGAAAGAATGGCCGACAGAATCCTGGGAATGGGTGACGTGGTTTCATTGGTAGAAAGAGCACAGGAACAGTTTGACGAAGAAGAAGCCAAAAAACTTCATAAAAAAATTGCCAAGAATGAATTTGGTTTTGATGATTTCTTAAAACAAATCAATCAGATCAAAAAAATGGGGAATATGAAAGATTTGATGGGGATGATTCCGGGAGTTGGGAAAGCCATTAAAGATGTCGATATTCAGGATGACGCCTTTAAACATATTGAAGCGATCATTCATTCCATGACGCCCGAAGAAAGAAGAAGACCTTCTATTATTAATACCCAGAGAAAAAACAGAATTGCCAAAGGTGCAGGAAGAAAAATCGAGGATGTGAATGCTTTGATGAAACAGTTTGACCAAATGGGCAAAATGATGAAGATGATGCAGGGACCACAGGGAAAACAAATGATGGAAATGATGAGCAAAGGAATGCCGAAAGTCCCGGGAATGGGCGGCGGTAATTTATTTGGAAGATAATTTAAACTTATATATAAAAAAATCCTGTGTGTTAATAACGCTCAGGATTTTTTTTGCACGCTCCGCAAAGATAATTCACAAGGTACATCGCTCACGGAACACAACAGGTTTACTGAAAAATAAAAAACTGTCTCACCAAAGCAAAACAGTTCTTTTTTAATTAAATTAATTTTATTCAGATTTGAAATCTTTCATCGCTCTGCCCGGTGGCAAGAAAATATTTAAACCTAATCTAAAATCGATCGCAGAAGTAGTTCCTCTATTTCCAAAACCTAAATTCCCGTTCAGTTTCACGGAAGCGTCTAAGCCGATATCAGAGGTAAGAAAATAAGTATATCCAGGACCAATTCCTAAGTCTAAACCGTTTGCCGAAGCTCCGCCATCTGAAATCGTAGTTCCACCTATTCCCGCATTGCCTTCCACGAAGAATCTGCCGTGTCTCACTAAACTATCCATTCCTTCTTCTCCTGAAGAAAAATAATACCTGGACAGCGCTCCTACTCCATAAGTAAACGTGGTCGGCGACGATTTTGCTCCGGAAAATCCTAATCTAACGTATGGGCCGACCGCCCAATTATCTTTTACAAAAAAAGCAACTTGCGGCGTCACCTGAAAATTGTAACCCGCTCCCTTATTGAGTCCGAAATTAGCGGCGGCCACTTCACCACCCACCATCCAATTGCCTTTTTGTAACTGCGCATCAGCAGGGTTTCCTAAAAAAGCAAAAATCCCTGCAATTAAAAATTTTTTCATAATAATTTTTTTTATGATTCGAATTTCCTTTAATAAAAATTACGCTTACCTGAGTTAAGCTGCAAGAATCGAGCCTTGTATGATCATTCAAGTTGCTATTTTCGATGCTGTTTCAATAAACCAATGGAATGTTTTTATCATGAAAGAACAGTTTTTTCCAGGCATTGGAATTTATAATTGCGCATTTACTGCATTAAAAAGTAATATTGACCTTAGTTAAAGCCAATTTAATTTTATTCAATAAAAATTTTATGGCGGTTAATTTGACCCTATTTTTAGAGGTTTCCATGATGAGTTCATTAATGGAAATAATCTATTTTTTAGGTACAAACTGTGTTTTGGAAATCCGCTGTTTCATCAGGACAGAGGGGCGGAAGTTGACCGAGGGTTTACCAATCGTTTTTTCGGAGACCAGTTCCGGAGATTCCACCGCGGTGGATTTGGCCCTGATCCTGAAAGTGCCGAGAAATTCAATGTTCACGACATTTCCCTCCTGCAGGTGTTTTGCGATCTGCGCGGCCATGCCTACCATCACCCCGTAGCAGTCCACCGGGTTCAGGGTGCTGCTCTCGGACAGGGCCTCAGCAATTTCGTGGAGGTTCACTTCCCGGTTTTTCACCAGGGTGGCACAATACAGTTCCTTCATTTCCGGTCCGGAAGGAACCGTCTTCTTGGTGGTAATAAATTTTGCAGGCATATCAGTTTGTTTTTTAAAACCTAAAACTAAGAAACACCGCGGTCTTTTCCAAATTTCACCGCGGTGATTTATTATTTTCACCGCGGTGATTTTTCCAAAGGTTACTGTAAAAAATAAAGAGTATAATAAGAGCCTGTTTAAATTTTATTCAATAAAAATTTTATGGCGGATAATTTGGCCCAACTTCAGTTTTCTTCTCATCACTTCTCATTACAACATTGATCAGGTAGCCAAAAAAAAAGCCACTCAACAGAGCGGCTGGTATTAAAGTTAAAAGAAATTACTGGCCAAAAGAGTAAGCATATCCTAAATTAACAGCACCTGCGGTATTTCCGGATTTAGAAACCGCCAAATATCCTACATACACTTCACTTGGCCCGAAATGATAAGCCGCTTTCGGTTGATAATAAAATCCACCTGTACTGTCTCCATTTGAAAAGAGAAAACCATAGCCAAGATCAATACCTACACTGAACTGTGGTGAAAATTTGTATTCTGCTGCTGCCGCAACTGGAATCATACTTACGGTATCATAACCACTTTTCCCTATCCAGGCGGAATATCCTGTGGCAAGTCCCAAATTGAACTCGGCTGCAACGGGCCATAGGTAAGCTGCATCTGCTCCGATTAATACACTACTCGAAGAACTGGAATCACCAACAGGTAACCCGATATGAGCACCTAATTTAAAATTTCCTGCCGTCTGAGCATTCACTGCTCCAAAAAGTGCAATAGCACCTACTAACAATACTTTTTTCATGGTTTTTAATTTTATTTTGTTTAGTAAATGTAAAACTATTTTTTAAAAATAACAAAGTATTAACAAATATTTTATACCGTAAACACTATTCTGATTAAAATAATTTAATCTCAAAAAAACACAATCTCTGTATTCTAAAGGAATTTTTATTGTATTTAAACAGGCATTTCAGTTTTTTCTATCCGTAGTTTATTTTTTACTCTTGCAAAATTTTCACGATAAGAGCTCACAACAGTTTTATTGAGATGTTCCCTGATTTTACTTTTTGGATAAAGTAAGTAAAAAAGAGATTTATTTGGAAAAACCGGTCCTACTCTTCCCGCTGCCTTATTTCCTCTTTTACGTAAGCATTGATGATTTTACGAACGACCGGGTGTCTTACCACATCTTCGTCCGTAAGGTGCACGAAGCCAATTTCACCTACATCTTTCAGGATTCGCATGGCCTCCTTCAGACCGGATTTTTGCCGCATTGGTAAGTCAATCTGCGTTGGATCACCCGTGATTATGAATTTAGCATTCATGCCCATTCTGGTAAGAAACATCTTCATCTGGGAATGGGTCGTGTTCTGAGCCTCGTCCAGAATAACGAACGCTTCATCCAGAGTCCGCCCTCTCATAAAAGCGAGCGGCGCCACTTCAATGACATTTTTTTCGATCAAACCCTCCAGCTTTTCATGAGGAATCATATCGCGAAGGGCATCATAAAGTGGCTGTAAATAAGGATCTAATTTTTCTTTTAAATCGCCGGGCAGAAAACCCAGACTTTCACCGGCTTCTACGGCTGGTCTGGTCAAAATTATCCTCTTCACTTCTTTATCCCGCAAAGCCCGTACGGCCAGCGCAACGCTTGTGTACGTTTTTCCTGTTCCGGCCGGACCGATTGCAAATACCATATCTTTCGTCTGAGAGGCTCTTACCAATTTTTTCAGATTGGTGGTTTTTGCTTTTATAATTTTACCGTTCACTCCTTTTACAATAATATCCTGGTCGAAAACAATTTGCTTTTCGGCTTCATCTTTCAAACTCAAAAGGCTTTCAAAATCCTGTAAGGTAATTGAATGGTATTTCGAAATAAAACCCACTACATCATCCAACTTCGTCTTCAGCACATCGAGTGCATCCCGAGTTCCCAGAGCGGAGATCGACTGATCTCTTCCGGTAATTTTCAAGGTTGGAAATTTTGATTTTAATAAATTAAAATATTGGTTATTGACTCCATAAAAAGTTTTGGCATCGATGCCTTCAATCTCGTATTTCAGTTCAAACATTGATTGGTAGTTTTAATTTTTATTTTTATTAAAAGTATTATTTTTTATTCAAATATCGGGCTAACTTTTCCACAAAGAGGCGTATAATATTTTTTTTAGACTAAATTTGTGCTTTCCTAAAAATAAACATGTCAGTTATAACCTTCACTTCAGATTACGGATTGGTCGATCACAGAGTTGCTTCTGTGAAAGGCACTATTTTGAATTTAAAGGAAGATGTCACTATTGTCGATATTACCCATCAGATACAGGCATACAATCTGTTGCAAACCGCGTATATCGTGAGAAATGCCTATTCTTATTTTCCAAAAGGTACGGTACACATTATCTCGGTAGACAGTTTCTACACCAAAGAAAGAAAATGCATTCTTTATAAAGCAGATGATCATTATTTCATCGCTGCGGATAATGGAGTTTTGAGTTTGATTTTCTATGACATCAATCCCGAAGCGGTATATGAGATCACCTTTAATAACCGTTTTGATGATGAAGTCTCATTTACCTCAACCGATATCTTTGCGCCGGTTGCGGTGCATCTTCAAAATGGCGGTTTGCCGGAAGTTATTGGGCGACCTTATAAAAATCCGAAACAACTTTCCTTTCCGCGCGCGGTTTTTATCGAAAGTGAAAAAATGCTGATTGGCGAAATTATGTATATCGATAATTTCGGAAATGTGGTCTCGAATATTACCAAAAAATTCTTTGAGAAAAGCGGAATCGGTTATGAAAACTTTATTTTAAAGTTTAGAAATTTAGCACTGTCCAGAATACATAATCAATACACAGATCTGGTGCACGACTGGACGAAGGAGCAGGAATTTCACGGGAAAGCGGCTGCGGTATTTAACGACGCCGGCTTACTGGAATTGACCATCTATAAAGGAAATGGCGAAAGCGGTGCCAGAACGCTTTTCGGTTTGCAGGTCGGCGAAAGCATCTTTATCGAATATCAATAAACCCAAAAAAAATCGGTATTTCCTTCAGACGCAGAAAATTTACCATTTTAGAAGCGGTTAAATCCGAATTTCCAATTTATTAGATAATTCCTTTATCTTTGTCTCTAAATTTTTCAGATGCTTTATACCATTATCAAAGCTGTTCACATCATTTTTATGGTCAGTTATTTTGCAGGGATTTTTTATCTCGCCCGCATTTTTGTCTATTATAAAGACACCGATGAGTTTGAGGAAAATAAAAAACAGGTTCTTCGTGAACAATATGTTTTTATGGCGCGCAGATTATGGAATATCATTACCGTTCCGGCCGGAATTATTATGCTGGTCACGGGTTTAACAATGATTTTCCTCAACTTTGGTTTAATGAAAACTCCCTGGTTTCATCTGAAACTGACTTTCTTAGTCGGTCTTGCGGTTTATCATTACTGGTGCTGGAAAAAAGTTTTACAAATCAAAAATCTTCACGGCAATATTCTTCCTATTGAAAATATTAAACTTCGGCAGGCGAATGAAATTGCTACTTTTATATTATTTTTAGTGGTCTTTACCGTAATTTTAAAATCAATGGTCATCGAATACTGGTGGCAATTAATTGTCGGATTTATCGTTCTGGTACTTTTGATTATGACGACGGTGAAGTTGGTGAATAAGAAGAATAAGTAATGGTGAATGGTGAATTTTTTAAGCCTCGAACCTCGTATCACGCAACTCAACCTCAAACTTAGCAATAAACTCAACGTATTACATGATTGCAATATTTAAAAAAGAATTTTGGACTTATTTCGGAAACTGGAGCGCCTGGTTAATTATTGGGGCTTTCAGTTTAATCGGGTCGCTTTTCTTATTTTTCTTTGATAATGATTCCAATATTTTCGAGATTGGGTCGGCGACTTTGCAGAGTTATTTCGTGCTGGTCCCCTGGCTTTTAATGTTCATCATTCCGGCAATTTCAATGAAGACGCTGGCAGAAGAACAGCAATCCGGAACGCTGAACTGGCTTTTTTCACAACCCATAAAAACATCCGATATCATCATTGGTAAATTTCTATCGGTTTGGTTGGTCGGCATTTTATGTTTGCTTCCTTCGCTCGTTTATTTATATACCGTTTATGTTTTAGGCGTTCCGGAAGGGAATATCGATTTAGGAGCCACTTTCGGAAGTTATTTTGGTTTAATCATTTTAATTGCCGCTTTTTCCGCAGTGGGAATCTTAGCTTCATCGCTCTCGCAAAACCAAATTATGGCTTACCTGCTCGGCGTTTTCCTGTCCTTCTTTTTGTATTTCGGAATTGAACAGTTGGCCAGTTATAAATTATTGGGTGGCGCTGATTATTTCCTTTCCAATATTGGCTTTTATCAACATTTTCTGGCCTTTACCAGAGGATTGATCGATACAAGAGATCTATTTTATTTCCTTCTGGTGATTGGGATTTGTCTGTTTCTCGCTAAAATTTTTGTAGAAAAGAAAAAGTAATTACCGTATTTACCGCTTTTAAAAATGAACAAAAAAAACCTTCTCTACAGTATAATTGCTCTGTTTTTATTAATGGGAACTTTCGGAATTTTTTCGAAACGTTTCGATTTAACTCAGGAGAAAAGATACACGCTTTCTGCTTCTACAGTTAAAGTTTTGAAGTCTGTGACCAAACCTTTGACCTTTGAGGTCTATCTGGCGGGTGATTTTCCGGCGAGTTTCCGTCAGTTACAGAACGAAACAAAATTCATTCTGGAAGAATTCCGAAAAGTGAATCCAAAAATAGATTACCGGTTCATCGATCCCATTAAGACCAAAATGTCGAAAGATACTTTGGCAGCCATGGGAATGCAACCTTCCATTTTACCGGATATGAAGGAAGGCAGGATTTCGGAAATTGTCATGTTTCCCTATGCGGTCCTTAAATATGATTCGCACGGAACGTCAATTCCGTTAATCGTGAATTTAACCGGAATTGATGCTTCTGAACAGTTGAGTAAATCGATCGAAAACCTGGAATATAATTTTGTTTCGAATATTAAAAACATCACTCAGGATCATAAAAAAAATATTGGTATTCTCATCAATCAGGATGAACTCCGTCCCGAAGAATTCCGCGGGTTTATGGAGATGGCTTTGGAAAATTATAACGCCGGACCGATTATTCCAAAAAATCAAATGGAATTGACTTACGCTGATGTACCACAACTTCAGCACATGGATGCTTTGGTCATCGCAAAACCGAGAAAAGCTTTTACCGAAAATGAAAAGGTCATTCTGGATCAATACATCATGAACGGTGGAAAAACCCTCTGGATGATCGATGCCGTGAATGCTGAAATGGACACGCTTTTTCACGCCAAAAAAATCATGGCTTATCCGATGGATGTGAACTTAACCGATTTCTTTTTTAATTATGGGATCCGATTAAATGCTGGCTTGGTAAAGGATATGAAAAAATATGCGCTCATTAGAATCGTCTCGGGTGAAGTTGCCGGAAATCCACAATACAGCAGTTTTCTGTGGCCTTATTTTCCTTTAGGAATTGCTGAGAATAAAAATCCGGTTACCAAAAATATCAATCCTGTAAAATTTGAATTTCCGACTTCCATTGATACTTTAGGACGCAAAAATATTAAGACAAAAGTTTTATTTGAATCCAGTGAAAGAACGAATATCAAACAGGTTCCCAATTACGTGGCGCTTGCAGAAATCGTCCGTACCGATTCCCTGAGCGAAGCCGATAAACCTACACAGCCAAAAATATTCGCAGTCAGTTTGGAAGGCAAATTCAGTTCCGCTTATGCCACCAGAAGTGAGCGAACCATCTACCCGAATTTCAAGGCACAAAGTCCGGAAAATAAAATGATTATTATCGCTGACGGTGATGTGGGAAGAAATCAAATCTACAAAGGAAAACCGCTCCCACTCGGTGAAGATTTGCTCACCAAACAATCGTATGGCAATGAACAGTTTCTGAGAAATGCCCTCGATTTCCTTTTAGACGATTCTAATTTAATGGAATTAAGAAACCGAAATATCGAAGCAAGATTACTCGACCGACAAAGAATCGACGGAGAAAAAACCGATTGGCAATGGATTAATTTATTGCTTCCTTTAGCAATTATCGGATTGTTGGCCGGATTCTTTTACTGGTGGCGAAAAAGAAAATTTGATTAAATAAAAATCTTCAAGAATGAATTTTAAAGGTTTTTTGCTTAAATAATACTGCGGATTTTACAGATTTCACCGACTTTAACAATGTCTTAAAACCAAGAATTCATTTAAAAATTCGTGTATTCGTGGCACCCCTAAATATCTTTAATAAAAGTTTCGATAAATAAAAACCTTCAAGAATAGATCTTAAAGGTTTTTTGGTAAAATATACCACGGATTTTACAGATTGCACCGTCTTTAACAATGTCTTAAAACCAAGAATTCATTTAAAAATTAGTGTATTCGTGGCAATTCATTTAAAATTCGTGAATTCGTGGCACCCTAAATATCTTTGATAAAATCCTCATATTCATAAAACACCCGTTCAAACCCATCCATTTTTTCTACAAAAAACTTGAAAATCTCCTGCCAGGTATTTTTATTATAAATCGAAACATTTTCTTTGGTGATCCAAAACCTGGAAATCACTTTTCCGTTTTCTAAAGTATAAAATTCGTCTTTGTGAATGGAACCTAATTCCTCTTCCAAAATAGATTCCAGCGACCACATCTTCTCGAAATAAGCATTGCGAAAGAGTTCATCGTTTATTTCTATATCCAGTGAAACTTCGGCTTTCTTTGGATCAGCATTAAATTTAAAGGCAAAATCTTTAATCTTGGTATTATACAAAATCCACTTTCGGGGAAAACTTTTCCCAAACGCGATCCAGAATTCTTTTCTAACTTGTTGTGCTTCTTGCTTGCTAAACATTCAATAAAATTAATCAGCTGCTAACTTAATCAAAATATCATATTTTAACTAATCCAGGTACATTAAATGTTTGAATAAAAGCCACACCCGAAAATGAGGCACAAAAAAACTTTGCAAAGAAGCTTAGATCAATCACCGTCGGACAAAGCGTACAGGAACTGAAAAAAGAATATGGAATATGATCTGATTATAAAGCCAGAAGCCGGGAATGATATTAAAAAAGCACTTGAGTGGTATAAAGAAGAAGGCGAGAAATTACCGAAAAAATTACTTGATAAAATCAATGAAAGTTTAGAGAAAATACAGGAAAACCCGGAATGAAAAAAGCGGGCTAAAGCCAACCCGCTATATTCTTATTTTATTTTGGTCAATGCAATGCTGTCGGTTTTAAATAATTGATTTTCATAGCATCAAATCACTCCCAAATCCTTTCCTACTTTTTCAAAAGCGGCAATCGCTTTATCTAAGTGTTCTCTGGTATGGGAAGCAGAAAGTTGCACACGGATTCTCGCTTTTCCTTTGGGTACTACAGGATAGAAAAATCCGATGACATAAATTCCTTCATCCATTAATTTTTCTGCCATTTTTTGGGCTAATGGGGCGTCGTACAACATTACCGGAACAATCGCTGCATCGCCATCAGGAATATCGAAACCTTTGGCTTTCATTTCTTTCCTGAAATATTCGGCATTCTCCATCACTTGATCTCTCAAAGTAGTATCGTCGGAAATCATATCCAAAACTTTGATGGCTGCACCCACGATTCCCGGAGCCAAAGAATTCGAAAACAAATAAGGTCTTGAACGCTGTCTCAACATATCGATGATTTCTTTTTTTCCGGAAGTAAATCCACCAAGCGCGCCGCCTAAAGCTTTTCCTAAAGTTGAAGTGATGATATCTACTCTTCCCATGACTTCATTGGCTTCGTGCGTTCCACGGCCGGTTTTACCGATGAATCCGGTGGCGTGAGAATCATCAACCATTACCAAAGCATCGTATTTATCGGCCAAATCACATACTCCTTTCAAATCGGCAACAATTCCGTCCATTGAGAAAACGCCATCGGTTACGATGATTTTGAAACGGTGATTCTTTTCGGAAGCAGCTTTTAACTGCTCTTCCAAATCTGCCATATTGTTATTCTTGTAACGGTATCTTGCTGCTTTGCAAAGTCGCACGCCATCGATAATTGAAGCGTGATTCAGTTCATCAGAAATAATGGCATCCTGATCAGAAAATAAGGGCTCGAAAACGCCGCCGTTGGCATCAAAACACGCCGCATATAAAATGGTATCTTCCAATCCCAGAAACGCTGAAATCTTCGCTTCCAATTCTTTATGAATATCCTGAGTTCCACAGATGAAACGCACCGAAGACATTCCGTAACCGTGACTTTCAATCATATCCTGGGAAGCTTTCATCACTCCGGGATGATTAGACAATCCCAAATAGTTATTGGCACAGAAATTCAAAAGTGTCTTCCCGTTGGCTTCAATCACCGCTGATTGTTGTGAAGTAATGATTCTTTCGGTCTTAAACAAACCGTCATTTTTAATATTTTGAAGTTCGTCCTGTAAATTTTCCAGATAATTTTTAGAAATCATATTTAATTATTTTGAAATGCTAAAATACAAAAAAAAGCACTGTTTCAAGTGCTTTTATCAATTTGTTATTACATCCATATTGTAAAGACAACCCGATTATTCTTTAATAAACTTTAAAGTTTTATTGGCCATATTCAAAATATAAACGCCTTTCGGAAGGGCGTTTACACCAATTGAAGTTTTTGAAGTAAGTGTTCCTGATTTCACCAATTTCCCATCGAGGCTGAAAATTTCATACGATTCATCTTTGGTAATTCCAGCTACAGAAAGTCGGTCTTTCACCGGATTTGGATAAATTCTGATTTCATTTTTGGCCGTATCATTTACGGAAAGAATCGAAGTATCTTTTGTTACTGTTGAACCTTTGGTAATAATTTGATTTTCATAATTAAATTGCACTGAAGCTACATTGAAAGTAAGCGCTTCTGCAAAACTTTGATTATTTAAATTGTTATTTAAAACCAAATAAGCAATTTCCCCACCAGTTCCGGTCACTTTAGTCGGCAAAGGCATTTCAAAGAAACTCACGGACGAATGACTTTGCGTTTGGCCCACTTTAAAACGGATGACTTTATCCGGCGTCTGATTCCATTTTATTTGATAGGACGGATATCCCTGGCCGTAAATCCAGTCGTTGAAAAATTCGGAAAAATCCCTGCCTGTTGACTGAAGCACCGCATTTTTTAGATCTTCAGTTCTTGCATAATTATAAGCAAGATTGGGTTGGGAATGATATTCTTTTAAAGCTTTATAAAAAGCGGCATCGCCTAGAATCCACTTCATCATTCTTAAAACATATCCTCCTTTTGAATAACTTAACCGGCTGTCAAAAACAGAATTGGTGCTTCCTAAATTACCATCAGCAACATACACGCTTCCGCCCGGCGAGCTGGTAATACTGTTCATTTCATTCGCCAGATAATTCATGAACTGGATATTGGTCATTAATAATTTTTCGTTGGCAAGGTGCTCACCATAGGTTGCAAACCCTTCGTTGAGCCAAATGTCGTTCCAGGCGCCGCAGGTTACTTTATCACCAAACCACTGATGGGCCAGTTCGTGAGCGATAATTCCTTTGCCCCAGGATCCCATGGATGACATGGTAGAATGCTCCATACCTCCACCCCAGCCGAATTCCATGTGGCCATATTTTTCATTTCTGTACGGATAAGCGCCAAAATATTCTTCGAAAATATTCATGATATCTTTCGTCCAGTTAATATTGGACATGATGCCACTGTTATTTGCCGTAGAAGGATATACGTAATTCACAAAGGGAAAAGGCGGCGTTCCCATCGTGTCATTAATCTTTGTATAATTGGTAATTCCCAAAGCAATTAAGTAGGCAGGAATCGGATAATTGGTTTGCCAAAAAGTTAATTTTTTATTCCCTGGTAAGATTGTTTCGGAAAACAATTTACCGTTTGAAGCGACATTGTATTGCGCCGGAGTGGTAATCCTGATATCGACTTTCTCTATTTTATCATTCATGCTTTGCTTGGTAGGAAACCATTCCTGCGCACCGTAAGGTTCAGAAAGTGTAAAAAGAACCGGGGTTCCGCTTTGTGTGGAAACCGTAAAAGCATCTCCTGCACTTCCCGCAGTACTGGGAACGCCGGAATACTTAATCGACAGCGAATCCAAAGTAACCGACACGAGGCTGGCCGGAAAATCAATTTTCAGTTCTTTGGTTGGCAGTTGGGCAAAAGTAAGATTGGCGCCATGGTATTTTACTTCGGAAACCGTCAGCGCATTTGAAAAATCAAAATAAATCGCGGAAATATTTTGATTCGGAACAAAATGACTCGTTACTGTTCCGCTCACAAAACGTTGTCCCGGATCCAGGTCCAAATCCAGTCTTTGATATTTCAAATCATAATTCAAAGTGTTTGGGTTCACATTGTAATTAATCATTTTCGAATAGCGCTGCGTTTCATTTCGGATCATGCTTTTTCTTTCTGCCTCTTCGTTCTGCGCAAACAGGTGCCCGAAACATAATATTAACGCAATTATATAAAATTGTTTCATTGATTAAATTATTTACTGATAAAGGTAAAAAAAACCTTTCAATTATATTGAAAGGCTGTTATTTTAATTAAATAAACAATCAGAGATTTAAAGTGGGCTCCAGGATTTGTTCCATTTTGGTTTTCACTTGATCTACAGAACCGGCATAATTGTTAATGAGCAAAGAGAAAACTAATGTTTTACCGGAATTTGTTTTCATATATCCGGCTAAGGTTTTTACTTTATTTAATGTGCCTGTTTTGGCAAAAACCTGCCCGTTTCCGGTAGTATTAAACATTCTTTTTAATGTCCCGGTTTGTCCGCCTACTGGCAAGGTTTCATGAAAGGTTTTGTAATATTTTTCGTTCATCAAATTCGCTAAAAACTTTACCTGAGAAATTGGAGTCACCACATTTGCTCTTGAAAGTCCGCTTCCATCGAAGTAATTTAAACCGTCAGTTTCGAAACCGACTGATTTTAAATGATTATTTACCACTATTCTTCCCGCTTCCAAAGTTTGGTCACCCAGTTTCTGAAAACCAACCATTCTCAAGGTTGCTTCTGCCAGAGCATTATCACTGTGCTGATTGGTGTACATGATGATTTCTGCTAAACTTGGTGATTGATATGTCGTGATTACTTCCCGTTTCTCAGGATTTGGATCTGTACTTTTTGTCACCACTTTTCCCACCACAGGCAAACCACTTTTCAGCATGGCTGCACGCAGGCTGTTCGCCAGATAGGCAGGAGCATCCGGTAATTTGGTCGTCAGATAGCCACCATCAAATTTATCGGCATACACCATTTGACCAATATACGGCGAGATGTAATAATAGTTTTTATTTTCTGAAAAAGGATTCGATTTTTTGGCAATCAACTTTTCATTTTGAGGATTGATTTCGCGCGTCGTTCCTACGGGTAAATAATAATTTCCGTTTTCAAGCCAAACAATATTTTCCGGTAATGACTGGGATTTATTTAATTTAAAAACACCGGTCTGAATGATAATATCGCCATTGATTTTCTTAATTCCTTTTTCTTTGGCAGCGGAAATAAATTCAGAAATAATCTGACTATAGGAACCAGCGCCCGCTTTATTGGTTCCCAGCGAAGGATCGCCGCTTCCTACGATGTACAAATTCCCTTTAAGAACCCCGTCTTCGATTTCACCGGAATATTCTAGCTGAGTGATCCACTTGAAGTTTTCACCCAAAAGATTCATCGCCGTTTCTGTGGTCAACAACTTCGTAGTAGAAGCCGGAATCAGAGAAGCGTTCTCATTATAAGAACTGATGATTTTCTTTGTTTTCGGATCATATACTACAAAACCCCAGTTTGCGTTTCGCAAAACAGGATCGTTCATCATGGAATTCAGCTTGATATCTACGAGTTCTTTTGCGCTGAGAAGTTTTTCAGCGGACTCTTTAGAACTATTCGAATTTTGACTGTCGTAAGATTGAGGATAATTGGTAGAAGCGAAGGTTCCCTGCCCAAATGCAAATGCAGAAACTGCGATTGCAGAAGAAACCAGAATTTTTTTGATGTTAATCATTTAATTTTATTATTTGATTATCTATGAATGCTTTTGCATGAAAGAATACGATTCTGCCGCAAAACATTTCTTTAACGCTCAAAAGTATAAAATATTGTTGAAGCACAGTGATTTAACGGTGCTAAAAAGGTGGTAACTACTGTTAAACTTTGTTAAAAGTCAACAAAAATCACCTTTTTTATAGAATGGTAAGCGGTAATCTCATCAAACTCCGCCAAACTTTTGCCGACCAGATCTTTATACTCTGCATATTTTTTACCGCGCGGCAATTTGAGTAAAAGTTGGTACTGATACATTAAATTCAGTTTACCGATCGGTGATTTTTCAGGACCGAGAATGCATTCTTCCGGTAAATATTTCCTGAGAATTGATCCTAAAAACTGGGAAGCACGATTGACCTTATCTTCACGGCGGTGCTTCAATTCAATCATAATTAATTTAACGAACGGCGGATACAGAAACTTCTTGCGCTCCGTCAACAAATGTTTATAAATGTTGGGCGAATCGTGCTCTTTTAATAACTGAAAAATAGAATGTTGCGGATTATAGGTTTGAATTAAAACCTTGCCGTTTCCTGAAAGCCGGCCTGCACGGCCTGAAACCTGCGTGATCAGCTGAAACGCTCTCTCTTCTGCCCGAAAATCCTGTACATATAATAAGGAGTCTGCTTTTGGGATTGCGACCAGTTCTATATTCTCAAAATCCAACCCTTTGGAAATCATCTGCGTACCGACAACAATATCCGTTTCGCCTTCTTCTATTTTTTCGTATAATTTCTCGTAAGCAAATTTTTTGCGCATGGAATCCACATCCATCCGATCGACTTCTGCGTCGGGAAAAAGTCTCGAAACTTCTTCGTGAATCTGTTCTACCCCAACTCCTCTTACATTCAATTTCTCAGAATGACATTTCGGACAGGCTTTTGGTTTTGCCGCTTTTTGCCCGCAATAATGACATTTCATTTCATTTGAAAATTTATGATAGGTCATCACGACATCACAATTTGAGCAGTAATTAACGTAGCCACAGGTCTCACATTCGACCACATTGGCGTAACCACGACGGTTATGGAGAATCATGGTTTGTTTTTTATGATCGAGTTCTTTTCTTATTTCATCAATTAAATGAAGAGAAAAACTACCGACTAATTTTTTAGTATCCTGCGCTTCTTTAAAATTAATCAGTTCGAATTCCGGAATTTTCACATTTCCAAAACGTTCGCCTAAATAAACATATTTCAGTTTTTCTTTTTTCGCGGCGTAATACGATTCTACAGAGGGCGTCGCAGAACCTAATATTACATTGGCCTTGTAAAATTTCGCTAAAACCTGAGCAGCATCTTTTGCATTAAAAAACGGAGAAATTTCCCGTGGTTTATAACTCGAATCATGCTCTTCATCAACCACAATTAATCCTAAATTCTGATAAGGCAAAAACAGAGCATTCCTTGTACCGATAAGGATTTTAATATCATTATTTTTAATTCTGCGCCATACTTCAACCTTTTCGAAATCGGTCAGTTTCTGATGGTAATATCCCAACTGCCTGCCGTATTTCTTCTCTAAACGCTGAACAATCTGTTTGGTCAGAGAAATCTCGGGAAGCAGAAATAAAACGTTTTTCCCGTCATCCACCGTTTCTTCTATTTTCTCCAGATAAACGTGGGTTTTCCCGGAAGAAGTAACGCCGTGTAGCAAAACATTTTTTCCCTGTTCGAAGGCATCATCAATTTCAGATTTTGCCTGAAGCTGAATATCACTCAGTTTTTCTAAATCTTCGGTTTCGCCTTCATAACTTTGCAGCCGGTCTTTCTGGAGGTAATATTCCTGAACTAAATCTTTTTCAAGCAACGATTTTAACTGGGCATGGGCAAAATACCCGTCGTCAAAAACTTCCGATTTTTTAATCGCCTTTTCCGGATGTTCTGTCTGCTTTTCTAGAATCAGTAGAAATAACTCCTGCTGCTTGGGCGATCGTTTCAGCGACAAAAGGATTTCAGGTAAATGGGAATTTTTTACGGTTTCTTCATTGATCTTTAAATAGGCTACTTCTTTGGCTTTGTACTTTTCGGCTATTTTTTCATCAATTTCAACGTATTGTAAATCGATTAAAGAATTAATGGTTTTCACGATTTCCCTTTTCGGAATGAAGGCTTCGATTTCCGTCACATTAAT
The DNA here is from genome assembly GCF_030012525.1 of Chryseobacterium gotjawalense. NCBI lineage: Bacteria > Pseudomonadati > Bacteroidota > Flavobacteriia > Flavobacteriales > Weeksellaceae > Chryseobacterium > Chryseobacterium gotjawalense. Next base: position 1,094,931 of record NZ_CP124855.1, read on the forward strand.
GAGCTGCCGAACTTCTAAGGCCTGAATAAGATACATTTCATTCACATCTAAATTCTCGAAATCAACGGTGACATTCGGTTTTAATTTCAGATATGTTTCACTTTCCAATTTTAAAGAACCCGGAAATGAAAAACGGTAAATTTCACCAAGATTACAAAGATAATAACCTGATAGCCAATCCCAAAACTGAACCTGCTCCTTTGGCAAAATCGGGAAATCGTCTAAAATATTGATAATTTCTTTCGGTACAAAATTTTCTGGCTCCTGGTCATGGAGATCAAAAACAATTCCCGTATAAATTTTTTTTCCGCGAAAAGAGACCAGAACCCGCATTCCAATCTGAATGGAAGATAAAAGCTCATCGGGAACTTTGTAGGTAAAAGTTCCTTTTAAATTTAAGGGAAGAATAACTTGGGCGAAAGTTGATGTGATGATTTTGGTGATGTGTTGATTTGGTGATGTGATGATTTTCTACAATTCAATGTACAAATTTAGAAATAAATTTCGGCTAAAACCAATGGACTTTATTTAATAAAAAAGGACCGGAATAGGTTCCGATCCTTTTATTGGTAGCGTTGGTGCGGATTCCAAAGTTTCTTTTCCGTCAAATTGGAATAAATCTGATGCTGGAATATCAGCCTTTTCTACGGAAATCTGAATTTATTTTCCGTTCCTTCTGTCTAATTCTTTTTGAATCAAACCTAATTCTCTACCTGTTTGTCCGGCTACAGAAGTATTTTCCTGCGCTCTTCTGGTCAGATAAGGAACCACATCTTTTACGGGACCATACGGAAGATATTTGCAAACGTTATATTTTTCTGCGCCTAAATAATAAGTAATATTGTCACTCATTCCGTACAACTGCCCAAAATAAATCTGTGGATGATCGTGAGGCAAGCCCATCGCTTTCATTTTATCCATCACGAGTTCTGTTGATTTCTCGTTATGGGTTCCAAAAAAGGCAGAAACTTTATTCAGATTATTTAAAACAAAATCAACCGCTGCATTATAATTATCGTCAGAAGCCTGTTTGGTCGGCTGAATTGGATCAGGATATTTCATGGTTGCGGCACGTTCTCTTTCTTTTTCCATATAAGCGCCACGCACGAATTTGTAGCCCAGGAAATAGTTTTTCCCTTTGGCTCTTTCTAAATCTTTCGCCATATATTCCAATCTGCCGGTTCGGTACATTTGAATGGTATTCCAGACAATGGCTTTTTCTTTATTGAATTTTTCCATCATTTCATTCACCAAAGCGTCGGTAGCGTCCTGCATCCAGGTTTCTTCGGCATCGATCATCAATATTACATTTCTGTCAAAAGCCATTTGACAGACTTCTTCATATCTTTTGACGACTCTCGCCCACTCTTCTTTTTGTGAAGTCGTTAGTTCCACATTTTTACCAACTTCTTCGTAAATTTCAATCCGCCCAAAACCTGTTGGTTTAAAAACCACAAACGGAATCGCTGGATTTCCTTCGGCAAATTTGATGTTTTGCTTGATTTCGGTACACGTACCATCAAAAACTTTTTCTTCTTCTTTTCCTTCAATGGCATAATCAAAAATACTTCCCACATGATGCTTAAACATCTGCTTCACTACTTTCATACTTTCTTCGTGGGTTTCGCCACCACAAAATTGCTCGAACAAGGTCTGTTTCACAATGTCTGTTACGAAAGGAAAATTGTTCCTGACTGTAAAATTCAGCGCAGAAATTCCAAAATTCGTAATTACCGGTTGTTCAATGGCCTTGAACATCCAATACGCTTTTTTCAGCTGAGAATCTGTTTTGTCTGCAAAGGCAATTTGGGTATTGTTGAAAATGCTCATAATAGTTTTTAAATTAGAGCAAATTTAATAATACTCAATGGATTGATAAAACTAAATTAAAGTTTAATTTTGTGATAAATTTCAGCATCAATGATTTCAATTTTAGACCACGATTTCTCACAACTCAACGATTTTCTCACTACCTTAGAACCTACTCAACTTTTAATTTTAGTGGATGAAAATACCCACGAATATTGTCTCCCAATACTTTTAGGAAATTTAGAAACCGAAATCCCTTTTGAAATCATCGAAATCGAAGCGGGTGAAGAACTGAAAACGCTAGAAACGGCAGCGCAACTTTGGGAAATTTTGACCGAATTTGAAACCGATCGCAAAGCTTTAATGATCAATTTGGGTGGCGGCGTGATTACAGATATGGGCGGATTTATCGCTTCAACTTATAAAAGAGGAATTCCTTTTATCAATATTCCAACGACCCTTTTAGGAATGTGCGATGCTTCGATTGGTGGAAAAACCGGAATTGACCATCAGTTTCTGAAAAACATTATCGGAACTTTTGCACACCCGGAACATATTTTTGTCTTTCCTGAATTCTTGAATACCCTACCTTTTGAGGAACTGAGAAGCGGTTTTGCCGAAATGCTGAAACATGGTTTGATTGCAGATCAAAATCATTGGAACGATTTAATTTCCATTAAAGATTTAACGTCAGAAAATATATTTCCTTTCATTGAAAGATCGATGACGATTAAGCAGAATGTGGTTGAACAGGATTTTACAGAACAAAACATCCGGAAAACATTAAACTTCGGCCATACCATTGGTCATGCGATTGAAAGCTTATTTCTCTTAAAAGGAAAAGCCATCATGCATGGTGAGGCCGTGGCAATGGGCATGATCTGCGAAACGAGAATTTCAAAACTTCAGGGTTTAATTTCAGAGGAAACCGAAACTCAGATCATTTCTGCGATCCGGAAATACTTTCCTCATTTGGATATCACTGAATTTTCATTGGAAGAAATAGTAAATTTAATGAGAAATGACAAAAAGAATTCTTTCGGAAATATTAATTTTTCTTTAATTAAAAGAATTGGAAATGCAACTTTTGATTGTTCCATTCCTAATGAAAACATAAAAAAGGCGTTAATTTATTATCAAAAATTAGAATAAATCCTAAATTTTACTAAATAATATCCCTAATCTCAATGAGATTGAGGATATTTTATTTAAAATCCAAATACCTAATAAACAAACACTTACAATAAATACTATTTAAACCATCGTTTAATTTACAGGAATCCATTCTGATTTTGGCACACCATTTGAAAGTACTGACACGTAAAACAAAATTAAAAATGTAATGATAATCAGGATTTACTTATTTTAGAAATTAAAACATTTAATTTTTTAAACAAATAAAATTCTGTTATTAAAAACGTAAAATTAATCAGAAAAATTTAACATTATGAAAAAGTTAGTATTAGGTGCAGCAATTGCAATAAGTTCATTGACATTCGCACAACAGTTCGGGATCAAAGGTGGGATGAATGTATCCTCCGTTTCATCAGATGCAAGTCTACAAGACAATGGAAGTAAAATTGGTTTTAACGCGGGAGTATTTATGAACGCTCCGTTAGCGACTAATTTCAGTATTCAACCTGAGCTTATTTATACTCAGTATGGAGATAAATACAGCCAAAGCGGACAGACAGTACGAGAAGGAGCAAGTTTGCTTACTAATCAAACTGTGTCCAGTGCGAGACATTTAGATTACGTTGCTTTGCCTGTTATGTTTCAGTATAATGCTACACCAGGATTTTATTTAGAAGCTGGTCCAGAATTCGGTTTGATGGTTAGTGCAAAAAACAAGCAAAAGAACGAAACAAGCGGAAATACTATAGCTGAGTCCGGAAATTACAAGGATAGTATCAACGGATTTAATGTAGGCTTGGGTATTGGTGCCGGTTATTACTTTACTCCTAACGTTGGTTTAACAGCGAGATATGTTGCTGGTCTTACGGATTTTAACAAAGACAACAACGTTAAAGAAAGAAACAACGCGTTCCAAGTAGGTTTGGCTTACAAATTCTAAAAACAGACTTCATACATATTAATAAGAAAGGTTGGGAAATAATTCCCAACCTTTTTTTTTTATTCATCTTTAAAATCTGGATTTGGCCCTACCTGAACAGGATATTTTTCGGTGAAGCAACCAAAACAATGATCAGAACTGCCCAGGATTTCTTTGAGATGATCCATGCTCAGAAATTCCAGGGAATCAACTCCTAAATATTTCCGCAATTCTTCTACACTCATATTGGCCGAAATCAAATCGTCTTTTGTTGGCGTATCGATTCCTAAATAGCACGGTGCAATAATCGGAGGCGAAACACTGCGGAAGTGAATTTCCCTTACACCGGCATCTTTCAGAATTTTCACCAACCGCTTGGAAGTCGTGCCGCGAACAATTGAATCATCGATGATGACGACTCTTTTTCCTTTAATTTCAGAAATAATAGGATTAAGTTTCAGATTGACAATCCGCTCGCGCATTTCCTGAGTCGGAACGATAAAACTTCTGCCGATGTATCTGTTCTTAATCAAAACCGGACGGAACGGAATACCGGAAGCGATTGAAAAACCAATGGCCGCAGGAACTCCCGAATCCGGAACACCGATGACGATATCTGCTTCTACAGGTGCCTGCTCCCAAATTTTTTTCCCTGATTTTTCCCTGATTTCATGAACATTAAGTCCTTCCATGATGGAATCCGGTCTGGCAAAATAAATATATTCGAAAGCGCAGGTTCTTTTTTCACAGTTTTCTCTAACCATAAAACTTTGTAAACCGGTTTCATTTTCATTGGTATAAATAATTTCTCCAGGCAAAATATCCCTAACATATTGCGCACCGACCGCATCTAAAGCTACCGATTCGGAAGCGACAACATACGTTTTCTCATCAATTGCTCCTAAAACCAACGGGCGGATCCCGTGAAAATCACGGAATGCAAAGAATTTATTTCTGGTCATTCCGACGACCGAATACGCTCCTTCAATTTTCTCCATTGTGGTTTTGATGGCAGCACGCAGGCCTAAATCCAGGTGTTTCTGAATTAATCTCAGAATAACTTCAGAGTCTGATGTGGCTCTGAATACGACTCCTTCTGCTTCCAATTCTTTTTTTAACTCTGCAGCATTGGTTAAATTTCCGTTGTGTGCAATCGAAAGAATGATTTGATCATATTCGTTCTTGGCAAAAAATGGCTGGAAATTATATTTCTTCTTGTCGCCAGCCGTCGTATACCGCGTATGTCCGATGGCAGAATTCCCCATGAAGGTTTCCGGTTCCCGTATTTCTTTAAATACATCTAAAACCAGCCCTTCATCTTTAATATTGAAAATTCTTCCGCTTTTCATCACCGAAATACCGCACGCTTCCTGACCACGATGCTGCAAAGCAAAAAGACCAAACTGCGAAAGCGAAAAGGTATCGACATTATTGTCGGAATACAGTCCGAAAATACCGCATTCCTCAGCAGGTGCGTCAAACGGCTCATCTGTTTTGAGCAGATTTCTGCCGTACGTATTTTCCTTAAACTGATTAAAATAATCCTCTCTGTATTGTTGTAAATCTTTCATTTTTATCCTCACTCCAGCCCACTCCGAAGAAGAGAAAGCTGGATTTATTAATAAAACACGAGTTCGTGTTTCAATGATTTTTATTTGTTTAATACTTTTTTTAATCTTTCATAGATCTCCACATACGCTTCGGTTACTTCTCCCAGATCGCGTCTGAAACGGTCTTTGTCGAGTTTCTTCATCGTATCTTTGTCCCAAAGTCGGCAGGTGTCGGGCGAGATTTCGTCGGCCAAAATTATTTTGCCATGGGAATCTTTACCCAGTTCGATTTTGAAATCTACCAGTATGATGTTCATCTGATCAAAAAGTTCAATCAGAATATCATTAATATCTGAAGAAAGTTCATACATCTCATCCAGTTCATCGTAAGTCGCGGCGCCTAGAAAAACAGCGTGATGATCGTTTATTAAAGGATCTCCAAGATCATCTCTTTTATAGCAGATATCGAAAATGGTCACTGGGGATTTAATTCCTTCTTCCACGCCTAATCTCTGCGCCATACTTCCGGCAGAGTAATTGCGAACCACCATTTCCAATGGAATGATGTGTACTTTTTTTACGAGTTGTTCTCTCTCGTCTAATTTTTTAATAAAGTGAGTTGGAATTCCTTTATGGTTTAAATAGTCGAAAATCAACGTGGTAATTGCGTTGTTCATTTCACCTTTTAAATCCACACTCCCTTTTTTCTGTGCATTGAAAGCGGTAGCATCATCTTTGAAACGGACAATCACCTCGTTCGGATGATCGGTTTCGAAAACCTGCTTTGCCTTTCCTTCATAAAGCATTGCTCCTTTTGTCATTTTTACTTTTTTATTTGATTTATTTTTTACTTTTTAGTCTTGAATAAAAACCCTTCTTTTATTACCGCAAAAGCCACAAAAGAGATATTTGAAAAAAAATTACAAAAGATTGCAAAATGTTAAACTTATATTTTGCCCGCTTTTGAACAACTTATAACCCTTGAAATCTTTTGTTTCTTTTGCGGTTAAAAACCTCCTAATTAACATACTTCTTATTTTAAATTTTTATTAAAACTCCTGTAAGAACTGCGATGCCAAAACTCAGCAAAGTTCCTATTAATACATACTCTGTGAGTTTTCTCTGTTTTGCTTCTGCCAAATCACTGAACCTGAAAACCGACTTTGCAGCAATCATAAAACCTACACCTTCCCAATGATTGACCAAAATGAAAACGAAGACCAAAAGCCTTTCAAGAATACCAATATACTTTCCGGCATTGACCAGAGATTCTGTTTGTAATTTGCTGTGCTCTATGGTAACCGGCGTCCAGATTGAAATGACCGTTTTAATTAATATGGAAGATGGAACCGTCAGAAAAACTAAGGCGGTCAGTAATTTTAAAGTTTCGTGGTTAAAGAAATCTTCCCATCTGAAATAGGGAAAATAAAAAATCGACAGTATTCCGATGACTGAAAGATGCGCAACCTGATCGATAAAAAACCAGGTTCTTTTGGTCTTCTCACTTTGAAACTGCAGTTTTGCCCAATCGATCAAAAAATGGGTAACGCCGATCATTACGGCAATCCACCAAAGATTTAAATCCCATAAAAAAATCAGAGCGAGAACCACATGCAACAAAACATGAATATACAAATAAATGCTTCCGCCCTTTTTTTTCTCTTTATCAGCCACCCAGAAATTAGGCTGAAGAATAAAATCTCCTAATAAATGGGCCAATATGAGAGGAATAAAAATCATTTATAATTCTGCTATTTTTTTTCTGAAGAATTGATCGGTTTCCTGTAACAATTCGAAATTAGCTCTTTTAAGCCTTTGACTTACTGATGATTGCGTGATATTTAATTCTTTTGCGAGCTCTTCCTGAGTCAACTCTGAATTCCGGAGAAGCTGATGAATAATCTCCGCAGTTGCTGCAGTCCAGCTGTCAAAATCGAGAGAAGCCCATTTGAAAAGAATATTTAAATCGCGGTTTACTTTGTCATTTTCGGTTTGTATCGACAGTGTTTTTCCCTGAGATTTTATTTCAGTGAGTAATCTTCCTGAATTCACATAAGCCGAACCGTTTGATTCTGTAATTTTTTCAGACCGAAATACCTCGTTTCCGATACCGATTGCCAGACGTACATCTAAATTTTCAAAAGTTCTGATAAGCGATTTCAGCAGTACCGCCTTGCGAAACACTTCATCAACGCTGCATTTTAACTGAAATTCATCACCTCGGTATATTTCCCAGTTCTCAGGCGCCACTGACCATGATTCCAACAACTCCTTCAATTTTGGGAGCCATAACTCAGAATCGGACTTTTGAGAATTAATAATATCACCGGTAATAATTGCAATCATGATTCAAATATAAGCATTATTCCTTATAAATTCAAATTATAAGGCAAACACCTTATAATGTTTTGTTAAAATTCAATCTAAAATATAAGTTAATTTCCTAATATTTTAGCAATATAAGCAAGATGACTTATAATTAAAAACTACTTTTTCTATAAATAATAATTGAAGATATTTTAAACCCTGATCAATTTTTTTTAACCGCAAAAGCTGCAAAAGTTTCATTTTTAAAAACCAATTCAAAAGAATGCAAAATGCATATGGATTACATTTTTTACTTTTTGCATTCTTTTGAGAATCCATTTTTTGATTTTTCTTTTGCGGTTAAAAACTTACATTTTCAGAAAACTATTTAAAGTATTCAACTCCATTTTTGAAAATATTATGGTAATTCGCCGTAGGAATATTCTTCATTAAACCTTCAGAAAAACGCTCCGGATGGCCCATTCTTCCTAATATTTTTCCGGATTTAGAAGTTAAACCTTCAATTCCAAACAGTGAATTATTTGGGTTAAACGGCATTCCGTGGGCAATATTTCCGTCAAAATCAATGTACTGTGTCGCAATCTGCCCGTTTTCGTATAATTCTTTAATTACATTTTCCGAAGCCATAAACCGGCCTTCACCGTGCGAAATCGGAATCGTAAATACCTGATCTTTCATTCCTTTTAACCAGGGAGAATCATCATTAATCACTTTCACATCGACCATTTGAGAAATATGACGACCGATTGCGTTATGTGCTAAAGTCGGAGAATCCGCATTCAAATCCCGAATTTCACCATAAGGCAACAATCCTGATTTTACCAGAGCCTGAAAGCCGTTACAGATTCCGAGAATCATTCCGTCGCGTTCCAATAACTGATGAACCGCATTTTTCATCTTCTCATTTTTCAAAACATTGACAATGAATTTCGCCGAACCATCTGGTTCATCGCCGGCTGAAAAACCTCCGGATAAAACCAAAATCTGAGACCGGTTAATTTCAGAAATCCACGCCTCTAAACTTTCATTTAACAATTGATGATTAAGATTTATTAAAGGCAATCCTGAAACTTCAGCACCTTCTTTCCGAAAGGCATTTTGGGTTTCATATTCACAATTGGTTCCCGGAAAAATCGGCGCAAAAACTTTCGGTTTCGCTAAATTATGTTTTAGTATAGTAATACTTCTGGGAGTAGTAGAATTCAATTTTGAATCAATTTCAACCACCATTTTCTTTTTTTCCGTCGTTGGAAAAAGTTCTTCAAAAGTTCCTCGCCACACCTCAAGTAGTTTTGCGATATCGAATTTAAAATCACTGATTTTCAAAATATTAGAATTTGAAACCTCACCAATAACTTGAAGCAAATCATTTTCTAAATCCTCTGAACTTTCTATAATTAAACTTCCGATATTCTTGGTTAAAAGCAAATCTTCATCTGCTTTAATTTCTGCTCCAAGATGATTTCCAAAACTCATTTTCGCTAAGGCAACTGCAACTCCACCCTCTTTAATGGTCTTCACCGAAACAATCTTTTTAGCCTTACTATTTTCAAATATGAAATCAAAAATCTGTTTCAAATTTTCATAATTCGGCATTCCGTTTTCCTGTGGAATGTGATGAAATAAATACAGCTTATTTCCCGCTTTTTTGAATTCAGGTGAAATGATATTTTTCTTTTCTCCATTCGCACAGGCGAAAGAAATCAAAGTCGGCGGAACATGAATATCCTGAAAACTTCCGCTCATGGAATCTTTACCACCAATCGCGGCCAGTTCAAAATTCATCTGCGCGTCGTACGCGCCAAGCAAAGAAGCCAAAGGTTTTCCCCACTTCTGAGGATTGTTTCCGAGCTTTTCAAAATACTCCTGAAAACTCAAACGGATATTTTTGTAATCGCCGCCCATGGCGACGATCTTGGCAACACTTTCAACTACGGCATTTGCAGCGCCAACCAGAGAGTTCTGAGACGAGATATCCGCATCGAATCCCCAACTCGCTAAAGATACTGTTTCGATGTTTTGAGCGTTTAAAATCGGTAACGTTTGCACACTTCCTTCCATTTCAGTCAACTGGTGTTTTCCGCCAAACGGCATCGCAACGGTCGTTCCGCCTACAGAAGCATCAAACATTTCCGCCAAACCTTTTTGGGAAGCAACATTTTTGCTGGAAAGAATCTTCAAAAAGTTTTCTTCGTTAAATTCGATCGTCTCACTTTCAACCGGTTGCAGATGTGATACTTCAGCATCCTGCGTTTTTGCACAACCATTGGTATCTAAAAATTCGCGGCTTAAATCAACAATTTTATTTCCCTGCCAAAACATCTGCATTCTTCCAGAATCGGTTACTTTAGCCACTTCTACGGCTTTTATATTTTCCTTTTCACAGAAACTGATGAATTTTTCTTTGTCTTTCGCTTCAATAACGACCGCCATTCTTTCCTGAGATTCAGAAATAGCGAGTTCAGTTCCATTTAAACCTTCATATTTTAAAGGAAGAATATCGAGGTTAATTTCCAGTGAATCAGCAATTTCGCCAATCGCAACCGAAACGCCGCCAGCACCAAAATCGTTTGATTTTTTAATCAAAGTCGTCACTTCAGGATTTCTAAAAAGTCGTTGAATTTTACGTTCTTCAACAGCGTTTCCTTTCTGAACTTCGGTCGACAAAGTGTGAATTGAGGTTTCATCCTGAACTTTCGAACTTCCGCTTGCACCGCCTACTCCGTCTCTACCGGTTGCGCCACCTAATAAAATCACGAGATCTCCATTTTGAGGCTGCTCTCTTTTGACCCAATCTTTTTTCACGGCACCCACGACAAAACCAACTTCCATTCGTTTTGCTTTGTAACCATCGTGGTAAATTTCATTCACCGAAGTTGTCGCTAAACCAATCTGGTTTCCGTAAGAAGAATAACCGTTTGCAGCTTGTTTCGTAATCGTTCTTTGCGGAAGTTTCCCCGCTAAAGTCTCAGTAATCGGCTCTAAAACATTGGCCGCTCCGGATAAACGCATCGCCTGATAAACAAAAGCACGCCCAGACAAAGGATCTCGGATTGCACCTCCTAAACAGGTTGAAGCACCACCAAAAGGTTCAATTTCTGTCGGATGATTATGAGTTTCATTTTTAAACAATAAATACCATGGTTCTTTTTTTCCGTCGAATTCGGCTTCGATTTCAATGGTACAGGCATTTATTTCATCGGAAACTACGAGATTTTCCAGTTTCCCGGTTTTGTGGAAATACCTGGCGCACACCGTAGCCAAATCCATTAGTGAAATAGGTTTCAGTTCCCTGCCTAAGAATTTTCTTTTCTCAATATAATCATTAAAAATGGTTTGTAAAGTCGATTTAAAAGAATCATTAAACTGAATATCAGTCAGTTCTGTTTCGAAAGTGGTATGTCGGCAATGGTCACTCCAATACGTATCCAGAACTTTAAGTTCCGTTTCAGTTGGATTTCTATTTTCTGATTTAAAATAAGTTTGAATAAATTCTAAATCATCAATATCTAAAGCAAAACCGTGGCGGTCATAAAATATTTTTAATTCTTCGGAAGAAAAATCATTAAAACCTTCATGAACAATAACAGGATCCGCCGTTTCTTCTGCAGGAATTTCTAATTTCGACAAATCCTTAACCTGAGATTCAACTTTATTAATGAGATGATTTTTAATGGTTTCAACATCTGATTCTGCAACCCCAAACAATTCGATGAGTTTCCCGCTTCTGACTTTTCCATTTTCATTTTCAGTGAGTAAAGCAATACACTGTTGTGCCGAATCTGCACGCTGATCATATTGACCGGGCAAAAATTCGGTGGCGAAATGAAGGCTTTCCGCAGGATTCACTTCATGCAAAATATCGGTCACGGGATCTACAAAAGTACTGTTGATGACTTTCGAAAACTCATTGTCATTAACACCGAAAACATCGTACACATTATAGACTTTAACATCTTTAATGGTCGGTACGATATTTTTTATTTCATTAAAAACCAGTGGACTTTCAACATCGAAAATTCCTTTTTTTTCTACGAAGATTCTTTTTTTCATTTTTATCGAGATTTCGGCACCTTGTACCTTTTCATTTCACTTTATTTCTTTTTGACAATTCGTCCCGGTTTTACCCCTGTTCTATTTTATTTCACCCTTTCAGGGCTTTTTTATTACCTTAGTAGGTATATTACATCAATTTTTTACGCTCAAAACGTTCTCTTGCTTCCATGAGAGCAGAATGGAGTTTCTTTTCCAGTTCTTTCTTTGGAGGAAGCTCTGTCCAGTATTCGGCGACCACTATTCCATCTTTATGCATTTCTAAAAGTTCAATTTGCTCTTTGCTGCTTTCAGCACAAAGTATTAAACCGATTGGCGTTTCTTCTCCCGATTTTCGTTCATTTTTGTTGAGCCATTTTAGGTAAAGTTCCATTTGGCCTTTTTGTCTGGCTTGAAATTTTCCCATTTTTAATTCCACGGCGACCAATCTTTTTAAAGTGCGATGATAAAATAACAAATCAAGATAAAAATCTTCTCCGTCAATAATCATTCTTTTCTGTCTTTCCACAAATGCAAAGCCTTTCCCAAGTTCAAGGATGAATTTCTCCAATTCGTGCAAAATAGCGGTTTCAACATCTTTTTCTAAATAACCGTTTTGCAAACCGAGAAAATCCAGCAAATAAGGATCTTTGAAAGTGTTGATTGGTATATTTTCATTTTGATTTACCTGAATATTGGCAATCTCTGTGCGTTCAAAAGTTTTGTTAGCAATTCGTTTTCGTAAATCCCTTTTACTAAGCGTTTCCTTTATTACCAATTCTGCGTAGAACAATCTCGCTTCACTGCTTTTTAATGGTAATAATTCTACAAAATGTGACCAACTTAATTGTGTAGCCAGTGGCGACAAAATTTCCAATTCTGGAAATCGTTGGGAAAACTGCATCATTCTCCGCACATTTCTTTCGGTAAAATTTCTGCCATATTTGTTTTCCAATTGCATAGAGACTGTGGACACAATTTGTTTTCCATATTCTGCACGTTGGTTTTGTAAAATTTCTTCGCTGATGCGTTTTCCGACCTGCCAAAACAAAACCGTGAGCGTACTATTGGCGTACATTACCACCTGATTGCGACTTTGCTCAATAAGCAGCGACAATTCGACAAACAGATTTTCATCGAAAATTTGATTTTTATCTACGAAGTTTCTTTTATCAGACATGCTTTAATAGGTCGCTCGCTTGGAGCTTAATTTGTGGATTAACAATTTTCTACCCATATTCCTGCTTCGGAGCTTAAAAAAAAATGCAGCCAAGAAGACTGCATTAATTTTTATACTTTAAGGTCGGCTTTTAACCCGATTAATTCGGCGTACTTTTCCAAGATCGGCTTTACCTCATTTTCAATAAACTCCTCTGTCTGTATCGGTGCGAAACCTATAAAATTCTTAGGTTCCAGAACTGCCATCAGTTTCGATTTATCCAGTTTTAAGGAATGATCGTTTAAAATTCTTTCAAGCAAATCGTTTTCCTTTCCTTCTTCTTTTACTTTTTTCGAAGCTTCCATGGAATGAAGGCGGATGGTTTCGTGAATTTCCTGACGATCACCGCCGGCTTTCACTTCTTCCATAATAATATATTCCGTCGCCATAAACGGAAGTTCTTCCATAATATGTTTTTGAATTCTGTTTTCATAAACCACAATTCCATTCATGATATTATTCCAAATCATCAGAATCGCATCTACCGCTAAAAAAGCTTGTGGAATGGTTAATCTCTTGTTCGCAGAATCATCCAAAGTTCTTTCAAACCACTGTGTTGAAGCGACCATCGCTGAACTAGTTGACAAAGAAATCACAAATTTTGCCAAAGCTCCGATTCTTTCGGAACGCATTGGATTTCGTTTGTAAGCCATCGCAGAAGAACCGATTTGGTTTTTCTCGAAAGGTTCTTCAATTTCTTTTAGATTCTGTAAAAGTCTTAAATCATTCGTGAATTTATGGGCTGATTGCGCAATATTTGAAAGTAAAGCAATCACTTTTGCGTCGATTTTTCGATCGTAGGTTTGTCCGGAAACGCCGAAAACTTTGTCAAAACCGAAACGCTTAGAAAGTTCTTTATCCAAATGTTTTACTTTGGAATAATCACCATTAAATAACTCTAAGAAACTTGCCGCAGTTCCGGTTGTTCCTTTAACGCCACGAAATCTTAAAGTTTCTAAGAAAAATTCTAATTCTTCGAAATCTAAAATTAAAGACTGCAGCCATAAAGTGGCCCGTTTTCCAACGGTAGTTAATTGAGCCGGTTGGTAATGGGTAAATCCTAAAGTCGGCAGATCCTTATATTGAATGGCAAAATCAGCCAGATTTTTCATCACATTCACCAACTGTTTTTTGATGAGCAATAATCCGTCGCGCATCTGAATCAAATCGGTGTTATCACCAACAAAAGCCGAAGTGGCTCCGAGGTGAATAATTCCTTTTGCCAAAGGAGCAGCGTCGCCATAGGTGTGAACATGCGCCATCACGTCATGACGGAATTTCTTCTCGTACACGGCAGCTTTTTCGTAGTCGATAATATCTGAGTGCTCTTTAAGCTGAGCGATCTGCTCATCGGAAATGTCAAGCCCTAAATCTTTTTCGATTTCGGCAAGTGCAATCCATAATTTCCGCCAGTTTCTGAACTTGTTGTTCGGGGAGAAATTATAGAGCATTTCCTCACTTGAATAGCGTTCTTCAAGAGGGTTTTTGTAGGAATTCATTCTTTCTTTTACTTTTTACTTGCACAAATTTAAGGAAAAATATTGAGGTCTAAAACTTATTTTCGGCCTGTAAATTCCTTCATCGTGTCATAAATTCCAAAAACATTTTCCATCACCCAGTCAAATGCGGGGATCGGCAAAATACCTTGTGAAAGACGAATAAACCAGTATGGAAGTGGCATTGCCAACATTTTCGTTTCTTTTTCAATTGCTTTAATAATACGCTCTGAAGTCTTTTCTGGCTCCAAAATTGGAAGAAGTTTTGATTTTACCCCATCGAACATTCCGGTATTAATAAAGAACGGCATTATCGTTGTCACCGAAATATTTTTCTTCAACTGAACCATTTCCAGACGGACACTGTCTCCCCAACCAATGACAGCCCATTTTGAAGCGGCATAAACTGACATTTTGGGATTGGAAATTAATCCTGCAGAAGAAGCAATATTGCAGATGGCACCTGAATTCTTCGAAATCATACCGGGAATAAACTCTAACGTAATGTGCATCAAAGCATTTGAATTAATCGACATGCTTTTTTGAATCTGATCGTGCGTGTGTTCATGAAAATATTTTCCGACCACAATTCCGGCATTGTTAATAAGAATATCTACAGAACCGACTTCAGTTCTTACCCTTTGAGCATTGATTTTGATTTCATCCAGGTTAGAGACATCGACTTTAAAAGTGAAAACTTCACCGCCCAATTTGGAGAATTCCTCTTTTGTTCTACTTAAACCATCTTCATTGATATCCCAAATTATCAATTTAGAACAACCTCTTTCCAAAGATTTTCTGGCCATTATTTTTCCGATTCCGGAGCAGCCGCCCGTGATGAGAACTATTTTATTTTTAAAATCCATTTTTTAAATATATTATTTTTTTAGCTAAATTTGTTTGGATTGATAGTTGTTACTAAATTTCATTAAACACGGATTATTGCCTAAATTGTCAATAACAAAATCTAAACTACAATTAAATTAATAATTAAAAGTAATGAATTTCAAAGATATTTTAACCGAACAGCGGGAATTATTTGACAGTCAGAAGAGTAAAAATCTGAAATTCCGAAAAATGTATTTGGAGAAGCTTAAAGAAGTGATCCTAAAAAACGAGGATTTATTATATGAAGCCATCTACAAAGATTTTGGTAAATCCAGATTTGACACTTATTCCACCGAAATTTCGTTCGTTTTGAAAGACATTGATTATTATCTGAAAAACCTGAATTCTTTAGCAAAACCAAAAAACGTGCGCACTAATCTCGCCAACCAGCTGGGCTCCAGTAAAGTGTATCCGGAACCTTTGGGATGCACTTTGGTCATCGGTGCGTGGAATTATCCTTATCAACTTTCGCTGTCACCGATGGTTGCGGCTTTAGCAGCCGGAAACACCTGTATTTTGAAACCAAGCGAAATAGCAGCACATTCGATGCATGCGATGGCACAAATAATTAATGAGAATTTCCCAAAAGAATATTTATATGTTATCGAAGGTGGTGTAGAAGAAATTACGGAAATTCTGAAACTGAAATTCGATAAGATATTTTTCACCGGCAGCCCGAAAGTTGGGCAAATAGTTTACGAAGCTGCAGCCAAACATTTAACTCCCGTGACGCTGGAACTGGGCGGAAAAAGTCCTGTAATTGTAACTTCCAGCACTAATTTCGAAGTGGCGGCGAAAAGAATAGTTTGGGGGAAATTTCTGAATGCCGGCCAAACTTGTGTCGCACCCGATTACATTTTAGTCGATGAAAAAATAAAAGACAGCTTCCTGGATTCTTTGAAATCGTATATCCAAAAATTTAATTACCAACCAGAATCTGAACACTATACCAGAATCATTAATGAAAGAAATTTCGACCGGTTGGTGAAATTAATTGATAAAGAAAAAGTCTTTTTCGGTGGAAATTCAAATTCAGCACAACGATTCATTGAGCCTACCATCATGCATAATGTTACCTGGGATGACGCGGTAATGCAGGAGGAAATTTTTGGACCCATCCTTCCCGTTTTAACTTTTAAAAATTTCAATGAGGCCTTGCTTCAAATCGCAGCACATGAAAAACCGCTTTCTGCCTATTTATTTACGGACAATTCTGAGGAGAAGGAACATTTTATTTCCAAAATATCTTTCGGTGGCGGTTGCATCAATGATGTCGTAATGCATTTGAGCAATGACTATCTGCCTTTTGGTGGTGTCGGAAATTCCGGAATCGGAAATTATCATGGTAAATTTGGTTTTGAAGCATTTTCTCACCAGAAAGCCATTTTAAATAGAGCAACCTGGGGCGAACCGGATTTAAAATATCCACCATACACCGATAAAAAACTCAATTGGATTAAGAAATTTTTATAAAATTTGCAGAGGTCCAAAACCTTTTACAGAAAAGATAAAGAAAAAATTCTGCCTAAATTGAAAAATCTGCAAAACCAGTACGGATAAGCGCTTCACTTTTGCACACTTTTGATTTCGACCTTTTTCTGAATTTCACTTTTGCCTCTTTGCGGTTAAAAATGGATATTTGCTCATGCTGTAAAAAATATCCCGTCATTGATTTGACGGGACTTTTCTATTTTATGATTTTGGCGCCCATTCGGTAAAAAATGCTTTTACTTTTTCTAAGCTATATCCTTTTCCTTCTTCTAAAATAGAGCTGTCTTGCGTATGAATCATTTTTCCATTTTTATCTAAAACGATAAAAACCGGATAACCAAATTTTGCTCCTGGATTATCATATTTTGCAAAAACTTTTTCATTTTTATTTTCCGGCGAGTAATTCAAATGATAATAGAGATAATTTTCATCGACAATATTTTTCAGTTCCGGCGTGGTTTGAACAAACTGATTGAACCTTAAACACCAAATACACCAGTTTCCACCGGCCTGCAAAATAATATTTTTGTTCTCTGCCTGAGCTTGTTTTACCAATTCGGCAATTTTAGCTTCAGCATTTTCCTTATCATTATATGGTTTTGGAAGCTTGGCTTTTTCTTCAGCCGCTGCTTTTTTCCTGGCTTCCACGATGGCAGTACTGTCCGATTCGATAAGAAGCGTCTTGTCAGAAGCAACTTCTTTTACCTTAACATTTTCAGTTTTCTGAGAACATGCCAGGGAAGTAATCAGTAAGGATGCCACGGCAAAAATCTTCAAATTAACATTAATCATTGTATTCAAATTTGTTATTCCGTGCAAATTAACAAAAACAGAGCCAATCATAAAGTTTATTATCGTTAAATTTGCAAATCTTTATGAATTTTATTTTTAAAATAATCCTGCTTTTTTCAAAACTTCCGCTGCGGGTTTTGTATTTATTTTCAGATTTCATGTTTTTTGTGATCTACTACGTTGTGGGCTATAGACGGAAAGTAGTGCTGGAAAATCTTCAAAATTCTTTTCCCACAAAATCACCGGAAGAACTTAAAAAAATAGAGAAAAAATTCTACTTCAATTTCTGTGATTATATCGTAGAAACCTTTAAATCATTTACCATTTCTTCTAATGAATTGCGGGTACGGATTCAGCATCTTAACCAGGATGTTTTTCATGAAGCGAAATCCGAAAATAAAAATGTTATTCTGTTAGCAGGCCATGTTTTTAATTGGGAATGGTTCAATGTACTGGCGACCATCATTCCGGAAGAAAACAGTTTCCCGGTTTACCGTAAAGTTCAGAGCGGTTTTTGGGAAGAGAAAATAAAAGGTCTCCGGAACCGGTTCGGAAATCAACCTTTGGAAGCGAAAGAAGTTATTCGTCATATTTTCAGAAATCCAAATGATGGCAATTCGGTTTATATGTTTGTTGCAGACCAAACGCCCCACGTTTCAGAAGTAACTTACGGTTTAAATTTCCTGAATCAGAAAACGCCTGTTTTTGTAGGTTACGATAAACTTTCACTGAGAATGGATCTGGCTTTTGTTTATTGTGAAATGAAAAAAGTAAAGCGGGGTTTCTATCAGGTTAATTTTTACCGGATTATGCCTGACGGTGAAAAATTCGTTGAGCACGAAGTCGTGAAAAAATTCCATAACCTGCTGGAAAACACCATTAATAAAAGACCAGACAATTATCTTTGGTCCCACAGAAGATGGAAATACCAACACGCCATAAAAGTCATGGGGGAATAAATTTCATTTTTTTTAATATTTTATCAATTGAATTTAGCAATCGTCATACTCAACTGGAACGGTAAACATTGGTTGGAACAGTTTCTTCCCAATGTCATCCGGCATTCCGAAAACGCTGATATTTATGTCATCGACAACGCTTCGACCGATGATTCCGTGGCTTTTTTAAAGAGAAATTTTCCGGGGGTTACTATCATACAGAACAAAAAAAATTACGGTTTTGCAGAAGGTTATAATGAAGGATTAAAACACATTGACCACGAGTTTTATTGCCTCTTAAATTCTGATGTTGAAGTGACTGAAAACTGGATAATTCCGGTTTTAACTATTTTTAAAAATGATGAAAATATTGCGGCCGTTCAACCTAAAATCCTTGATTATAACCGAAGAAATTATTTTGAATTTGCAGGAGCTGGCGGCGGTTTGATCGATAATCTCGGTTATCCGTACTGTCGGGGCAGAATTTTTGAAAATATCGAGGAAGATCACGGGCAATTTGATGATGAAGTTGAAATATTCTGGGCTTCAGGATGTTGCTTTTTTATCCGGTCTGAAGATTTTTGGTCACAAAATGGTTTTGATGCAAGATTCTTTGCTCACCAGGAAGAAATTGATTTGTGCTGGCGTTTGAAAAACTCGGGCAGGAAAATTTTCTATACGGGAAAATCAACGGTTTACCATGTCGGCGGAGGAACATTAAATAAACAAAGTCCGCAGAAAACTTTTTTAAATATCCGGAATAATTTTTCGATGATTTTAAAGAATACTCCACTTTCTACTTTGCTTTGGCTGATTCCATTCCGTTTGATTTTAGACGGATTTGCCGGGATTTACCTGGGTTACAAAAACGGCATATCCCATTTCTGGGCGGTAATCAGGGCACATTTTTCATTTTATGCTCAGATTCCCGAAACGGTAAAACTCCGCCAGAACAAGCAGATTTCTAAATTTTATCAGGCAAAATGGTTGGTATTTAAAAACTTTCTTTAATTTTTCACCACTTTCTTTTCTGTTTTTTGAATTAAATTTATCTACTTTTATGTTATGAATATAAAGATAGATATCTACCTGGCGGTTACCATCATTGCGGTGGTTATTCTCGTGCTTGGGATTCTTATCTATTTTTTTCAACATAAATTTTTCTTTCAGCCTGAAAAACTTCCGCCCGATTTCAAATTTGCTTACGACAATTTAATGGCAGATGAAAAAACGGTCGAGCCCGAGCCTGGTGCCAAAATTAATTACCTGCATTTTCATGTTGATTCGCCCAAAGGCGTTGTTCTTTATCTGAAAGGAAATACAAAAAGCATCAAAGGTTGGGGTAAATTTGCCATCGATTTTACCAGATTGGGCTACGAAGTGATCATGATGGATTATCGCGGTTTTGGAAAAAGCACGGGAAAAAGGACTGTACAAGCGATGAAACGGGACTCTCAGTTCATTTATGATATTACTAAAAACGAATTCAGCGAAGATAAAATTGTGGTGTACGGCCGCTCACTGGGTTCCGGTTTTGCAGCAAGACTTGCTTCGAAAAATAATCCCCGACTGTTAATTCTGACGTCACCGCTTTATTCCCTGCTTCGGACAATTCACCACTATCTCCCCTTTATGCCGGCGAAACCCTTTCTACGTTATAATATTCCGACTTTTCAATATTTAAAAAATGTACGCTGTCCGATTAAGATTATTCACGGGAGCGATGATCGGGTAGTTCCTCTCCGCACGGCGGTTGCTCTGTCTGAAATAAATCCAGAACTAACAAGACTGTATGTAATTTTAGGTGCGGGACATATTAATATTCATCAGTTTGAAGAATACCACCGCGTGATGGAAGAAATTTTCGAAGAAAAAAAGATTGTCATCGATTCCACAAAAACCAGCCTGGATTATTCTCACCGGAAATAAAAAATACAGTCCTAAAATCAAAAAAATTAACTTTGTAATAAATATTAAATTTAATGGAATTACTTATCGTTATTTTACTTGTTTTACTTAACGGAGTTTTTGCAATGTCAGAAATGTCACTTGTCTCATCCCGAAAATTTAAATTAGAAAATGAGGGGCGGAAAGGCAATACAGGGGCAAGAAAAGCACTTGAACTTTCAGAAAATCCTACCCGCTTTTTATCGACGGTACAAATAGGGATTACGTTGATCGGTATTTTATTGGGGGTTTATTCAGGTGCGAATCTCAACGATGATTTCAAAAGTTTTCTGGATCAGTTTGCGGTTATTCAGCCTTATTCCAAAACATTAGCAACGGTGGGAATCGTTATTTTTATTACTTATCTGTCAATTCTCTTGGGAGAACTGTTGCCGAAAAGAATCGCTATGACTTTTCCAGAGCGCATTATTACCATTCTCGCAAAACCGATGGATATTTTATCTAAAGTTACCTCACCATTTGTTACATTTTTAACCCTATCGAATAACTTACTATTGAAAATGTTGGGAATAAAAAATACACCAGACAGCACAATTACCGAAGAAGAAATAAAATCGATTGTTAAAGAAAGTGCTCTGGAAGGGCAAATTGATCAGATAGAACACAATATTGTAGAAAGGGTTTTCGAATTGGGTGACCGAAAAATCAACACGCTTCTGACGCATAGAACGGCCATAACTTTTTTCAATGTCAATGAAAGCTT
Organism: Chryseobacterium gotjawalense; assembly: GCF_030012525.1. Classification (NCBI taxonomy): domain Bacteria; kingdom Pseudomonadati; phylum Bacteroidota; class Flavobacteriia; order Flavobacteriales; family Weeksellaceae; genus Chryseobacterium; species Chryseobacterium gotjawalense. The sequence goes on from NZ_CP124855.1 coordinate 1,116,198, forward strand.
AGAAAATATTATCGCCAATATAAAAAAAGAAAAGCACGATGCATATCCCGTTACAGAGGGAAATAACCTGGATAACATTATCGGAATTGTCTTGATAAAAGATTTATTTCCTATTGAGGATCCTTTAAATTTCGACTTAAAAAAACATGTACGGCAACCTGTTTTTCTCAACGAAAATTATTATGCGTACAAAGTTTTGGAAATTTTCAGGAAAGAAAAAAACCATTACGGAATCGTCATCGATGAATACGGAAATACGGTGGGTATTGTAACCATGCACGATGTATTGGATGCGTTGGTCGGAAATACCGCCACCAATGAAAATTTTGATTACCGAATTACGCAACGGAACGAAAATTCCTGGCTGGCAGATGCGCAGTTTCCTATCATAGAATTCTTAAAATATTTTGATCTGGATTACGAATTTGAGAATAAGGACAATTATACCACTTTGGTGGGCTTTTTTCTCAACGAACACAGTGGGTCCACGGAAGTTGGAGACAAAATAAGAATTAAAGATCTGGAGTTAGAAATTATCGATAAGGACAGACAGCGTGTTGATAAAATTCTGATAACCAGAATAACGCCTATAGTAAACCATTAAATGGGAAAAATTCTACAATATTTACAGGAAAAAGTGGTTTTTTCGCCCATCGTTTTGCCACAGACTCATGAATTTATTTTTGAGAAGAAATTCGATGAATATCTTTGGAACACTCCTTTTGAAGGCAAAATAAATGTGCTTCATTTTAAAATTAAAAATCCGAAAGGCGTGATTATTTACTTTCATGGAAATTCTGCCAACATTCACCGGTGGGGAAAAATTGCTCATGAATATACTCAGTTCGGCTATGATGTTCTGATCATGGATTACCGCGGTTATGGCAAAAGTACAGGACCGCGAAATGAAGAATTCCTTTATTCTGATGCGCAATTCTGCTATGATTTTGCAAAAGAACATTACGGAGAAAATAAAACGGTGCTGTACGGAAGAAGTTTAGGTGGAGCTTTTGCCATAAAAACCGCTGCCGACAATCATCCAAAAGCTGTGATTTTAGAAGCGACATTTTTTAACATTCAGGACATTGTAAATCGTTGGCTGCCTGGAAATGTAACCGATAAAGTTTCGCCAAGAATGACGTACCATTTTTTATCCAATGAAAACATCTGTAAAGTAAAAGTTCCGCTCTATCAGTTTCATGGGACAAAAGATAAGGTCGTTCCTTTTACATCCGGAAAAAAACTCTTTGAAGTCTTTAAAAAAGCTCAACCTGAGGTTGAAAAAAAATTTATTGAAATTCCCGGCGGAAATCACGATAACTTAATAAATTATGACCTATTTTTGACGGAAATGAAAAAAATATTAGGTGACTGAAATTTCCAATAATAATCTGAATCTAAATAAAATACCTCCTTATGATCGATTTCTGCGCCATTGATTTTGAAACTGCAACTCACGAAAGAAATTCTGCGTGTGAAATGGGAATTTGTGTGGTGGAGAATGGAGAAATCATTTCTACCAAAACGTGGCTCATCAAACCGCCAAGCTACCCTTATTTTCATCCCAGGAATATAGACGTTCACGGGATTACGCCACAAGAAGTTCGCGATGCACCGACCTTTGATGAGATTTGGCATGAAGCGGAATCATTGATGTACGGCAATCTGATAATCGCTCACAATGCCGGTTTCGATGCCGGAGTTTTGCGTTCCTGTCTGGATTATTATGGTTTCTTTAAACCAAAACTGAATTACTTATGCAGTATTTCATTAGCCAAAAAATCGTGGAAAAATCTACCGAGGTACGGATTGAAAAATTTAGCGGAACAGCACAACATTCAATTTAAACATCACAGAGCCGGTGCCGATGCAGAAGTGTGTGCAAAAATATCGCTTTTGGCATTCGATAATTTAATGCTGACAAGAAATGATGAAGTAACCGAGGTGATGAAAAAAAATCTGAAAATATTGTAAGATTATTTCATTTTAATTATGCAAAACTTCAGCAACCAAATTGAATTTAGGAACTTCTATTTCTAAAGTTTCATTGGTCACCAGATTTTTACAATAGAAAGTACCTGACATATTCCCTACTCCGGAACGCAGTAAGACATTTGAAAAATAGGTAAAATTGTCGCCGGCTTCAATAATCGGCGTTAAACCGATCACTCCTTCTCCGGCTATTTCAGTAAAGCCATAGCCCAAATCAAAAATCAGCCATTTTCTACTCATTAACCTTATGGTGTCCCGGCCTAAATTTTCGATGCTGATATTATAACGGAAAACGAAACGGTTCTCGGCAGGAAAACTGTTTTTGATATCGTATTGCGGAACAACAGAAACCTTAATATCGAAAGTTGTAGTTGAAAACATGATTGAAATTTTATAGGAAACAATGCAAAAATCCCGCCTATGTAGACGGGATTTATATAATTAGTTAAAATCTTTAAATTAATTAAAGTTCCAGTCCTTTTCTTTCATCTCCTCCTAATAAGAATTCAACAGGATTGTCTATCGCTTCTTTTACTGCAACGAGGAATCCTACCGATTCTTTGCCATCAATAATTCTATGGTCATAAGACAGCGCCACATACATCATCGGGCGGATTACAACCTGACCATCAATTGCCATAGGTCTTTGAAGGATATTGTGCATTCCCAGAATCGCTGATTGTGGCGGGTTGATAATCGGGGTAGACATCATTGATCCGAAAGTACCGCCATTGGTAAGCGTAAATGTACCGCCGGTCATTTCGTCAATGGTAATTTTGCCATCTCTAACTCTTTCCGCCAAAGATTTAATATTGCTTTCAACCCCTCTGAAAGACATATCTTCTGCATTTCTCAGTACTGGCACCATCAATCCTTTTGGACCTGAAACTGCCACCGAAATATCGCAGAAATCATAATTAATTTTATAATCGCCGTCAATAGAAGCATTTACATCCGGATACAATTTCAATGCTCTGGTAACCGCTTTGGTAAAGAAAGACATAAATCCTAAACCAACACCGTGTTTCTGTGCAAATTCTTCTTTATATTGTTTTCTGATCCTGAAAATTTCTGACATATCCACTTCATTAAAAGTAGTCAACATCGCCGTTTCATTTTTCACGCTCACCAGTCTGGCCGCCACTTTTCTTCTTAATACAGAAAGCTTGGTAGTGCTGGATGATCTGGATCCGCTTGTAGCAGAAATTGATCCCATTGCCGGAACCGAAGCAGAATCAGCGTCCTGTTTGGTAATTCTACCGTCTTTTCCGGAACCGCTTACTTGTGAAGCATCCACTCCTTTTTCGTCTAAAATTTTCTTAGCCGCTGGTGAAGGGGTTCCTGTTGCATAGGTTGCTACAGGTTTTGCTTCCACTTTCGGAGCCTCCACTTTTGCCGGCTCTGCTGCTTTCACTTCTGGTTGTGAGGGAGCTGAACCTTCAGGTTTTGCGGCGGAGGTATCGATTAAACATACGACCTGACCCACTTGTACTACTTCACCTTCTTCTGCTTTCAGCGTGATGGTTCCGCTTTCTTCAGCAGGTAATTCAAGGGTTGCTTTATCAGAATCTACTTCCGCGATGGGTTGATCCTTCTCTACATAATCGCCGTCTTTTACTAACCACGTCGCGATTTCAACTTCGGTGATCGATTCTCCCGGAGAAGGGACTTTCATTTCTAATATTGACATCGGATATATTTTTTATTTTTTTGTTTATTAATTTAATGATCTTAAAAACGATTCTGGAATAAACTGTTTGAGAATCGGAATTTGTTTTTTTTCTATGATGGTGAACTTCCAGTTTTTTAAATCTGAAGAATTGGCCACCGCATCTTTGATAGTTCTTACTTCAAAAAATCCGGTACTTTCATTATAATCTACCTGTCCGTCCCCAAATTCTGCCTTTAATGCCGAAAGCAGTTGTCCTGACTTTATACCCGGCATATTGAACTTCATCTCCAGATTTTGCTTATAACTTAATTTAACGAAAGTATTATTTTTATCTTTAATGATATCAGTGCTTACTATCAAATTTTCTGGTTGATGAATCTTTAAATCAAAATCTTTAGAATTAAACATCTGATCCATCAAAGCAATCATCTGCTCTTTGGGAAAAATTTTCAAAAAATCTTCATTACCGAAAATATCAAGGGCCTTACCGAAGTTTTTATTTTCAATTAAAGAACTGAAATCTCTAAATTGGCTATCGATATCAGATTGAATATTCTGCGAAAAAGCCAAGACAGAAAATGAAAAACATAAAAATAAAAACACCTTTTTCATCATCGAAATTAAGCGGTTACCGGTCTTTTTGACGGCTCATCATTTCTATCAAATACTCTGTTGATTACACTATTTTGATTTTTTTCAAACATTTTATGGCTTCCAGGCGCTGGTGAACCACTTGGTACCGCAGCTATCACCTGAATTCCGGTATCGCGGAAGTTTCTTAAAATATAACCCCAAGCACCCATATTCTCCGGCTCTTCCTGAACCCAAAGTAACTGTTTTCTGTTACCATACTTCGCAAAAACCTCATCGATTTTGTCTTGCTGAAGTGGATACAGTTGCTCCATTCTTACCAAGGCAATGGTTTCGCAGTTCAACTCTTCTTTTTTAGCTAAAAGTTCATAGTAAATTTTACCTGAACAGAGGACTAATTTTTCAACCTTTTCTGCATTGGCAGTTTCATCATCAATGATTGGCTGGAACTCTCCGTTGGCTAAATCTTCGATGGTTGAAATTACTTTTGGATGACGCAATAACGATTTCGGAGTCATCACTACCAAAGGTTTTCTAAAGTTCCATTTCATCTGTCTTCTCAACAAATGGAAGTAGTTCGCAGGTGTTGTCGCATTGGCAACGACCATATTTTCATTGGCACAAAGGCCTAAGAATCTTTCTAATCTTGCGGAAGAGTGCTCTGCACCCTGCCCTTCATAACCATGTGGAAGAAGCATCACCAAACCGTTTTGGATTTTCCATTTTTCTTCTGCGGCGACCAAATACTGGTCAATAATGATCTGCGCTCCATTAACAAAGTCACCAAACTGAGCTTCCCAAACAGTTAACGTATTGGGTGAAGCCATCGCATAACCGTAATCAAAACCAAGCACTCCATATTCTGAAAGGTGTGAGTTATAAATATCGAAACGGTTTTCGGAAATATGTCTTAATGGAATATATTCTTCTTCGGTATCTTCCGTTTTCACTAAAGCATGACGGTGAGAGAAGGTTCCCCGTTCCACATCTTCCCCTGAAATTCTGATATTGTGACCTTCTGTAAGTAGTGTTGCGTATGCCAGCCACTCACCAATTGCCCAGTCTAAAGTATTTCCTTCAATCGCTTTGATTCTGTTCTCAAAAAGACGCGTTACTTTATTAATGAATTTTTTGTCGCTTGGTAAAGTGGACATTCTGATGGCTAAATCCTTCAGCTTGTCAGCATCGAACTTAGTATCAACAGCTTTATAAACAGTCCCTTTCGGTGACATTGGCAAATTTTTCCAATCATCAGCCATAAAAGGATCCATGGTGTTTTTTTCAATTTCTTTCGACGCATCAAAATCTGCATCTAAAAGTTTCTTGAAAGAAGTTTCCATATTCTTAAGAACCTCATCAGAAAGCATTCCTTCTTTAATCAGCTGTTCTTTGTAAATCTCTCTTGGATTCGGATGTTTTGAAATTGATTTATACAAATTAGGTTGTGTAAATCTCGGTTCATCACCTTCATTATGCCCGTATTTTCTATATCCTAAAAGATCGATATAGACGTCTTTACCAAACTCCGCCCGGAAATCTGCTGCGAAACGGATCGCATGTACGACCGCTTCTACATCATCTGCATTCACGTGCATTACCGGTGATTCTGTCACTTTAGCGACATCAGTACAATAGTTAGATGAGCGTGCGTCTAGGAAATTCGTCGTAAATGAAACTTGATTATTCACTACAATATGTACCGTTCCACCCGTTCTGTATCCTTCCAAAGTCATCATTTGGGCCACTTCGTACACGATTCCCTGTCCAGCAATCGCGCCGTCGCCATGAATGATAATCGGTAAGACTTTCTTGAAATCCTTGTATTTGTTATCTACTTTGGCACGGCAAATCCCTTCTACCAAGGCTGCAACCGTTTCTAAGTGTGATGGGTTGGGCGTTAAATTGATGGACACCTCTTCCCCATTTTCAGTTTTTATAATCTTAGAAGAACCTAAGTGGTATTTTACGTCACCGGAAAAAACATCTTCTTCAAATTCTTTCCCTTCAAATTCCGAGAAAATCTGCTTGTAGGATTTACCGAAAATATTAGTTAAAACATTTAATCTGCCTCTGTGCGCCATTCCTAAAACCACTTCATCAACGCCTAACTGCGAAGAACGCGTAATCAGCTGATCCAACGCAGGAATTAATGATTCCCCTCCTTCCAGGGAAAATCTTTTTTGTCCCACGAATTTGGTATGAAGATAATTTTCGAAAGCAACTGCCTGATTGAGTTTTTCTAAAATTTCGATCTTCTCTGCAGCATTTAATTTCGGATGGTTTTCATTGACCTGCAACCACTCTCTGATAAATTTGCGCTCAGCAACATCATTAATGTGCATATATTCCACGCCAATCGATTTGCAATAAATCTTTTCGAGGTGATTAATAAGCTCCTGAAGTGTTATCGCATTCGGAAGACCTGTAGTCGTCGCAGAATTAAACTTACGGGATAAGTCTGCAGTGGTCAGACCAAAATTTTCAATAGCTAAAGTGGGTTCGTAATGTCTTCTTTCTCTTACCGGATTTGTATTGGTAAAGAGATGACCACGGTGTCGGTACGCCTCGATCAGGTTGAGAACCTGAAATTCTTTCTGAATATCTTCAGGAATCTGACCATTTGCAGAAGCTTGCTGAGCCATCTGCACCGGTGCCGAAACCTGTGACGGGCCAGAATTTTCCCTAAATTCATCACCATAGCCTTCTAAAGCGAAATCGAATCCCTGAAAAAAGGCTTTCCAGGAAGGCTCTAACGAATCAGGAAACTTTAAATATTGTTGGTATAAGTCTTCTATTAACTGCGAATGGGCAGCGTTTAGGAATGAAAATTTGTCCATTATTTACAAATTATCTGTTTATTTTTATTTAAAGAACAAATTTAACAAAAATAAGTGAAGTACTAAAGCCTAAAAATGGTTAAAAAGGGGATTACGACAAATTATTTGTAAACCGGCAGAGATAACTTCATAACCGTTTTGTTATCAGCAGTTGGCTCCTCCAAAAAAGTCTGTTGCAAATCACCAATTCGCATCGTGTCCTGTTTGGCTTTTGTTAAAAGTTGCTGAATTGCCCTTATTCTGCCTTCGTAATTTCCTTTATAGTAGATCACGTAATACTTGCCGCTCTTTAAAGTTCTAAAACTAAAATTATTATCGGTTACCGTTTCTTTTTTAGAAAGTGGAATACCGTAAAAATAAGAAACCTCTTTATCTTTATAATTATCAGCATCATTAATTAAGATCGGCTCGCCATATTCATCGTCTTTTTTACCAAGGTCCATTTTTACATAGTTCAGCACCTTGTTGTGACTGATGGCAATGTTTTTGAAAAGGGCATTATTTTTCGTCGTCACATTAATCCCCAACAGCAATTGGCTGTCTTGTTGCTCAACGGTGAGGCTGTCGAATTTTAAACTTTCGAGCTGAGTTTCTTTATTTACTTTATTTCCTAAAAGCTGATAAAGATTTTTCATGCTTTTATCAATTTTGCTTACCCAAAAATCTTCTGAAATCAAATTCAAAGGTCTCCTTAGAAAAGATTGTTTTGGAGTATGCACGTACCAAATAATTCTGGTTTTATCATTTTCAGAAATAAACCTTAGGTTGATTTCGTAGGGCGTATTTTTTTTGCCTTCGAAGAATTGATATCTTAGCGTGTGCCCGGGATTTTCATACCGGATAAAAAAATCTCCGAAATTACTCTCATCCTTTCTGTCGTGGAAGCTCATTGCACTTCCTTTCCCTTCATAGGGCGTAAAGTATTGCACCGACAAATTTTTATTATCTGCAAAAAAGGAATTCCATCTGGTGAAATTCTGTAAATTATTAAATTGCGGAAATACTTTATCTACAGGATAATTTATTTCTTTTTCAATGGTGAAATTTTTGCTTTCATCCACAAAAGTCATAGAGACAGCATAAACTGCCCCAAAAAACAAAACGATAATGATTCCGAATTTTAACCAACGCATGGGGCAAAAATAGGTAAAAAGACGCGCAAAAAAAACACGGTCACAAAAATAATACCGTGTAGTTTTATTTAAAAATGAACTTTCTTAAGAAATTTGAGTTCCGGGCGTAATCACTGCATTCTTTTTCACAATGACAATTCCATCCTTAATGGAATGGTTTTCAAAATCACCATCAGGCAAATGTTTTCCTCCAATTATTCTGACATTATCACCGATTCTACAATTCTTATCTAGAATAGCCTGCTCGATATAACAGTATTTCCCTATGCCCAGATTAGGAATACCGTCCTTATCATTTGAAACAATTTCCTGAGTATCCTGATAAAAATCGGCGCCCATCATATAGGAATTCACGATGGTACTTCCTTTGTCAATGCGGCTTCTGTTCCCTACAATTGAATTTTCTATTTTATCTGCCATCACGATACATCCATCGCCGAAGACCGCTTTACTCACATAAGATCCTAAAATTTTGGACGGTGGCAACATTCTCGCTCTCGTGTAAATTGGGGATTTGCTGAATAAGTTAAATTTAGGAAAATCTGTGGTTAAATCTAAATTCGCATCGAAGAACGACTGTATGGTTCCGATGTCGGTCCAATAGCCATCATATTGAAAACTCAATGTTTTATATTTACCAATACCATTGGGAATTAATTCACCACCGAAATCATCACCGGCATCTTCATCAAACATTTTCTTCAACCCATTTTTATTGAACACGTAGATTCCCATTGAGGCAAGATATTCCTTGCCTTCTGCTTTATTCTTTTCTGATACTTCAGATTTCCAGTCATTTAACAAGTCGCCGGAAGGTTTTTCTATAAATGAAGTAATATTTCCTTCTTCATCAGATTTCAAAATACCAAATCCAGGTGCATCCTTAGCGTTTACGGGAATCGTTGCAATGGTAATATCTCCTTTATTCCGGCAATGAAAATCGATCATTTCCCGAAAATCCATTTGATAAAGTTGGTCACCCGAAAGGATAAGGATAAAGTCATAATCATATTTATCCAGATGTTTCATAGACTGACGTACTGCATCTGCTGTACCCTGATACCAGGCATCGCTTTCTATATTTTGCTCTGCTGCCAAAATATCTACAAAACCTTTGCTGAAAGTATCGAAATGGTATGAGTTCTTGATGTGTGAATTCAGCGACGCGGAATTAAATTGGGTCAGCACCAAAATCCGATTAAAACCCGAGTTAAGACAATTGGAAATAGGAATATCTACCAACCTGTACTTTCCGGCAATAGGAACCGCCGGTTTTGAGCGGCTGTGGGTTAAAGGCGACAACCTCGTCCCTCTGCCACCACCAAGGACAATTGAAATAACACTGGGTTTCATATACGTTTATTTTAATAGATTAATAAATAATGCTGCTTAACAATATTACCATTTTTCCTGTACTAATCAAAATAAAACAGAATGATTAATGCTACTATTCCTATTTTTTTGAATAATAAACTTAAAACCAATTAAAGGGACGGGAAGGAAAATTAGGATTGATAAGAGCGGGTTTAAAAAAATATTAATTTCAAATTTCAGACCAAAAGGTAAAAGATACACTGGGGGAATATTTAGAATTGATTCCCAGATTGTGCTTTTAAAACACTTTTTGGTTTCTCTTCTTTTAAAGCTTCTTTCTTTTCATCAAATTCCTGAACATAAACAATAATCCAATCTTTAGCCTGCGAAGTAAACTTATGCTTAGAATCTAAATGATATTCAAGACGTTTATTGACATCGGTTGAAAAACCTTTATAATAAACATCCAAACTGGCGGAATAAAGTATGTAAACAAAATATTTCATCAAAAAAAAAATCTCCCAAAAATAATTTGAGAGATTCGTCCCGTTTCGGAACGGGAGGATTCGAACCCGTCTCGTCAGCTGCTGACGAGATGACAGGGCAGCATGCTAACCTATCAGTTTCTCAATGGATTTCCGGTTTAATTTTTTCAAACGTTTCTCTTCTTTTAAAGCTTCTTTCTTTTCATCAAATTCCTCAACGTAAACGATAATCCAATCTTTAGCCTGCGAAGTAAACTTATGCTTAGAATCTAAATGATATTCGAGACGTTTATTGACATCGGTTGAAAAACCTTTATAATAAACATCCAAACTGGCGGAATAAAGTATGTAAACAAAATATTTCATCAAAAAAAAATCTCCCAAAAATAATTTGAGAGATTTGCGATCCGGACGGGATTCGAACCCGCGACCTCCGCCGTGACAGGGCGGCATTCTAACCAGCTGAACTACCGGATCATTTTTTAAAGTAATGATAAACTTTTATTAAACTTTTTATAAATGAAATGAATTTATAAAAAAGCGATCCGGACGGGATTCGAACCCGCGACCTCCGCCGTGACAGGGCGGCATTCTAACCAGCTGAACTACCGGATCTTTTTTATGCACTGATCAATCAATTTGTGATTTGAATCGCTCCCACCATCTCTTATCGGGATGACTGGGCGTTTCTACCACTTGAATGACCGTATTATCTTTGTTTGTAAGAACTCCTTTCTTTTTGATGACTGCAAAAGTACAACTTTTATTAGAGCCTGCAAATGTTTTTTAAAAAAAATGCTCTCCTGATCAGGAAAGCACTCATTTTCAAGCAATTTATTTTTTATAAATGTGCTGATAATTTTTCAGAGATCACTTCTTTTGAAGCTACTCCTACAATTTTATCGACCACTTCTCCATTTTTGAAAATCAAAACGGTAGGAATATTTCTGATTCCGTAGTCTACAGAAACCTGTTGGTTGTTATCTACATCTACTTTTCCTACCACTGCTTTTCCTTCGAAATCAGCCGCTACTTCTTCGATAATTGGGCCCAGTGTTCTACACGGTCCACACCATACTGCCCAAAAATCTACCAATACCGGTTTATCTGAATTCAAAACCATTTCCTGAAATGATTGATCTGTAATTTCTAATGCCATTTTTTTATCTATTTTTAAATTAATTTATCAGTGTACAAATTTACGATATTCCTGTTAATTCAAGTCTTCATTTATCTATGTTCAATATTTGCTTTGTCTATTTGAAAACTTTTTGCAATTTCTACTAAAGCATCAACCAAAGCGTCGATCTCTTCTTTGGTGGTAAGATGGCTGAAGGAAACCCTTAAAGGCGTTGTTTGATCCATTTCTTCTTCATCCACGACCATCATCATCACCATAGAAGGTTTTGCCGCTCCCGAAGAACATGCGCTCCCTTGGGAAATTGCAATTCCCTTCATATCCAATTTTAATCCGATCATCGGGTCTTTGAAAGGCAGCAGTACACTGAGCACCGTATATAAACTGTTGTCCATTTCTGCGCTTCTGCCGTTGAATTTTACGCCTTCAATTTTCTGAGAAAGCTGATCGATGGTATATTGTTTAATTTCTTTGATATGATTAGCGTAACTGTCCATATTTTTCAGGTAAATCTCCAGGGCTTTTCCTAAACCTACGATTCCGCAGACGTTTTCCGTTCCTGCCCGTAAACTTCTTTCCTGGGGACCACCGGTGATAATTCCTTTTAAGCCTGAAGCTTTTCTAATGAATGCAAAACCACTTCCTTTGGGTCCATGGAATTTATGAGCGCTGCATGAAGCAAAATCTAGGGGAATATCCGAGAAATCCAAATCCATGTGTGCCATTGACTGCACCGTATCCGAGTGAAATAAGGCATTATTTTCCTTGCAAAGCTGCGCTACTTTTTTAATATCAAGCAGGTTTCCTATTTCGTTATTGGCATGCATCAAGGTGACTAAAGTTTTCTTGTCAGAACTTTTCAGCAGATTTTCCAGCTGCTCCAAACTCACATCTCCTTTTTGATCAGGACGGAGATAAGCCACTTCCACTCCTCTTCTTTTCTTCATATCCAAAACCGTCTCTGCCACGCATTTGTGCTCCAGAGGCGAGGTAATAATCCGCTCTACTCCCAAATGATCGACACACGATTTTATAATCATGTTATTGGATTCTGTCCCGCAAGAGGTGAAAATTATTTCTCCCGGACTCACTTTCAGATAATCTGCGATCTCTCTTCTTACGTTTTCGATGAGTATTTTAGCTTCCTGACCGAAACTGTGGGTCGACGATGGATTCCCATAATTGTTTTTCAAAACAGACACCATTGCATCGATAACCTCTTCTGAGAGCGGCGTTGTCGCAGCATTATCCAAATAAATTTTATTCATTTTTACTTTTCCTTTTTTTAGATTTTTCAGACTTTAAAATTAATGAAAAAATTTAAACTGAGCTTCATTTGCCCAATCCATCATTTCCTGGTCGCCGGAAGTATCACCGAAAGCGATGATCTTATCGTATTTTTTGTCAGATATTGCTTTTTCTATCCGGTTTACTTTTTCTCTGCCATTGCAGTTCCTTCCTACAAAATCGCCGGTGAAAATCTCCTCTTTAAACTCTGCCTGTGTGCACAGCAGATTCATTTTTAATTTTTCTGCAAATGGTTTCACCCAAATATCCAGTGAAGCAGATATGATATAGCAGTCTGTCTGTGAATGATCGATATTTTTGATGAATTCTAAAGCATTCTCTCTAAAGATTTCAGGGTAATACTGATCAAAAAACTGCTGTGATTTTTTTTCAATTTCCTCCCTCTTCTGTCCTTTGAGAACTGAAGAAATAAAACTCTTTTTCACTTTTTCCGCCTCTAAAAGATTCAATTTCAACAAAGTAAAAAGCGGAATATGTTTTATAAACTGTATTCTGAATTTTGAAGCATTATAAAATTTGAGAAACAGAAACATGGTATCCTTATCCGTTAATGTTCCATCAAAATCAAAGCAATATAATTTTTTCATTTGTTTTTAAAAATACGTTTTCTGTTAATTCTCCCCTAAAACTCCGGACTGTATTTTTATCGTATTAAAGTTTTAATTTTTTAAAAATAAACTCCGGAATATTTTTGATGATTACCATGATAATACTCCAAACTGGCAGCACATAGACCTCATTTTTTTTATTTTTATAAGCGCTGTAAATTTCTTCCGCTGCCTGTTTTGGGCTTGCAGTTAATTTAGGATTCAGCGGCAGACCTTCGGTCATTTTAGTGGCCATAAAACCGGGCTTTACGGTAAGAACATGAACTTTTTTGCTGAACAGGTAATTTCTCAATCCACTTAAATAGGCCGTTAAACCTGCTTTTGCACTGCCATAAATAAAGTTACTTTGCCGACCGCGTTCTCCTGCGACCGATGAAAGAACGATCATCGTTCCGGATCTTTGCCGCTCCATTTTACTGGCGAAAAAATTAAGAACAGGAATCAATTTCGCATAATTGATGTCGATAATCTTCTCCGTATTCCTGTTATCATACAGCCCTTCTTCTGTTCCTTCACCGAGATATCCGGTTGCGCAAAAGAGCAGATCCGAAGTAATTTCATCAAAAGTGGTATAATCGACCGGCCGCAGCAAATCGAGTTCGATAATCTCTGACTGCTGAACATATTTTACCTCAAGATGTTTGGCAAATTTCTCTGTAGTTTCTTTATCAGAAGTAAAGAGAAATATTTTTGCGAATTTTTCACCCGCACTTAAAGCTTTCTCAACAAAGGCCTGGGCAACTTCTGAATTGCTTCCTAAAACGATCATAGTTTATTGGTAATTTCTGGATGTGGATTCTGGATACGGTTGGAACTTACTTGATTCCCAAGATTACTGATTATGGATTCTCTTCTGCTGCATGGAAATAAATTTCGTATTCTGAACATTTTGCAGGTAATTGGTCAGTGATGATTTGCTCATCGAATCTTTGGTCAAATAGATTCTGCCGCCAAATTCTTCAACAATATCATCAAGCTGAGCGACCAGTTTTTTCAGTTTCGAATTGACTTTAAAATCCAAAGCCAAAGTATAGCCTTCCATCGGAAAAGAATTGTAGGCTTCCGGATGATCTTTACCGAATAATTTTAACACTGCGAGAAAAGATCCGTTTCCACTTTTGGCGATGGTTTCCAGAATTTTCTTCAATCCTTCTTTTCCTCTTTCTTTAGGAATCACCAGTTGATATTGGATAAATCCATTTTTCCCATAGATCCGGTTCCAGTCGTTCACGATATCCAGAGGATAAAAAAACCGTTCATAATGCACGAAATTTTTAACTTCTTTGTTCTTCTGTTTACGGTAATACAAAAAGTTAAAGAACTTCACGGTAAGGCGATTCAGCACAAAATTGGGAAAGTAGAACGGAACGGACGGGCTGCTGATTTTTTTTAGTTTTAGAGGATTCTCCTGCAATTTCTTTGGCAATTCATGTTTGAAGGCGTGCTCGCCGCGCATCATCACACTTCTGCCCAAGTTTTTATCTTTTTGAAGACAGTCAATCCAGGCCACGTTATAAGTCCAGGATTCACTTTCGTCAAATAATTTAAAAATCTCATCTAAATTTTCAGCTTTAATGCTTTCCTGACGAATATAAGTGCTTTCAATATTTTTTAATTTGAATTTTGCAGAAAGGATAATTCCTGTAAGGCCCATTCCACCAATTGTTGCCCAGAATTTCTCCGGATTTTCGCTTCTCGAACAATTGAGGATTTCTCCTTTTTCGTTCATTAAAGAAAATTTATTTACATATTCTGAAAAACAGCCTTCCGCATGATGGTTTTTTCCGTGAACGTCAGAAGCAATTGCTCCTCCAACCGTAATAAATTTGGTGCCCGGCGTTACAAAGAGAAAGTAACCTTGAGGAACAATTACTTCTAAAACGTCGGAAAGTAAAACGCCGGATTCACATTCGATAATTCCGTTCAAACGGTCGAAACTGATGAACTTATTCAGTCTTTTGGTAGAAAATATATTTTCAGAAAGCGCTGCGTCACCGTAACATCTGCCATTTCCTCTGGCGATAATGTCGTGATTATTGCGGACATATTCTTTAATTTTAGCGGGCGAATCTTCGGACTTCATTTCTTTTTCCACTACGGGAAAATTCCCCCAGTTCGTCACGGTCTGTTTATAATCTGGTTTCATTTTTTGAAATAAATTTGTAATAAAAACGCCGCCAACCAAAGCATCAAAGTAACCTGGATGTATCGGTCTTTATAAATAATTTTGGTCGGTGATTCGGTTTTGTTATAAACTAAAGTCTGCTGTAAATAGCGTAAAAAAGCAAAAACAACAAAGATGACCGTATAAAACACTCTCGGATGGAACCGCTGCTGAACTTCGGGCGAAAGGGTAAACATCAGATAACATACGATTGCCAATGCACAACTGATCGAAAGTGCGATGTCGGCAAACTGTACATTGTAACCGTCCAGTGATTTTCTTGTTCTCCCGGATATTTGGGCATTGATCAGTTCGCCTCTCCGTTTTCCAATGGCTAAAACCAAGGCCAAAACAAAAGTAAGCAGGATTGCCCATTGCGAAATTAAAATTCCGGTCGCATAACCGCCGGCTAAAACCCGCAGCACAAAACCAATGGAAATAATCATGACATCTACGATCGCCACGTGTTTTAATTTAAACGTATATGCTAAATTCATCACGAAATAAAAACCGATGATACTTGCGAATTTCCAGAAATTATCCAATAAAAAATCCCGGCTTAGGAACATTAAAACAGCAATCAAAGACAGAAGGATGATTAAAATAATCTTGGCGGTTGATTTTGAGATGGCGCCACTTGCCAGCGGGCGGTCTTTTTTGTCAGGATGTTTTCTGTCGGATTCGATATCAGAATAATCATTGATAATATAAATGCTGCTTGCGACGAAGGAAAACATAATAAAAGCAAAAATACTTCTGACTAATAAATCATAATGGGTAATATTGCCCGAAAAAAAGAGCGGCAAAAAAACAAAACTATTTTTGACCCACTGCTCTATGCGAAGCAGTTTTAAGTATTTCTTCATTCATCTAAAATTCTATTGCGAAATTAGTGAATTTTAAATAAAAAAAAATCCGCCGAAGCGGATTATATATTAGTATTTTAAGATGAACTTATTGTCCTGATTTAGCATCATTAATCATATTTTCATTTGCAGTAATAGCAAATTCCACTCTTCTGTTCTGTGCTCTGCCTGCATCGGTATCATTGGAAGCGATTGGATCTGCTTCACCCCTTCCCATGGTATTCATTCTCATTGAAGAAACACCTTTAGAAGACAAATAGCTTTTGACGGCTGCCGCTCTTCTGTCTGAAAGGGCAAGGTTATAAGAGTCGGTTCCTTTGCTGTCGGTATAACCGTAGATGTTAATATTGGTATCAGGGTTATTTGCCAATATGGTTGCTAATTTATCCAGGTTGGTTTGAGCGGTCGCAGTAAGATTAGAGGAATCGAATGCGAAGTTGACCATATTCTCTTTCATGGTTACTTTGATGCCCTCTCCTACTCTTTCTACTTCAGCACCAGGTAAAGTTTCCTTGATCTCTCTGGCTTGTTTATCCATTTTGTTTCCGATAACGTTACCGGCAACACCACCTACAACACCGCCAAGGACGGCTCCTAAAGGTGCGTTTCTACCTTTTCCCAGATTGTTACCAAGAACACCACCTAAGACCGCTCCTGCAGCAGCACCGATTACCGTTCCCTTCTGCTGGTTGTTTGAGTTTTTTACGGCCTCACAACTTGTCATTGTCAACATTGATGCTGAGATAAATAATGCTGCGATATTTGTTTTGTTAAAAATTTTCATAATGTTTATTTTAATATTGTTATTTCATTCCTGTTCTGGCAAAATTGTAAACCACACGTACATTTTCACCGTTTGAAGGAATATTTTGTTCTAAACTAAAGGCGTCAGTCGTTTGGCTGATTAAGTTTAAAGAATAGCCCGCTGTAACTTTTTTTGCTTTAGAACCTTCCACCAATTTTTTGAATTTGAATTCATTACCATTGGTTACTTGAAATTCAATAGGCTGGATAACACTTGGGCAGCTTCCACCACCATTGATGGTATAAGAACCGGTCCAGTTATTGGGAATCAGTCTCCAGTGACTTCCAACAAAGCATTGTACGTCTGCACCTTCGTCAAAAGGCTTCACTTTGTAGTTCTTATCATAATTTACACTGGTAATCTCCCAGTCACCTTTCAGTTTCAAAAAATCTGCACGGTCAGACTGCGCAGTTTTCGCGGTGGAACATGAGACAGTCATTGCTGCTCCAATAATTCCTGCTAATAATAAATTTTTCATAGTAATTACAATTAATTAGTTTATCACTACAAAAAACCGTGCCAAGTAAACATTAAAAACCAAAAAACCCGAATTAACGGGTTCTTTTTTACTATTTAAATTAAGTCTAATTAAATGAACGAATTACCGTTTACCGTTTTACCGTTTTTTTCTTTACCGCAGACGGTTTCACTTTTGATGGAACTGAATGAGCCGACGGTTTGTAAAAATTCGTGTAGGCATATTCCGCTGCTTTCCTCACATCGATGACACCGCCCGCTTCAGAAATCAGATCAAATCGGTTATTGGTATTGGAATTAATCATTGCGTTTACCGACGATTTATTTGAGGTTTTCACCAATGCTTCAATCATCTGGGCAGGAGTCAGATTCGGCATATACGCAAGTAAAACAGAGGCTGCACCGGCCACTACCGGCGATGCCATGGAAGTACCCTGCAGATATTCGTATTTACCATCCGGAACGGTTGAGTAAATTTTGTCTCCCGGGGCGAATACATTGACCATTTTTTTATTGTAATTAGAAAAGTCTGCTCTTAAGAACTCATTATCATTCGTAGAGGCACCCACAACAATCATATTGCTGATGAATGGCTGGGCATCAGTTACATTTTTAAAATTGGTTGGAAAATATACATGCTCCGCAATATTCTCATTTTCGTTTCCTGCGGCTTTCACCAAAAGAACTCCTTTTGATTCAGCATATTTAAAGGCATCCCAAACGAACTCTTTCCCTGGAGAAACCGGTTTTCCAAAACTCATATTCAATATTTTTGCGCCATTATCTACCGCATATCGTATCGCATTGGCAACATCTTTATCTCTTTCATCTCCATTTGGAACTGCACGTACAGTCATTATTTTCGCCGTTTTATAGCCTACTCCATATTGCACTTCACTGCCCTGCGGCGTACCTGCGATAATTCCGGCAACGTGGGTTCCGTGCTGAGCGTCAGGACCTTTGTAGTGATTATTCCCATATTTTTTTTCTGAATAATCGTCATAGTGATCACCAACAACTGAAGCTCTGGGATCATAATCTAAATTATACTGTTTCAGGGCCTGTGGCTCGTAGTAATCTAATGCTTCTTTCATCTGAGCGGTTAAAAACTTCTGAACTTCAGCCGGAGATTTACCGGCAACAGAAGGATCTCTGCTAACTTGCCCTAAAACAGAAGCTGCCATCGCTTGCTCAGGAGTAGTTGGCTTAATTGCCCCCACCACTTCCGGCGTTAGATTTTGACCGTTAAGCATTGCAATCATCGACGGAACCATGTCGGAAATTCTCTTATACGTTTCGTAATTCTGCTTTGCTTCAATGCTTTTTTTGGTGAAAATTTCTTTCGACTTCATGTACATATCAAAATCCGCAGGCATTTTTGCCTGATTGGCTTTATTCTGTACAGAATTGGCACCTTCGAAAATCGGTTGGTATTTTTTAACAACACGGGTTACTTCCATATTATCGACATCGATATCACCGTTTTTTCCGCCGATGAAATTCCAGCCATAAATATCATCGATATATCCGTTTCCGTCATCATCGATTCCATTACCCGGAAT
Organism: Chryseobacterium gotjawalense; assembly: GCF_030012525.1. Classification (NCBI taxonomy): domain Bacteria; kingdom Pseudomonadati; phylum Bacteroidota; class Flavobacteriia; order Flavobacteriales; family Weeksellaceae; genus Chryseobacterium; species Chryseobacterium gotjawalense. The sequence continues at coordinate 1,135,150 of NZ_CP124855.1, forward strand.
TTCGTTGACATTAACCCACCTGTTTTTGATCAGACCGGGATGCTCAACATCTACTCCGCTGTCTAAAACCCCGACAATTACTGATTTCGGTTTTAAACCTTTGGATTCTAAATACTTATACGCATTTTGGGTATTGACTCCATAAATATTGCCTGACGCAAAATCCTGATGATACCAGGTCATCAGATTTTTATCCTTGATCGGATCTAAAGGAGCAGTTGCCTGCTGCGCAAATGATAAAACGCCTGTCATAAAACAAGCTGCAATTAATATCTTTTTCATATTATTTCTGTTTAATGGTTCTGATATAGGTCATCGATTCCGGGCCTTTGTTACAAATAAGGTCAATGATTGACAGGTCTTCTAAGAAACCATACTTATCTGAAAAAGACTGATAGTAGTCTTCCATCTGATAAGCGGTTTCTGATTTTGCTGAAAACTGATCTCTGTAATTGAGCATCGAAGGTTCTTTGAAGAACTCACTATTCAAAGAATATGCCTTTTCTGTTTTCAGAATTTTCTGAATCACTTTTAAGGCGTTAAGATTAAATTCTATTAATGAAGTGGACTTAAATTTAAAGATTTCTTCGAGCTGATCTTCATAATAGTCAAAATAAGGCGAAGTCTGGTAAGCGGTTTTTATGGATTTCCAGTGAAGTTGCTGCCATTTTTCGCGGGTAGAAGTCTGTATTTCTTTTAATAGTCTTGTTCCGTTGTGATTCATCGGAATAATCAAAGACAGTTTACCGTTGGCGCCATAAATATTGGCTCTGTTCCGGTAAGTCTGCTTGGGGAAATGCTCATACCGTTCGAAAATGATCTGGGCATCTTCCTGCAAAAAAACAGAGAACCATGAAATTGGCGGAAGGTAAAATATAGGTAATAAAATAGGCATTGCTCAATACTAAATTTTAGATAAAACATGAAATACCGCTTCGTTTCCGGATAAAAGACAAAACGATGATTCGATAAAAATTAAACGTACTCCTTTAAAATCGCAGTCTATTTCTACGATGTACAAATTTCTGATCGGGAACGGAACCCCTAGCCCCGATGGAAGCGGCATCCCCCGAATCTGCGGCAGCAGTGAGGGGATACAGCGGACAGCGGGAAACAGCTCCCAAAAACATTACTGCTCTTCTTCTTTCTTTTTAAAGAATTTCATAATGAAATCCCAGCCGAAAAACAATCCAAGAATCAAGACCGCAACCCACCAGTAAGAGGTTTTGTGCAGTTCGCCGGTATTGGTCGCTTTGAACATTCTGTCCCACCGGATTTTGGTGTCTGCCTGATAAGAAGAGCCGCCGTCCTTGAACAGTCCCTGAACGCTCAGCCAGGTAAACATGGGGGATCCCACGATATTTTCTTCCGGAACAAAGCCGAAAAACCGCGCATCCAGAGACGCATCCCGGTTATCACCAATCATCATGTAATAATCCTGCTGAATTGTATATTGGGTGGCTTCTTTACCGTCGATAAAGATCTTTCCGTCTTTATTTTCCAGATGATGGTGTTCATATTCTGAAATAATCCACTGATATTCGGGTAAAGTGTCCTGATTTAAAGTTACGACATCGCCTTTTTTCGGGATTCTCAGCGGACCGTACCAATCCTGATTCCATTTTTTATTAATGGGGAAAATCGATTGGGTGGTATCGATGTTTTTGGTATAGGCATCTCTGGCCGCATTTGCTTTATAAGAAACCGCTGCGGAATCTTTTTCCCAAATATGTTCTTTGAGGTCGATAATCTGTGGAAGGGCTTTTATTTCTCTTGCGGTCTGATCGGTTAATCCCTGGAAATCATACATGAAACCGTTCTGCGTCTGGATTTCCTGAACCGGTAAAAAGCCATAAGTTCTATACAGTGCCGGAATATCCAGCTGGCTCCCTGTGGTCGCGATGTACTTATGCTGCAACTGCTGGTCTCCTAAAATCACTTCGGGTTTTCCATTAATGAAAAGTCGGCCGGCTCTCATCTCCAGAACGTCTCCGGCGACGGCGACACATCTTTTCACGTAAGGATCTTTCCGGTCAATGGCCGTGTGCACAGAATCCTGAGGATAATTGAACACCACGATATCGTGTCTCTGCGGTTTCTTTAACTGCAAAATCCTGCTGTAAGGAAGTTTAATCGCGTCTACATACGATTTTGGATCATCTTTTGGGTTTCCCTTTTGTCCCGTATCCATAATGGTTCCCTGCAGGAATGGCAGTGCAACTGGTCGCATCGGCATTCTGAAACCGTAAGACCATTTATTTACAAATAAGAAATCTCCGACCAAAAGTGTTCTTTCCATAGAACCGGTCGGAATCCCAAAAGGTTGGGTAAAGAATACGTGAATAATGGTGGCAAAAACAACCGCAAAGGTTATAGAACCGGTAAAAGTATCTTTCTTTTTCGAAGCTAATTCTTCTTCTGTCAAATACAAATCGTCTTCTTTCTCCACTTCGGGATCTTTCGAATAATTGACCGTGGCCATATAGATAAACGGAAGCAGGATCGTCAACAAAGTCTGTACAAAAGACTTTTTGCCGAAATGCCTCATTAAAAACAAATGGAAAGCCGTCATCATAATCGGTCCGACAATCGGAACATACGATAAGATCACCCACCATTTTGAATGCTCAGTTTCTTTTAAGACAATGAAGTAATTATAAAACGGAACAAACGCAAAAAGCGGATTGTAACCCATTTTCTTGAAAAGTTTCCACGTAGAAATCCCCATCAGTAAAGAGAGGATGACGACGTAAATCGAATAGGTAAGAAAGTAATTCATAGTTTATTGCTTATCACTATTAGTTTAGTGTATTTCAAAATTGTTACAGGTTCATGAGTAATGCGTGATAAGTAATGGGTAATTGCTTATTGCGTATTACCTATTACTTATTGAAAAGAACATCATTCATGGTGAAATTTCCTGTTTTACCGATAATCCATTCAGCGGCAACTAAGGCTCCTACTGCAAAACCATTCCGGTTGAAAGCGGTATGTTTGATTTCGATCTCGTCAACATCGCTTTTGTAGTAAACGCTGTGCGTGCCGGGAACTTCATCCTGACGAATGGCAAAAATACCGAGTTCTTTGTTTTGGGTTTCATCGAGTTTCCAGGCGTCGAATCTTTTGTCATTTTTAATGATTCCTTCGGCGAGGGAAATAGCAGTTCCACTGGGTGCGTCTTTTTTGTGGGTATGGTGAATTTCTTCCAGCTGCACACTGTATTCGGAAAAATCCTTCATCAGACTGGCCAGTTTTTCGTTCAACGCAAAAAACAAATTAACGCCCAACGAAAAATTAGACCCATATAAAAAAGCGGTATCATTTTGTAGCGCAATTTCCTCGATTTCCGGTTTTTGATCGAGCCAGCCGGTCGTTCCGCAGATCACAGGGATTTTATTTTCCAGGCAGATTTTAATATTGTTAAAAGCGGCTTCAGGATTAGAAAATTCGATTACTACATCAGGATTATTGAGGTTCTCAGAAGTAGGAGTTTCGCTTAACCGCGCTACAATTTCGTGACCTCTTTTGGTGGCAATCTCATCAATGATATGGCCCATTTTTCCGTAACCAACAAGTGCTATTTTCATATTTTTTGTAACGCAATGCGTTTTATTATTAAATGAATGATCTATTGTAGATCAAACCTTATTTTACTTAAATCTACATCTACAGTTTTCAACGACAAAGTTTGCAAAAGATTTCTTTAAAAAAGAGTCAAATAAAAGTTTACAAAATGAAAATCCAAAGATTACCCTCCTTTAGGGACTTTAAAAATTGTCTTTTTTACTTCCGGTTCTTTTCCATAAAATCTTTTGTGACTTTCTGGTTTTAAAAATTTTATTTTTAGTAACCTCCTTTTTTTGGAGTAATTTACCTTTAATTAAAAATTATAACTTAAACTCAAACCGGCTTTAGAATTCATCTTTCCGAATTCATCAAAAATAACGGTAGGTTTTAAGGCCAGATCAGGATCATGTCTTCCTTCATACAACTGTGCATCTACGACTGCATCTACAATATTCAGGATATACACCAAACCGGTAATGGCGATCGCGTAATCACGCTGTCTTTTTGCACGGTCCTGCGTTCTGCCCAGAACTTCTTTGGTAACACCGGGAATATTCGAGAATTCATGCTTTTGACCGTTTAATTCCGCGACAAAAGCATCTCTGTAACGGTTGTACTGTTTTTGATTCCAAAGAGTAACCCCAACTCCGGTGCCGATACCGCCCCAAACGATGGGGATTTTCCAGTATTTCTTATTGTAATACTGCCCTAATCCCGGAAGGATTGCGGAATACAAACCTGCTTTGGTAGGATTAAACTTCATTACACCGGCAGGCGCATTGGCATTTTTAATAGTGGTAAGTACCTCTATTTCAGAAGGAACCTGTTTTGCAGAAACCGAATCTGTTGGATAATTTTCAACACGGATGGTGTCTTTCGGACTGATCTGCGCGAAAGTCATCATTGAAAATAAAACCAGAAATAGTACCGTAAGTTTTTGCATTATTTAAAGTGTGCCAGAATTTGTTCTAACTCTTCTTCATTTTTGAAATCGAGAACGATTTTTCCTTTTTTGCCGTTGGCAGCTGTTTTTATTTCTACTTTAACCGCCAGAATATCGGCTAAATTTTTCTCCACTTTTTTGAAATGATTCGGCAGCTGTGTTTTCGATTTCTTAACTTCCTCCTTGGGATTCTTCAATAAATTGGCTTCCTGCTCGGTTTGGCGGACACTTAAGTTATTTTTTAAAATCTTATCAAAAAGTTCCTTTTGTTTTTCCTCCTCTTCTACACTGATGATGGCGCGGCCATGTCCGGCAGAAATCTCACCACTCCGGATGGCGTTCTGAAAATCGGGATTCAAACGCAGCAAACGGATCGAATTGGTAATGGTACTTCGTTCCTTTCCTACCCGCTGACTTAAATTCTCCTGTGTCATTCCGATTTCCTCCAGCAATCTTTGGTAAGTGAGCGCAATTTCGATAGCGTCTAAATCTTCTCTCTGAATATTTTCAACCAAAGCCATTTCAAGCAGTTCCTGATCATTCACCAGGCGGATATAAGCTGGAACGCTTTTTAAACCGGCAATTTTACTGGCCCGGAAACGTCTTTCCCCAGAAATAATTTCAAATCTGTTACCTTCTTTTCTTAAAGTAATCGGCTGTATAACGCCTAAAGTTTTGATGGACTGCGCCAGATCATTCAGTGCTTTTTCATCAAAATAAGTTCGGGGCTGCGTGGTATTCGGATCAATATCTTCTAAAAAGACCTCCATAATATTGCCGACAAATTTGTCTGCACCTTCATCGGTAGCGGAGTTGACAGTGGCTTTTGATTCGGCGCTCAAAATCGCACCCAATCCACGTCCCATTGCTCTTTTCTTGTCTTTCATTTTTAAAATATTTTCTTGATTTTTAAAGTTTAAATAAAATCAACCCTTAAAAATCATTTCTTAGTTACTAATTAAATTTTCGTTTTTCAGTAAAACTTCCTCAGCCAACTGAAGATACTGGATCGCTCCTTTGCTTTCTGCGTCATAATTCAAAATGCTTTCGCCGAAACTTGGTGCTTCACTTAAACGGACATTTCTGCTGATAATTGTTTCAAAAACCATTTCCGGGAAATGAAGGTGAACTTCTTCTACGACCTGATTTGATAATCTTAAACGGGAATCGAACATGGTCAGCAGCAAACCTTCAATATCCAAATCTTTGTTATGAATTTTTTGAACATTTTTAATCGTGTTCAGCAATTTACCCAAACCTTCCAGCGCAAAGTATTCACACTGAATGGGGATAATCACCGAATCCGCTGCTGTGAGGGCATTTACTGTAATCAATCCCAAACTTGGTGCGCAGTCGATAATGATATAATCATAATTCGCTTTGATAGACTGCAATGCTTTTTTGAGCATATACTCCCGGTTTTCACGATCGACCAATTCAATCTCAGCAGCCACCAAATCAATATGCGACGGAATAATATCCAAATTGGGAGAAGCTGTTTTCTGAATACATTTTTCAACTTCTACACTGTGTTCCAACAGGTGATAGGTAGAAAAAGTAGCATCTTCAATCCCTAATCCTGAAGTTGCATTTGCTTGGGGATCTGCATCGATAATCAGAATTTTCTTTTCCAAAACTCCCAGTGCTGCAGCGAGATTTACCGCAGTAGTGGTTTTACCTACGCCGCCTTTTTGATTAGCGATCCCTATGATTTTAGCCATTATATAAAAATTTAATTCCCAAAAATACACTTTTTTCTGATTTTTAAATGATTCCCAAACCCCTGAATAAAGTTAAAGTACTATAAATTAATAGTTTAGCCCTAAATAAAATTATCCACAAAACGAGGTATTTTGTGGATAAGTCTGATCTTTTTTGGTTAACTGCCTGTTTATTCGAACTGCATAGAAATTGGGAATTTGAAGTAACTTCTCACATTCTCGCCATTTAACTTTGCAGGCACCCATTTTCCTTTGACGGATTTAATGGTTTTTATTGCTTCACGGTTGAAATCCGCATTAGCTCCGGAAGCTTTCACTTCGCTGATAGAACCATCTTTTTCAACAATGAAAACAATGGTTGTTTTTAAAACTTCACCAGTTCCGTCGATTGCAGAACCGTCAAACTGATTCACCACTTTATTTCTGAAGGCGTTGATTCCACCCATAAAATTGGCTTCCACATCGACTGTTGTTTTGGGTGAATTATCGACCGGTTTTGGAACGCTCATTTCCGAACCTTTCACCGGAACATCCTGAACCGCAGGCGGCGTATAAGTAGTAACAGGCGGATCACCAATAATATCCTGAGTTCCCGGAACAGCATTGATATAATCCGATTGCTTAGGCATTACTTTCTCCACCGGCGGATTTTTTGCCGGAGTCGGAACAGTCGAATCTAATGTATTCACAGGTTTCTGAACCGGAGGAGTTACGGGAGCAGCTACCGGAGGTTTTTCTGCTCTTTCCACCTGTTTCATAATATAGGGTGGCGGAATTTCATCAGTGATTATTTTCCCTGTTGTTTTAAAAGCGTTAACCACTAAAGGGGAAATTGCCATCACCGCAAAAACGCCTATTCCGATCAACATCGATTTTGTTAAAATATGATCTGCTTCATTTCTTAAAACATAAGCGCCATAGTTCTTGTTTCGGTGTTCGAAAAGAATTTCATTCAATTGAAATTCTTTGTTTTGGAGTAAATTTCTCATCACAATATTATTTTAATGGGTTAAAGGCAAAAATCAAATTACGATTATTAATTTAATACACTATCGTATTCAATGATTAGTTTTTATCAAAATACAAGCCAATTTTTTAACAATAAATAAAAGAAACCATTCAAAACATAACAGATAAATAATTTTAACCTACCAACAACAAAACCACCCTTTGCAGAGTGGTTTTTACTTTATATTTTTCAGAAATTTATCTAATACACTTAAAATAATTCTTTCCGGATAATATTCTGACTTCTTTCAGGACCGACTGAAACAAGGTAAACATTGATTCCCAAATGGTTTTCAATGAATTTAATATACTTTTTGGCATTTTCCGGAAGCTCATCATAACTGCGGACTTTGGTAATATCCTCATCCCAACCTTCCAGTTCTTCGTACATCGGTTCGTAATTATAGAGCTTCGTGGTGGAAGAAGTAAAATAATCGATGATTTTTCCGTCTTCGGTTTTGTACTTCGTTGCAATTTTTATTGGTGAAATCCCGGAAAGAACATCCAGTTTGGTGATGACCAAATTATTGATTCCATTAATCATGGTCGCATGTTTCAGCGAAACCAGATCGAGCCAGCCCGTTCTTCTTGGTCTTCCTGTGGTCGCCCCAAATTCGAAACCGATCTGTCTGATTTTTTCGCCCAATTCATCATCAAGCTCCGTTGGGAAAGGTCCTTCACCAACTCTCGTAGTATACGCTTTTGCCACTCCGATTAAATTCTGAAGGCTGGTTGGCGGTACTCCTGCGCCTGAACAGACGCCTCCCGTTGTTGGCGATGAAGAAGTGACGTACGGGTACGTTCCGAAATCAATATCCAACATCGCTGCCTGTGCACCTTCGAACAGAATATTTTTTCCGTCGTGGATCGCCTGGTTTAATTCAACTTCGGTATCCACGATCCGGTGTTTCAGTTTTTCTCCCAATTCCAGAAATTCGTTATAGATTTCTTCAAATTCTAACGTTGGTTTTTCAAAATATTTCTCAAAAAGTGAGTTTTTAATTTTTAAATTTTTTCTGATCTTCTCCGCCAGAACTTCAGGATTCAAAAGATCGACCATCCGGATGCCCACTCTTGCAATTTTATCCTCATAACAAGGCCCGATTCCTTTTTTGGTGGTACCGATGTAGGTTCCGCCTGTTTCCTCTTCACGGTACGTATCGAGCAAAATATGATACGGCATGATTACATGCGCTCTTCTGCTGATAAAAACGTGATCGGTACGCATGCCTTTTTCTTCGATCTGTGCGATTTCACTCAAAAATGCTTTCGGGTTAACCACCACTCCGTTGGCAATGATACATTTTCCTTTGCACTGCAAAACTCCCGATGGAAGCAGGTGCAGAACAAATTTTTCTTCGCCCGCGTATACGGTGTGTCCGGCATTGTCTCCTCCCTGAAAACGTACCACATAGTCCGATTTTGCTGATAAAACGTCTGTGATTTTTCCTTTGCCTTCGTCGCCATACTGAAGACCAACTACAACGTAAGTTGCCATATTTTACTTTTTATTTAGATTTCTACAAAAATAGTTCTTATAATAATCTTGAACAAAATTTAGACCTGAAATATTAACCGCCTTTATAGATGGTCTGGATTTACAGCATTCTCTTTCAAATTATTTCCTTAAATTTGCACTTTAGAAAAAACATATGAATATAGTTAAAATTCACGATAAAGAATTCGTCCCCTACTTGAAAAACGACGAAATTCAATCCCTCATTAAAGAACTTGCCCTAAAAGTATATGAAGATTACAAAGATGAAGTCCCTGTTTTTATAGGAGTTCTCAATGGAGTAATTATGTTTTTTTCTGACTTCCTGAAACATTATCCGGGAGAATGCGAAATCGCTTTTATTCAGATGAGTTCTTATTCCGGTGGATTACAGTCCACAGGAATTGTCTATAAGAAAATGGACCTCACCAAGGAAGTAGAAGGCCGCCACATCATCCTGATGGAGGATATCATCGATACAGGAAACACCATTGAAAGCCTGTTTGAATACTTTAAAAACACCCAGCACCCGAAATCTTTAAGAGTAGCCTCTTTATTATTAAAGCCGGATGTTTACAAAAAACAATTTAAAATCGATTACGTGGCCAAAGAGATCCCGAATAAGTTTGTCTTAGGTTACGGACTGGATTATGATGAATTAGGAAGAAATCTTCCGGATTTATACCAGTTGTCTGAAGGAAGAATAAATCACTAAAAAATAAATCTGATAAGTAATATGATAAATATCGTTCTATTCGGTCCTCCAGGAAGTGGAAAAGGTACGCAGGCGCAGAATTTGATTGAGAAATTCAATTTAAAACAAATTTCTACCGGTGACTTATTCCGCTACAATATGAAAAACAACACCGAATTAGGTGAATTGGCAAAATCATATATCGACAGAGGCGAATTGGTTCCGGACCAAGTGACCATCGATATGCTGACCGATGAATTGAAAAAACCATGTGACGCACAGGGATTTATTTTCGACGGATTCCCAAGAACAGCCACCCAAACAGAAGCTTTGGAAAAAATTGTTAAAGAAATTTTAAACAGCGAGATTAACATCTGCCTTTCTTTAATTGTAGAGGATAAAGTTTTGGTGGAGCGGCTTTTGAAAAGAGGGGAAACCAGTGGAAGAACAGATGATTCCAATCAGGAAATTATCAGCAACAGAATTAAAGAATATTACGCAAAAACTGCAGAAGTTGCCGAGTTGTACAAACAACAGGGGAAATATGTAGAAGTAAACGGAGTTGGAGCCATTGATGAAATCTCTGAAAATCTCTTTGCGGAAGTAGAAAAAATAAAATAAAAAACCGTTATTGCGAGTGCAGTAAAGCAATCTGTTGAATTGGATTGCTTTGTCGTTTTCTCTTGTAATGACTAAGAAACCAATTATGTCAAATTTCGTAGATTACGTAAAAATCCATTGTACAAGTGGTCATGGTGGTGCAGGATCTGCACACCTTAACCGTGAAAAATATGTCCCAAAAGGCGGTCCCGATGGTGGTGACGGTGGCCGTGGTGGTCACGTAATTTTAAGAGGAGATTCACATGAATGGACTTTACTTCCTTTGCGTTACACACGACACATCAAGGCGGAACGCGGTAAAAACGGGAGCAAAAACCAGTTGACCGGTGCTTATGGCGAAGATGTCTACATCGATGTTCCTCTGGGAACCATTGCCAAAAATGAAGAGGGAGAAATCGTTGCTGAAATTTTAGAACACGGTCAGGAAATCATCATTAAACGTGGTGGTAAAGGAGGTAAAGGCAATGAGCATTTTAAATCTTCCACCAACCAAACGCCAAGATATGCGCAACCCGGACTTCCCGGTGAAGAAGGCTATATCACTTTTGAATTGAAACTACTCGCCGATGTAGGTTTGGTAGGTTTTCCCAATGCCGGAAAATCAACTTTACTGGCAGCAGTTTCCGCGGCGAAACCAAAAATTGCGAACTACGCTTTTACGACCTTAACGCCCAATTTAGGAATTGTAGATTACCGGAATTACAAATCATTCGTGATGGCCGACATCCCCGGAATCATCGAAGGCGCAGCAGAAGGAAAAGGGCTGGGACACCGGTTCTTGAGACATATTGAAAGAAACTCCATTCTTCTGTTCTTGATTCCTGCCGATTCCGAAAGTCATTTTCAGGAGTTTAAAATTTTAGAAAACGAGTTACAGGAATACAATCCGGAACTTTTAGATAAAGACTTTATTATTTCAATCTCTAAAGCAGATTTATTAGATGATGAACTGAAAGCGGAAATCGCGAAAGAATTCCCGGAAAACAAACAGCCTATCTTCTTTTCAGCCGTTACCCAGGAAGGTTTAATGGAGTTAAAAGATGCAATCTGGAAACAGTTACACGGATAATTGAATATCATTTTACATAAACAGCAGGTTTGGATTTTTCCAGACCTGTTTTTTTTTTGGAACAATAGTTGAAACCTCTTTAAAAATAAACATATGAAATACCTGTTTCCTTTATTAGCCTTAACAATAATGCTTAACTGTTCGACCAATAAAGCTTCGGCTGAATATGCAACCATTCAATATGAGGCTGGTGCCTGTTTTGGTTTCTGTCCGATTTTTAAGATGACCATTAATAAAGACCGAACCGCAGTTTTTGAAGCAGAACGTTTTAATTTTTCCCGGGATACGGAGTCTCAGGAAAATGAAGGGACTTTTAAAGGGAAGATCGATCAGCAAAAATACAGTGAATTAATCGCCTTATTAAATGCTTTACAGCTTAAAAATTTAAAAGATCAATACGGAAATAAAAACGTAAGCGATTTACCAACCTCTTATTTAACCGTTAATTATCAGGACGGAAGCCTGAAAAAAATCCAGGATTACGGAAAACATGGAACACCAGAACTGGAAAAGCTGTATCAATTTTTCGAAGAATTAAAGACCAATCAATTCTGGACAAAAATCGACTGATTAATCAACAGGGAATCTCTTTAAATTTTATCATTTGAAATTGGATAAAAATAGGTGATAAGAATAAGCAAGCGCCTCCTTTATGGGCTTAATTACCGCAATAAGTTCCATTTAAAAAAAACTTTGTGACTTTGTGGTTAAATAAACTTTGTGACTTTGTGGTTAAATAAAATTTAGTAATTAAAAATGCTAAAAATAAAAAAACTATCTTTGCACCACTAAATTCCTTCTTCGCGGAAGGATTTTTTATGGACGTAGTCATTCTAGATGAATCCGCTTTCCTGCGGAACTGAAAACCCAAAAAGTTTTTTTACTTCATTTTTCTTCGTTACATATACTATAGAATGACACGAGTTTCATTTTAATTAAAAAATATTTCATTTGAATTTTACCGACTTAAACTTAATTGATCCTATCGCAAAAGCGCTTAAGGAAGAGGGTTACACCCAACCAACACCTATTCAGCAAAAATCGATTCCCCACATTTTACAAGGCAGAGATTTACTGGGAACCGCACAGACCGGAACCGGAAAAACAGCGGCATTTGCCATTCCGATCCTTCAGAATTTAGCCACCAAAAACGTCAAAAGCAATCACGTCAAAGTTTTGGTCCTGACTCCAACCCGGGAATTAGCCATTCAGATTGATGAGAGTTTTAAATCATACGGAAGACATCTGAGACTGAGAAATCTCGTGGTTTTCGGTGGTGTAAAGCAGGCCGCACAGGAGGCAGCCCTGAAAAGAGGCGTTGATATTTTAGTAGCCACTCCGGGAAGATTACTGGATTTTATTTCACAGGGAATTATTTCATTGAAACATCTGGAAGTTTTCGTTTTAGACGAGGCAGACAGAATGCTCGATATGGGATTTGTACACGACGTGAAGAGAATCATCAAATTGCTTCCACCAAAAAGACAAACCCTTTTCTTCTCGGCCACGTTCCCTGAAGAAATCAACAAACTGGCGAGTTCCATGCTTACCAATCCTGTAAAAGTAGAAGTAGCACCCGTTTCTGCAACCGCAGATACCATTCAGCAGAAAGTATATTTCGTAGATAAAGACAACAAACTCGATTTGTTAACGCACATTTTACAAAATGATATCCGCGAATCTGTTTTGGTATTTTCAAGAACAAAACACGGCGCTGATAAAATCGCACGAAAGTTGCAAAGTCACAAAATTTCTGCTGAAGCAATTCACGGAAACAAGTCCCAGAATGCAAGACAGAATGCGCTTTCCAACTTCAAGTCAGGGAAAACAAGAATCCTAGTGGCAACAGATATTGCAGCCAGAGGAATCGATATTGATGAACTGAAATATGTGGTTAATTTCGAATTATCCGATGTTTCTGAAACCTATGTTCACCGTATCGGAAGAACCGGAAGAGCAGGTGCAGAAGGAAGTTCAATCTCTTTTGTGGATGGTTTGGATCTTGTCAATTTAAAGAATACGGAGAAACTGATCGGTAAGAAAATTCCGGTTGAGAAGGAGCATCCTTTCCATACGGAGAATTTGGTTGCTGAGAAAAGAGACTCGAACAATAAGCCTTTCAGACCAAGACCACCACAAGGAAATTCTGCGAGCGGTCACACTAAGAAACCGAACAACAAAAGTAATTTTTCGAGAGGAAAATAGGTTGTCGCTAAAAAAAACATATGCCACGAACTCGCGAATTAATTATTTGTGAATTCGTGGCATTCTTTATAAATTTCGTTTGTTAAAAACGGGATTTGCATACATTTCTAAAAGCAATTGATTCATACAATTATTATTTTTAATAATGCTTAAATTCATTCTTTTGATAAAGAACTGCTTTTCCTTTTCAGTATAATATTTGGAATATAGGGTGCTGTTTTTTAGTAAATCTGCAGCAATATAATTACTTGGCCAAAGTTGAAAACATATGCCACGAACTCGCGAATTAGTTATTTGTGAATTCGTGGCATTCTTTATAGATTTCGTTTGTTAAAAACGGGATTTGCATACATTTCTAAAAGCGCTTGATTCATACGATTATTATTTTTAACAATGCTTAAATTCATTCTTTTGATAAAGAATTGCTTTTCCTTTTTAGTATAATATTTCGAATATAGGGTGCTGTTTTTTAATAAATCTGCAGCAATATAATTACTTGGCCAAAGTTGAAAACATTTGCCACGAACTCGCGAATTAATTATTTGTGAATTCGTGGCATTCTTTATAGATTTCGTTTGTTAAAAACGGGATTTGCATACATTTCTAAAAGCAATTGATTCATACAATTATTATTTTTAATAATGCTTAAATTCATTCTTTTGATAAAGAACTGCTTTTCCTTTTCAGTATAATATTTGGAATATAGGGTGCTGTTTTTTAATAAATCTGCAGCAATATAATTACTTGGCCAAAGTTGAAAACATTTGCCACGAACTCGCGAATTAATTATTTGTGAATTCGTGGCATTCTTTATAGATTTTGTTTGTTAAAAACGGGATTTGCATACATTTCTAAAAGCGCTTGATTCATACAATTATTATTTTTAACAATGCTTAAATTCATTCTTTTGATAAAGAATTGCTTTTCATTTTCAGTATAATATTTCGAATATAGGGTGCTGTTTTTTAGTAAATCTGCAGCAATGTAATTACTTGGCCAAAGTTGGTAACCCTCTACAATTTTTTTGGTTAAAACTTCTGCCAACTTCTGTATTTGCTTATTAGAATTGGAAACCGAGTTTTCAATATCCGTATAAATCTCCTCTTCCATCTTGCCAAAATGCAGGTGAATTCTTTTCTTTTGGCCAGAAACTCCCGTCATAATATTGAGAAAATCTTCGTTTTTGTGCTTATCCTGATTCAGATGATTTGCGCACATTCTTTCAACTTTCAGTTTGTCTGTCGGGTCTAACTCATAAGAAATAGAAACCGGAACTACTTTTAATTTTTTAAAATATTGACAAGGTTTACTTTGCTCATCAAACATAGAAATCATTTTCAAAACGCCAACCTGGGTGAAATCATTACCGTCTTTAGCACGACCTTCCCGCTGCGCAATCCAAACCGAACGATGTTCACTGGTTAATAACTGGAAAATATATTCCGATAAAAGTTTGCTGTTTTCTAAAAGTTCCCGTAGCGGGGCATTACGTTTTACAAAAAAATTCCGGTTGAGTTTTGCCAAAATAAGGTACAAATCTCTTTGCACCAGATTATCTCCAATAACCGATGCTGTAAGGTTTAAACCTTTCTCTAACAAAGCGAAATTTAACAAACACGTGTCTAAAAGAATATCCCGGTGATTGGAAATAAAAAGATACGATTCCTTTTTATTCAAATTTTCTGCGCCGGAAATAGTAAATCCGTCAGAACTTGCTTTCAAAACATTCTTGATACTTGGATAAATAATGGCTTTCTGAAAATCTCCAATAGAATGGATATCGCTAACAATTTGCTGTATTTCTTCATCTGAAATATTAGGAAGACTATAGTGCAGAAGAAGTTTCATCATTGGATGACGCATTATAAAGCGTATCGCAGGATTCACTTCTTCGGGATGATAAAATCTTATACTGTCGAATTTTTCTTTCATTATCTTTCTTTACCTATTAAAAATGCGACCTGCATTGTCCGTTGTAATCTGCTCGATTTCAGAAAAATCTTTATTATAGATATTCACAAGTTTTCCAACTACCAGATCCAGATAAGAACTTTCATTCCTTTTGCCACGATGCGGAACCGGCGCCAGATAAGGCGAATCGGTTTCCAGGACTATTTTATCTAAAGGAATCTGATCTAAAAACTGATCGATCTTTCCATTTTTAAAGGTGACTACTCCACCGATTCCTAAAATGAAATTCAAATCTATGGCTCTTTTTGCCTGATCCAGATTACCGGAAAAACAATGGAATATCCCGCGTAATTTCGGATGTTTTTTGCGCTCTAAAACTTCAAATGTTTCATCAAAACTTTCCCGTGTATGAATCACAATCGGCAAATCTTTTTCAATTGCCCAATCAATTTGCTGTTCAAAAGCTTTTATCTGAATATCCAAAGTGGTTTTATCCCAATATAGATCGATTCCGATTTCTCCGACCGCAGCAAAAGGTCTTTTATTTAAATAATCTTCAACCAATTTCAGTTCCTGTTCCCAAGATTCTGGTTTTACATAACAGGGATGCAATCCCATCATTGAAATGATCTGATTTGGATATTCACTTTCCAAAGCGAGCATTTTTTCGTGGGTTTCAGAATTGATGGCGGGAAGATAGAATTTGGAAACTCCTTTTGCAAGAGCTCTGTCAATCATTTCTTTCCGGTCGTTATCGAATTCTTCGGAATATAAATGGGTGTGGGTATCAATCATTGGGATTCTGAGTTACGTGTTTCGGGTTAAAAACAAAAATATTAATTATTTTAAATGAAAATTCTGAACCATTAAGAAAGAGGAAGGAATTAAGATCATTAAGTTTTAAAATGTTTCGGATTTAATTAGAGCCTTTTTAAATTTCATTTAAACTGATTTTTTACTACTTCAGTCAAAGTTTATGAACCACAAAGTCACACAAAAGAAGAACACCTAAGTTTTTAAAATATTTGATTCTCAACTTTATGAACTTTTCTTCATCCTATAATTCCTCTAAACTTTGTGACTTTGTGGTTTTTTATTTTTTCTACCACGGACTCTTTGGTTTTTTACTTATCACAGGTCCTCAAAATATTTTATGTTTCACTTTCGCCTGCTGCACCGAAATCCTGGCTTTCAGCTTTTCTAAAAACTCTGTGTATTTCGGATTTTTTTCATCGGTAGTTTTATGGTCTAACGATTTGGCGATTTTTAAATTCTCCTCAATGAAATCCATGGTCTCATCAGAAAAATAAGCATTCCCGAATTTCTCCCAGATATATCTAATTGCCTGATTATTGGGATGAATTAAATCTTCTTTGTAAAAACGGTAATCGCGCAAATCGTCCATTAAAATCTCATAAACCGGCAGGTAATGGCAGTTTTCAAATTGGGGCAGAATCTCGTGAATGGCGGTAATCAATTTCGATTTGCTCAGATTGTTTTCCACCATTCCGTCTTTGGTATGACGCACGGGCGAAACGGTAAATAAAATCTGAACGTTCGGTTTCGCAATATCTTTCAGATTAACGATGGTTTCATACATCGCATCCGTCAGTTCAAGATTCGTCAACAGTCTTTTTTCAAAATACTTTCCCGGAATTTTATGACAGTTCGCCACGGGTTTTTTCTTCGGCAAAAATTCATAAATAAAGGAAGTTCCGTACGTAATTAAAATCCAGTTCGTATTTTGTAAAAACCGGTTTCCGGTCTCGATCTGCGAATTTATTTTTTCTAAAGTCTGGTGAAGAAACCGGGAATTAAAGGAGCTGTGATGGTCCAGTGAAATCACTTCATCATTAAAACTGATCAGATCAGACTCTTCGTACCATCGGGCATCATGTAATTTTTTGACCGCATGATTAATGGAAAACGGGTTGAAAACCGTTCCGAAAGGATTATTAAAAGTTTGTAATTGCCCGCTCTGAAGCAAATCACTCATTTCAGTGGCAAAGCAGGAACCGATTGAAAAGATCTGATCTTCAACTTCAATTTTAATCTCGGAATTTGGAATTTCTACCTCTGTTCTAAATTTCATGGGATGATGTGGTGATGTGATGATGTGATGATGTGTTAATGTGGTGATTTGATGATGGGGTGATGTGATCTTCAAAGATTTTTTTTACCGCAAAAGGCGCAAAAGTTTTATTTTAACAGTAATTCAAAAGTCTGTAAAATGCATACGGTATAAAGGTTTACCTTTTTATCTAAAAGATTAATGTTTCAAAATAAGCGTTCCGCTTTATTTAAAAACCGTTTAAGCTATTTTCCGAACGACCTCTTAATTTTCATAATTTCTTCATTACCTCTTAATGTTGAAAAAATAATGTTAAAAACAAACGGTCTGTTTTATTTAATAATCATTTAAGCAATTCCTTTTCACGTTCCAGTGAAGTTTTTAAAAATAATTTTCGAAGAAATCTTAATTTCCCTTCATCCCTTAATGTTTTAAAAAAGACAAAAATTACAGTTCTGAATACCCCTTTGCGTTAAAATATTCACATGAACAGATTCTCAGCAGAAGCCAGCTGCACATGTTTTCCTTTCTAAATAATACGTTAAGATTCTCTTCTCAATAAATAATTCGCCAGTTCAATAAACGGTTTTTTCTTTTCATCAGAAACATTTATTTTATTCAGGTACTGCTGTGCCAGTTCGTTGTGTTCCTGGATCAGATGCAGGGTCTTCTCATCCACCTTCGTACGGCGGAAAATCTTTTCTACACTGTAGACTTTGTCCACATTATCGGTTTTTTTGGAGTACCAGAATTCGAGCTCTTTTCTTTCTTCCTCGGTGGCATGTTCTTTCGCTAAAAGATACAGTACCGTTTTTTTATTTTCATAGATATCGCCGGCGTGTTTCTTACCAAACTGTTCCTGGTTTCCGAAAACATCCAGATAATCGTCCATAATCTGGAAAGCGATTCCCACATGTTTCCCGAAATTGAATATCGCTTTGGCATCTTTAAAATCTGCCCCGGCGATTAAGGCACCAATCTCAAACGATGACGCACTCAACACCCCCGTTTTATAGGTAATCATTCTGATATAATCATTGAAAGTCACTTCTTCCTGAGTTTCAAAATTGATGTCATACTGCTGGCCTTCGCACAATAATAAACCGGTATGAATGAAAACGCGCATACACGCTTTGTATAAGTTGGGTTCTAAATTTTCAAAAAACTTAAGGGCTTTGAACATCAGGGCATCTCCGGAAAGAATTCCCGTATTGATTCCGTGCAGGGTATGAATGGTGGCCTTTCCCCGTCGCAGAGGAGCTTCATCCATAATATCATCATGAATCAGCGTGAAATTGTGAAAGAATTCGATGGCCAAAGCGGGTTTAAGGGCTTTCTTTAAATCACCGTCAAACATTTCACACGCCATCAAAACCATCATCGGGCGAAGTCTTTTTCCACCGTGCGAGATAATATAATTCATCGGAGCATAAAGTTCCTCGGGTTTATCCTTGAAGATGTATTTTTCAATTGCGCTGGCAACCATCCCCTGATATTCATCTAAAAACTGCATAAATTTCTTGTTTGCGCAAAAATACAATTTAAAAAAGTTTTGACCTTCAAAATCAATGAGAAAAAGCTCTGACAAACCTATTTCCTTATTTTTCATAAAAAGGAGTGGTTTTAAAAGATTATGGGTAATGCGTAAACGGATGATTAATAGTGTTTTTGGCAGATTGTGAATCTGGCTGGGTTAAATAAGAGAGGAGATCGGGGTGGCATCGGTAACGGGTTGATTTATTTTATTTGTTGTTAGAAGTGTTTTCAGCAAAACTCACCGTCATACAAATTATTTAATGTATCAATGGTGTTAATCATCATTAAAACTTTTAATCTCGTCGTGAAAGAGCCAAAAGATTTTATTTACAAATGGTTTGTTTTTCTCCCTTTTTTTAAGGACGCAAATTGAAGATTCACCAATTCCTCTAAAAAACAAGAAAGAGCCGGTTAACTTCGTCGAATTTTCGGTTTCACTTAACAAGGAGCGGAACAACTCTATTTTTATTAGAGCTTGTTTAAATTTTATTCAATAAAAATTTTATGGCGGATCATTTGATCATATTTTCAGAAATTTACATAAGAGTTCATAATTTTCACACAATCTTCTGAAATTATCAAACCATGTAAATATACTTTCAACAATCCATACAATCCATCTTCTGGAGCTGGGCTGAAAACCGGTTTTCTTCTCATTACAACATTACTCAGATAACCAAAGCAGTTTTTCACTTGTTCTATAACATCTCCTTTGTAGCCTGCGTGTGCAAGAATAACCCTTATTAGACTTAAAAAGCAAGCCTGAGTTCACATTAATAATTCTGCAGATTTCCTATCGTATACATTGGCTACGGTGACCATGATTGCAAATAAAAATCCGTTTTGATCCATCAGCACATGTCGTTTAATTCCTTTTACTTTTTGCTTCTGTTTAATCCGCTTAAGGAACGTTTATTTCCTCATTTTCCAATATAGCTGTACATAATTCCTAAACTTGATTCGGGATTTTGCTTTTAATTACTGGCTGCTAGAGAAATAAAAATGAATTTTAGGAACGCTCTATCAGGTTAAGACTTTTCAATCGACAACGTAAATACATTGTCAATAACTGAAAACATGAAATATTTTAACTAATATTTAACAATGATATGGCATTAATATTGGTTAAAACACATCATAACAAATTAAAAAATTATAGTATGAAAAAATTAGTTTTAGCAATAATTTTCTTTGGTGGCCTGACCGTAGCTCAAGCGCAGCAGACCAAACCAAAAGAAAAAGATGAAGTAAAAAAGACAACCACCATTCCGCAGGAAATTCACAATATAGTGGATCCTAAACACCCTAAACACAGCGGTTACAAGGTTAAGAAAAAAACCAGAAAAGGCAATAAATACGTAAAGAGAGTGAACACGGAAAATAAAACCGCCACCATCAAAACTAAAAAAGCCGGTGAAATGGAAAAAAATGTGAAAACAGTTCCGATCAAATAAATTCAGAATTGTTGACATAAAAAAAGTGCAGATCTAAAATCTGCACTTTTATATTAAAGTGGTTTTACCTGTTCCAAAAACCATGATTTAATTTCGCCTTCCAAATCATTTTCTAATTTTTCCCTGCACCAGTCGTGGTATCTGTTGAGCCAGTTTCGTTCCGGATCAGTTAATAATTCCGGGGCAATCACCTTTTTGTCAAACGGACAGATGGTTAATGTTTCAAATTCGTAGAACGTCCCGAAATCTGTAGTTTCCACTTCTTTTACGGCGATTAGGTTTTCATGACGGATTCCGTAATGGTAGTCATAGTAGAAGCCGGGTTCATTGGACAAAACCATTCCCGGTATCAGCTCCTGCGGGTTCATGTCTTTCCGGATATTTTGCGGACCTTCGTGAACATTCATAAAACTTCCTACCCCATGTCCGGTTCCGTGGTTGTAATCTTTCCCTTCCTGCCAAAGCGCCATTCTGGCAAAGGCATCGAGCTGTACGCCACGGGTTCCTTTCGGAAATTTCACCATTGAAAGCTGGATCAGTCCTTTTAATGCCAAAGTACAGTTGTGCTTAAATTCTTCCGAAGCATTTCCCAGGGCGAAAGTCCGGGTGATATCGGTGGTGCCTTCCAGATATTGACCGCCTGAATCTACGAGAATCGTTGCTTCATCCGTAACCTCTTTGCTGCCATCCTTTTTTGCAGAATAGTGCATGATCGCACCGTTTTCTTTGTAACCCACGATACTGCCGAAACTTTCACCGACGAAGTTTTTCCCTTCCGCCCGGAATCCTGTCAGTTTTTCACCGATCGAATATTCGGTCATCGTTTCTTTCCCTGCCTGATGAGTCAGCCAGTAAAGGAATTTAACCATCGCTACTCCATCCCTCTGCATCACGGTTCTGAAGCCCTGAAGTTCGGTTTCGTTTTTAATGGCTTTCATTAAATTTCCCGGAACGGGTGCTTTAATAAAAGTATTGTTGTTTTTTAAAGCTTCGAAAATCAGTTGATTGCTGTTGGGTGAAATCAGGATCTGTTCGTCGCTGATATTTTTCAAATCGGTGTAAAACGCTTCATAAGGTAGCATCTTCACACAGGACTCATCCAGTTGCTTTCTGGATTCTACTTCTAATTTTTCTAAATCAACGTAAAGTTTTGCCTCATTTTTCGTCAGAATAATATATCCTAAAAAGACAGGGTTGGATTGTACATCGCTTCCTCTTAAATTTAAAGTCCAGGCAACATCATCTAAACTGGAAATCACGTGCACCGAAGCGCCCAGCTCTTCCATTTTATTGCGGATGTCGATCAATTTATCGGTAACCGATTTACCGGCTCTTTCAACGGGCTGTACAAATATGGGATTCTTTTTAGCGCCTGGATTTCTGTTGGTCCAAATATCTTTCAGCAAAGGCAAATCAACCAGCTTATTTCCTTTTGCGGCTAATTTATCAGAAAGCAGTTCCCAGTTTGCATGCGAAGTTGCGATGGCATTGACGGCAACTGTTCCGTTTGCCGGGATCTCAGAATTAATCCAGTCGATATAATTTGGTGTTCCCTCCATTCCTTCTTTGAAAAGTTCAATTCCGGAACCTTCCAATTCTACGGGTGCCTGTACAAAATATCTTCCGTCGGTCCATAAACCGCCTTTATTGTGGGTGATAACAACGAAGCCCGCTGATCCGGTGAAGCCCGAAAGCCAGGTTCTTTCCTGCCATTCTGCAGGTAAATATTCACTCATGTGAGGATCCGCAGAATAGATAATAAAGGCATCGATATTATTTTCTGACATTTTTTGGCGAAGGGCCACTATTTTTTCTGATGAGGTCATAAGCTCTAAATTTGACGTGAATTTACAAAGAATTTAAGGGTTTGGAAAAAGAAGGGTCCTAAAATTTTAATAAAAATTGATTTTCTTCAAAATTTAATTGGAGTGAGGGTTCATTTTATCGGAATTGGATGTTTTTTTTAAATCATTTAATCCCAAATTTCTACAGGTTAAATAATTTCATTTACACTTTTTAATCGGGGAAAACAGGTTCACTGCCCTTTGCAAATATAAAAATATCCTTTATTTAGCCCAGATTGAAACGGCATCCTTTTTCTTTTCACGACAGTGAAAGAAAAAGATACAGTGGAAAGCTGGACTGATTTTCTGGAAACAAAATAATCCTGTAGCTCCTGAAAATTATTTTACTAACCAAAAAAAAAGCATACCGGAACTGAATCCGGTATGCTTTAATGAATCGGTTTGATACCGGTTTTATTTTTGCGCAGCTTTCATTGCAGCTTCTTTTGCTTTAAATTCCTGGTGCTTTGCTTCGTTTTTATTGGATAAATATAATCCTTTTAATAAACTTACCGCATCTAAATTTTCGGGATCAGCCTGATACCATTTTTCTGCATAAGGTAAAGTTGCTGCCAGTCTGCCTCTTCTTGCTTCGATGATTTTATTGGCTTCTTCGAATTTACCTGCTTTTCTGGTTGCGTTATAATCATCTACTGATTTTGCATCGTCACCCATGGTTAAGTAAGTAAGATTTTGCCAGGCCTGTGCAAATTTCGGATTGATTTCGACTGCTTTTTTATAAGACGCGGCGGCTTCTGCCTGAGTCGCTGGGTCTTTGCTTTGAAGAACTCCTAAATTATACCAGCTGGTCGCGTCATTTGGATTCTTCGCCAATTGTGCTTTTAAGCTTGCTACAAATTCATTGGTTTTTCCTGACTTAAAATAAGCAGTTCCCTGAAGTTCAGATAATTTAGAACTTGCCGGGAATTTTTTCAGTCCTTTTTCAATTAACGCTAAAGCTTCTTCTGATCTGTCAGTATCAATAAGCAATGCCACGGTAGTTTCGTACAATTCCTGCTCTAAACTTTTAGAAGTTTCGGTTTTAAAATCAGAATAATCTCCTGAGGCTCCAATTTTTTTATACAGTTCCCAAGTCGTTTTTTCCAGATTTTCAACTTCATTGCTTTTTTTATTTTTTGCAGTATAAGTGGTTTCCACTCCTGTGAATCCGGAATTAATCAACTCCATATAAACCTCAGTAGCTTCTTTTTTCTTGTCTGCCAGCGCGTAAGTGAGCCCGGAATAATACAGGTATTTTTTATTGTCCTGGCCGGCAGCTTTCAGTAAGTCATACACCTCCTGAAATTTAGGTGCGGCTTCAGCATATTTTTTTGTGTTATATGCTTCTAAAGCTGCTTTATTTGCGGATTCGACAACGGGATTGATCGATCCCGCCAGTTTATTGGTTAAAGTCGGATTGTAGGATTCTTCCTTCAAACCCTGCACGCCTGATTCATCAGCCACTGTTTTCCCAACATAATAGACTTTGTTTTTCGAGGAATCTTTTCCGACATAGATTTTATTTTTCGACAGATCATTAATCTTTGCCAAATAAGAAGCGCCTTGCGCAGTCTTTCCTGATTTTAAAAGCGCCAGTCCTTTAGCATAATAATATTGTTCTAAAACAGCCGGTTCCAGAAGATAGGTTTTATTCCCCATAGTGCTTTCCGCCTGTGCGAGTTGCGCATTGGTGGTGGCGATATCTCCAGCGTCGATGGCTTTAACCGCTGCTGCGATTTCCTTTTTTTGTCCAAATGCGAGTGCAACGGTCAGCATTGCTGCGCTTAAAAATATTTTTTTCATTTTATTTTAATTAAAAATTTGGTTAATTTATTATTCTGCAGATTCCTCTTGGTCTTCTGACTGATTGTTTTCTTCTGGATGATTGTTTTCTGACTCGACCGTCGGGGTTTCAGTTACTGGAGTTTCCTCCTGATCTTCTGCGCCCTCAGTTAATTCTTCTTCTTCAACGATTACTTCTTTGTCCATTTCCACTTTCGCGATGGCCGCAATTTCGTCATTTTTCTTCAGGTTGATCACTTTTACTCCCTGCGTATTTCTACCCATGATCCTCATCTCATCCATTCCCATTCTAATGGCAACCCCTGATTTGTTGATGATCATTAAACCATCCTCGTCAGTTACCATTTGAATAGCGATAAGATTTCCGGTTTTTTCAGTAATATTTAATGTGATTACACCTTTACCACCACGGTTGGTTACCCGGTAGTCTTCTACCGCCGTACGTTTTCCGTATCCTTTTTCAGAAACGACCAATACCGATTCATTCTGCACATCGTTGACCACAATCATTCCAATCACTTCATCCCCTTCATCCAAAGTAATACCACGGACTCCGATGGAACCGCGTCCTACAGCTCTGGCTTTTTCTTCCGGGAACCGGATACATTTACCGTTTTTAGTGGCAATCATGATTTCGGAACTTCCGTTGGTCAGTCTTGCTCCTAAAAGCTGATCGTTTTCTCTGATTTCGATGGCATTCACTCCATTGGTTCTCGGTCTTGAATAGGCTTCCAATGAAGTTTTCTTGATGGTTCCGTTTTTGGTAATCATCACTACATTCATTTGGTTTACATAATCCAAATCCTTTAAATCATTGGTTCTGATGTAGGCTTTGATCTTATCATCGGGTTCGATATTAATTAAATTCTGAACCGCTCTGCCTTTGGAAATTTTAGAACCTTCCGGAATTTCAAATACTCTCAGCCAGAAACATTTCCCTTTTTCGGTGAAGAAGAGCATGTACTGGTGGTTGGTTGCCGCTACAATATATTCCAGGAAATCTTCATCCCTGGTGGTTGCTGCCCGGTTTCCTACGCCACCACGGCTTTGTACTTTGTATTCTGAAAGCGAAGTTCTTTTGATATAGCCTGCATGAGAAATCGTAAGCACTACTTTTTCGTCTGGAATTAAATCTTCAATTGACATTTCGCCTCCTGAATAATCAATTTCTGTACGTCTTTCGTCGCCATACTTTTCTTTCATGTCTATCATTTCTTCTCTGATGATCTGGTATCTTCTTGGTTCGTTTGCCAAAATATCTTCCAAATCATTGATTAAAGCCATGATCTCGTCATATTCCGCACGGATTTTGTCGAGTTCCATTCCGGTTAATCGGGCTAATCTTAAATCTAAGATTGCCTGCGCCTGAATGTCTGAAAGGTCGAATTCGTTAATCAAACCTTCTTTCGCTTCCGCAGGATTTGAACTGTGACGGATAATCGCTATTGCTTTATCCAGAGAATCCTGAGTTCCGATCACTTTCATGAAACCTTCAAGAATATGGGCTCTTTCTCTGGCTTTTCTTAAATCATATTTCGTTCTGCGGACAATAACTTCATGTCTGTGCTCAACAAAATGAAGAATTAAATCCTTCACATTTAACTGAACCGGACGTCCTTTAACCAAGGCAATATTATTCACGCTGAATGAAGTTTGCAATGCCGTATATTTATAAAGCATATTTAATACTACATTCGGTATCGCATCATTTTTAAGTTCATAAACCACACGCATTCCCTGTCGGTCAGATTCATCACGGATTTCATAAATCCCCGGAATCTTCTCGTCTTTTACAAGCTCTGCTGTTCTGGCAATCATGTCCGCCTTGTTGACCTGGTAAGGAATTTCGGTAACGATGATGGCATTTCTGTTTCCAATTTCCTCAAAACCTACTTTTGCACGGAGAACCACCCGGCCACGCCCGGTATGTAATGCGTCACGTACGCCGTCATAACCATAAATAATCCCACCCGTTGGGAAATCGGGAGCGATGATGTGTTTCATCAACTCATCGATGGTGATTTCCGGATTATCGATATAGGCACAGATGGCATCAATTGATTCCGTAAGATTATGGGGCGCCATATTGGTAGCCATCCCCACTGCGATCCCCGAAGTTCCGTTCACCAAAAGGTTTGGAATTTTCGTAGGCATCACGGTAGGTTCCGTCATGGAATCATCAAAGTTATTTTGAAAATCAACGGTATCTTTATCAAGGTCTGCTAATATTTCATCAGAAATCTTTTTCAGTCTTGCTTCCGTATAACGCATTGCTGCTGGTGGATCGCCATCTACAGAACCAAAGTTACCCTGTCCGTCGACTTGAGGATAACGCAAACTCCACGGCTGCGCCATTCTTACCATCGCATCATAAACAGAGGTATCACCGTGTGGGTGATACTTACCGAGGACATCTCCTACGATTCTCGCTGATTTTAAATGTTTTCTGTTTGAAAATACGTTCAATCCGTACATTCCGTAAAGAACTCTTCTGTGTACGGGTTTAAGACCATCTCTTACATCGGGTAACGCTCTGGAAACAATTACCGACATCGAATAATCGATATAAGAGGATTTCATTTCATCAACAATGTTGATAGGAATTAACCTTTCTCCTTCTGTATGCATAGTATTTTAATAAAATGAAAATCAAGCAGTTATAGCTATACTTGATCTTTCTTACAATTCTAATTTTAATAACGTGCTAAAGTACGAAAAAATTACCGATTTTTGCGCTATAATTTCCTTAGAAAATCATAAAAAAAGTTAAAAAAATGAGTGTTTTAAGCATCACTTTTCATACCACCGAAACCATCACCAAAGAGTGGGATCACTACCTGGAAAACAATCTTCATGAAATGGTCGAAAACCTAATCGATGCAGAAAAATACATCCTCTCCGAAGTTGAAACTGAAATGATCTCGGAAGGGAAAAACACGAACCTGCTGTTGATTTTTGAAAATGAGGAAAAACGTCAGGATTTCGTTGAAATTGAATTAATCAATATTACCGACCGGATTCTTAAAGAGTTTGGCCAAAACGTGATGATTTTCAAAACATATCTGAATCCAAAACAATCGAGATTTTAATCCTTTAAGATCCTGTTTATAAATGATAAAAAATATTTAAAACACATTTAAACAGGCTCTAAATCACTTCCAGAAACTTCATCGTATCAACCTTGTCGGCATAAATAGCCAAGCCGGGATTCTGAGCTTCTCCAAAGTTAATCGAGTCGAGTCCCAATTCCGGTTTTGCAACAATCGCCTGAATACTGGATTCATTTTCAGCAATGAAACTTTTCACTTCTCCGATGTCACTGTACCGGCTGAAATTCAACACAGAAAGTGGAGAGAACAGCGCGTCATCTTCCTTGAGCATCACGAAATTATTATCCCAAAAGCGCTCCGCATTCAACAGGTAAACCGCACGGTTGTACTCGTAATTATTGGCGTATTTGTTATGATTGATGACTTCTTTAAAATGAAGGAAACTTTCAAATATTCTGTCGATTAAAAAATCCTGCGGAATAAAAAGCCGCGTAACATTGCGACAGCCTAACCCAAAATACCTGAAAATATCTTCTGCCAAAAGCTGCAGTTCTTCTGGGGTTTCATCTCCTCTTAGCACCGCGGCTGACGTTCGGTTTTTACGGATAATACTTAATGAATCTTTAAAATAATACTCCAGGTATCTTGCGGTATTATTACTTCCAGTGGCAATAACGGCATCAAAATCAGTTAGGCGCTCCGCAAATTCGTACCTTATATTTCCATCGGAAAACTCCTCCCATTTGCTGAGTAGAAAAGGCAACATTGTTTTGTCTTTGGACGACAGTTTAATGACGGGAATATGCTGACTTAAAATCACTGAAATCACGTCGTGAAATCCCACCAATGGGATATTTCCCGCTAAAATGAGTCCTACCTTTTTAGGAGTTTTGGCAACCTGATATCCGGCAAGCCATTTTTTCAGCTGAGTTTCGGTCAGTAAATCCGCCCATTGCTTCAAGGCAAATTTTTGATTTTCAATGGTAAACCATGAATTCTCAATTTGCGACTTTCTCAAAACCGCAGAAAACCGTTCGTCCTCTTCATTAAAATCAGCGGGATTTTTGTGTAAAAACTCTTTAATATAAGTACTTAGTTTACACAGTCCCGAAATTTGCTTTTCTATGTTCATTGTATGGATAATTGAGGTATTTTCAGTAATTTACACAAAGCAATAAAGTTCTTCGGAACAGTCTTCCAGCAAGGACTTTGCCTGCTCCTTACTTTCTGCGGTACAGCATGGGTACCACTTTTTAAAATCCTTGAGAAACTTATATATTCCTTTATTGTTTGCTTTTGCAAAGTTACTTATTTGTTGAAAGTACTGCAAACAAGTGCAATAATAATTATTTGACGGTTTTCCCCTGCCGTTTTTCAGTAATAACTTATAGATGCAATTTTGCGGCGAATAAAGGATTTTGCAATTGCTTACTGAATGCAGAGTTACCTCTTGATGAAAAGGAATCGTTTTTGTTAAGAAAAATGTCAGTTAAAAGGTCAACAAGTGATATAACAAACTCTTAATTTGGATGCTTTCAATTACTTTTAATTGAAAGATTAAAAAAAAATAAGTGTCCTATCCATCACTAATTGAGTGAAAAGCTGGACAATACAGAGAAAATTCTTTATCTTTGTACAAATTTAAAAAAATAAAGTAGCAATGGCTATTAAAATAACCGACGAATGTATTAATTGTGGCGCTTGTGAGCCGGAATGTCCCAACAACGCGATCTATGAAGGAGCAGTAGACTGGAAAGCATCAGATGGAACTGCCCTGAAAGGTAAAGTAGTTTTGAAATCAGGCTTGGCAGTGGATGCCGATGACCCGCAAGAACCCGTAAGCGACGATGTTTATTTCATTGTCACCGATAAATGTACCGAATGTATCGGCTTTCATGAAGAACCGCAGTGCGCGGCTGTTTGCCCGGTTGACTGCTGTATTCCAGATGAAGATCATGTGGAATCTGAGGAAAGTTTGCTCGAGAAAAAAGCCTTTTTACACGGAGAATAAGTAGATTCGCTCACAAACCGTGGGCGTTTTTTTTATGACATTTTAAATCATTCGAATTTCAGGAATATCAACGACCACTCTGCCGCACCAGTTCTTATAAAAACCAAAAAGTATGAGCAAAATACACAACTTCAGTGCAGGACCATGCATTTTACCGCAGGAAGTTTTTCAGAAATCTGCCGAAGCAATTCTCGATTTTAATGGAAGCGGACTGTCGATTTTAGAAATATCTCACCGCAGCAAGGATTTTGTAGCGGTAATGGACGAAGCCAGAGCGATTGTAAAAAGACTGATGAATCTCGGCGACGATTATGAAGTTTTATATTTAGGTGGAGGCGCGAGTTTGCAGTTTGCAATGGTCCCCTTTAATTTAATGAAATCCGAAAACGGAAAAGCCGCTTACTTAGACACCGGAACGTGGGCCGCAGGAGCGATTAAGGAAGCGGAAAAATTTGGAACAGTTGATATTGTTGGCTCTTCTAAAGCAGAAAATTATTCTTTCATCCCGAAAGATTATACCGTAGGAACCGAATACGATTATTTTCACTGTACTTCTAACAATACGATTTACGGAACCCAAATGAGAACATTCCCGAAAGTGGATACGCTGATGGTATGCGATATGAGTTCTGATATTTTCTCGAGAGTGATTGATTTCTCCCAGTTTGATTTAATCTATGCCGGCGCTCAGAAAAATATGGGTCCTGCAGGAACAACTCTGGTTGTGGTAAAAAAAGAAATCTTAGGCAAAACGGGGAGAGATATTCCTTCAATGTTGGATTATTCTTTACACATTGCTAAAGAATCCATGTACAATACACCACCTGTTTTCCCGGTTTATGCTTCGCTTTTAACATTGCAGCATTTAGAAAACCATGGTGGAATCGCAGCCGCAGAAATAAGAAATGAAGCAAAAGCCAAATTACTGTACAGCGAAATTGACCGTAATCCATTATTCGAAACCTTCTGTGTGAAAGAGGACCGGTCATTGATGAACGTCTCTTTTAAATTAATGGATGAGTCTAAAAAAGAAGAATTCGATAACGCCTGGAAAGCTGCCGGAATCAGTGGACTGAATGGCCACCGAAGTTTAGGCGGTTACCGTGCCAGTCTGTACAATGCCCTGCCAATCGAAAGTGTTCAGGTTTTAGTGGATGTAATGCAAAATTTAAAATAAATGATAGTTCTTGCTAATGACGGCATTTCAAAAGCCGGAGAACAACTGCTGAAAGAGGCAGGAATTGAAATTCTGGAAACAAAAGTTTCACAGGAACATCTTATCAGTTTTATTAATGAAAACAAGGTAGACGTACTCTTAGTCCGAAGTGCTACAAAAGTGAAAACTGATTTAATCGACGCTTGTCCCGGTTTGAAAATCATCGGTCGCGGAGGTGTTGGCATGGACAATATCGACGTAGAGCATGCGATTGAAAAAGGGATTTATATTATCAATACACCGAAAGCATCCTCCCGTTCGGTAGCAGAAATGGTTTTTGCCCACTTCTTTTCGTTGGCAAGATTTCTGCACGAATCCAACAGACTGATGCCGCTGGAAGGGGAAACCCATTTCAAAGCTTTGAAAAAATCTTTTTCAAGTGCGGTGGAATTAGAAGGGAAAACTTTAGGAGTGATCGGTTTTGGCGGTATCGGAAAAGAAGTCGTAAAAATCGGGATTTCTTTAGGAATGAAAGTAAAAGTTCTTACAAGAAAACCGAAAACCGAAAAAGTTAGTTTAGACTTTTTTGATGGGCAACAACTGCATTTTGAAATTTCCACAGGAAATGACATGGATGAGTTCCTGACCGGTTTGGATTTCCTGACCGTTCACACCCCAAAAACGGACGGCTATCTTTTAGATGCACCCCAATTCGAAAAAATGAAAGACGGCGTTTTTATCGTTAACACCGCGAGAGGTGGCGTGATCAATGAAGTCACCTTGCTGGAGGCCATCGAAAATGGAAAAGTCGCCGGAGCAGCGCTGGATGTATTTGAAAATGAACCCAGCCCTGAACTTGCACTTTTAATGAATCCTAATTTGTCTCTTTCGCCCCATTTAGGTGGAAATACACAAGATGCCCAACAGAAAATTGGCAAAGAACTTGCGGAACAGATTATTGAAATTAAAAAGAAACTACAGTAGTATATGCCTATATTTAAACCATTTCGGGGAATCAGACCAACCGAAGATTACGTAGATATTTTCCCAACCCATCCATTGGATAATTACTCCCAGGAAGAGATTAATAAAAAATCTCAAGTGGATTCGTCCTACATCCAGATGGTCAAACCCTATGTGGTAAGCAAATCAAAAGATATCGACCGGAACCTTCGGAAAATCAGAACTAATTTCGAAGAGCTTTTGGCGGACCGGAAATTAGTGCAGGATCATTCGTCCTATTACTTGTATGAGCAGATCTTGCCTAATAAAACCATATTCCGCGGACTTTTAGGCTTGGTCAGTGTAGAAGACTTTCGAAATGGAAAAATAAAAAAACACGAATCTACACTTACCTACAGAAAAGAAAAACTGGCTTATTATCTGGACAAAGTCAATGTACAGGCAGAACCCGTTTTGCTCACGTATTTGGCAAACCCAAAAGTGGAAATGCTCATGAACCATGAGGAAAAAAATGTGCCTGTTCTAAATTATTTAGATGACAACGGCATCAGACATAAGGTTTGGAAGATAGATAACCGCCTGAAGATGCTTCAGTTTAAAGAAGTTCTGGAGCAGATTGATTCCTTTTATATCGCCGATGGTCACCACAGAATCGGATCCACCGCACTGAACGCTGAAAATCAAAAGCAAAAAAATAAAAAACATACCGGAACGGAACATTATAATTATGTCTTCAGTTTCGTTGTTTCCAACCAATCGATCAAGATTCATGATTATAACCGACTTTTGAGTGATCTGAACGGATTGAATAAAAAAGAATTCCTCCAGAAAATTGAGAAGAATTTCCGAATTCATGAAAAAGGAGAAGAACCGTACTACCCTTCTCAGAAATTCCACATCTCCATGTATCTGGGCGGCAAATTTTATTCGCTTCATGTTCATCATGACTTACGGAAACAACAGGGGGAAATGAATGATCTCGACCATTATTTATTGGAAGAATATATTTTTAAAGATATTTTAGGAATCGATGATGCAAAAACAACTGAGAAAATAACCTATATCAAAGGAAGTTCAAATATCGAGGGAATTAAGACCATCAAAGCAAAGGTGGATTCCGGCGACTTTAAAGTAGGATTCGGAATTTATCCGGTCAGTTTTAATGATTTATTAAAGGTTTCCGATAACAAAATAATCATGCCGCCAAAATGCACTTATATCGAGCCGAAATTGGTAACTGCATTAATAATGTACGATATGAAGCAGTAATTTTACTTTTTGTTATTAATTTTTTTTAAATTTGGGTCTATCAATTGTGAAAACCTATGAAATATTCAATTATAAAAACACTTCCGCTCTTTTTGGGCGGATTTTTATTTGCTCAGCAATCCACCGATTCTGTTCAGTTCAAAAACATTTCCGATGAAATATTGGTGAATGGAACTGCGTATGAAAACTTACGGGAGTTAACCCAAAACATCGGTCACCGTTTGAGCGGTTCCGCTGCTTACGAAAAGGCGGCAGACTGGGCGGTTCAAAAATTAAAAGAAGCCGGCGCAGATAAAGTCTGGAAAGAAGAAGTGATGGTTCCGGTTTGGGAACGTGGCAAAGAATCTCTTCAGATAAAAGAAGGAAACGGCAAATGGAAAACCCTGCGAATGCTTTCATTAGGGAATTCTGAGGGAACAAAAGGAAAAGACGTAGAAGCCGAAATTGTCTTTGTTAAGAATAAAGAAGATTTCGACAAACTTCCTGATGCAGCCGTAAAAGGAAAAATCATATTCTTTAATTACGCCTTTAACCAAAAATTCATTACTACCGGACAAGCTTATGGTGATGCCAACAAATACCGCAGAAGCGCCGCTTCCTGGGCCGGAAAAAGAGGCGCAAAAGCAGTCATTATCCGTTCGCTTTCTTCAGCTTTGGATGATGTTCCACATACCGGAATGATGCGCTATGACGAAGATGATATGGCAAAAATTCCGGCAGTAGCGATTGGTCCCAAAAGCGCTGATGAGCTGGAGAAAACTCTGAAAAAACAAAAAGTAATTGCTAAATTAAATTCTAACGCAACCATGAAAGGTGAGAAACTTTCTTATAGTGTGATTGGAGAAATTACCGGCAATAAAGATCAAAGCGTCATCGTAGTTGGTGGCCATCTGGATTCGTGGGACGTGGGCGATGGTGCACAAGATGACGGCGCCGGAATTGTTCAAAGTATCGAAGTGCTGCGGACTTTTAAAAAACTGGGCATTGATAACAACCATACGATTCGGGTCGTTTGTTTTGCCAATGAAGAAAATGGCGTTCGGGGTGGAAATCAGTACGCCGCAAACATCAAGAAGAATAACGAAAAACACCTTTTTGCCATCGAAAGTGATGGTGGTGGTTTTACACCGCGCGGATTTGGTTTGGTCATGAATCCTGAAAAACGACTCCAGATTCAATCCTGGAGAGCCCTTTTCCTGCCGTATGGAATTCATAATTTCGAGGTTCAATATGCAGGAACCGATATCGAGCCGATGCAACCTTTAGATGTTCCTTTAGCAGAACTGATTCCGGATTCTCAGAGATATTTCGATATCCACCATTCCGAAGAAGACACTTTCGACAAAGTAAACCGCAGAGAATTACTCTTAGGAGCGTCGGCCATGGGACAGTTAATTTATATGGTCGATAAAAACTGGTAATGAGAAAACCTCCCATTTACAGAAGTTTTTGGAACGCCATCAAAGGAGTCATCTGGCTGCTGAAATCTGAACGTAATTTTCAGATTGAAGTTCTTGCTTTGCTTACCAACCTTTTTTTGATCGTTTTTTTAAAAGTAACCGCCACTGAAGCATCAATAATTTTAGGGGTAGCATTCTCGGTTTTAAGTTTCGAAATTCTCAATACCTGCGTAGAAAAAATCTGCGATATCATACAACCGGATTATGATATAAGAATAAAAATCATTAAAGACATTTCGGCAGGAGCGGTATTCTTAATGGCTCTCGCTTCTGTAATTACCGGGGTTTTAATTTATGCTAAATATCTTCTTTAAACACCGTCTCATCGTAAGACATTTTCGCTGCCTGATAACCGATTTCAAAAATTTCTTGCAAACGGCTCGCATTTCGTTCAAAAGTTCCATAATTAGCTAATTTTTTGGAAGTGATGATCCAGTCACAGTAGGAGAATTTATGAATTTCTATGCGGTGCGACATCAGTTCATACGCTCTTGTAGTAACCGATTTTATAGATTGTAGATCTTCAATCTTTACATCCTGAACTGGCGAAACATACATGCCAATCAACTTGTCGCAATCCTGATGAATGATATCTGCCGGAAAATTATTCAAAACTCCCCCATCGCTGTACATTACATTGCCAACAATATAGGGAACGGTAATTCCCGGAATGGAGCAGGATGCGATTATAGCGTCTACTATTTTATCCGTTCCGCTGAAAATTTTCTGTTCCCCCGAAACCAGTTCAGTCGCAATAATTCTTACGTCTAACTCTAATTCACTGATGGTCATGTCTTCAAAAATTGGTGTCAGATAATCCGCAAAAATCAGCGAAGAGAGCAACCCGGGCTTGTTAAAAGTAAAATGCCGCCAATTGAAAAAATAAACCGATTTAAAAAAAGCCAGGATTTCCTGCGGCGTTTTACCCACGGCATAAAGCGCACCTACAATCGAACCGGAACTGCAACAGGCCAAAACTTCAGGCTTAATGTTTTTTTCTGCTAAAAACTGCAAAGCGCCTGCATGGGCAACTCCTCTGGTACCTCCACCGGAAAGAACGAGCCCTGTTTTAATTTCTTTCATAAATAAAAGTTAATAAAAATAAACCACAAGCGAACCTGTGGTTTTGAAAATAAGTAAAAATGGAAAATTTCTATTTCAAGAGATATTCCTGCATAAATTTTATCACCGCCAGTCTTTGAAAATCTACATTTTCTTTTTTACGGAAACCGTGCCCTTCATTTTTGGCTTCTAAATACCACACCGTATTTCCCTGCGCTTTCAGTTTATCACGCATTTGCATCGCCTCCGTCACCGGAACTCTTGGATCGTTGGTTCCCTGGATGATGAACATAGGTTTTTTAATTTTATCGGTATTATTTAAAGGGGCGATCTTGGTAAAAAACGCACTCATTTTCGGGTCACGTTCGTCGCCATATTCTGCTCGGCGCAAATCCCGGCGGTATTCTTCAGTGTTTTTCAGAAAGGTATTAAAATCTGAAATCCCGACTACATCTACGGAACATCTTATTCTATCTGCATATTCGTAAGCTGTAGCCAAAGTCATAAAGCCTCCGTAACTGCCGCCCATAATCATAATTCGGTCTTTATCCAATTCCGGTTGCTTTGCGATCCAGTCCAATAAAGCATCAATATCTTTTACAGAATTCATCCGGTTGAAACCATTGTCAGATGCGATATATGTTTTGCCAAAACCTGAAGAACCACGCACATTTGGGTAAATCAACGCCACGCCCATTTCATTGGTATAGTAATTATTCGAACCTAAAGAAGAAGCCATCGACTGACCTTCGGGACCGCCGTGAATGTTAATCATCACCGGTCTTTTCCCGGTAAATTTTTTAGAAGCAGGATAATAAAATCCGGAGATTTTCATCTTGTCAAAACTCGTCCATTCGATGAGTTTCGGCTGTGCCATTTCGCTTTTCCGCATTTCGCCCTGTTCGCTGTCTGTCCATCTTTCAATATTTTTCGTCGCTAAGTCTAAACGGTAAATATCTGAGGAAGAATCGTAAGTTGATTGCGAGAAAAAGAGGGATTTTCCGTCGTCGGTAAATTTAATATTATTGATTAATCCGATGGGTAATCCTTTGATCTCCGTATATTTTTGGGAGGCAGTATCCATTAGATACAACTTGTTCAAACCACTTTCGTTGGTTTCAAAAACGATTTTGGATTTATCTTTCGATAACGTATAATTAGAAACTTCCCAGGGAATATCAGTGGTGAAATAGGTGATCTTTTTCGTTTTTAAATTCATCAACGCCAAACGGTCAAACTCATTATTACGGTCGGTGACAAAGTAAATCTCGTCTGGGTTTTTAGCAAATTTCGCGCTGCTTTGAACGATCTGTTTTTCAGTTCTATCGGTGATCGGTTCCAGCTTTTTTGTTTCTGTATCTAATAAATACAGATAAGATTCGTTCGCCGAAACATATTCGCTGACGATAAGTTTTTTGCCATCCTCTGAAATATCACTGATTCCCCAGCCGCCTCCTTTCAATTCCAGAATCAATTTGGTTTCGTTGGGTTTCAATGGATTCATGAAATAAATATCGCGGTCGCCACCGTTTCTTTTGGTGGAAGAAAAGTAGAAACCGGAACCGTCTTTTTTCCACCGCATTCCGCCGTTTTGAGATCTTCCTCCATCGGTTAATAATGTTGATTCCATGGAGTTTAAATCCAGTCTGAAAAGCTGACCGAATTCGTTTCCGCCCATATCTTTGGAATACACTAAATATTTTCCGTTTGTCGGTTCGTAATCTGCGGAATTTACAGGTTCATCAAAGAAGGTGATCTGTTTTCGGTTTCCCAAGGGTTGGGACAAATGGTGCAGCTGATTGGTAGAAGCAAATCGGGTCACCATGATCAATTCTTTTCCGTTGGGATGAATTGCGGTAAAGTTTGCTCCTCTGCTTTCCGAATATTTCTTAATTTTTTCGTTTAAACTTTTAGGGATCGCCGGAATATTTTCCGTTATTAAATTCTCATTAGGAACGACAATATCGTTTTTAGTTTGAGCAAAAAATGCGGCTCCAGTCAACAAAAAAACCGGAATAAAAGATTTCATGTGCATATATTATAATTTGAGGTCAAGATAGTAATTTTTGGGAATTAAAAAAACCACAATTTGGAGTTGTGGTTTTTGTCTGTGATGGCTCAGAGTTCGGAGACTTTGCCTACGGGTTTTGAAAAGGAAGGATTACAGATCCGCGTTGTCGTTTTTTAAGCAGTAGCCGGATTAATGTGTATATGTCCTCCAACGGCTTTTAGAACTTTCATTATTGTTGCAAATTGTGGTTTAGCGCCTTCAGATAGCGCTTTGTATAAACTGGGTCTGCTAAGCCCGGTTTCTTCCGCAATTTTAGTCATACCAATTGCTTTGGCTACATTTCCAATTGCTGCAATTATTTCTGACTCATTTCCTTCTTCCAAAGCAGCATTAAGATATTCAGCAATCATTTCATTACTGTCTAAATAATCTGCAATGTCAAATTTTGAGGTATTCATTTTTCATTATTTTTTTAATTTCTTCCAAATTTCCTTCGCTTTTTCAATGTCCTTTTGTTGAGTTGATTTGTCACCGCCAATTAGGAGAATAATAATTTTTCCGTCAATTTCCATAAAGTAAATTCTATACCCTTTTGCGTAATTAAATTTCAATTTATTAATTCCATTTCCAACTGGTTTAAAATCTCCAAGATGCTCGTCGTTTTCCAATTTTTGAATTCTGAACAAAATTTTCGCCTTTGCTGTTACATCTTTCAATTTTCTAAACCACTTGTCAAACTCTGACGTTTTTTCAATAAGTACATCGCAAAACTGTATTCGTTTGGATACAAAAATAATGAAAATATTTCAATTTAAAAATTAAATATTTACGAAACTCTCGTTGAAAATACTGCATAACTTTTAAATATGTACAAGAACTGAAGAAACAAAAAAAGTAATTTGAAAAACACCCTGCAACCCGACTTGAGTGGAGCTCTTTTTGTGCAGCGCAGCGGAGCAAAAAAGCGGGAACGGAAGGCTGATTAGTTGCCCAAATAAAAATAATCACAAATATTGAAACTATTATCTAAATAAAAAAACTCCAGCAAATCACTGGAGTTTTATATGAAAATATTTCGTTAAGTTTAGATATGAATCACTTCGCCATAAGCGGCGGCAACGGCTTCCATCACGGCTTCTGAAATCGTTGGATGCGGGTGAATTGATTTTAAAACTTCATGACCGGTGGTTTCTAATTTACGCGCCACAACTGCTTCTGCAATCATATCGGTAACGCCGTCGCCGACCATGTGACAACCGAGCCATTCGCCGTATTTCGCATCGAAGATCACTTTGATGAAACCATCGGTATCTCCGTTGGCAGTGGCTTTTCCGGAAGCGGAGAAAGGGAATTTACCCACTTTCAGTTCGTAGCCTTTTTCCTTCGCCTGTTTTTCGGTTAAACCAACAGAAGCGATTTCCGGATGACAGTACGTACATCCCGGAACATTGCCGTAATCGATCTTTTCTACGTGAAGACCTTTGATCTTCTCCACACAGGTAATTCCTTCTGCTGAAGCAACGTGTGCTAAAGCTTGTGTCGCCAAAATATCACCAATCGCATAATATCCCGGAACAGAAGTTTCGTACCATTCGTTCACCAAAACTTTTCCTTTATCGGTTTGGATTCCCACTTCTTCGAACCCCTGACCTTCGATATTCGAAGCGATTCCAACAGCAGACAATAAAATATCAGCTTCTAAAACGATATTTCCAGTAGCAGTTTTCACGGTTGCTTTTACGCCGTTTCCGGAAGTATCCACAGATTCTACGGAAGCATTGGTCATGATTTCGATCCCTGATTTTTTCAGAGATTTCTCTACGTGTTTTGAAGTATCTTCGTCTTCAACAGGAAGAATGTTTGGCATGAATTCTACAACGGTAACTTTCGTTCCCATGGTGTTATAGAAATCAGCGAACTCAATTCCGATCGCACCTGAACCGACAACGATCATCGATTTTGGCTGCTCAGGAAGATTCAATGCCTGTCTGTATCCGATTACTTTTTTTCCATCCTGTGGAAGATTCGGCAATTCTCTGGAACGCGCTCCAGTTGCGATAATGATATGCTGCCCTGAATATTCAGTTGCTTTTCCGTCTTTATCAGTTACAGAAACTTTTTTACCTTTTTGAACTTTGGCAGTTCCCATGATCACATCGATCTTGTTTTTCTTCATCAGGAAAGCGATTCCACCACTCATTTTAGTGGCAACTCCTCTACTTCTCTGAATAACTTTAGAAAAATCAAAACCTGGATTTTCTACTTTATTTAAACCGTACTGTTCGGCTTGCTGTAAATATTTAAAAACGTGTGCAGATTTTAATAATGCTTTAGTTGGGATACAACCCCAGTTTAAGCAAATTCCGCCCAGATTTTCTTTTTCAATAATGGCTGTTTTAAAACCTAATTGTGCAGCTCTGATTGCCGTAACGTAACCACCAGGACCACTTCCGATGACAATAATATCGTAGTTCATTATTTAAAAATTTGATGCGAATTTACGGAAAATTTTATGATTTATATTTAAAGCCTATCGAGGAATTAAATAGCTTTAGTTTTTCACCAGAATAAACAATATTTAAGAAAAAAATACTGGGATAAATTTGAAATTATTCACCATCAGCTCCAGATTCAGCCTGATTATAATAAAGTTGTGTTTTTGTTGAAAATTTGCTTTCTCTGGAGCTTCGGTGTCTTGAAAAATGTGTTGTTTTTTATATTCAGCAAAAGTAAAACATCACTGCAAAACTTCCTTACGGGAAACCGTAAAGCAGTAAAATTTATCTCTAAAAATTGCATTTATTTTTGGAAACAGTGAGAAACAACAGGAATGGGCGCGGAAAAGGTTTTTACAGCACTCCCAAATCTTTGCAGATCGCAATTAAATGTTCGTTGCTTTTGGCCCTGAACGTTTCTTTGAGGTAATTTAAAGTTTTTTCAACAGAACTTAAACTGTTCGGTTTTAGCGATTTTCCTTTCAAAATTTCGGTCATGTCTTTTTGCAAAATACCTTCCGAAAGTAATTTTAGAATAGAATATTCAACCGAAGTCAGTTCGATGGTATCTGTAGTTCTAAGCTGAATCCGGTTTTCCGGGGAAAGATATTTTTGCCCATCAGAAATTACAGTAATTGCATTTTCTAGATTTTTAACATCCATTCTGCCTTTGCTTACAAATCCGTCAATTTGTAAATCATTGAAAAGTTCTTTTATTATTTGAGGCCGTTTTTCACCTGAAAATACTAAGATTTTTAATTCAGGAAGTATTTTTCGTGACTCGGTGATGAGTTGCTGGCCGGATTTGATTTTTTGTTTTTTAAAGTCTTCATCGAAAGAGAGATCCGTGATCAGCAAATCAAATGGCTCATCTTCTTCAACACTTTTTTTGAGCAGGCGAAAAGCTTCATCACAATAATGAACAAAACTTTTGTTTGGTATCTTTAAATCATCTAAGGATTTCTGCACAGAAATGCTTGCGCTTTCAAAATCTTCCGCAGCCAGTATTTTTTGAAACATTTATCCGTTTTTTAAGGGAAAGGAAATCGTCTTCTGAGTTCCATTCTCAATTATTTCGTCAAAAATAAGATTTCCTTTTTGAGAAAAAATACGGGTTTCCACATTTTGCAAGTCATTTTTCTTCTGGATGGTTTTTCCAAGACCAATTTCATCATCAGAATAATCGATTTGAAGGTGGTTTGCAATCATTTCAAACTTTAAAAATATTTTTTTCGCTTCGCTGTGTTTTTAATACAGGAAATTGAGATGAAAAACAGGCGAGCAAGTAGTAATTTAATTTCAATTTTTAAAATATAATCCAAAGTTAAATAAAAAAACAGCGAAAAATTAATTTTCGCTGTTTTCTGTGAATAAGTTTAATATTTTTGGAGGTGGGAGTTACGGATCAATTTCTATACTTTATCGAAACAAAAATTTCATTAAAAACATAGTGAATTGATAATTAACTACTTATTAAAAAATATTCCCCGCCTAAATCTTCGGGAATTTCTCAGGATTGGTTTCAGTAAATAATCCGTAAATTTTCTCCACCATATCATCAACACTTGGCTTGCTGAAATAATCTCCATCACTTCCATAAGGCGGACGGTGATTTTCTGCAGAAATGGTTAACGGATCGGAATCCAAATATCTGAATGCTTTCTGTTTTTCCATAATCTGTTGAAGAATAAATGCCGATGCGCCACCTTCTACATCTTCATCGATGACCACCAATCGGTTGGTTTTTTTTACACTTTCTAAAATATCATGACTCAGATCGAATGGAATTAATGACTGAATATCGATCACTTCCGCAGAAATTCCGATTTTTTCTAATTCCTGAGCGGCTTCCATGACCAATCTCCACGTAGAACCGTAAGTTACTAAAGTAACATCTTTTCCTTCTTTCGTTACTTCAATTTTTCCTACCGGAACGGTAAATTCACCAAGATTATCAGGTTGTTTTTCTTTTAATCGGTAACCGTTTAAACATTCGATAATTAAAGCCGGTTCATCTGCCTGAAGCATGGTATTATAAAATCCAGCCGCTTTTGTTAAATTACGCGGAACGAGGACTAAAATCCCTTTTGAGAGATTAATAATTCCTGCCATCGGCGAACCTGAATGCCAAACTCCTTCCAATCGATGGCCACGTGTTCTGATAATCAACGGCGCTTTTTGTCCGCCTCTTGTCCGGTATTGAACGGTTGCTAAATCGTCGCTCATTCCCTGCAGACAATAGAGGATATAATCCAAATACTGGATTTCTGCAATTGGTCTTAAACCACGCATCGCCATTCCGATTCCCTGTCCAAGAATCGTTGCTTCCCGGATTCCGGTATCTGCGATTCTCAGTGCGCCATATTTTTCCTGCAGTCCTTCTAAACCTTGATTTACATCGCCAATATTTCCGGCATCTTCACCAAAAATTAATGCTTCCGGATATTTTTCAAAAATTTTATCGAAATTATTTCTAACGACTACTCTACCGTCCACCGTTTCTGAAGCGTCAGAAAATACGGGTGCAACTTCTTTAACAGTGGTCGCTTTCCACTCGGATTGAGAATATAAATGAGAAGAATAATTTTCTTTTTCGATGGCGAAAACTTCTTCAAATTTGTTTTGAAGTCTTTGTCTTTCTGTCGATTGATTGGCTCTCGTTAGTAATAAAGATTTTCTCACCAAATGGAAAATATCTTTTTTCGCTACAGAAATTACTTTATTGAATTTTTCTAATTCTGCGGCAACTTCAGTATTTTGAGATTTTAAATTTTCAACCAAAGGAAGAACGGTTTCTTTTAAATCCTGAATCGTTTTCTGATAATTTTCCCAGGCTTTTTTCTGACCGTCTTTTACAAATTTCTTCGCTTCAGATTCAATACTATCTAATTCTTCAGCGGTTGCTAACTGTTGCTCGGCACCTTCAATTTCAATGGAATAATCCAGAATCCATTCTCTGAATTTCACCAAACCATCGAAATCACCTTCCCATTTCAGACGGTTTTCATCTTTATATCTTTCGTGTGAACCGGAAGTTGAATGTCCTTGCGGCTGCGTTACTTCGATAACATGCACTACAACAGGAACGCTTTCTGTTCTTGCAAAATGTTCTGCCCGTGCATAAGCATCTAATAAGGAAGGATAATCCCAGGCTTTTACCTGAATAATTTCACAACCCTGATTTTCACCTTCTTTTCTTTGGAAACCTGAAAGCATTTCAGCGATATCCGCTTTTGCTCTTTGGTTGTGTGTAGGAACCGAAATTCCGTAACCGTCATCCCAAATCGAAGTAATCATCGGAACCTGCAAAGCACAGGCAGCATTTAGAGTTTCCCAAAAATGACCTTCTGCTGTTGAGGCATCACCAATTGTTCCGAAAGCGACCTCATTTCCTTTATTTGAAAATTTTTCTGAACCATCGAATTCAACAGTTTTATAAACTTTCGAAGCCAGCGCCAATCCTAATAATCTTGGCATTTGTCCGGCTGTAGGGGAAATATCAGAGGATATATTTTTTTGTTTTGTTAAGTCTTTCCAGCTTCCATCTTCATTCAAACTTCTGGTCGCGTAATGGCCGTTCATTTGCCGCCCAGCAGACGCGGGTTCCCGTTCAATATTGGTATCGGCGTACAGCTGTGCAAAAAAACTTTCAACACTCACAGCACCGATGGCGTAGGCAAACGTTTGGTCACGGTAATAACCAGACCGGAAATCACCATCTTTAAAAACCTTTGCCATGGCCAATTGCGGCAATTCTTTACCGTCTCCAAAGATTCCGAATTTTGCTTTTCCCGTCAACACTTCCCTTCTTCCGAGGTAAGACATTTCTCTGGAAATTCTGCCCAGTTTATAATCTTCTAAGATCTGGTTTTTAAAGTCCTGAAAGGTAATCTGCTGAGTTTCAATATAGGTCGTTTCCATAAAAGCTGAATTTTCACAAAGATAAATAAATGAATTGAATTTTTAAAATTTGAATTTTATTTTTTGATAATATTCTATTTTTACTGACCCTTTTTTATAAATTTGACAATCAGTATGTTGAACATATCACATTAAATAGTGATAAATATCACGTCATCTCTTAAACAGATTTCTGTGTTAGTGATTAAATTGCGAAAATTAAAAGTTTTTGTCCTTTGACGACAACCAGAAGCAATGAAGAAACCATAACTTGATGTTTGAAAAGATTGCAGCATATTTATATATTATGGCATTACTTCCTATTTCTATAACGGTTGTTCTGGTCGTTTGAAATTTATCATAAAAAGGTTAAATCTCTTTTTAAAATAAAATTTAAAGTATCCTAAAAACAATTCTTCCGCGAATAAATCCGCGGAAGAACCAACACAAATGATGAAAAAAAAATTATTTAGTTTAAGGGGTTACTTTTTTGGGGGAGGTAATAATTCTCCTTCTAATTCAGAAGCTAGATTGTCAGCTGTCTGCGTATTTAATGTACCGGCATTATCTTGTTGCAATAAAACAGATGAGGAATCCTGGACTCTTTGTAAAGTTGCTGCTTCCTCCGGTGATAATACATCGTCTGACTGTCTGCATGATTGTAATGTAATTGTAGTAAAAACTACGGCTGCGATAAGTGCAAATTTTTTCATTCGTTTAATTTTTACAAATGTATTGTAGAAAGCAGATATGAAGCAATAAAACAAACCGTTAGTTTATAAAAAATGACAAGCAAATTGTAAATTTTGTACTGTTTTTTTAAAAAAATAGCAGTAATATTGTAAAACAAATGACTTAAAATAACTTA
The DNA here is from genome assembly GCF_030012525.1 of Chryseobacterium gotjawalense. NCBI lineage: Bacteria > Pseudomonadati > Bacteroidota > Flavobacteriia > Flavobacteriales > Weeksellaceae > Chryseobacterium > Chryseobacterium gotjawalense. The sequence goes on from NZ_CP124855.1 coordinate 1,179,337, forward strand.
TATCATTATTAATCATTTCATTACGGTTTATGCAGCTGAAATACACATTCCCTCTTCTCTTTATTTTTTTCCTGTTTTATTTTACAAATTTTCGTGCTCAAACTGTATCAAAGTCTAATTTAACTAATGAGGAAATTGAAAAAAAGATAGATAATTACAATAGTAATCCTACAAAAAGGTGGGAACTCATAACTTTCTACATTAAAAAATCCAAAAAAGACCAGAATAACGAAGCCCTTTTTTATGCATACCGATATGCAAGTATTGCCAGTACATATCCTCTAAACATAAAATATGCAGACAGTGCACTACTTACTGCAAAAAAATCTAAGGTTAAAAAAATACTTTTGGACGCTTATCTTAACAGGGGTAACATCAATATGTCTGAAGAATTTTACCAAAAGGCGCTCGATGACATTTTGGTAGCCAACAAGTTATCACAAGAATATGGCAATGTTTATATTTTCAATAAAACAATATACATCATCGCTCAAAATAAAATTTATCTCGGACAATATGAGGATGCCAATAAAGAACTTTTAATATGCTTACAATTTTTTAAGGATAATTTGCACACCGAAACATCTTTAGGGAAAAATTACCAGATGTATTATATTTATTCACTGATGAGTCTCATCGATTCGAATACAAAACTTGGAAAATTTAAAGAAAACGAAACGCTTTTGAAAGAGGCCTTCGACTACCTGAAAGAAAACAAACTCAATCAGTACATTCCCTATTTTATTTCCTCGGAAGGTACTAATGCTTATTACTCCAAAAATTATGACACTGCCATTTCCAAACTTTCTGAAGCTATTCAATTATACAACGATCAGTGGCAGCATAATACTGAAGTTTTCTATCTGGGTCTTTCTTATTGGCATACTGGCAAAAAAAAATTAGCGGTAAAATACCTGGAGGAAATCGATAAATATTATACCAAAACCAAAAAGCTGGATCCGCAATTCCGGTCTGCTTATGAGATCCTGATTAAATATTATAATTCTGTCGGCGATACTGAAAAACAATTGGAATATATTAATAAACTAATGGTCCTGGACAGATCTTACGAGAAAAACTATAAATATCTTTATGGAAGGATCGTTAAAGAATACGATACCAAAAAATTAGTGTCAGAAAAAAACAGGATTGAAAGTACGCTCAAAAACCAAAGAATTATTTTTGTGGTATTAGTTGTCTTTTTGTTGTTTGTATTTTTATTTTTTGGCTTCCGTATTCAAAAGGAAAAACAAAATTATAAAAAGAGATTCGAAGAAATTATTGCCCAACAAAATAAAGTAAATACAACGGAAGAGAAACTGATTCCAGCTTCACCCGATTACAAGCAGAAATTCAATTATGATTTTTACAATAAAATTTCGGGGCTCAATCCAATATTTGTAGAAAATATTTTAAAGCAACTGGAACTTTTTGAAAATGAAAATAAATTTCTGGATTCGCAGGTTTCCCAAAAATCTTTGAGTGAAGAGTTGGGAACAAACTCCACTTACTTTTCAAAAATCATCAATACCTATAAAGGGAAAAATTTCGCAGTTTACATTAGCGATCTTCGGTTAGATTATATTATTGATCATCTTAAAAATGATGTAAAATATATCAATATGGATGTAAAGGAACTTGCCAGAATTGCCGGATTTTCCAGTACCGAAAATTTTTCAGATAATTTCCGCAGGAAATTCGATTTGAAACCTTCTGTATTTATAAAAATGATGAAAGACAAACTGTAGTCTATTTTCAATTCATCATTTTCAGAAATTTTTGGATTGATGCCGGATTTAACAATAAAAAATCGAAATCTTTTTCAAGATTTCGATTTCTGTAAAACGTAAAATTTAAAAATATGAACTTGGTTTTAGCTGTTATTAATTATTACTTGGGTTAAATTCCATTTCCCGGAGCATCTTATCGATAATTTCCAATGCTTTCTGCTCATCTGATAAATTGACCATTAATTGCACCGTATTTGCAGTGGGCGTGGTGGTAAAAGACATATAATTATCAATTAAAAAACTTGTAATGTCTTGGGCTTCCAGTTTTGATTTTACCAATTGAATTTCAGACGGTTTCTCACTTTCAAAAACCGCGACTCTCGTTTCTCTTTCCATTTTTCATTTCATTTTCGATTGTTAAAGTTACAATAAAATAATTGTATTTTATTCATTAATAATGAAAAATAAATAAGAATTCAAACCTGTTTTGTTTAAAAACCGCCTGAATCCATTTCTATAATTACATTTTTGCCATACAAACTTCGATCTTATCGAGCGCCATTTGAATTTCTGTCGTGGTAACATTCAGGTGCGGCCGGAATCGGAGGGAATGATCGCCACAAGATAAAATAATTACATTTTCCTGGTACAAAAGCTCCTGCAGCTTATTGCGTTCTGCACCAGTGGGTAAATCAACCGCACACATTAAGCCGCGTCCTCTTGCATTTGAAATTTTATTTGGATATTTCTGGGCTAAACCCTGTAAACCGAAAAGTAAGTATTCACCGACAATCCGAGCGTTTTCGACCAAATTCTCTTTTTCGATTACTTCCAAAATTAATTGAAATCTCAGAATATCGATAAAGTTTCCACCGAAAGTTGAATTGATCCTGGAACTTTCTCTAAAAACATTATTAGGAATTTCATCAAACTTTTCTTTGTTGGCCAAAACACCGCAAACCTGTGCTTTTTTACCGAAAGAAATAATATCCGGTTTTGCACTGAAATGTTCGAAAGCCCACATTTTCCCGGTCATTCCTACTCCGGTTTGCACCTCATCAAAAATCAGTAAAACTTCATTTTGGTCGCAAAGATTTCTTAAACCGACAAAAAACTCATCACGGAAATGGTTGTCGCCACCTTCTGCCTGAATCGGTTCAATGATGATACACGCCACTTTATTGGGATTCGAAAGAATGGCTTCCTCAATATTGAGGAGCGCAAGATTTTCATTTTTAATGGTTTCCTCCAGATTCTCTTCTGTAATCGGAAAATTCAAATGAGGATTAATAATTCTTGGCCAATCGAATTTCGGAAAATACTGGTATTTTCTTGGGTCAGAAGTATTGGTTAAACTCAATGTATAGCCACTTCTTCCATGAAAGGCCTGTTTGAAATGAATGCAAATTCCAGCTTCTTGATCAATTCCTTTTTCGAAATTCTTGCGCGTTTTCCAGTCGAAGCAAGCTTTCATGGCATTTTCTACGGCCATGGTTCCGCCTTCGATAAAGAAGCAATACTGCAGTTCTTTGGGAATGGCCACTCTTTCGAAAACGGTCATGAAGTCTGCAAATTCCTGAGAATAAACATCGGCTAAAGTTGGTTTATTGATGGCCATTTTCCCAAGCCATTCAGATCTTTCCATTAAATACGGATGATTATAACCAATGGAAGCCGAAGCAAACATGGAAAACATATCGAGGAAATTTTTGCCAGTAATCCTATCATGGATCCACGAACCCTGGGACTTTTCAAAATCCATTACGAAATCGAAACCGTCGGCAAGCATGTGTCTGGACAAGGTTTCTTTCACCGTATTGGTCGGTTGTGGATGAGATGCTATTGCGTTGTTCATATTTTTTGAAGTTAAAAGCTGAAAGTCCGAAGTCGGAAGTTCAAGGTTAGAATTTATTTTACGCTATTTTATAATTAAAAAAAATCTTTGTATTTGTAATCTTTTGCAACCCGACCTGAGTGGAGCTCTTTTTGTGCAGCGCAGCGGAACAAAAAAGCGGGAACGGAGGGCGGATCAGTTGCCCAAATAAATATTAATATTTTACAGATCGAATTTAATTCCCTGTGCTAAAGGCAAACTGTCGGTATAATTAATGGTATTGGTTTGTCTTCTCATGTAATATTTCCAAACATCGGAACCGGATTCTCTGCCGCCACCGGTTTCTTTTTCGCCACCGAAAGCACCACCGATTTCTGCTCCGGATGTTCCGATATTCACATTGGCAATTCCACAATCGGAGCCATTTTGTGAAAGGAATAATTCTGCCTGGCGCATATCCGTGGTCATAATCGCTGAACTTAAACCTTGCGGAACATCGTTCTGCATGGCGATGGCTTCTTCCAAAGTTTTGTATTTCATAATATAAAGAATCGGTGCGAAAGTTTCGTGCTGCACGATTTCATAAGAATTTTGAACTTCTGCGATACACGGTTTTACGTAACAACCGGATTCGTAATTGTCTCCTTCCAAAACACCGCCTTCAACGACGAATTTCCCACCTTCTTTTTTACATTTTTCAATGGAATTCAGATATTGGTGAACCGCTGCTTTGTCGATCAACGGACCAACATGATTGTGTTCATCTAACGGATTTCCGATTTTCAGTTGTCCGTAAGCTTTTACCAGGCGGTTTTTCACTTCATCATAGACATTTTCATGGATAATTAATCTTCTTGTAGAAGTACATCTTTGTCCCGCAGTTCCTACTGCGCCGAAAACAGCACCGATAATCGACATGTCCAAATCGGCATTTTCGGTAATGATAATTGCATTATTTCCACCCAATTCAAGGATCGATTTTCCGAAACGTTGCGCAACATTCGTTCCCACAACTCTTCCAACTTTCGTAGAACCGGTGAAAGAAATCAAGGCAATATTTTTATCATTCACCATTTTATCACCAATTTTATGATCACCTACAATCATGGTAGAAATTCCTTCCGGAAGATTATTTTCTTTTAAAACTTCGGTAATGATATTCTGGCAGGCGATGGCGCAAAGTGGCGCTTTTTCTGAAGGTTTCCAAATGGTAACATTTCCGCAAATCAACGCCAAAGCGGTATTCCAAGACCAAACTGCCACCGGGAAATTAAACGCAGAAATAATTCCAATAATTCCAAGCGGATGATATTGCTCGTACATTCTGTGACCAGGTCTTTCAGAATGCATCGTATAACCATGCAACTGGCGGGATAATCCTACGGCAAAATCACAGATATCGATCATTTCCTGAACTTCCCCAAGTCCTTCCTGCAGAGATTTTCCCATTTCATAAGAAACGAGTTTTCCTAAATCATCTTTATATTCACGGAGTTTTAAACCAAACTGACGAACTAACTCTCCTCTTTTCGGAGCCGGAATTTGACGAAATTCTAAATAGGCTTTTTTAGCCTTTTCGATTACCTGATCATAATCGTTTGAATTTGCGGTGATCACTTTAGCAATTAATTTTCCGTCTGTTGGAGAATAACTTTCGAGTAAATCGCCATTGGCAAAGTAATTTCCGCCAGAAGAGACGCCTTTATTTTCTTTTGTAATACCTAAATTAGAAAGGGATTTTTCGATTCCAAAATCCTGATTTGTATGGGACATAATATTTATTTGAATTGTCCTTAAAGATAGAAAAATTACTGAAATCAGAAAAATTTTAAGAGAGTTTTATTGAATTTTAAACAAATTGAAGATTTAGAAAACAATACCATAAATTCGATTAATAGCCCAATTTGCCACAAAAGAAAATAAGTAAGATCATTTCGATTCATAAATTTGAAAGGTTTAAATAATAGTACTAATTTTGAAAAAAGTTCTCCATGGAAAATTTACAGCCTGAAGATAAAAATTCAAAATTTAAAAAGTGGTTCAAACGCGTTGGAATCGGTGGTCTTATCTTTTTCACCGTGAAAGGAATTGCGTGGCTTTTTGTGTTTTATTATGGCGCGGAGTTATTTCAGAATTGTAGTGGAAATTAACTCTAATGTAAGTTCTGCTTCAATTTCCAATCCTCTTTTTTGATTTGAAAAACGACATTTGTTTTTGAATCTTCACCGAAATAAGCAACTTCTTCTTCACCCAAATTTTCTGCACCTAACTTATTCATCGCTTTTACAGACCGGATATTATCTTTTCCGACATGGAAAATCACTTTTTCAACGAACTGAAAAATATAATCCAACATCATTATTTTTGCGCCCGCGTTGATGTTTTTTCCCCAGGATTTAGTGCCGTAAAAAGTATAACCGATGAAAATACTTTTATCATTTTCGTTAAAATCATAAAACCGTGTACTTCCTAAAACTTCCTCTGAATTTTTGTCGATGATTAAAAAAGCACCTTTGCTTTCCAATGCTCCTTTGAAAAAGTTCTGAAAAACTTCTCTTTTATACCTCTCTTTATTAGGATGCATTGCCCAAACCTCGGGATCTGAAGCCACCGTGAATAATCTTTCGAAGTCACTTTCCTTTAATGGAAGCAATTTGATGTTTTCGGTTTCTAAAGTGGGTTGAAAGGAGAAATTCATAGCCGATATTTTTTCAAAGATAAAAATTATTTTTGCCTGATTTGTACAAATCATGAAAATTCTGCGCTCACGGCTGGGAGGACTCCACAGGTTTTGAACTCTTTAATTTGTTTAGAAAAGAATCGCTTTCTCCAGTTCCAGTAATTTCTGCTTCCGCCAGATTCCGCCACCATAACCGGTTAACGTTCCGTTGCTTCCGATGACTCGATGACAAGGAATGATGATCGAAATTTTATTCATTCCATTCGCATTGGCGACGGCCCGAACTTTTTTGGCATCGCCTAAAACTTCCGATTGTTTGCGGTAAGTCCAGGTTTCGCCGTAGGGGATTTTCATTAAAACTTTCCAGACACTTTTTTGAAATTCTGTTCCTACAGGAGAAAGTGGAACAGTGAATTCTGTTCTGTTTCCAGCGAAATACTCTGAAAGTTCTTTTTCCAAAGTTTTGAAATGTGGATTTTCACCTTGAACAATTGTTGCATTTAATGATTTTGCTAAATCTCTGAATTCCGTTTCCAACATTTTTCTATCGGTAAATTCGAGCATACAAATTCCCTCTTCCACTGCAGCGGCGTACATGGTTCCAATCGGCGTTTCGAGTCTTTTTAAATCAATGATTCTTTGCGTTTTTGAATTTTTCGGAGAAACGCCAAATATGGTTTTGAAACTTTCATTAAAACCACTTAAACTTCCGAAACCGCTATCATAAGCAGTTTCCATAATATTTTCTCCCTGTTGAATTTTTTTGAATGCTGTATTTAACCGGAACATTCTTTGAAAAGCATGGAAGGTCATTCCATGATTTTTTTGAAACCATCTTCGAACTGTTGCGGGTTCTAACCCTCGCTGAACCAAATCAAAATCTTTGAATTTCAGAGAAGGATCTTCTCGGAGTTCTTCCAAAACTTTTTGAATATATTCCGGAGTTTCATCAGGATTTTCGAGTGGCTTACAGACTTTGCAAGGACGATATCCTTTTAAAATAGCCTGTTTTGTATTCTGAAAAAATTCTACATTTTCGGGTTTGGGTTTTCTTGCCGTGCAGGTTGGCCGGCAAAAAATTCCGGTGGTTTTTACGCCCATCCAGAAAACGCCTTCAAATTCAGGATTTTTATCGAATGAGGCTTGATACATGATTTGGTCTGAAAGTTCCATTTTGTAAATTTAAAGCAAATTTATTTTAATTAAAATTTGATGACAACCGAAAATTCGACAAGTATTTTTTTAAAAAGATGACAGACCGCTTCGCTGATAGATGAGAGATGAAAGACAGGTTTAACGCCATCTCTATTTATTATTGCGACCGTTTTTATATTGATTCTGAAACAATTCATCGGGAATTTTCGACAGCCTAAAGACAAAAAAAACAGCATTGATGATAAAAAAAGTGAACCGAAGTTCACCTTTTACTTATTTTTTTGCAGCTGCCTCTTTTTCAATCTGCTTTATTTCACTGAGTTTGTCGATGATTTTGGCAACCGTTTCGGGTTTGGCTTCTTTCACTGGAACTACTGCTTTCACCATATCCCATTTAAAAACCAAATCAACGGAATGAATGTCAACCGGCATCAAGGAAATCTCAAACCATTCCTGTTTGTCGCTCAATTTCTGCGTGGGAACGGTTACTTCAACTACGTTTTGTTTTTCATCAAAACTATAAGCGCCCCACTGTTGGGAATCTTTGTTTAAAATGACTTTCCACTCCTTTTCTGTTGGAATGATAAAGAGACCGTAAGTTCCTGCCATTACGTCTTTTCCACCGAAATTAACATTTTGTTCAAATGTAATTTTGGTCGCGGAATTTGCACCGGCACGCCAAACTTTCCCGTAAGGAACGAGTTCGCCAAATACCTTTCTTCCCTTCACACCAGGTCTGCTGTAATCTATAGAAATCTTGGTCATAGAGAACTGCTGGACAACCTTTTGACTCGGACTTGCCGCTGGAATACTATACTGGGAAAACCCCAAAAAAGAAAGCGATAAAAATACGGTAATGAATAATTTTTTCATAAATAGTTGATTTGAATTAATAGATATTGAAAGTCGACGTTAATAAGGTTTAAAGATATTAAAAAATAGCATATCGAATTAAAAAAAATAAAACCATCTAGACCGAAATTCAGGTGGTTCCATGAAAACCCCGACAACGGATGAAATGTACGTGATGGAAACGGTTTAAGAAAACACCATTTTTAAATAAAAAAAAGAAGCCGTCTCATCACTATATGATACAGCTTCTTTTTTGCTAAACCTTCAAGGATTTTAAATCCTTGAAGGTTTGAACAGCTTACATCGGCTCCATTTTGAAACTCATACTCTCAATCACTTTCAAAATCGCTTCCACCGTATCCATCGAAGTTAAACAAGGAACACCGTTTTCTACAGAAGTCCGGCGGATCTGGAAACCGTCTCTTTCGGATTGTTTTCCTTTGGTCATGGTGTTTACAATGTATTGAACTTTCCCTTTTTGGATCAAATCGATCAAATTGATTTCCGGGTTTTCTTCGATTTTGTAACCGATTTTTGTCCGGACTCCATGTTGTTCAAAATAATTGGCGGTTCCTTCGGTTGCCCAAATTCTGAATCCGATTTCCTGGAATCTTCTCGCCAGTTCGCATGCTTCCGGTTTGTGTTTGTCTGCCACAGTGAAAAGGATTGAACCGTGTAAAGGCATTTTTCGGCCTGCACCAATTAAACCTTTGTACAAGGCTTTTTCCAGAGTTACATCTTTCCCCATAACTTCTCCCGTCGATTTCATTTCCGGGCCGAGGGAAATATCAACTCTAGTTAATTTTGAAAAAGAAAAGACCGGAACTTTTACAAAGACACCTTCTTTGTTTGGTGCCAAACCGTTTTTGTATCCTAAATCTGTCAATTTCTGTCCAAGAATTGCTTTCGTTGCTAAGTTGGCCATGGGAATTTCGGTGATTTTCGATAAGAAAGGAACGGTTCTGGACGAACGCGGATTCACTTCAATGACATACACATTTCCTTCAGACAAAACATATTGAACATTCATTAAACCAATGACATTCAGTCCTTTCGCCAATCTTTCGGTATAATCAACCAAAGTTGCGATTTGTTCAGCATTGATATTTTGCGGCGGATAAACCGCGATGGAATCTCCTGAATGAACTCCTGCTCTTTCAATATGTTCCATAATCCCGGGAATCACCACGGTTTCACCATCACAAATGGCATCAACTTCAATTTCTTTTCCGGTCAAATACCGGTCTATTAGAATCGGATGTTCCGAATTTTCTTTCACCGCATTGGTCATATAATGAGCGAGTTCCACATCATCATAAACGATTTCCATCGCTCTTCCACCTAAAACATAACTCGGACGAACCAACACCGGGAAACCGATTTCGTTCGCGATTAACAAAGCGTCTTCTTTCGTAAAACAGGTTTTTCCCAAAGGTTGCGGAATTCCCATTTCCTGAAGTGCGGCTTCAAATTTATTTCTGTTTTCAGCACGATCCAAATCTTCCAGAGAAGTTCCTAAAATCTGAACACCGTGCGCGGCCAATTTATCCGCCAAATTGATGGCGGTTTGTCCACCAAACTGAACGATTACGCCTTTTGGTTTCTCGAGTTCGATGATATTCATGACATCTTCCTCTGTTAAAGGCTCGAAATAGAGTTTATCCGAAATCGAGAAGTCTGTGGAAACCGTTTCCGGATTATTATTAATGATAATGGCTTCGTACCCCATTTCTTTAATCGCCCAAACCGAGTGAACCGTGGCGTAATCGAATTCTACCCCTTGACCAATCCGAATCGGACCCGAACCCAGAACGATTATTTTTTCTTTATTTGAAGGAATACTTTCATTTTCTTCTTCGTAAGTTCCGTAGAAATACGGCGTTTCGCTTTCAAATTCTGCGGCACAGGTATCTACCATTTTGTAAACCGGCATCACTCCATTTTTCTTCCGGAATTCAAAAATTTCTTTTTGGTTGGAATTCCATAAATGAGCGATATTTAAATCGGAGAATCCTAATTTCTTGGCTTCCAGTAAAGTTTCTTTATCAAATTTATTTTCAGCAATTACCTTTTCGAAATCGACGAGTTTTTTAATTTTCCAGATGAAGAATTTATCGATTTGACTCCACTCTACGATTTTCTCCCAGTCGTAACCCCGTCGCAAAGCATCGCCAATAATGAATAAACGCTCATCATCACAAACCCGGATTCTTCTTTCGATTTCTTCGTCCGTTAAAGCTGCCGCGTCTTTTGATTTTAAACCGATATGTCTTAAACCCGTTTCCAGAGATCTGATGGCTTTCTGTAAAGATTCCTCAAAATTTCGTCCAATCGCCATCACTTCGCCGGTTGCTTTCATTTGGGTGGAAAGTCTGCGGTCCGCGGTTTCAAATTTATCGAAAGGGAAACGCGGGAATTTCGTTACGACATAATCCAAAGCGGGTTCAAAACAAGCGTAGGTCTTTCCTGTAACCGGATTCATGATTTCATCTAAAGTCAAACCGACTGCAATCTTTGCAGCGATTTTCGCAATCGGATAACCGGTTGCTTTACTCGCCAAAGCGGATGAACGGGAAACTCTTGGATTCACTTCGATGATATAATAATCGTAAGAATTCGGATCCAAAGCCAGTTGAACATTACAACCACCTTCAATTCCCAAAGCGCGGATAATCTTTAACGAAGCGTTTCTCAGCATTTGATACTCTCTGTCCGAAAGCGTTTGCGAAGGCGCTACTACAATTGAATCTCCGGTATGAATCCCAACCGGATCAATGTTTTCCATGTTACAAACCACAATCGCGTTGTCGTTTTTGTCGCGCATGACTTCATATTCTATTTCTTTGAAACCGGCGATGGATTTTTCGATTAAACATTGATCAACCGGACTGTATTTCAAACCAAATTCGGTAATTTCTTTCAGTTCTTCTTTGGTATTTGCAATTCCGCCGCCGGTTCCGCCCATTGTAAAAGCTGGACGCACAATAACAGGATAACCGATTTTATCGGCAAACTTCAACGCATTTTCTACATTATTTACAATATCGGAATCAGGTACGGGTTCGTTGAGTTCGTTCATTAAATTACGGAACAGATCCCGATCTTCAGCTTGATTGATAGCCGAAAGTTTGGTTCCCAAAACCTCCACTTTACATTCCTCCAAAATTCCGGAATTTTGTAATTCTACTGCCATATTCAAACCGGTTTGTCCGCCCAAAGTCGGCAAAAGCGCATCTGGTCTTTCTTTGCGGATAATATGACTTACAAATTCCAGAGAAATGGGTTCAATATATACTTTGTCAGCAATTTCTACATCCGTCATAATCGTTGCCGGATTAGAATTGATCAAAATTACTTTGTAGCCTTCTTCTCTCAAAGATAAGCAAGCCTGCGTTCCTGCATAATCGAATTCAGCGGCCTGACCAATGATGATGGGACCGGAGCCGATTACTAAAATTGTTTTTATGTCGCTTCTTTTCATTTTTTTTACTTTGATTTAAAAGTGAAGATTAGATACTTTTAAATTATTTTTTAGGTTTATTTTCTAGCATTTTTTTCGCAGATAAACCGCTCACTACTTTTTTACCGGTTTTCGATTCCAGTTCCAAGCGCGCCACTTTTGCAACATTTCCACCTTGTTTGGCGACTGTTTTATTTTCCTCAAAAGTCCCGGGATTTACTGCCTGCGAAATATCTTTCGTTGATGCTTCTGCCAACATATTTAAAATCAATTCGGTGTTGGTCATATTATCGCGAAGATTTTCTTTTTTCAGACCTTTGTGTTTTTTGTATTCTTTGGTGTTTTTATCGCTCCAACCTTTTGTTATGATATCTGTGAGCACCGCGAATTGTTGTCCTTCTTTCATTCCAAGACGTTTCCATTCATCAGTTAATTCCTTCCGGATTTCGATGCTTTTCAATCTTTGATTAATCCAGTTTTCAGAATATCCCAGATTCAAATAATCCTGCATTGCTTTATTAATACTTAATTCCGGATCCTGCATTTCATCGAGTCTATCAGAACCAACCTGAGCCAACCAAAGTTTGAATGGCTCTGCTTTTTTGGAAGGAACGGATTGGATTAGCCTCAAAAGCTGTTGAGTATCTGCAACATCTGTTAATCTTGATTTCCCATCTGGCGCAGTCATTTTCAACTGTCCGATTTTTTCGGACAGTTCACTTCCTTCCTTTGCCAGTTTGGCTTTTAAGTCACTCCAATATTTTCTTGGCCGTTTATTTTCAACTAAAATTTCAATGACATCAATAATGGAAAAATACCATTTCTCCTGCTCTTCGTCCCAAACCGAACGAACTTGTTTTTGTTCAAAAAGTTGGATATTCGTGGTTTTCATACAATTAATTTAACGATCTATGAATTTTCTTTTTTCTTCCAAAAGTTCACAATACTCAATACTCAATACTATCTAAAAGAAAACTGAACTGTTTTTTGAGGATTATTTTCAAAATTGATCATATTCGTAATTTTAAGAATGATACCCTTTTAAATTGGAGGATTGAAAAATTGTGAAACTGTTCCAGTTTTAAATTGTTCCATTAAAACGATAAACTCATCGAACAAATAATTCGCGTCTTCCGGTCCTGGACTTGCTTCCGGGTGATATTGAACGGAGAAACATGGGTGAATTTTATGTTTAAAACCTTCATTGGTTCGGTCGTTTAAAGCGATGTGGGTTTCTTCTAAATCGGTATTTTTTAAAGATTCCTGATCGACGGCATAACCGTGATTTTGGGACGTGATAGCGACTTTGTTTTTCTTTACATCCAAAACTGGATGATTGCCGCCACGGTGTCCGAATTTGAGTTTAAAAGTTTTTGCTCCACATGCCAAACCAATCAGTTGATGTCCCAAACAGATTCCGAAAATGGGAACTTTACCCAAAAGTTTCTGAATCATTTCGGTCGCTCCTTTTACATCTACCGGGTCTCCAGGACCGTTTGAAAGCATGACTCCATCAGGATTGATCAACAGAATCTCTTCTGCGGTTGTATCCTGGGAAACTACGATCACGTCGCAATCCCGCTGAGCAAGTTCCCGTAAAATACCGAGTTTGGAACCGTAATCGACTAAAACAACTTTCAAACCTCTTCCCGGATTTGCGTACGAGGTTTTTGTAGAAACCTGAGCAACCTGATCAGTGGCTAAAACACTGGCTTTTAAAGCTTCAATGACTGCATTTTCATCAGCATCTTCACTCACTATTTTTCCTTTTACAACTCCTGAATTCCTAAGGATTCTTGTTAATCTCCGCGTGTCAATTCCAGAAATTCCGGAGAGATTACGTTTTTGGAAAAATTCATCCAGATTCATTTGTGTCCTGAAATTGGAGGGAAAATCGCAAACTTCTTTTACAATTAAACCTTTGATGGCAGGTTCGATACTTTCGTAATCATCACGGTTAATTCCGTAATTTCCGATGAGCGGATAGGTCATACAGACAATCTGTCCGCAATAAGAAGGATCGGATATCAATTCCTGATAACCGGTCATTCCCGTGTTGAAAACGATTTCGCCTTCAATTTCCTGATCAGCGCCGAAACCTTTTCCGTGGAATACTTCGCCGGATTCTAATATTAATTTCTTTTTCATTTTTACTTTTTACTAAATCGTCACTTTTTATTTTTATTGCAAAGACGCAAAATTTCTTTCATAATCCTGCGCCAATCCTGGATTTTAGAAAGGCCTCGACTTATCACTGCATTTCTTCGAACTCAAATCCTTTTGCTTCCAGAGCGGTTTTTAAAATGGCCATTCTGGCGAAAACACCGTTTTCCATTTGTTTGAAAATTCGGGAACGTGGGCACTCTACCAATTCCCCGTCAATTTCTACTCCTCTATTAATGGGTGCCGGATGCATGATGATCGCATTTTTCTTCATTGCTGTTTCGCGCTCTTTGGTTAATCCAAATTTTCGGTGGTATTTTTCGGGAGAGAGATTTAACTTTTCGTCGCTTTCATGTCTTTCATGCTGGATTCTCAATAACATTAAAACATCCACTTCTTTCACCAAATCGTCGATGGATAAATAGGTTCCGTTGATAATCGTTCCTTCATCAAACCACTGTTCCGGACCGGAGAAATATACTTTTGCCCCCATTTTTCTTAAAACTTCAGCGTTCGAATTCGCAACGCGGCTGTGTTTCACATCGCCTACAATTCCGACTTTCAACCCTTTGAATTTCCCAAATTCCTGCTGAATGGTCATCAGATCTAAAATGTTTTGGGAAGGATGATTCCCTGTTCCATCTCCCCCATTAATAATAGCAATATCAATCCCTATGAACTCATCGTAAAATTTTTCTTTTTTATGACGGATGACACAAAGATCGATTCCCAAACTTTTCATGGTTTTTACCGTGTCGTAAAGTGATTCTCCTTTGTTAAGGGAACTCGCGGAGATATCAAAAGGAACTACATTTAGTCCCAACTTTCGTTCGGCAACATCAAAACTGGTTTTTGTACGCGTACTGTCTTCAAAAAAAAGATTGGACACATAAATTTCCTGTTTCGCTTTCAATACTTTCCCCTTTGAAAACTCTTCTGCTTCCTGGAGTAATTTGTTGATTTTTTCTACGGATAGATCGGCTGTTCTGAGCATAATTTTAGTTTTTAATTCAAAAAAAAACGAAGCCAAAATGACTTCGTTGTATTAATAAATATCGTAATTATCGGCATTGCTGCCTTTGTGTAAATCGTCTAATGGAAATCTTCTTTTCATTAGATACAAAGATATCATTTTTTTTGAAATCTGAAAAAGGTTTTTTCAACAAATCAAACTATTCGTGATGAACACCTAATTTTTTGTTTAATTTTTAATAGTTTTGTTCAAAATCAAATTTATGGATGCCAAGGACAGAATGATTCTCAGTTTACTTCAGGAAGACTCTACAATATCGGTGAAAGAAGTTTCGGAGAAGATTGGTCTGACTTTTACGCCCACTTACGAACGGATCAAGCAACTTGAGAAACAGAATGTCATCGAGAAATATGTCGCCATCCTTAACCGGGAAAAACTCGGGCTGAATATTATTGTTTATTGCAATATCCGATTAAAAGAACAATCCCAAAAAACGTTGGAAGATTTTGAAAAACATATCGAAACTTTCGAGGAAGTACAGGAAATCATCAGCCTTTCCGGGGAATATGATTATATGTTGAAAATTATCGCAAAAGACATTAACTCTTACAACGACTTCGCTGTCAATGTCATCTCTAACTCGCCAAATATCTGGCAATATCACAGCTCGATTGCTTTACATGAAGTAAAAAAATCGACCAAGTTTAAATTGGATTAAGCCAATAATTTAGAAGAGATTTTATGAAATTGATGGGCAATTTCGTCTAAACACAAATTGCCGATACTGCCTTGATGGCTGTGGTTCAAATCTTTTGTATCATACTGAAAATCATTATTTTCAATATCATTTCCTACTTTTACATAGGCATCCCGAAATGAATTTCCGCTCTTCACTTCTTCATTTATTTTTTCTACGCTGAACAAATATTTGTATTTTTCATCTTCTAAAATTCGATTTTTTACCTCGATATTTGGTAAAGTATAAATCAGAATTTCCAGACATTCTTTTAAAGAATCAATCGCCGGGAAAAGGATTTCTTTGGTCAGTTGCATATCACGGTGATAGCCGGAAGGCAAATTGTTGGTGAGCAGAATAAGTTCATTGGGCAAAGACTGAATACGGTTGCAACGCGCTCTTACCAACTCAAAAATGTCCGGATTTTTCTTGTGCGGCATAATACTGCTTCCGGTAGTAAATTCTTTCGGAAAACTTATAAAATCAAAGTTCTGACTTAAATACAGACAAATATCATAAGAAAATTTCCCCAAAGTTCCTGCCAAAACTGCCATGGAAGAAGCGAGCAATTTTTCAGATTTTCCACGCGTCATTTGTGCGTAAACGGAATTGTAATTTAAGGTTTTAAAATTCAGATGATAGGTCGTACTTTCCCGATCAATTGGGAAGGAAGAACCATAACCGGCGGCAGATCCCAAAGGATTTTTGTTAATGATATTTTTTACAGACAGCAACAGCTCCAAATCATCGACCAAAGCTTCGGCATACGCGCCAAACCACAATCCGAACGATGACGGCATGGCAATCTGAAAATGCGTATAACCTGGCAACAGGACCTTTTTGTGCTGGTCTGCCAAACGAATCAGCTGCTGAAATAAAGAATCCGTCAGTTCACCAATTGCTCTGATTTCATCTAACAGATACAATTTAATATCCAACAAAACCTGATCGTTTCTGGAACGGGCGGTGTGAATTTTCTTTCCGGTATCGCCTAATTTTTCTATTAAAACAGATTCAATTTGAGAATGAATATCTTCTGCTTCGGTATCGATTTCGAAAGTGTTATTTTCGATACTGCTTAAAATTTCATTTAAAACAGATTGCAATTCAAGCGATTCCTCATTTGAAATCAGTCCTACTTCTGCCAACATTTTGCAATGTGCCATCGATCCCAAAACATCGTATTTTGCCAATCGATCATCGAAATCTAAATCTTTTCCAACGGTAAATATACTCACCAGCTGGTCAGTTAATGATTTATCTTTTTGCCAAATTTTTTTCATTATTTCTTTTATTTAAAAACCTTTAAAATAGGTTTATACTATTTTTTCTAAAATTTTAATATAGATTTCTATGCCTTCATTTATTTCATTAATGTAAATAAATTCATCGGCGGTATGAGATCGTGTGCTGTCTCCGGGACCAATTTTCACCGATGTACAAGGAATAATCGCCTGATCCGAGGAAGTTGGTGAGCCGTAAGTTGTTCTGCCGATTTCTAAACCTGCTTTTACGATCGGATGATCTTCATTAATTCTCGAAGAATTTAACCTGAATGATCTTGCGGTTAATTTCGATTCCATTTCGGACTGAATGATTTCAAAAACTTCTTTATTGCTGTATTCATCTGTTACACGAACATCTAAAGTAAAATTGCATTTTTCGGGAACCACATTGTGTTGTGTTCCTGCATTGATGACAGAAAGTGTGACTTTCACTTCACCCAAATATGGAGAAACTTTCGGAAATTTAAAGTTTAAAATGTGCTGTAAATCTGTTATGCATTTCACAATCGCATTATCCTGATTTGGATGCGCCGCATGGGAAGCAGTTCCCAACATTTCACCATCGATAACCAATAATCCCTTTTCTGCGATGGCTAAATCCATTTTTGTAGGTTCGCCAACAATTGCTAATTCTACGTTCGGAAGTTGCGGAAAAAGCAATTCGATTCCTTCTTGTCCGGAAATTTCTTCTTCGGCTGTTAATGCAATAATTAAGTTATGCGACAAATTTTCATGCTTATAAAAATGTAGAAAAACCTGAACCATCGAAACCAGAGAAGCACCTGCATCATTGCTTCCCAAACCAAATATTTTTCCGTCTTTTTCAATGGGAATAAACGGATCAATTGTAAATGCTTTATTAGGTTTTACCGTGTCGTGATGCGTATTCAAAACGATGGAAGGTTTGGTTTCATCAAAATATTGATTGACCGCCCAAATATTATTTTTCAGTCTTTTTGTAGGAATATTTCTTTGATGAAAAAACCCTTCAATAACTAAAGAAACATCGTATTCTTCTTTACTTAAAGATGGTGTTGCAATGATTTTTTTTAATAATTCCGTTGCATTTAACAATAATTCTTCTTGGCTATAATATGATTTCTGTTCCTTCATTTTGATGATTAATTTGGTTTTGTAATTTGGTTTCATTGAGTAAAACCACTTTATTTACATTGTTTTCTTTGGCTGTAAAAGCATTTTTGAGTTTGGGTAAAATTCCTTGATGCAATTTATTTTCAGACCTTAACTGTTCATATTTTGCAAAGCTCAAAGTCTTTACCATAGAATCCGGTTTATCAACATCTTCTAAAACGCCGTCTTTATCGAAACAATATAAAAGTTCGACATCGTAATTTTCAGATAAAGCCTGCGCCAAAACAGAGGCAATGGAATCCGCATTCGTATTGAGTAGATCACCTTTTTGATCATGCGTAATTGCCGAAAAAACTGGAGTTAATTTTAATTCTAAAAATTTTTGAAGTAAATCAACATTGACACTTTTCGAATCGACATCTCCAACAAATCCGTAATCAACATTTGAAACTGCTCTTCTTTCACTTTTAATTAAATTCCCATCTGCACCGGAAAATCCAATCGCATTACAGTCAACATTCTGAAGTTTTGCAACGATATTTTTGTTGATTTTCCCGGCATAAACCATGGTGACAATATTCAGAGTTTCCTGATCCGTCACCCTCCTACCTTCCAGCATTTGTTGCGGAATATTTAATTTTCCAGCCAAATCAGAAGCCAATTTTCCGCCGCCGTGAACTAAAACTTTCATCGCTTTTATGGTCGTAAATTTTTCTAAGAAATCCGCCAAATCTTTTTCTTTATCAATTAAATCACCGCCAATCTTAACGACATACAATTTCTGTTTATCCATGATGATTTACTTTTAAATCGGCAATTCCTCTAAAATTTCACTAAAAACAGTTTGTGCAGAAAAGATTCTGTTTTTCGCCTGTTGATAGATAATTGAGTTTTCGCTGTCCATCACTTCATCGCTTAATTCTACATTTCTGCGAACCGGCAAACAATGCATTACTTTTGCATTTTGTGTTGCGTTCAATTTTTCCTGCGTCAACATCCAGTTTTCTTTCACTCCAGGCATTGCAGCGTAATCTTCAAATGACGACCAGTTTTTAACATAGATGAAATCAGCATCTTTTAAGGCTTCATTTTGGTCGTGAAAAACAGTGGTGTTTTTTACAAACTTTGGATCCAAATCATAGCCTTCGGGATTGGCAATTATGAAATCTACTTCCATCGACTGCATCCATTCCGTAAATGAATTGGCAACTGCGTGTGCAATTGGTTTAATATGTGGCGCCCAGATTAACACCACTTTCGGTTTACGATTTTTCTTCCAATTCTCCGTTATGGTTATACAATCTGCAAAACTTTGCAAAGGATGTCGCGTTGCGGATTCCAAAGAAATCACCGGAACTTTTGCATATTTCAAAAACTGTGACAATATACTTTCATTCACGTCATCTTCCTTATTCTGCATTCCTGCAAAACAACGCACCGCAATGATATCGCAATATTGATTCAGAACCTCGACCGCATCCTTAACATGCTCCACAGTTCCGCCATTCATCACGGCTCCATCTGCGAATTCAAGATTCCAGGCTTCCTGCGATGCGTTTAAAATAAGTACATTTAATCCTAAATTCTGAGCGGCAATCTGACTGCTCAATCTGGTTCTTAAACTGGAGTTTAAAAATACCAGACCAATTGTTTTTCCTTTTCCTTTATTCGGCTCTGACAAAGGATTATTTTTAATCTGAAGTGCCGTTTTTATCATCGATTGAAGATCATTAATATCTTCTATGGAGGTGAAATTTTTCATTTTTTTTATTTAAAGTTTGCCTTTTGGCAGTTGAAATGAATCTTAAAAAAGACTCCTAATTTTCAAGAACAGAATTTAAAGCACCGATGAATATATCGGCTTCTTTTTCTGTAATATTAAGCGCCGGAAGAATTCTTAGAACATTTGCATCATTAGAATTCCCCGTGAAAACATGATGTTTCATCAATAAGTTGGAACGGATTTCTGCACAAGGTTGATCCAACTCAATTCCGATCATCAAACCTCTTCGCCTGATGGATTTGATGTGGTTGAAATTCTGAATTTCAGATTCGATATAAGCGCCCATTTTTTCTGAATTCTCGAGGAGATTTTCATTTTTAATGACCTCTAAAACTGCAATTCCGGCAGCACAAGACAAATGATTTCCACCGAAAGTTGTTCCCAATAAACCATTGCTGGCTTTGAATATCGGACTGATTAAAACGCCGCCCATCGGGAAACCATTTCCCATTCCTTTTGCCACCGTAATCAAATCGGGTTGAATATCAAATTCCTGATGTGCAAAAAATTTCCCGGATCTAACGTAACCGGACTGAACCTCATCCATAATTAAAACGACCTCGTTTTCAGCACAAAGATTTTTAAGCGTCTGAATCATTTCTTCAGTTGGTAAAACAATTCCGCCAACACCCTGAATTCCTTCGATTATGATTGACGAAATCTCGCCTTGATTTTCTGCGAACAATTGTTTTAACTGCGCCACATTATTCCATTCACATTTAATAAAACGTTCTGAAAAATTAACCGGTGCAACAATTTTCGGATTATCGGTGACAGAAACCGCCGCGGAAGTCCGGCCATGAAATGAACCAGAAAAATAAATCACTTTCTGTTTTCCGTTGTGGAACGAAGCGAGTTTCAAAGCATTTTCATTCGCTTCTGCACCAGAATTACATAGGAAAAGTGAATAATTTTCATATCCTGAAAGTTCACCCAACTTTTTTGCTAATTCTGTTTGTAAATCATTTTGAACAGAATTCGAATAAAACGAGATTTTTTCTAACTGACTTTTTAGTTTATTTTGATAATGAGGATGGTTATGACCGATGGAAATCACAGCATGACCACCATAAAAATCAAGGTATTTTTGGCCTTTGTCATCCCAAAGAAAAGAACCTTCTGCTTTTACAGGATTGATATTAAATAAAGGATATACTTGGAATAAATTCATTTTGACTTTTTAATAATGCATTTTTAAAATGCAGTAGGTTTTAACTGAAGACCGGTATTTTCTTCCCAATCCATAGCGATATTCATATTTTGCACAGCTTGTCCGGAGGCGCCTTTTAATAAATTGTCAATCGCAGAATGAACCACGATCGTTTCTTTATTTTTTTCAATATGAATGGCGCATCTGTTGGTATTAACAACTTGCTTCATATCGATTGGTTTTTCTGAAATAGTCACAAAAGCAGCATCTTTATAAAAATCGCAGTATCTTTCCTGAATTTCATTTAATTCCAAATCACATTTAATGATAGAACTGGTGAAAATCCCTCTTACAAAATCGCCACGCCAAGGAACAAAATGCAGTTGAACTTCATTCTCATTTGCCTGATTTAATGTTAATAAAACCTCATCTACGTGTTGATGCGTTAAGGTTTTATACGCTGAAACATTATCATTCCGCCAGGAAAAATGAGTCGTCGATTGCAGCGATTGTCCCGCTCCGGTGGAGCCGGTAATTCCTGTAGTATAAATAGCTGCAAGCAATTTCTCTTTGGCTAAAGGCAATAATGCCAATTGGATCGCGGTGGCAAAACAGCCCGGATTTGCAATACTTTTGGCAGATTTCATTTCACTTTTAAAAATTTCCGGCAAACCGTAAATAAAATTTCTATCCTGAAAATTACTTTCTAACCGGAAATCATTCCCTAAATCGATGACCAAAACATTTTCTTTTACCGGATTTTCCGTCAACCAATTTTTGCTTTCCTGATGAGGCAAACACAAAAATAAAATGTCAACTTCTTCAGTTTGATTGGTTAAAGTCATTTCGCAAACGGAAATTAAATCCGGATAAATCTCCGAGATTCTTGTATCGGAATTCGAGCGGCTGTATAAAAACTGAAGTTCAATTTTCGGGTGAAAAGCCAGCAACCGCACGAGTTCGCTTCCGGTATAACCATTTGCGCCAATTATTCCTACCGACTTCATGTCGTTTTGTTTATTTGATGATAAATCGACAATGAATTGCTGAGAACTTTGGTAAATCCTTTCACATCATCGCCCGTCCACGCTAGATTTGCTTCGCCATAACTTCCGAATTCAGCGGACATTAAATCGTTTTCAGATTCAATTCCATTCAAAACAAAACGGTAAGGATGAAGCGTTATAAAAACTTTTCCGTTCACGCTTTTCTGAGAATCATTAAAGAAAACTTCGATATTTCTCATTACCGGATCCAGGAAAAGTGCTTCATGAAGCCAGTTTCCGTACCAATCTGCCAGTTGCGATTTAATCGTTTGCTGGTATTTTGAAAGCGTATGTTTTTCCAACAAATGATGCGCTTTGATAATCACAGTCGCCGCTGCAGCCTCAAAACCGACACGGCCTTTAATTCCAACAATCGTATCACCGACGTGAATATCCCGGCCAATTCCGTAAACCTTTGCAAGTTCTTCAATCTTCTGAATCGCTAAAACCGGATGAGAAAACTGCCCGCCGTTTACACCGATGATTTCGCCATTTTTAAATTCAATTACTAAATCGGATGGTTGTGTTTTTATTACTTGAGATGGAAAAGCTTCTTCGGGCAAATTATATTTGGAAGTCAAGGTTTCTTTTCCGCCGACAGAAGTTCCCCAAAGTCCTTTATTAATGGAATATTGCGCTTTTTCAAAATTCATTTCATAACCGTGATTTTTTAAAAATAAAATCTCTTCTTCCCGTGATAAAGACCTATCCCGAATTGGTGTAATAATCTCAACTCCAGGACACATAATCTGAAAAATCAAATCAAAACGAACCTGATCATTTCCCGCTCCTGTACTTCCGTGAGCAATCGCAGCTGCCCCAATTTTCTGCGCAAACTTTGCAATATTCTGCGCCTGAACTGTTCGTTCTGCACTTACAGAAAGCGGATAAGTATTGTTTTTCAAAACATTCCCAAAAATCAAATATTTGACACACTCATTATAATAGGATTCTACTGCATCGATGAAAGTATAGGAACTTACGCCCAATTTCTCAGCTTTCATTTTCAATTCCTGCTCCTCTTCTTTAGAAAATCCTCCGGTATTGACGGTCACTGCATGAACATCATACCCTAAATTTTCACTCAGATATTTGGCGCAATAAGAAGTGTCTAATCCGCCACTAAATGCTAATACTACACTTTTCTTCATCGTTTTGTTTTTCTTTTGTTAATTGGTCTTTGTCGTTTTTGGGTACATAAAGCATTGCGGTGCACAAACAGTTTTTACGTTCCTTGCTCATTAAAATTTCGTAATTCACACAGTTTTTGCAACCGTTCCAAAACTCTTCATCTTGAGTTAATTCTGAATAAATAACCGGTTTATATCCCATTTCAGCATTAATTTTCATGACCGGCAATCCCGTGGTTAAACCAAAAATCTTTGCATTCGGATATCTTTCTCTGGATAATTGAAAAACTCTTTCCTTAATTAAAGTAGCATAGCCTTTATTTCTAAATTTTGAGGAAACAATAAGTCCGGAATTCGCAACGAATTCACCATGTGACCAGGTTTCGATGTAGCAGAAGCCAACCCATGTTCCGCCATCTTCAAA
Organism: Chryseobacterium gotjawalense; assembly: GCF_030012525.1. Classification (NCBI taxonomy): domain Bacteria; kingdom Pseudomonadati; phylum Bacteroidota; class Flavobacteriia; order Flavobacteriales; family Weeksellaceae; genus Chryseobacterium; species Chryseobacterium gotjawalense. Next base: position 1,202,831 of record NZ_CP124855.1, read on the forward strand.
AGCAACGACTGCTTTTCCTTCCAAAATTTTCTCAGTGATATATTCCAGCGACCGTTTAGAAATACCCGTTCCCCGTTTCTTGGCTGAATCTGCAATTTCATGCTGTATTTCTTCTGCGTATTTCAAATGTTTATCTGAAGAAACTTCTATTTTCATTTATTTACAACTTTTAAAGCAGCAAATTTAAGATAAAAAATCTTTAACAAACAAATAAAACAATAATTAATGACTGTTTAAAATTAATTAAAAAGATTTTTAACCCAACTCATCCAATATTAAAGGATATAATATCTATAAAATCAAAAGGGAGCATCAGAGAAAAAAAATCACTAAATGGGGTGAGAAAAAATAAAAATTGTAAAAAATATCTTTTTACAGTACCGTTTTTTTTATCTTCATACAAAATTTGAAAACCATCTTTTCATTATATCTTGAGTAAAAACAGAAAAATATTGATAAAACAAAAACCTTGGAAAAGAAGCCGGGTCGTAACTAGCCCTGATAGAAGCGGTTACCCCGCAGCAAGCGTTGGGAAAGCTTTGGGGCGAGGAGTATGAGCGGATAGCAGGATAAAGCTCCTGAAAAAAATTAGAAAACTAAAAAATAACAGCATATGAAAAATTACGTGATAGACGATTTGCCGGACTATTTTAAACAGTACAAAAAATCCATCAAAAACCCGAAAAAATTCTGGGATAAAGTGGCCGATGAAAATTTCGTGTGGTACCAGCGCTGGTCTAAAGTTGTGGATTACAACATGGAGGACGCGAAAATTAAATGGTTTAAAAACGCAAAACTAAACATCACCAAAAACTGTATTGACCGTCATTTGAACGAGCGTGGCGACAAAACGGCGATTATTTTTGAACCGAATGATCCGAAAGAGGAAGCGCAACATATTTCCTACAGTGAACTGCGGGACCGTGTCTGCAAAATGGCAAATGTGCTGAGCGATCAGGGTGTGCAAAAAGGTGACCGCGTTTGTATTTATCTGCCGATGATTCCTGAACTGGCGGTTTCGATGTTGGCGTGTGCAAGATTGGGCGCGATACATTCCGTGATATTTGCAGGATTTTCGGCTAACGCTGTGGAATCGAGGGTAAACGATTGTGGCGCGAAGATGATTATCTGTTCGGATGGAAGTTTCCGCGGCTCAAAATCAATCGATTTAAAAGGAATTATTGATGAAGCTGTAGAAAAATGTCCGACGGTGGAAAAAGTTCTGGTCGTAAAAAGAACCGGAAGCGAAGTAAAAATGAAAGAAGGACGCGATCTTTGGCTGGAACCTCTGTATGAAAAAGCAGCATCAGATTTTATTTCTGTCATCATGGATGCCGAAGATCCTCTGTTTATTTTATATACTTCCGGTTCCACGGGAAAACCAAAAGGAATGCTGCATACAACGGCTGGTTATATGGTTTACACGGCCTATACTTTTAAAAATGTTTTTAATTATAAAGAGAATGATATTTATTGGTGCACCGCAGATATTGGCTGGATCACCGGCCATTCCTACATTCTGTACGGACCGCTTGCAAATGGCGCCACGACGGTCATTTTCGAAGGCGTGCCGACTTATCCGGAACCGGACCGTTTCTGGGAAGTCATCGAAAAACATAAAGTCACGCAATTCTACACGGCTCCGACGGCGATCCGAGCTCTTGCAAAAGAATCTTACGAATGGGTTGAAAAGCATGATCTGTCGAGTTTACGAGTCATTGGCTCCGTGGGTGAACCGATTAACGATGAAGCGTGGCACTGGTACAATGACCATGTCGGCAAAAGAAAATGCCCGATTGTTGATACTTGGTGGCAGACAGAAACTGGTGGGATTATGATTTCGCCACTTCCTTTTATTACGCCTACAAAACCGACTTACGCAACCTTGCCTTTGCCGGGAATTCAACCTGTTTTAATGGATGATAAACGAAATGAAATCACCGGAAACCAAGTTGATGGAAATTTATGCATCCGTTTTCCGTGGCCGGGAATTGCAAGGACAATTTGGGGCGATCATCAAAGGTACAAAGACACGTATTTCACCGCTTTCCCGGGGAAATATTTCACTGGCGATGGCGCTTTGCGAGATGAAGTTGGCTATTACCGAATTACCGGACGAGTTGATGATGTGATTATCGTTTCAGGTCATAATTTGGGAACTGCACCGATTGAAGACAGCGTGAATTTACATCCAGCCGTCGCGGAATCAGCAATCGTGGGTTATCCGCACGATGTGAAAGGAAGCGCGCTTTACGGTTTCGTGATGTTGAAAGACAGTGGCGAAGACCGTGATAAAGATAATTTGAGAAAAGAAATTAATAACGTGATTTCCGATACGATTGGACCGATTGCAAAACTGGATAAAATTCAGTTTGTTTCAGCTTTACCAAAAACCCGTTCAGGAAAAATAATGCGCCGTATTTTGAGAAAAATTGCGGAAGGTGATTTCGCCAATTTCGGTGATACTTCTACCCTTTTGAACCCTGAAATTGTGGATGAGATTAAGAATGAGAAGATCTGATTTGTTGATTTGAAAATGTGTTGATGTGCTAATGAACACAATACTTTATAATAATTAAACCTCGCGGAAACGTGAGGTTTTGTTTTTAACCGAAGTGAGAAAAGAAATTGGTCTGAAATAAAAGACTTTCAAAAGATTGAACAAGAATTCACAAAAAAAAATTTCACCATTAAGATTTTGGTTAAGGAGTTAAGATGATTAAAATCCCTTACCGAAATTGAAAAATTAAAATGTAATTCTATGTTTAAATAGCAAATTAAAACTTTTGTGACGGTGTGGGAAAATTTTTTACTACATTTAAATAAAAAAATTGGACGATTCAAATTGTACTACCGAAGTCATCATTATCGGCGGCGGTTTGGCAGGTTTAACGGGCGCAATTCACCTTTCAAAAATGGGAGTTGGCGTAATTGTTATTGAAAAGAATCACTATCCAAAACACAAGGTTTGTGGCGAATATATTTCCAATGAAGTACGGCCTTATTTTGCTTGGTTGAATATTAATATCGAAGAATTAAAACCCACTCATATTACATCGCTGCAGTTTTCCTCTGAGTCTGGAAGAACCATTACAACGAAACTTCCGCTCGGTGGTTTTGGAATCAGCCGTTACACTTTGGATCATGCACTTTATTTAAAGGCGCTTTCTCAAAATTGCGAAATCATCGAAGATCAGGTGAATGAGGTGGATTTTAAAGACGATTCTTTTGAAGTTCATTTGGCTTCAGGAAAAATACTGACTTCGAAAGTGGTGTTGGGCGGTTTTGGAAAACGCTCCAATTTAGACGTGAAAATGAAACGTCATTTTACAGAACAGAAATCCCCGTGGTTAGCGGTAAAATCCCATTACAAAGGAAATTTCCCGGATGATGTTGTTGGCCTGCATAATTTTAAAGGCGGTTATTGCGGCGTTTCGAAAGTTGAAAATAATTTGCTCAATATCTGTTATTTAACTAATTTTAAATCGTTTAAGAAATATAAAAACATCGAAGAATTTCAAGAAAAAATTATATGTAAAAATCCCCAATTGAAAAACATTCTGGAAAATTCTGAGTCTATTTTTGAAAAACCTTTAACCATCAGTCAGATCTGTTTTGAGAAAAAAGAAAACGTAGAAGATCATATTTTAATGATGGGCGATACAGCAGGATTAATTCATCCGCTGTGTGGAAACGGAATGGCAATGGCGATTCACAGCGCAAAACTGGCATCAGAAGAAACCACCGCTTTTTTAAAAGGTGAAATTTCCCGCCCGGAATTGGAGCAGAATTATGCTGCAAACTGGAACAGAAATTTCAAACAACGATTATGGTACGGACGGTTATTAGGAACTATTTTAGAGCATTCAAAACTTTCTGAGGTTTTGACTAATCTAATGACTTACGCTCCTTTTTTACTGCCGGCCATCATCAGAAAAACACACGGAAAAGAAATCAAAACCGCTCAAAATCAATGGCATTAAATACAGCGTACAGAACAGATCTGGAAGAATCCATGGACGATTTTTCGATGGATAATGACGGATTGGTAACCGCTTTGAACGACATTGCGCGAATCAATCAGTTGCTTGGCGGAAACGCGGTGACTTTAAAAGGCGTTCAATATTTAATAAAAAACTTTCCAAAAGACCAAACCATTACCATTATGGATTTCGGCTGTGGAAGCGGCGATATGCTTCGAATGTTGTCAAAATTCGGAACTCAAAATAATTTGAAATTTAAATTAATCGGAATTGATGCTAATGAAGCAACAATTCGCCACGCCGAAAAATGCTCCACCGAATTTGAAAATATTTCCTATTTGGCAGAAGACATTTTCCTCTACGATTTTTCAAAATACAAAATTGATATTGCATTGATTACTTTGACTTTACATCATTTTAAAGATAATGAAATTCTAAAAATACTGCGTGTTATTTTAAATTTGGTCGAAAAAGGAATCGTTGTCAATGATTTACAGCGGAGTAAATTAGCGTACCGCTTGTTTCAAATGATTATCTTTATTTTCAGATTAGAAAAAATGACCGCGAATGATGGATTGATTTCAATTTTAAGAGGTTTTAAAAAACACGATCTGGAGAAGTTTTCAAACCAATTATCATTAAAAAAATACAGCATCAAATGGAAGTGGGCTTTCCGTTACCAATGGATAATTGAAAAAATATGAGTGTAAAAATAGTGAGTGTTGCCAAGCAACTGCCGAAATATTCCCGAAAAACTGACGAAATTTTACCTTTTATCGATCTTTGGTTAGAAGGTCAGGAAAGCCGTTTTGTACGTAAAGTAAAAAAAATCTTTGAAGGCGCAGCCGTTGACGAAAGGTATTCTATAATGGATCCTGCGGAAGTTTTCACCGCCACTTCTTTTGAAGCTAAAAATGATATTTACGCACGCGAAGTCGTCATTTTGGGGGAACAGGTTTTAGAAAAAGCTTTAAAAAAAGCCGGTTGGGAGCCGCAATCTCTTGATTATATCATCACGGTAAGCTGTACCGGAATTATGATTCCATCACTTGATGCTTATTTGATTAATAAACTAAATTTACGTCAGGACATTGTTCGTTTGCCTGTGACCGAAATGGGTTGCGCCGCCGGAGTTTCCGGAATTATTTATGCGAAGAATTTCCTGCACGCAAATCCGGGGAAACGCGCTGCAGTAATTGCAGTCGAAAGTCCGACTGCTACTTTTCAGCTGGAAGATTTTTCGATGGCGAATATTGTAAGTGCCGCGATTTTCGGCGACGGCGCAGCGTGTGTCCTGCTTTCTTCTGACGAAAATGCGGAAGGTCCGGAGATTCTTGCGGAAGAAATGTACCATTTCTATAATAATGAACACATGATGGGTTTCAAACTCACCAATTCCGGTTTGCAAATGATTTTGGATATTGAAGTTCCCGACAAAATCGGCGAACATTTCCCGAATATTATTCATCCGTTTCTAGCCAAACAGCATTTAGAAATTAAAGATATTGATCATTTAATTTTTCATCCGGGCGGAAAAAAAATTGTTCAAATGGTAGAAAATTTATTTAAAGATTTGGGGAAAAACATTGATGTGACAAAAGAAATTTTACGTTTGTACGGAAATATGTCGAGCGCAACCGTTCTTTATGTTTTAGAAGAAATCATGAATCAACAGCCGCAGAAAGGCGAGAAAGGATTAATGCTCAGTTTCGGTCCGGGCTTTTCTGCACAAAGAATTTTATTGCAATGGTAAGAAGATTTGAAAATACAGGTTACTGGACTTTAGTCCTGGGCGGAAGTTCGGGCTTAGGTTTGGCTGCGGCGAAAAAACTGGCTTCAGAAGGAATGAATATCTGCATCATTCACCGGAATTCGCGCGCTGAAATGGAAACGGTTAATATTGAATTTGCGAAGATTCAAAATGAAAATATTCAATTTTTAAGTTTAAATAAAGACATTTTAAATCTCCAACACCAGCAGGATATTTTATCAGAATTAAAAACAATTTTAAGTTCCGACGGAAAAATCCGTTCTCTTTTACACAGCATTGCCAAAGGAAACTTAAAACCGATGATTGGTTCAGCGCATGAAAGTCTTTCCACCGATGATTTCAGCATTACACTTCAGGCGATGGCAACCAGCTTATACGACTGGACGAAATTAATTTTTAATGAAAATCTTTTCGCGACAGATGCCAGAATTCTCGCTTTTACAAGTGAAGGAAGTGTAAAACCGATCCATAATTACGCAGCAGTCTCCGCCGCTAAAGCATCTCTGGAAGCAATATCCAGAAATATCGCTTTGGAATTCGCGCCTTTTGGCTTAAGGTCAAACTGCATTCAGGCTGGCGTAACTGATACGCGGTCTTTGCAAATGATTCCGGGAAGTGAAGAAATAAAAGAACATTCGAAAAAACGCAATCCTTTTAAAAGACTAACAACGGCGGAAGATGTTGCGAATGTAGTGTGTTTATTGTGTCAGGACGAAGCGTCCTGGATTAATGGTTGTATAATTCCCGTAGATGGTGGCGAACATTTAGGATAAAATGAATACCGAAGAAATTTTACGAAAGCTCCCCTATTCTCCTCCGTTTTTATTTGTGGATAATTTGCTGAGCGTTGACGAAAACGGCGTGACCGGAAATTTTACTTTTAAAGATAATTTAGATTTTTACAAAGGTCATTTTAAAAACAATCCTGTAACGCCTGGAGTCATTTTAACGGAAATGATGGCGCAAATCGGACTGGTTTGTCTGGGAATTTATTTGGTGGGAAATGATTTGACTGAAGAAAGTCAGATTGGTTTAACTTCCACAGAAATTGAATTTTTAAAACCGGTATTTCCGAATGAAAAAGTCACCGTGATTTCAGAGAAAATTTATTTTAGATTCAATAAATTAAAATGCAAAGTAAAGATGCTGAACCAAAAATCAGAAATTGTTTGTGAAGGAACGATCGCCGGAATTATTAAAATCAGCTAAAATGGAAAGAAGAGTTGTCATCACCGGATTAGGAGTCGTGGCCCCAAATGCAGTCGGTTTGGAAGCTTTCAGATCAGCTTTAAAGGAAGGCCGTTCCGGAATTAGATTTGACCAACAATTGGCAGATCTGCAATTTTCCTGTCAGGTTTCGGGAACGCCACCGATCGACAAAGAAAATTTACATCCCTATTTTAGCGATTTAGAATTACGAAATTTCAATTCCACTGGAATCATGTACGGCGTTATCGCAGGTTTAGATGCCTGGAAAGATGCGGGTTTGGAAATTTCAGAGGCCGAAAATCCCGATTGGGACAGCGGAACCATTTTCGGAACCGGGACGTCCGGAATTGAAAAGTTTCGGGAAAGCATTTATAAAATCGATGCACTTCAAACCCGAAAATTGGGAAGTACTGCCGTTTCGCAAACCATGAACAGCGGAATCAGCGCCTATCTTGGTGGAAAATTAGGTTTAGGAAATCAAGTTACCACCAATTCATCGGCCTGTACAACAGGAACAGAAAGTATTTTAATGGCTTTTGAACGAATTAAATCCGGGAAAGCGAAACGAGTTCTAGCCGGAAGTACAAGTGATTCGGGACCGTATATTTGGGCCGGATTTGATGCCATAAAAGTCTGTAATTACAAATCCAATGATCATCCCGAAAAAGCCTCCCGACCGATGAGTGCTTCGGCAGCTGGATTTGTACCCGGAAGTGGCGCCGGAGCTTTGGTCATCGAAGATCTGGAATCTGCTCTGGGAAGAAATGCGAAAATTTATTGTGAAATCCTTGGCGGAAACCTGAACAGCGGCGGACAACGCGGCGGCGGAAGTATGACCGCACCAAATTCTGCGGCCGTACAGAAATGTGTAAAAGACGCTATTTTAGAAGCCGGAATTGAGGCAAAAGATATCGATTATATCAGCGGACATTTGACGGCGACTTCGAAAGATTCAACAGAAATTCAAAATTTAGCCGAAGCTTTGAACCGTTCAGGCAAAGATTTTCCGTACATCAATTCTCTTAAAGCTTTGACAGGACATTGTCTTTCCGCTGCAGGAAGTATTGAAGCCGTTGCAACCGTTTTGCAGCTTGCTGAAAATTTTATTGCTCCGAATACCAATTGCGAAGATTTAAATCCTGAAATTACTTCAATCATCGATCCGGAAAGTATTCCGCAAAAAACTATAGAAAAACCCATCAACATTGCCGCGAAAGTAAGTTTTGGTTTTGGCGATGTGAATGGATGTGTTATCTTTAAAAAATATTCTTAAAAAATTTCAATACGAAAACATGAACAAGGAAGAGACTATTCAAAAATTAAAAGAAATCGTAAAACCTTATGTTAAAGAGGCGGAACTTTTAAAAAACATTAATGAAGATACTGATTTTATTAATGACCTTAATATTAATTCTGCTAATTTAGTAGATGTCGTTTTAGATGTGGAAGAAGCTTTCGATATTGAAATCGACGCGGCTTCGATGGAGAAAATGCGGGATGTAAAATCTGCGTTGGCAGTGATCGAAGAGAAATTGGCGCTCAAATAATTCTTTAAACCAAAGAGATTAAAAAACATAATATTGAATGTTGAAAATTATTTTTTAATTTTCAATGGATTTTTACGAACATTTGATAAATTCTAAAGAATCCAAAACTTTTTGATTTTCTTACGTCAAAAAATGCTTTGAAAAATCCTCAATTTTCAACTTATCCACATTTCCACAACCAACAAATTAACTTGTGTAAGCAATAAGTTTTCTTTATTTTCGTTGATTAAATGTGGAAAAGCAAATTCCTTAAAACCTTCCGAAAATCAGGAGTAAATGAATTCAAAAAAAATCTTAATTGCCACGGCAATATTCTATTTCGGCTTATCCGAGGCTCAGCAATCTCAATACTTCAGCGACCGCGAAAACTACCGTTTCAATTTAGCGGAAAACCTTTACCAAAATAAAATTTACAACGCTTCTCAGTTTGAATACGCACGGCAGTATTTCTACAACGAAAATCTCTCGAATTCGAAAAAAGAAGCGGCCCAGTTTTTCGATAATGTCATCGGTGTAATTCTCCGTAAAAATCACGCGGAAGAAGGATTGGATGCCTTTATTAAACAATATCCAAACTCGGCATATTTTGCGCAGGCCAATTTACCTTTGGCAGATTTTTATTTGGCCCAGAAGGATTTCGACAAAGCATTGGAAACTTTGAAAAGCGTCAATCAATATCAACTTTCAAAAGAAGAAAACACGCAGTATATCATGAAACTCGGTTATGCCAAATTCATGACGGGCGATTCTCAAGGCGCGATCGAAGCTTTGGAAGAAGCCTATAAAACCACAGATGGTTCCGATAAAAACGATATCGCTTATATGTTGGGACATCTGTATTACGCAGACGGGCAAAATGATAAAGCGTTTTCTTTTTTCGATCAGATTAAAGATAACGGGAAATATGCGCGTGTTGTAAAACCTTACTACGTGCAGCTTTACTTTAATAATAAAGATTATGATAAAGCGATTGTAGAAGGAAATGCTTTGTTGAATGAAAATATTTCTGCCGATTATAAAGCGGAAGTTCATAAGATGATTGGCGAAAGTTATTTCATGAAAGGCGATTACAGTTCCGCTTATCCTCATTTGAAAATTTATTTGGAAAGCAAGGGAAAACCTTCTGAGAGTGATTTGTACGAAATGGGATTCGTCTCTGCGCATCTCAAAAAATATGATGAAGCTGTTTCTTATTATAACCAGTTACTGAACAGCAATTCGGCGACTTCCCAAAACGCTTATTATCAGTTGGGAAATGCCTATTTGGAAGTCGGTAAAAAACAGGAAGCGCTTTCTGCGTTCCGTTCGGCGTATCAAATGACGTATGATCCGAAAGTGCAGCAACTCGCTCATCTGCAATATGCTAAACTGAGTTACGAGCTCGGAAATCCTTTTGAATCATCATCAAATGTGATTCAAAGTTATATTACAAAATATCCGAAAAGTCCTGATACTTCCGCCATGAAATCTCTTTTGGTAAAATCTTATCTGTATTCAGGCGATTATAAAGGAACTTTGGCCGCGATTGATAAAATGCCGAATTCTACACCGGAAACCGATAAAATCGATCAGGAAGTTTCCTATTTGTTGGGAACTGAAGAATTTAATAAAGGAAATCTGGATGCCGCTGAAAAATATTTCCTGCGAAGTTTAGAATTTAATATCAATAAAGAATTCAATTCCCGAGCGCTGTATTGGTTGGCTCAGACGTACTATCAAAAAGGAAATTATGCTTCTGCCATCACGCGTTTTGAAAAACTTCAAAATGCAAATTTCCCGGAAAAACAACAGTTGAATTACGATTTGGGTTATGCTTATTTTAAATCAAAGAAATTTGATAAGGCCAAAGAATATTTTAAAGCCTATTTAAATAATCCAAAACCTGAATTTAAAAACGATGCAGAACTTCGTTTGGCAGATACCTATTATGCGAATAACGATCTGAACGAGGCGATCGCCATTTACGATAAAACAGAAAATGCCGACGATTATACGCTGTTCCAAAAAGCGATGGCTTTAGGATTCAAAGGTGATACCGTGGCGAAAATTGCCGAATTGAAAAAATTGCTTGCGCAGTATAAAAATTCAGAATATTTCGATGATGCACAATATGAAATTGCAACTTCTTATGCGGCAAATGATGATTTCAAAAACTCAAATGATTATTTTACACAGGTTATTAAAACCAGTACCGATAAGGATTTGGTAGCCAATGCGCAGATTTACCGCGCCCAGAATTACATCGATCAGAACGAAGATGCAAAAGCTTTATCTGAATTAAAGTCGCTCGGGAATCAGTATAAAAATACGGCATTCGCCAGTAAAATTGTTCAGGCAGCAAGACCAATTTTTATTAAAAATAATGATGTTTCAGGGTATCAGAATTTCGCACAAAGTGTTGGCGTAAGAATCGATGCCTCTGAAATCGATGAAATTAATCTGAACCGCGCGAAAACTTTCTATGCCACTAAAGATTACAAAAATGCCATTCCGCTTTTTGAAAAATACTTGACGCAGAATCCAACGGGTGAAGGTTTGTACCAGGCGCAATATGAATTGGGCGAAAGTTATTTCCAGACCCAGAATTCCACCAAAGCATTATTGGTTTTACAGGAAGTTGCGAATGTTCAGAACGATTATCAGGAAGATGCACAAACCAGAATTGCACAGATTTATTTAGCGCAGAATAATACGAATGAAGCCAAGAAATATCTGGTTTCACTTTCCAGTTCGACCAATGTCAACGTGAAAAACTTTGCCAATGTAGAATTAATGAAAATTTATTCTGACGAAAAAGATTTCAAAAAAGCAGAAATGCTGGCTGATTTAGTGTTGCAAAATCCTAAAAACTCTGCTTCTGTGAATGAACAGGCTAAAGTCATTAAAGCCCGAAGTCTGATGAACAACGGAAAAGATAATGAGGCAAAAGCAGCTTATACAGCTTTAGAAAAATCATCGAATACCGAAGTTGCGGCCGAAGCTTTATATGCTAAAGCTTTTTATCAGAACAAAGGAAAAGCCTTTAAATCATCGAATGAAACCATTTTCAAACTGGCGAATAATTACGCTTCCGAGGAGTTTTGGGGTGCAAAATCTTTGGTTTTAATGGTTAAAAATTACATCGGTTTGAAAGACAATTATCAGGCGAGTTACACCGCTGATCAGATTATTGCCAATTATGGCGATTTCCCGGAAATTGTCGCCGAAGCGAAAGATTTAAAAAAGCAAATTAAAAAGTAAAATTAAATTGTACAAAGTATCATGTACAATGTAAAACGTATCGACATTGTACACTCCACATTTTACAGTAATATAAAAACAATGAACAAGACCATTCAACATATATTTTTCCTCGGTTTACTATTTTCCTCGACCGCAGTTTTTTCCCAGATCAAAGAAGAGAAATTGATTTTGGACCGAAAACGTGAACCGGAAGTAAAGAAAATCGAGAAGAAAAAAACATCCATCGAAGCAGAGAAAAATTATCCGCCGCAGGAAAAATCCGCGAATCCGCCGACGTACGACATTACCAATGTTCCGGCGTCTTCAGATTTTAAAACTTCGCTGATTCAGGGAGAAGATATTTCGCCGAAATTCGATGCCGAATATCAGAATAACTATTTCCAGCTTGGAATGGGAAATTACGGAAAAATTCTTGCCGACGGAAATATTTCCACCAAACTGGAAAACGGAATGGAAGCCGGTGGCGACGTTCATTTCCTTTCTACAAGCGGTCTAAAGAAAGTTTATGCCTGGGATTCCAAACAAAGTACTGCGAATATTGGCGCCTTTCTAAATTCTTATGGTGAGAAAGGAAAATTCAGCGTGAATGCAGATTATGGTTTAAACGATTATAATTATTACGGAATTTATGCATTAGCTCCGGCTTCAAACAATGTCGATTTAAAGCAGAAAACCAACCGTTTTAAAGTAAACGGTTACTACGATTTTTATTCCAATGAAATCCTGAATGATGTCCGCGCGAAATCTTCTTTCCTGAGCGATCATTTTGGAGCGAAGGAAAATCAGGCTGAAATTTTGGTGAATTTATCAAAGCACGGCGTAGAATTGCCAAGTTTTGATGATGTGAATTTCAATGCGGATCTGGGTTTAAATTTAGAAACCGTAAAATCTGATTTTGAATTGCTTACTAAAAATTCCTCTCAATTTCTCAATGCGACTTTAGCACCGAAAATGACTTTCTTTAAAGGAAAATCTTATTTGATCATCGGTTCGGATTTTTCATTTTTAAATGCAAAGAATTCAAATATGACTTTAGCAGAAGAGGTGAAAAATAATAAAACCTATTGGTTCCCAAAAGCAGAACTGCAGTTTGCAGCCGCCGATGAATTCAAGTTTTATGCTGGGATTACCGGTGGTTTACAATTAAATACCTACGCCGATTTACTGGAACAAAATCCTTATTTGATCTCGGACCAGGAATTGCGTGCGACCGAAACGAAGTATAAATTTTACTTTGGTTTGCGGGGCGACATTGACCAAAACATCAAATACGATTTCAGCGCAGGATTTGGGAAAATGAATGATATTCTTTTCTTTAAAGCAAATAATTTGTTTAATGTAGCCGCTGAATATAACCGTTTGCCTTATGATTATGCCAACACTTTTTCATCTGTTTACGATAATGGAACGGTGAGTGAGGCAAAAGCGAGTGTGCAATATTTTCCATTGGCGAATTTGGCGCTGGATGCAGAATTAAAGTTTGAGAAATATAATCTTGAAAATTATGAGAACATTTACAATAAACCTTTGGTAAAAGCCAGTTTGGGTGGAAAATATTCGATGTTGGACAAAAAACTGAATTTGGGAGCGAAAGCGATTTTTGCGACGGATCAGACAACCAATTCATTTGAAGTAAATCATGAAGCAATTGATCCTAATTTTCGCGCTCTGGAAAACAAAAATGACAAAATTGGTGGATTTGCTGATTTAAATTTGTCCGCAGAGTACAAAGTTCACAAAAATTTCAGTATTTTTGCACTCGGAAACAATTTACTCAACACCCAGTATCAAACTTACAAAGGTTATAAAGTTTTGGGAGCACAGATTTTGGGAGGAGTGAAGATAAGTTTTTAAAAAAATGAGCAATGAGCAATATTACTTATTACCAATTACTCATTACTCATAAAAAAAGGCTGCGTAGTTCAACTGGATAGAATATCAGATTTCGGCTCTGAGGGTTAGGGGTTCGAATCCCTTCGCGGTCACACAAAAAGGATAAAATTAATTTTTTATCCTTTTTTGTTTTTTTAGGACTCTCATTTATTTTACAATTTCAATCTTTCTGAAATGCGCAACAAACAAAACGACAAAACCGGTTATGGTTTTGTCGTTTTAATGATGATTAAATCAAGTTATTAATTCAACCTTCGATATATAATAAATGTGTTTTTAAATGAATCTGAAAAGATTAATTATTGGTTACTGCCAATTTAACCTCAATATTATTTCTTGTCGCATTCGAGTAAGGACAAACCTGATGCGCCTTTTCTGTGAGCGACTGTGCTTCCTCTAGCGAAACGCCGGGAATATTTACGTCTAATTCTACCGCTAAACCGAAACCGCCGTTTTCAGTTTGACCGATACTTACTTTTGCTTTTACCGAAGTTTCGCCAGTTTCATTCTTTGATTTTTTGATGACCAAATTCAAAGCGCTGTCGAAACACGCGGCATATCCTGCAGCGAAAAGCATCTCAGGATTAGCAAAACCGTCACTTGCGCCACCTAAAGATTTCGGAGTTCTAACATCCAATTCTAAAATTCCATTTTCACTTTTAATGTGTCCGTCGCGGCCACCTTTTGCGGTGACGCTTGTTGTATATAATGTTTTCACTTCTTATTTTCTACTTTGTTTAAAATTTTATCGACTGTCATTTTTAATTCGAGCAGATCTTCATCTGAAAAATTGAGTTTCTCTTTCATTTTACCCGGAATTGCACAAGCCAGTTTTTGCAGATCTTTGCCTTCTTGGGTTAAAAAAACTTGCACTACACGCTCATCTTCCTTTTTTCTGTTTCGCTGTAAAAAAGATTTTGCTTCCAGTCTTTTTAATAAAGGCGTCAAAGTTCCACTGTCCAGATACAGTTTTTCACCGATTTGATTTACCGTTAAACCTTCTTCTTCCCAAAGTACCATCATCACTAAATACTGAGAATAGGTAATATCCAGTTCATCTAAAAACGGCCGGTACATTCCCGTAATCTCTTTGGCGATGACGTACAGCGGGAAACAAATTTGATTTCCCAATTTTGGAGTATCCTGATTTTCCATAAGGCAAAAAGAAGGTTTAATTAAATAACTTATTTTTGAATGATAAATTCCTCCATCGGAATTCTCACTTTTTTCATGTGAGAAAGATAATCTTTTTCGATGTCTCTATAGCCTAAATATAAAAGACTGACACTTTTTAAACCCAGTTCTTTCAAACCTAAAATTTCATCTACAACCTCATTGCTGAAACCTTCGGCTGGTGTGCTGTCAATCTTTAATTCTGCAGCTTGAGCCATCGCTAAACCAAGAGCAATATATGTTTGACGAGCGGTATGAGAAAAATTTTCATCCGCAGTTTGAGCGTTATAAATTTCTTTCAGTTTATCGGTATAACTGCCGAATCTTCCTCTTGGTAATTCTCTCACATCGGTGTGGTAATCGTAAACTTTATCGATTTTTTCATCAGAATAACGGTCCCAAGCAGCAAAAACAAGAACGTGCGAAGAATCTCTCATCACTTCAGGATTCAGCGCGCCCTGAACCATTTTTTCTTTCAGTTCCTGATTTTCTACCACAATCACCCGGAAAGGCTGTAATCCCGATGAAGTTGGCGCCAGTCTGGCCGCTTCTAATATTTTATTTAAATCTTGCTCAGATACTTTTTTTGCAGGATCGTAAGCTTTTACGGCATGTCTCCATTTTAAATCTTCCAGTAATGACATATTTTGTATTTTAAATGATTATGTATTTTCGAACTGCAAATATAGCAAACAATTATATTGTGTGCAATTTAATTACGATTAAATTCTTACTGTGAATTTCCGCTGTCTTTCATGGTTTTCTTAAATAGGGTTATTTCGCCCTTTTTAGATTAATTAAATTTTCTAAATTTGCATACACACAAATGCTATGAAAAAATTTACCTTTTTTCTGATTACCCTATGCGGTATTCAGATATTTCCGCAGATTACTATCACAAAGGATAGTTCATTCGGAAACAACGGCGTCTTCACTGCCAACTTCCATTCCAACCAAAACGTTCTCAACAGTAATGTTCTGGTTTTGCCCAATAATGCGATGCTGTACATTATTAATACCGCGAACAGGAATTATATCCTCAAGCTGCATCCGAACGGGACTTTAGATTCAGATTTTGCTGACAATGGCAGGTTGGAATTCGGAGAAAATAATTTTCTCAATGCTGTTTTACAAGGCAATAAAATAATCGTTTATCTGGGACCAAAACCGCTTGATTATAATACTTACGGAGATTCGAAAATCTTGAGATACCATCTCAACGGAACGCTGGACAGCACTTTTGGGAACAACGGCGTTATCAATGAAGTTACGGAAAGTACAAATCCACAATCACTGAGCGTTTTGGTTCTTGAGGATCAAAGTTTAGTGGTGACCAATTCCAACAGTATTTATCCGAAAAAATTTACAGTTGATGGCCGGCTGGATACTGGGTTTGGAAGTAATGGCGAAATAATTTATAATTATTACTTTCCGCTTGGCCAGTCCTCGACCGGAAAAATTGCCACGTGTGATGTGAGTTCTCTTTCTTCCTCGGTGTATTCATTTTATAACCTCAATGCTCTGACTGCTAACACTGTCTTGAATTTAAATGAGAAAGAATGCCACCAATACAATGGTTTTCCGTTGCAGAACAAAACCAATACCTCTACAAGAATGACCAGCAGTGGAATGGTGTATTCCGTTTTTCAATATCAGAATTATCCGCTTCCGGATTTCAGCAGACTGGTGGTGATCAGGAATGAGCAGTTAGATCCTGATTTTAATGCAAAAGGGTTTGTGACTTCTGAGAACTATGAGCAATTTTTAGATTCGGGTTTTGCTGATAATGTATTTTTCATATTAAATCAGAAAGGAAATGAAAAAGCGCTCAAGGCCTATTCTCAAAGCGGAACTTCTTTAAAAATTAACAGCCAGAGAGATTATAATCTTCTTTCGGGTCACGAAATTGAGATCAAAGACAATTATATCTTAGTGAATTCTATACTTCCCGATGATCAGCAAAATCTGGTCCGGGTGAAAATAGAAAAATTTTTAATCTCAAAAGAACAGCTTTCGACTTCTAATAATACACTTAAAAAGATAGAAGTAGAAAATCCCATCAAAGATTTTTTAAATATTACAAATGCCGAAAACGCTGAAAGTTTTGAGATTTACAATGTGGAAGGAAGAAAGATTTTAGCTTCCCGAAATTTTAAAAACATCAATACTGCAAATCTTCCAAAAGGAAATTACATCATAAAAATGAGTATGAAAAACGGAGAAATATTTTCAAAAAAACTCATTAAGAATTAAAACCGTTCTTTTAATTATAATTTTAAACTTAATATTTAAAATTCATTTCAAAATTTTATCAAACAAAAAACCGCCTGAAAAATTCGGACGGTTTACTCTTTTAAATAAAAATATTTTATCCCATTTTTTTAGCATCAGCAACAAACTGCGCTAAACCTTTATCGGTCAATGGATGATTTAATAAATTAAGAATCGAATCTAATGGCGAAGTGATCACATCGGCACCGATTTTTGCACAGTTGATGATATGCATTGGCGACCGAATCGACGCTGCAAGAATTTCTGTATCAAACATATAGTTATCGAAAATAATTCTGATTTCTTCGATCAGGTTCATGCCGTCTACTGAAATATCATCTAATCTTCCGAGGAAAGGAGAAACGTAATTCGCTCCAGCTTTTGCTGCCAATAAAGCTTGACCGGCCGAGAAAATCAAAGTACAGTTGGTTTTAATTCCTTTGTTGGAGAAATATTTCAACGCTTTAATACCGTCTTTAATCATTGGAATTTTCACCACGATATTTGGGTGAATTGCTGCTAATTCATCTCCTTCCTTAATCATTTCTTCATAAGTGGTACTCAGAACTTCGGCAGAGATATCTCCGTCAACAATTTCGCAAATGGTTTTGTAATGGTTCAAAATTGCGTCTTTCCCACTGATTCCTTCTTTGGCCATCAGTGATGGATTGGTGGTAACTCCATCTAAAATCCCTAAATCCTGTGCTTCTTTAATTTGCTCCAGATTAGCAGTGTCGATAAAAAATTTCATATTACTTTTTGTTTTCGCAAAGGTAAGATTTTCGGGTGCAACAGGAAAATGATTTTGATCTTAAATCGGGGTAAAAATTGGTAAACCGTAAAAATAATCTGAGTTATCTGGCGCAAAAGTTATTGCAGGAATTTCAATTTACTCTTCTTCAGTAACACAGAATCAATTCTGCAGTTTTTACATTTAAATTTTCCACGTTTAATTTCTATTTTTCATCAGAATCCAACCTTGGCGCTGCTCAGCTTTTTGTGTGACTGCATCATACCACGAAATGACGTACCAGTAAGTAGAAGTTGGTAACGTTCTTCCGTTCGCTTTTCCGTCCCATTCCGTTTTAGTGGGATTGGTGGATTCAAAAACTTTCGTTCCGTTTCGGTCAACGATCAGAATCGATACCTCCTGCATTTTCGCTAGATTTTCGATTTTCCAGACGTCATTGATACCATCGGCATTGGGCGTAAACGTATTATTGATTTTTATAAAGTAAACCGTTTTTGGCGGACCTAAGCAGCCTGCCGCCGATTTAACCTGAATTACATAAGAGGATGCCGCAGGATTCTGCAAAATATTTGAACTTTGAGCAACTCCGTTAAAATAGTATTGATAAGGCTTTGCACCTCCTTCCGCAATAACTTCGATCGAATTATTGGTTTGGTTGACAACCTGAATTTTGGGTTGATTTTCATCGGAAATCGTGAAGTTGTGAGTGTAAGAACAGCCATTAGCGTTTGTTAATACAACGGAATAATTTCCAGTTTTTGAAAAGTTGACCGTTCTTGTGGTTTCACCTGTGCTCCATTTATACATCACATTTTCAGAACCGGCATCTACGAGAATAGTTTCGCCAAAACAAATCATGTATTTGTTTAAAAGCGACATCGATTTTGTGGGCGTATTGACTTTTAAATTAATTTTCGCAGTAGACGGACAGAAACCAGCAACCGTAATTCGAACATAAACTGTCTGCGCGAAAGGCGTTTCGTTGGTATAACCCGAACTGATATTCTGAGTGAACCCGGAATCTTTAAAATACTCAAAAGTGGCGGAAGAATTTGTAAATTCAGCTTTTTTTGAATCTAAATTAAAAGCGGTTTTCCCGTCAAAATCGATATCGCAAAGAATATAATCTGCTTCGGACTGCATCAGGACAGAACTTCCGCCCTTAACAAAAGTAACGGTTTGGTGATCAGAAACACAGCCGGTCGCATTATCTTTAATAAAAAAGTCAACGCTTTTCGGCAACACTGAAAGATTAAAACTGGCAGGAAGCGGACTGCCTGAAAGATCCGTAAAAGTATAATTTACTGGATTACTGATTGCTTTATTTTTAAAATCCTGCAAGGAATAGGTTGTTTCGGCACAAAGTAAAATCGAAGAAGTTATTGCAACAGGTTTTAGATTATATGATAAGCTGAAAGAAACCGAATCGCTGCAAGTCGTATTATAAATCACTTTAATATAAGGATTTGGCCCATAAACCGATTCATCATAAGCTGTAATTTGGCTACCCACGAGTAGATCTCCATTGGGTGCGTGGTATTCTAAAGTTACAGTGATGGGCGCTGCTACAGTTACTAGGTCACTTACGTTTTGTTTTAAATTAAATATTGTATTTCCCTGACAATTACTTTTAGGAATTGAAGTAAGGAGTAAAGTGGGTTTTGCATAAACCAAAAGGCTAGCCGAAGGATGATCAGGCGAAACACAACCTGTGACATTATCTACCACACGAACGTAAACAGTCTTCGATCCTACTGCGCTATCATTCAGAAATAAATCATTGTCATAAATTGCACCATTTAAAGTGTTATGATAAGTAACCGTAACGTTTCCAGAATTAATTTCAGGTTTTAAAGAATTTAAATTAAAAGGAGAAAAAGAGCTTGAGCATTGCGGCGCAAGTTGTGTTGTAGGAGCATTTGCAATAACTTTCGCATCTTCAGTGAAAATAAGGGTAGAAATAGTGTTACAAGATCCTGTACTTACATTTTTAGGAACTATTTTCACCCAAACTTTTGGAAATTGTCTGGGATTAATAATTGAGTTTATTGAATAGTTGATTCCATCACTAGAATATTGATAATCAAACACAGAAAAATTAGAACCTGCCAGATCCTGCAAATATTGGGAAATATCTACGGAAGTTTCACCAAAACAAAATCTTTTTGTTAAATTATTAGCAGCCACTGGTAATGAATCGAACCGAAGATCAAAATTTCTCAAAACTGTACAATCAGAAACTGGATCATTAGCATAAATTCCAACTGTTCTTGTTGTATTTGCATATATAATAAAATTCGTAGGATCTGCAACTGGAGTTACCCCATCAATGAACTGTAAGGTATAATTAGAACCTGGAGGATAGTAATCATATAAATTAATTATTTTAGATGTCGCTCCCGTATTGTCACAATATTTGAGAGAAACATTATTTGGGTTAAAAGGCGGAATCGTAGAATTTAAATTAACGGGAACAGAATCAGAATCTACGGAACATATAGGCAAAGTTTTCCGGGTAGCCCGTACAAAATAACTTCCATTTTGTGTTGCATAATAAGAATTTCCTGTACCGAGAGCTGTTGCATTTCCGACGCGATACCATTCAAAATTTAAATCGGGATCATTCGGAACCGTCATCGAAACGCCACTCACACAGGCAGCTCCAGCGTTATAAGAAATCATAGGTTTTGCAATTTTCTTAAATATCACCTGATCAGAAACCATCGCGCCAACCTGCGCTCCCGAAGGATCGTGATACGTAACTTCAACTTTCAGAATATCGCCATCATTAGGAGAGAAATTGAGTAAAGTATTGGTAGTTTCTCCCAATAAAGTTGCGTTTTGAAACCATTTAAAAACTGGGGTTAAATTTTGATTCGGGGTGAAAAGCCAAGCTTTACCTTCACTTTTCCACGGCCCGTTATTATAATTTTCTCCTGAAATACTGTGTGTAGGAACTTTAAATTTAATCGCATCATCATTTTGTATCCCAAGGATTGCATTATACGTAATTTCCGATTTATTATTGACATAAATTACTATTCTTCCGTCCTCCAGGAGCAAAATATAACTGTAATATCCTGTACTCGAAATACCGCCTGTTCCGTTGGTTCTAATCTGATTCTGAAAAGAGACCATCAGCCCATTTACTCCGCCCACTACTACATTTTTGTATAAATAAACAACGGAACCATTCGCAGATTTAGGAACCAAATCGGTATAACCAAAAAATATCTGTGCCAGATTTAACTCTTGGGCTCTATTAGCTTTGAAAATCTTATTATAGTCTGCAGAAGGTAAGGCAGCGAAAGAATTGTAACCTGTAACCCCACTGAAGGTGCGATCTGTGTAAACCGCTGTATTTTTGAGATTTTCTAATTCGGGATCATCTGTAAAAACCAATCGGCCATTGCTACCCATGACCACTTTGGAATACGTTTTTCCATAAAAACTAAAATTAAATCCGATCGGAAATGCTTCACTGAATTTATCTGCACCGGAAGAAGGAAAATTTATTGGTAGCGATCCTGTAGAAAGCCCAAAATCAGTAGGTAACGCGCTGCTCATCACATAATCCCCTGTAGAACTCGCAACCGCATCCACTTTAAAATTAAATTTTTCGCCGGCACAAAAATATTGTTCGTTCTGGTAGATTTCGCTCGTGGCCGGATTATAGAGCTGAACAGACTGTCCATATCCGAGCGCGAGTAAAAAGGTAAAGACTAGAAAATAAAACTTCTTCATCAAATCAATTTTTGCCAAAAATACGTTATTTATTAAAACACAATATTCACCTATTTTCGTATAAAAGTGTTGAAAAATTATGTTTTTTAAAATTTTCTGTTACATTTGTGTAAATTAAATTTTTAAGATGAACCAACTTTTCAGAAGAAAACAATACAGTGCAAGTGATAAACCCTCAGGTTTGGTGCGCGTTTTAGGCGTTTGGGATATTGTTTTTTTCGGTATTGCTGCCATTATTGGTGCCGGAAGCTTCAGTTCTTTGGGGGAAGCCGTATTTCGTGGCGGTCCCGGCGTCATTGTTTTATATATTATTTGTGGCTTTGCCTGCGGTTTTACAGCCCTTTGTTACGCGGAATTCGCAAGTAGAATTCCCACCGCAGGATCCGCCTATACTTATGCTTATGCAAGTTTCGGCGAACTCATTGCCTGGATTATAGGTTGGGCTTTGATCATGGAATATTCGTTCGGAAACATTTATGTCGCATTCTCCTGGTCCGATTATTTCACCAGTTTTATGGGCAGGATCGGTGTTTTTATTCCCGAATATTTAACCTGTAGTTATCCTGAAGCACATAAAGCGTTTTTGAAAGGTTCCCAAAATTTAGAATTAATTAATGCCTGGAAAAATGCTCCCTTAATCGGAAATTTAAAAATAATTTTTGATGCTCCCGCACTGGTCATCAATGGATTAATCACCTGGCTCGTGTATGTTGGGATCAAAGAATCAAAAAACTTCAACAACATTTTTGTCATTTTAAAATTATTCATCATCCTTCTGGTTATTGCAGTCGGAATCGGATATATGAATACCGATAACTGGTTTCCAAAAAGTATAATCACGGGTGAACATTCATTTATGCCGAATGGTTTTGCCGGAGTAATGAGTGCGGTTTCCGGAGTATTCTTTGCTTATATCGGCTTTGATGCCTTAAGTGTCCTGTCCGAAGAAACCAAAGATCCACAGAAAAATCTCCCGCGGGGAATGATTATTTCGTTGATTTTATGTACCATAATTTATATTATTTTAACCTTGGTTCTTACCGGAATGGTTGATTATAGAAAATTTGATGGTATCGGGGATCCACTGGCTTTCATTTTCGAAAAGACAAATGCCAATGTCGCCTGGATGGAATTCGTAGTTTCTCTGGGAGCAATCGTCGCCATCACCACCGTATTACTTGTTTTTCAGATGGGACAGCCAAGAATTTGGTATGCCATGAGTCGAGATGGTTTGATGCCAAAAAAATTCATGGAAATTCATCCGAAACACAAAACTCCTTCTTTCGCGACAATTATTACCGGAATCGTGGTCGGAATCCCTATTTTATTTACAGACAAGTCCTTCATCCTGGACTTTACAAGCATTGGAACCATTTTCGCTTTCGTACTCGTTTGCGGTGGCGTGTTGTTACTGCCTTCAAAGAAAAAAATACCCGGCAGATTTCACATGCCCTATATCAATTCTAAAATTATATTCCCCATCATATTCCTGGGAGGATTAACGTTTTTCTACTTTTGGCAGCCTTCATTTTTTCATACGATTATGGATTGGAAAGATCCGAATGAAAGTGAATTTAGAATCTCGATGTTCTTCTTCCTGATCATCAATTTGGGACTTTGTGTTTTAGCTTTTGTGAAAAACCTATCACTTATCCCATTAATGGGTTTAAGTTCATGTCTGTATTTGCTAACCGGAATGACGCATAACAATTGGTTCTGGTTTCTGGTCTGGTTCGCCATTGGCCTTATAATCTATTTCTCATATGGTTACAGAAACAGCAAATTACAAAAAGAATTAAATGGCGATTTAGATTAAAATTATGGAGAACAGAATTAAAAATTTCAAGGACTTTTACGACTTTTATCTCACGGAGCATTCCAATAAATGGACGAGGATTTTCCATTTCGTGGGAACACTTTTAATATTTGTGGTTATTTTTTATGTTATCCGATCGGGAAAAGAAAGATTTCTGTGGTATATTCCTATATTTGGATATGGATTTGCCTGGTTCAGCCACGCGGTATTCGAAAAGAACAAACCGGCCACCTTCAGATATCCTTTGTGGAGTTTGATAGCTGATTTCAAAATGTTCTTTGATCTGATAATGGGCAAGCAGAAGTTCAGACCTTAATTTTTTTTTCTAAAATAATTCTACAATAATTCATAAAAAAATCCGGAAACATTGCTGCTTCCGGATTTCTTTTTATTTTAACAAGTTTATTTAATGTAAATCTGCTTATAATATTCATCGGCCATTCGGTCAGAATTAAAGGCAATTTTAACATCATCCATTGCGGTTTGCTGCACTTTTCTCCACTCCGCCGGCCGGTCGTAATACATGGGAATAATTTCGTTTTCTAAAATTTCGTATAATTTCCCGAGGTCGTAATTATCCTGATCGTAAACGCTCATATTTTCGTAATCTGCTTTTGGAACTACAAAAGAGTTCTCGCCATGTTTTGCAAACTCAGGAATCCAGCCATCATCGGTGGACAGGTTTACGGAGCCGTTCATCGCAGCGCTCATTCCAGAGGTTCCGGATGCTTCCCTCGGTACGCGCGGATTATTTAACCAAAGATCCGATCCCTGCTTCATCGATTTACTCAATGCTAATTCATAACCGGTAAGCACCGCCATGTTTTTGTAATTCTTGCTCTCTTCTACTAAACCATTAAAAGTAGAAATCGCTGAATAATCCATTGGGTAAGGCTTTCCTGCCCAAATAATCTGTACCGGATATTTCGGATTATTTAATAATTTTTCAAACCGTTCTTTATCGTGAAGTAATAAATCCGCTCTTTTATAACCGGCGAATCTTCGGGCCCAAACAATGGTGAATACATTTGAATCAAATAAATTTCCAGTTTGATCTGCCACAATTTTGAATAATCTTTTCTTTAAATGTTTCTTCCTGAAATCAAACATCGTCGAATCATCTTCATCTTTCGACTGATATAAAGGTTTATCTGCCCAGTATTTATATTCCTGCGCATTGGTAATCGCTTTGATTTCGCAAATTTTAGAATATTTGCTCCACATTGCCCGCGACACTACGCCGTGCAACTGGGAAACTCCATTGGCAATTCTCGCCATGCGCAGCGCACAGAGAGAATGGTTAAAACGGTCATCTTCAACACCTTCAATCGTTTTCACTTCGTCAATCGATAATCCCGAAAAATACGACATATCATGGCACATAAAAATATTGTGCTTCTCGTTTCCGGCTTCTTCAGGCGTATGGGTGGTAAATACCAGTTTCTCTTTCACTTTTTCCAAATCGCCGCCGAATTTTTTCAACAGATAAAATGCTGCCGGGAGACCGTGCGCTTCATTCAAATGATAAACATCCCGTTCGAAATTCATCATGTCCAACAACTTTGCTCCCCCTTTTCCCAACAGAATATACTGCGCGAGTTTGGTCGATTCATTGGCATCATACAAGCGGTGACAGATGGTTTTTGAAACATGGTCATTTTCAGGAACATCCGTGGAAAGAAAAAACATCGGAGCTGTATGGAAAATTTCAGGTGCCAAATAATACACTTTTACCCAAACAGGAGCAGAATGAATTTCGATCTGATACATGATTCCCGTATCCTGCAAAAACGAATACATTTTCCGGGTCCAGGTTGGCTGCAAGGTCTGGTCATGATTTCTGGCCTGATCGTAATAACCGAACTTCCATAAAATACCGATTCCTACGATATCCTGCTTCAAATTATAAGCGCTTTTCATATGAGAACCGGCTAAAAACCCAAGGCCTCCGGAATATATTTTTAACGCCTGATCAATGGCAAATTCCATTGAAAAGTAAGCCACTTTTTGTGCGTAATCGGGGTTGATGCTGTACGGCATCGAAAAGTTTTTAAAGTCCATCTTAATATTTTAAAAAAGTCGATTACAAATGTATTGATTAAAACTTTTAAATATTAAAAATATCCTTGCATTTTTTGAATAGCTGTTACTTATCACAGTTTATTCATTATTTTAGGAATAATATTATCATAGCCATACAGCAAAATTCCTACTGCGGTGATCAATAAAATCGCAAATATGATGTAGATTACTGAAAATAAATAACTGAGAAACAGAGACCAACATGCCCGTAAAAAAACATACCATTTCCCGCGGCTGTTAAAAAGCTGAATAAGTGAAAAAGTAACAAAAGCCCAACAAAGCACGAAAAACAGAAAATTAAAATTCCCTGCAAAATGACTGAGAAAAATAAACGGAACATAAAAAGTTAGGCACTGTCCAGCAAGAAAAAGAAGGATAACCAGCCATTCAGGATAATTATACCGATACTTTCTGAAACCCAAAAAGAAAGCGAGCGCCGCAATGGGAAGCATCAGCAAAATGGTAAAAGCCAGATGTCCGCCCAGCCACTCGAAAATATGCTCAAAATAAGCGATAAGACCTTTAAAATCAATATAGTTGGCGATTTCTGTTTTTGATAAATTTGTCGTCAGTGTATGATCACTTTTTGCTTCCGTTTTATGTTTCAAAAAAAACTGAATCAGCGCGCAGACCGAACCCATTACCAAAACAAAAAGCAGCGGCGGAAAGTGCTGTTTTCGCCTGCCATCGAGATATTCGCGCAACATGTGGCCGGGTCTTGTAAAAAGTTCCTTTATGGTGAAAACAATTCCGCTGTGTACATGCAAAATACCGTGCTGAACTTCATGCAGAAGAAAGTGAAAATTAATCCGGTGCGTATCACTTTTTTGGCCACACGCGTGACAGTATTTTTGATTCAAAAGCAAATGTTGACTGCAATTTTTGCAACGGTTCTCAAGGCCAATCATGATTTTGTTTTTATCAAAATTACAACTTTCAGGCAAAATAAATAATATTTTAAAGAGAAAATCAACTGTAGCAAGAAAGACTTTTCAAGCTGGTAATTATCTAGATATCAAAATATTAAATTTATAAAAAAATAATATTCTGAAACGCATTTTATAAAAAAAGCATCTCCTGTCTTTTACTTTTCACTAAATTTGATCGTTCCAATTTTTATTAAAAAAGATTTAAAATGAAAGAGCTTTTCATCAAACGTTTTCAATATTATAAAGAACTTGCCGAAAAAACTTTCGATCAGGTTTCTGAGGAACAGCTGTTTTGGAAATACAATGAAGAAAGTAATTCTATCGCCACTTTAGCAAAACACCTTTCGGGAAATATGCTTTCGCGCTGGACTGATTTCCGTACCGAAGACGGCGAAAAACCGAACCGCAACCGCGACGCCGAATTTGAAAATGACATTAATTCCAAAGCAGAAATGCTGACGGTCTGGGAAAAAGGATGGACTGTTTTTTTCGGTGCTTTGAACCAGATTAAAGAAGAAAACTGGAATGATACCATCCTCATCCGTGGTGAACAACTCAGCATTCTGGATGCCGTTCTACGACAGTTCGCCCATCATCCTTACCACATCGGGCAAATCGTTTATCTCGGAAAAATGTTGACAAACACAAACTGGAAAACCCTGTCCATCGCAAAAAATGAGTCTGAAAAATTTAATTCAGAAAAATTAAAAAGTCTTGATTCACCGGAAATTCAGGAAAATTCTTCACCGGTTTGTTTCGCAAAAAGCGATGAAATTCGGGACGATTATAAGATCTGAAAACGCTGACATAAATCACTTGTGATAAAAGTCAGCACCTTTTTATAAAACATTCCAGAAGGTTGTGACTAATTTTACACCATCAAACTAAAACACATGAAAACAAATGGTGGAATACATAATCTGGAGCAGGTTTTACTGGATTTAAAAACCAAGAAACATTTAAGTTTCGACGATGTCTGCGACTTGTTGTTTACGTTTCAGTTCAAAGATTTCGACGAATTATTTCAAATTTCTCCTTTAGAAGTTCCGAACGAAACCCTGATGCGAATTCCGGTTTATCATGATGAATTTGTGGCTTCGCTAAAGATCTGGGGAATTAATAATTATTCTGCAATCCGAGACCATTCCAATTACGACGCAAAAATCAAAGTTTTAAAAGGAAGCTTAACCGAAGCCAGTTATCGTGAAAATTCAAACTTTATCGAATATGACTCGAAAACAACTGCCAGAGTTGGTGATGTTTTGGTAGAAGAACAAACCGACATCAATTCTATCATTAATAATTCGGAAGGCATTTCGGTGAGTCTTCATATTTACAGAACTCCGAAATTATGGGTGGAAGGCGTCAGAATTTTTGACACTGAAAACCGAAAAATCGCCTACCTCTCCAGTGAAGCGAAATCCTGCTCCTGGAATTTACCGCAAAATCATTACAAAAAAATCATTCAAATATAACATACTAAATTTCATTTCAAATTAAATTTCATTCATTAGAAAATCACAACTTGTTGTGGTTTTTTTGTTCAATTCATTTTATTGTTGAAAAGGAATAATCTTTAAATTTGTGATATCCTTAATTGCAAAAAAAATTCCGGTTAATCTGACCGTTTCAAAAAAAACTAAAATGATAAAAAACGAAACTTTAAGCTTTCTAAAAACTCTCGAAAGAAACAATAACCGCGTCTGGTTTAATGAAAACAAAGATCAATACGAAAAAGCGAAAGACGATGTGTTATCTTTTGTTGAAACTTTAATTCAGGAAATTGCTGAATTTGATGAAGAAATTTTGAAAATTGATCCTAAAAAATCTCTGTTTCGAATTTATCGTGACACGCGTTTTTCTAAAGATAAAACTCCGTATAAAACGCATTTCGGCGTAAGTTTAGGGATGGGAAAAGGCAGTAAAATTTCGGGATATTACCTGCATATCGAACCGGGCAAATCTTTTCTGGCTGGCGGAGTTTATAATCCGGAACCTGCGATTTTAAAAGAAATCCGAAAGGAAATTTCGGCCAGTGGTGACGATTTTTTAAAGATTTTAGAACAGAACGATTTCCGGAATAATTTCCGTGGATTAAGTGTAGAAAGCAAATTAAAAAGAGTTCCCACCGGTTTTGAAAAGAACCATCCGATGGCAGAATATCTGAAACTGAAAAGTTTTACCGTTAGCCATCCGGTTTCTGACGATTCACTTTTTGCCCGGGAGGCAGCCAAAAATTTCGCGGAAATTTTCCGGAGTATTCAACCGCTGAATAATTTCCTGGAATTGCCTTTCCATTAAAAAGACTTCTGTTTTAAAGAATCAATCGTTGTCTGAATATCCTGATCGTTCGGATGAATGGAGTAATACTTGGCAATTTTACCGGTTTGATCAATGATCATAAATCGTGGCACCCAATTCAAATCGATGTAATTATTGAAATTGTTTTTCCAACCTTCGTCAAACCAATAATTTTCCTGGGAGGTAATTTCATATTTATCCAATCCTCTTTTCCACTGTTCGTGGGAACGGTCCAGCGAAAAATACACAAAGTCTATTTCGGGATTTTTTTCTTTTAACTCTTTTGTAGCAGGCAGTGCGAGGATACAGTCGCGACACCAACTCGCCCAGAAATCAATAATTAAGATTCGGCCTTCGTGTTTTTTCAAAACATCTGAGATGGAAATTTTCTTTCCTTCCAGAGCGGTTATTTTTTGGTTTAAAGCCTCTTCTGAAAATTCGGTTTTGTTAATTTCGGGAACTTTTTGTGCAAAAAATATCGTTGAAATTAATAATAGAAATAGTTGAATTAGTTTTTTCATTTTTAAATTTTTTCAAATAAAACGATGGAATAATGAGTATTAATTGTTGCTTTTCCGTTTTGAACAGTAATGATTTCCCCCGAATAAGCATCCCGAAGACGAATGCCATCATCAAAAATTCCCGATACCGAAATTTCTTTAATTCCAGAATTCAAGTCTAAACCGATTAACACTTTATCATCATTATAACTTCTCGTGAACCAGTATGGCGAAGAGGAAATCATTTGGTGAACGCCCGCTCCTACTGAAGGATGATCCGCTCTGAATTTCCCTAATTTCTGATAATGTTCCAATAGTTTTTGAGTAGCTAAATTATTTTTTGAATCATTCCAGTTCATGTTCGAACGGAGATTTGCATCGCCTTCTGCACCAGCGACCGCTAATATTCTGGCCGTTTCATCTCCGTAATAAACCTGTGAAATTCCAGGTGCTAATAATAATTTTGTTCCTGCCTCATAAGTTCTTTTCCTTTCCTTGTCAAAGGGTGAACCGTCATCATGAGAAGTTAAATAATTCATAACTGTCTTTCCATTTAAATCAGAATGCAATAATTTTGAATAATTAGAAAAGAGTTCTTCATAAGGTTTGTTTGCATCTCCTTTAAAATCAAAATTGATGAGCGACTTAAAACCGTTTTGATAATAATTTACTTTTTTATCACCGAAATCGTAATTTTGTTTTTGAGAGATTCCATAGCCATACACTTCACCAACGGTAAAAAACAGATTGTTATCAAGTACTTTTGAAGGATTATTTCTTTTATAAATATCAAAAGCTTCCTGACAAACTTTCTGGAAATCTTTCCAAACATCTTCGTTGGTGTGTTTTACGGTATCAACGCGATAACCGTCAATTCCGTATTCCTGAACATAATCTGCCAGCCATTTCATAATGTAATATTTCGGTGCCCGCGGATAACCTGTTCTCCCAAAAAAGGCGTCAAGGGATTTCATTTCAGATTCATATTTTCCTTCTCTTTTCCATTTATCCACTAACATTTGCGGCAGTTCAGCAGGTTCATCTGATTCTGTTAAAACGTCTGGAAGATTAGCCACCAAAGTACATTCTGTTGTATTTTTAAAATTATTATAAGTACAAGTGGGCGAAGTTCTCACCCAGGAATCTGGATATACTTCATCGACATCAGTCACCGGACCGGTGTGATTAATAACTGCATCTAAGACAATTCGAATTCCCTTTTTATGGGCTTTCTCTACCAATTCTCTAAGGTCATTTTTGGTTCCGAAGTTCGGATCGAGTTCCGTCCAGTCTTTTGTCCAGTACCCATGAAAACCATAAGTGTTTCCTGTTCCTTCATTTGTTGCGCCGTGAATTTGTTCTACAACAGGGGTAATCCATATCGCATTAATTCCCAAATCAGAAAAGTAATTATCATCAATTTTTTGAATGACTCCTCTTAAATCGCCACCTTCAAATCCACGAAGAACGGCAGCTTTTTCCTTTCTTTCATAATTTATATCATTGGAAGGGTCTCCATTTTTAAAACGATCAGTCAAAAGAAAATAAACATTGGCACCTTCCCAAACAAATGGTTTTTCTTGAATATTTTTAACGGAATTACAGGAGGTCACTAAACTAAAAACGAGGAGAATAAGAACTTTTTTCATAATATTTTAGGCAGAAACTTTTAGTCTGTCCAGATTTAATTTTGGTCAGATCAGAATATTGTTAAATTTAATACAAAATCCCGTCAACTTAAAATCATTTCACATCCGCTTGCGAATTTAACATTTATTTAACATATTTTACTATCTTTGTTTTCTTGAATTTGAAAACAACATTGATGATTTAGAAATTTACTAACTAATTCTATTTAAAAAACCAATTTACCGTTAATAATATGGTGCGAAATTTCACTTTCAAAGAAAATTTAAATTCCTCAAAAACCACTAAACTATGAGTATAGTTGCTCGCCAAGGTTTTAAATATTCCTTAATCGGATATTTTGGTTTTTTACTGGGAACCATTTCTGCGATTTTCATTTTCCCGTATGACATGGAGTTTTACGGAAAGTTGCGCTACATAATGCCAACCGCCGAAATGCTTTTGCCCATCGTCGTTTTTGGACTTTCTTTTTCTACGGTTAAGTTTTTTCATCAGACCCAAAAAGAGGGCAAACATCAAAATTTACTTTCCCTTTCCTTTGCCGGGGTTCTGTTGAATTTCGTCATTTTTTCGCTATTATTTTTCGCTTTTTTTCTCTTGTTTCCTCAATTCCAAACTTTGCAACTGTGGAAAATGAAACTTCTGATTCTCCCGCTTATTCTGATAATGGCTTTATCTGCTGTTTTTAATAAGTATCTCACCAACTTCAAGCGAATTGTTGTTCCAAATATTTTCGAAAATCTCTTTCCAAAAATCGCCAATTTGGGAGCTTTCTGTTTGTTTTTCTTTTTAGGAGTTTCCGAAAAAGGTTCGTATGGATTTTTCATAGGCATGTTTATTTTATCGTTGGTAGGCTATTTTTTTTATGCCAATAAACTGGAAAAAATACAGCCTGATTTCAATACAGGTTATATAAAAAAAGACAACCTTTGGAAAGAAATCCTGAATTATAGTTTCTACGGGTTTTTAGGAAATATCGGAAATTATATTGCTTTCCGGGTTGATAATTTCATGATCGGAGAATTCCTCAATTTTGAAGAAAATGGAGTTTATAGTATTATTTTATCAATTCTCTCTTTTATCCTCATTCCCCAAATGGGACTGTTCAATATCTCGGCTCCGATTATCAATAAAACCATTGCTGAAGGCGAATTCGAAGAACTCGACCGTTTTCACAAAAAAACTTCATTAACCCTGTTTTTTCTGGGTGCCGTATTATTTTCGTGTATTTTGGTGGGATTCCCTTATCTGAGTAATTTTATAAAAAATGGCGAACAGTTACTACAAGCCGAACCTGTGGTCTGGATTTTAGGATTCGCCATGCTTTTCGATTTGGCTACCGGCTTCAACGGACATATTATTTCGCTGTCAAAACATTACCGGTTCAATATTGTAGTAATGCTGTTTTTAGCCATTACTACGATCACCTTGAACTATCTTTTTCTCACGCAAACCGAATTTGGAATTATCGGAATTGCGATCGCAACAGCGATTTCGCTTACCTTATTTAATATGATTAAAATTTATTTTAATTACGTGAAATTTAAAGTTTTCCCGCTGACCATAGAGATGATGTACGTTTTTATTATCTGTACTTTAGCAATTACTTTAGCAATCATGTTTCCGGTAACAAAAAGCAATCTGATCAACCTTCTGTACAAACCTGCATTTGTTTTAATCGTAATTTTCGGCGCCAATCACGTAATGAAGATCTTCCCAATCGAAGATTATCTGAATAAGAAATTTTTTAAAAGTATCTTTAAATTTTAAAAAATTAGAGTAAAGATTTCAAGATTTCTTCGAGTTCCTCAGCGATTATATGTTCACCAAATTCCTTTTGAAAATCGTAAGAATTTTCTGAATTAAAGTCGAAAATTTCCTGTCCTGAATTTGCCTTTTCATTAATGATAAACTCAAAATCCGACGGATAATTTTCGGGAAAGAAAGCCACTTTTCCATATTTAATGGCATCGCCGACATTACCGCTCATTTTAGTTTTTCCGTAGATTTCTTTGTTGCTGAAGAATTCGGTTTCACTTTGAATGGGACACCACAAAACATTGGCTTTATTCATCCATTCATCAAAAACAGGTTGAGGAACTTTTTCGGTAAAATACTGAATTGAAATATTTGGGGATTTTTCTTTGTCAAAATCTTTTAACCACAGCAGTTCTTTCCCCTCTGCTTTTCCGAGAAAAATAACTTGCACAGACTTTGCAGAATGAGATTCGGTACGGTTAAAATTCTTGAGATCAGCAAACACTTTTTTATAATCTCTTCGTGCCTGAGAAACCGCGCCGGGAATGACAACCGTATAAATTCCTCCATTGTTCACCTCTTTAAATTGATTAAAGAAAACAGGAAAATATTTAAGATTTTGCTGCAGTAAACTTTTTTCTAAAACCAGAAGGTTTTTTACTTTTCTAAAGACTTTCGGTGCACAAAGCAAATCTTCTTTTAACCAGAGTTTCAAACGGTATTTAAAGTCTTTTTTAAAGATATTTTTGAAAAGTTGAAAACGGGAAATCTTCGTAAAATTCAGATTATGAACAATAACCGAAGTATTGAATTTCCCGGCAATTTCATTAAATAAATTAAAATACCGATGCGCCGTTCCAATGATTACCAGATCATATTGTTTCTTATTTAACTGGTTTAAAAGTTCGGTATTTTCACTTAAATGAATATTGAAATGAGGTTTCCCGATTTGTTTAATGATTCTTTCAGAAAAAAAATAATCCACCTCAAACGCTTTAGATTCTTTCATTAATTCCATGAAATTTCCCGCAATTTCTGCGTGGGTATCGAGCTCTATGTAGGCGATTTTTTTCAAGGTTAAGGGTATTCGGAATTATTTAGAAAAGGAAATTCCATAAGTTCTTCCTGACAACTTTTGGGCTAAATCATCATAATATTCTTTATTATAAAAGACTCTTTTTCCGCCACTGTAAGTTTCCAGAACTTTAGATTCCAAAATCCTGCTTTCCTCCACCTGCATTAAATCCTGGTTTAAAACTACAAAATCCGCAGATTTCCCAACTTCCAAACTTCCGATCTCATTTTCCTGAAACGCAGCTTTTGCCGCCCAGATGGTCATTCCACGAATTGCCTGTTCTCTGGTCAACGCATTTTCTTTCTGAAATCCGTTTGCAGGAAAATTCTGTGAATCTTTTCTCGCCACGGCAGAATGAAAAGTTTTTAAGGGATTTATTTCTTCCACCGGAAAATCGGTTCCCAACGGAAGCCAGCCATTCTGTTTCAATAAATCTTCATAAGCATACGCATATTTCAAACGGTCTTTTCCTAAACGGTCTTCCGCCCAATACATATCGGAAGTCGCATGAGTAGGCTGTACTGAAGGAATAACCGAATATTTTCCAAACAAACCAAAATCGTTTTTATTAACAATTTGGGCATGTTCAATTCTCCATCTTCGGTCGTTTTTCACACCCAAAACTTCACCATAAATCTGAAGAATCGTTCGGTTAGCAGAATCTCCAATCGAGTGGGTACACATTTGAAGATCACTGTTTTTTAATTTCTTGGCTAAATTTTCGAAATGGGTTCTTTCACTTAATAGAAAACCTCTCCAGCCTTTTTTATCCGAATAATCGTGAATTAAATTAGCGCCCCGTGAACCTAATGCTCCATCGGAATAGACTTTAAAACCGCCAACAGTAATGTTTTTATTGGTATATCTACCTTTCTTAATCCAGCGGTCATAGTAATCAGGATTATCTTCCATCAAAGCAAAAATTTTCATCTGCAAAGCATTCTGTGCCTGTGCTTTTTCTAAAAGACCTAAGGTTTTTTCGGAAATTCCGCAATCATGAAGCGAGGTCAAACCGTAAGAAAAACATTCTTTCTGTAAATCTGCAAAATACTGAATGGCCTCTTTATCTTCAATTTCCGGGATGTGTTTTTCTACCAATAACATGGCGTTATCGACTAAAATCCCCGTCAGTTTTCCGTTTTTAACTTCAATTTCGCCGCCCAAAATTTTTGAATCTTTCGTCACTCCGGCAATATCCAACGCTTTTTGATTCGCAACCGCCGCGTGACCATCGATTCGTTTCAAATAAACCGGTCGGTTTGGAAACAGTTGATCGAGCTTTTCTTTGTTCGGAAATTCTTTAACTGCCCAATCATTCTGATCCCAACTTCTGCCGTATAACCATTCTTTCGGAGCAGTTTTTGCGTAATCTGAAATTTTTGCTACAATCTCATCCCAGGATTTGGTACCCCACAATTCACATTTCCATTTGTCGGTGGCAAAACCGGTAAAATGGCAATGCGCATCGATTAATCCAGGGAAAACAGCTTTCCCTTGAAGATTCTGAACGTTTTTAGATTTGTAATTTTTCAGAATATCCGCAGATTTTCCCACCGCAACAATTTTCCCATTAGAAATCGCCATCGATTCTGCGGTATCAAAATTTTGATTGACCGTGTAGATTTTCGCATTGGTGATGATGAGATCAGCATTTTTTTGGGCAATTGAAAAAATCGAAAAACACGCCGTTAAAAGGGAAATTATTTTTTTCATATTTGTTTATTTTTTAGTGAATACCTGTTTCCAGCGTAATTTTCTTATAAATTTGATTTCATCTTTTGATAATTCCCGTTTTCCTTTTTGTTTAAAAAAAGATTTCATCGTCGTTAAAAACTCTCCCAATGATCTGTTTTTCAATGATGATTTTGCCGATGAAATCAGAATCAAAGGCAGATTCAACCCAATATTATAAAAATACTCACCGAGTTTTTCGGCTTTCTGATTCTTATACTGAAAAGCGGTCGGACGTAAATGCTTGACCCACAAGTCTTTTATAGTGATCGTTTCCCAACCGTTTTTTCTGGCCAACATCACATCGATATTATCCCAGCCCAAAACCGGGCGCAAACCCTTCATATCCTGAAAGCATTGTTTCCTATAGGATTTTATCGGGCCGCGAACATGATTTTTGGAGGATAAATTTTCGAATTTCCATTGGTGCTTTTCATCTTTAAAATCGAATGCCAACGCCATTTCAAAAATAGATTTCGGTATTTTAACGATCCCCGATACCATTCCTGCTTTAGGCTGCGTTTCGTAGATCTGATTAACTTTCATTAAATAATTGGGCGGAAAAATAATATCTGCATCGAATTTACAGATGACATCAAAATCATTTAAAACAACGGTTTCTAAACCTTTATTAAAAGTCCGGACTACTTTCGCGCCAGGTTGATGCGCTGATTCCTGTAAATTCAGAATTTTAAATTTAGGATGGTTAAGAATAAATCCGTCAACAACCTGCTGGGTTTTGTCCGTAGAACCATCATTGACTACAATGCAGGAAAAATCCTGAAAAGTCTGTTGTTGCAGAGATTTCAGGGTGAATAGAATATTATTCTCTTCGTTGTGTGTGGGAATGATGATCAGGAATTTCATTTAATATTTATTTCAAGATTCCATAGGAATCTTATCTCTGTAGATTTAGGTTTGCAGTTTAAAATAGCGGTCCAGAGGAATGCCATCTACTGGTTATTCAAAAAATTCAAATAGATATTCATTTTTAAACTCTATTTCAAACTTTTTCAAAAAACCGATATATTCATGTTTAAAACTTTGTTTTTGATGATGTTCTTTTTGATTTAAAACATATTTGATCACATTTTCTTTTTGGCTTTTCGAATAGGAAAAAGCACCATATCCCTCCTGCCATGAAAAATGAGTTTTTAAATATTTCTTTTCGTTAATAAAATTAGTTGATTCAACCTTAACCACTTTTACCAGATCTGGAATTGAAATTTGAAGATTTCTGTAGCAAAAGAAAATATGAATGTGATCCGGATTTGCGTAAATGGCTAAAACGCTTTGTTTCTTATGATTAAAAATTCCGCAGATATATTTTTCTACCTCATCTCTTATTTCTTCTGAAATTTTATTTTCCCGAAATTTCACAGCAAAAAACCGTTGAATGTAAATCTGTGTGTAGGTATTTGCCATTTTTAAAATATCAATTTAAATAAGATATAACATTATTTCTATCTTTTTTAGATGGCGTTCCTACGGAACGCAGAATTTTGACTTCATATTTTACTACAGAGATTAAACTCCGCTGGAGTTTTTTAAATCTTTGTAAAAATGATATCATTTACAAATTTTGATGATTTTTATACAAACTCAGGAATTTCATAATCTACATTTCGTCGTTCCATTCTTTGATGGTAACTTTTGCGATCAATCCTTCCAAAACAAAAGGATCTCTTTTCACAAACTCTTCGGCAACGGCTTTATCGATAAAAATCGCCATCGCGCCTTCTCCGGGAACAGCAAACGCACCGGTTCCCAAAACTTTTCCGGCTTTTATAAATTCATCTTCTACCACTTGATGTTTGGGAAAAACTTCCATGAATTTTTCCATTGGCGCATCTGCGTGTTCGTAAAATACTACTGCTTTCATAATTTTTACATTTAAAATTAATTGAACTTCTTATTCCACTGATTTACCAAACGACTGCTTAAATTAAATCCTTCTGTTTTTATGCATTAAAAATTCAAATCTAATGCGCTTCTAACCAGTTATCTCCTACTCCAACTTCCACCAATAAAGGAACGGTGGTTTCGTAAGCGGATTCCATTTCTTTTTTAATTAAAGCGGTTACGGTTTCCAGTTCTTCTTCCGGTGCTTCAAAAACGAGTTCATCATGAACCTGCAAAAGCATTTTCGTTTTTAAATTCTGTTCGGTAAGTTGTTCATCAATTCTGATCATTGCCAGTTTAATAACGTCAGCTGCACTTCCCTGAATTGGTGCATTTACGGCGTTTCTTTCAGCGTGCGCTTTTACGACAAAATTGGCAGAATTGATATCCTTGAGATGTCTTTTGCGATGTAAAATAGTTTCAACATAACCCATTTCCTGCGCTTTCACCACTTGATCAGCCATGTATTTTTTCAACTTTGGATAGGTTTCAAAATAAGACTCAATCATTTCTTTCGCTTCCTTTCTGGAAAGACCGGTTTGTTCCGCTAATCCGAAAGCTCCTTGACCATAAAGAATACCGAAATTAACGGTTTTCGCCTGTGAACGCTGGGTTTTCGTAACTTCTTCCAAAGGAACTCCAAATAATTTTGAAGCCGTGGAAGCGTGAATATCTTCGCCACTTTGAAAGGCTTTAATCATATTTTCTTCTTCCGAAATTACGGCAATTAAGCGCAGTTCAATTTGAGAATAATCCGCTGCAATCAATTTATTTCCCGGATTGGCGACAAAAGCTCCCCGGATTTGTTGACCACGTAAAGTCCGGATCGGAATATTCTGCAGGTTTGGATTTACACTTGCTAAACGTCCTGTTGCTGCGGTAGTTTGCGAGAAATTGGTATGAACACGATGGTCTTTTTTATCGATTTGAAGCGGTAAAGCATCGACGTAAGTAGATTTTAATTTTTGATAAGTCCGGTATTCTAAAATGTGTTTAATGATTTCGTGCTTCGATGATAGTTTTTGTAAAATATCTTCGGAAGTTGCATACTGACCGGATTTCGTTTTCTTGGCTTTGGGATCGAGCTGCATTTTTTCAAATAAAACTTCTCCCAACTGTTTCGGTGAATTCATATTAAATTCTTCCCCCGAAAGTTCAAAAATCGTTTTCTCTAGATTGCGCAAATCATTTTCTAAATCGATACTTTCCTGCGCCAACCATTTTTTATCGAGGGCAATTCCTTCTAATTCCATCTTGGCCAGAACTTTCATTAAAGGCATTTCTACCTTAAAAAATAAATCTTCAAGATTTTCTTTCTGAAGTTGCGGCGCAAAAACGCCGTACAACCGCCAACTGATGTCGGCATCTTCGGCGGCGTATTTTGTCTGTTCTTCGATGGTAAGTGACCGGAACGTTGCCTGATTTTTTCCTTTTTTACCAATTAAAGATTCAATTGAAATCGGTTTATAATTAAGGTACATTTCCGAAAGATACTCCAAAACATGCCGACCGTCTGGACTGAGTAAATAATGCGCAATCATCGTGTCGAAGAGCAATCCTTCAACAGAGATGCCATATCTTTTTAAAACTTTGTAATCAAATTTTATGTTGTGACCGATTTTTAAAATCTCCTGTTTCTCAAAAAACGGGCGGAAGATTTCTAAGGTTTCTACAACTTCATCCCGATTTTCTGATAACGGAATATAATACGCCAATCCATTTTTGTAGGAAAAACTCATTCCGATCAATTCGGCTTCCATTTCATCTGAAGAAGTGGTTTCTATATGGAACGAAACCGCTTTTTTAGCCAATAAATTTTGAACTAAAATATGCTGCGCTTTTGGAGAATCGATGTATTGATAAAGATGATCGTTATCGAAAACAGTTTCTTTGGTGGTTGTTGCCTGGTCCAATTCTTCGAAGTTTGCAAACAAATCCAATTGCATGGATTGGTCTGAACCCTTTACAGGTTGAGGATTTGAAAGTGATGGTTTAATGTTAGATTTTGCACTTTCATTTGTGGGAGCAAAAGCACGGTATAGGTTTTCGTACAAACGCCGAAATTCTATTTCATCAAAAACCTCTTTTACCTTTTCAAAATCGGGCATATCCAGATCATATTGTTCCTGATGAAAGTCAATCGGCACATCACAAATAATGGTTGCCAATTTTTTGGAAAGTATTCCCCGTTCGGCTGAATTCTCCACTTTTTCTTTTATTTTCCCTTTTAAATCTGCCGTGTTGGCTAAAAGGTTTTCGATGCTGCCGTATTCTTTCAGAAATTTCTTGGCCGTTTTTTCGCCGACTCCTTCCAAGCCGGGAATATTATCGACCGCGTCGCCCATCATTGCTAGAAAATCGATGACCTGTTTGGGATCTTCGATTTCATATTTCGTTTTAACTTCTTCAATGCCCAAAATCTCAAATTCAGCCCCTTTTAATCCTGGCTTATAAATTTTGACATTTTCAGTGACCAATTGGGCAAAATCTTTATCGGGCGTTACCATAAAAATCTGATAACCTTCTTTTTCGGCTTTGCAGGCAATCGTTCCGATAACGTCGTCGGCTTCATAACCTTCCAGACCCAAAATCGGCACATGCATTGCCTCTAAAATACGGTGAATATAAGGAATTGCTAATTTTATCGCTTCGGGAGTTTCGCTTCTGTGGGCTTTATAATCCGCAAAATCAGCGGTTCTCACACTGGCTTGGCCGACATCGAAAACCACTGCGAGATGGGTTGGTTTTTCTCTGCGAATCAATTCGATTAAAGAGTTGGTAAAACCAAAAATTGCGGAAGTATCAATACCGGTACTTGTTACCCGCGGGCTTCTGATTAAAGCATAATATCCACGGAAAATCATCGCAAATGCATCGATGAGGAAGAGACGTTTATCGTTATTTTCTGACATAGAAGCAAAGATATAAAAAAGATAGGAGTGGCCGAAGAAATGAGAATGATTCAAACATGAATTGCACTAATAATTTCCGCAATTCCACCATTTTAAAATTTAAGAATGTGCTAAGGAAAATTATCCATTAAGACTTCGGTTAAGAAATTAAGTTCATTAAGATTTACTGCGAACTTGGAGGGATTGAAAGAATGATTCAAACATGAATTACAATAATAGTTTCCGCAATTTCACTATTTGAAAATTTAAGAATGTGCTAAGGAAAATTAACCATTATGATTTCTGCGAACTTGGAGGGATTGAAAGAATGATTCAAACACTAAATTCACTAACAGTTTCACTAATTCAATTTGAAAAATTTAAGAATGTGCTACGGAAAATTAACCATTAAGATTCTGGTTAAGAAATTAAGTTCATTAAGGTTCCTTGAGAAATTGAAGAGGGTTATTAAAAATAAATTTTAATGAAAACTATTCTGAAACGGAAGTTGTAGAATTTGAACTGTTCTGCTTGTGAATTACTTTTAAGGCTAAAGTGGCGAAAAAGCCTCCTGCAAAAAAGCCCATCAAAGCTCCCATCAAAACGTCTAACGGAAAATGTACACCCAGATAAATTCGGCTGTAAGAAACAATGATTGCCCAAGCAAATAAAATATAGGGTAAGAATCGATATTTTTTGTGCAAAAGCAAAGTCATAAAAGTGGCGATAAAAAAGGTATTTGCTGCGTGGCTGGAATAAAACCCATATTGTCCGCCACATTGTACAGAACGCATTATTCCGATGAATGCAGGATCGTGACACGGTCGTAGGCGGCCGATTCCTGTTTTGAAAATACCTGCCAACTGATCAGACACAGTAACTCCCAAAGCAATGAAAATCAGAATAAAAACTAAATTTCGGAGTTTGAAGTTTTTAAATAATAGGTAAAGAAAAATAACATAGAGCGGAATCCAAATCCAAGTTGCTGAAATCATGAGCCATAATTGATCAAAAGGCTCACTTCCCATATTATTGAGAAAAAGAAAAATGGATTGATCTTTCTGAATAATTTCCTGCATATTAGCGGCTTACTGGTCCCTCGTGGGTATCATTATCGGCAAGATTGACTTTCGGCTCGTCTCTTCTGGCAAGAACCTCTTTGTCCAGCTCAGTCATAGGATTAAAGTCCATGGCTGCCTGCTTCACTTTGTCGATTTCCCTTTTGATTTCCGAGACAGGATTATCTGTTTCTTTGAGTATTTCAGTTTTTACGTCTTCCATGGCGCCACGCATTTTGCGTACTCCTTCCCCCAAATCGCGTGCAATCTGCGGCAATTTATTAGGACCAAACAAGACAACGATTGCCAGGGCAATCACGAGCATTTCACCTATACTTAATTCCATGGCGTAAAATTACAAAAGATTATGGTATCCCTTTTCATTTTTAAAATTAAATTATTCTTAAAATTATAGCGAAATAAATAATAAGATCCGGCCGCTAAAATTTTTTCTTTCTGGGAAAAAGGCGATTGACCAAAATAACACTCACTGCCATCAATATAAATCCAAGAAAAAAGGGAGCTCCCGGAAATTTAAAAGGTGCTGAATCATGCGTGAAATAATAAAAAGTATTCGTCATTAACGGCGGACCTATAATCGCAGTGAAACTGATTAAACTGGCTAAAGCACCCTGCAATTCTCCCTGTTCATTCTTAGGAATCTGAGTTGATATTACAGACTGTAGTGCCGGCCCGGCAATTCCACCTAAACCATACGGTACCAGAAAAGCAAACATCATCCAACTTTCACTGGCAAAAGCAAAGAGAACCAAACCCACTGCATAAAGTGCCAGTCCGTAAACAATGGTTCTTTCGTTGCCGAGTTTAGGCTGTATAAGCCGGATTAAATATCCCTGAACCAAAGCCGCCATCAAACCGACGAAGCCTAAGGAAAGACCAACCAGTTTCTCGCTCCAGCCGAATTTGTACATGGTAAAGAAAGTCCAGTTCGTTTGAACGGCATGTCCAGCGATATACACAAGAACTAAAGTTGAAATCAATCCCAAAACTTCCGGATGCTTCTTCAGTTGCAGCAGAGAACCCACAGGGTTTGCGCGTTTCCAGTTGAAAGGTCGCCGGTGTTCTTTGTCCAGACTTTCGGGAAGAATAAACCAGCCATAAAGAAAGTTGATCAAACATAAAACCGAAGCTGCGTAGAAAGGAACGCGCGCTCCATATTGCCCCAAAAACCCTCCGATGACAGGGCCGATTATAAACCCTAAACCGAAGGCAGCACCGATTACGCCAAAGTTTTTTGCCCGGTCTTCATCATTGGAAATATCAGCGATATATGCACTCGCGGTCGTAATACTCGCTCCGGTAACTCCAGAAAAAAGTCTCCCTACAAACAGCCAGAAGATGGTGGGCGCAATTGCCTGGATGAAGAAATTCAATGAGAATCCCAATAACGAAAAAAGGATGATTGGTCTTCTGCCATATTTATCACTCAAGCCACCCAAAACGGATGCGAAAATAAACTGCATTCCGGCGTAGGAAAAACTCAGCCAACCGCCATATTGAGAGGCAACACTTACATCGGAAGTCCCTACTAATTCCTGAATCAGTTTCGGAACCACAGGAATCACGATTCCCCACCCTGTAATATCGATTAACAGCGTGACGAAAATGAAACCAATTGCAGCTGATTTTTGATTTTTTTTCATTTCGGGTGTAAAGATACTTTTTTGTGAGGTTTTTTTTAAATAGAATAAAGATAAAAAATAATAGACTGCTACGCTGCCTGATAAAAAATCATCTTAGCAAATGAAAACGTCATTTTTGATATGCTTTTTTTTCTCCCGCTGCGCACTGCGCTAAAAATATCATTTGAATACATTTTCGCACTGCTAAGGGAAAAATACCACCGCAAATTGGTCTGTCTTCCAGGAAAAATGGTGCGTCCTCGGGAAGCCCTTTTACCGCAACCTTTTTGGTTATATAGTCCATTAAATTTACGGAAAGGTCGGATAAAGTTCTTAAAGGAAACATTGATAATAATCATCCCGACGCTTCATTTGGCATGGGTCACCTTTTAGATCTGCAGTATAGTTTAACGGATCCATGTGGTTGATTTAAATAAAAGGACCAGCCATTGTTTTTTGACGGACAGGCAGCAATCGACCCAGCATAAATTTGCCTGTGCTGGCTTCTCTTTCTTCTATAACGACATGTATATTTAAGAGGGTGAGGTTTTAATTTTTGTTTTTGTTTGCGTCGTTTTTGACTAACATTGCTACCACTTTATTAAGCGTTAATCCTTGGACTAATATAGAAAATATAACAATAAAATAAGTAGCGGAAAGTATTGTTTCACGGTACGGTGAATTTGGTAATGAAAGTGCCATCGCAACGGATATACCGCCTCTTAATCCCGCCCAGGTTAGGATCGTAAGATTGTTAAAATTCACTTTACGCAGCACAAACATAGCGGGCAGAGTTACCGTTACCAATCTTGCGAATAATAAGATTACAATAGAAAGTGATCCAACCAGCCAGTAATTGTTTAAAAAAGACATCATGATCAGTTGTAATCCGATCATTACGAAAAGAATGGTATTCAGTACTTCATCCAATAATTGCCAAACCTGGTTCAGGTGTTCATTGGCAGGATGCCCCACACCAAAATTCAGGTTGCCGATCAATAATCCTGCAGTAACCGCAGCCAGCGGAACGGACGCATGAAATTTACCGGCAATGAGCGATATGCATAAAATCATTGAAATAGAGATCAGTACGATAGTTTGAAAATCGCGTATGGAGCGAATAAGTCTATATCCCAGATAACCAACGATCGCTCCTATCACGATACCGCCAATCACTTCTTGTGCAAACAGTTTAATAGTGCTTGTCACGGTAGTTGTGCCGGATTCATGAACTATACCCAAAAGTGTTACAAATAAAATCAG
Source organism: Chryseobacterium gotjawalense (assembly GCF_030012525.1). Lineage (NCBI taxonomy): Bacteria > Pseudomonadati > Bacteroidota > Flavobacteriia > Flavobacteriales > Weeksellaceae > Chryseobacterium > Chryseobacterium gotjawalense. The sequence goes on from NZ_CP124855.1 coordinate 1,247,012, forward strand.
GCCTACAGCATCATTGAATAGCGATTCGCCAGAAATAATAATATTGAGTCTTGCTGGTATTTTCGATTTTTTCAGTATAGAACTCACGGCAATCGGATCTGTGGGAGAGATCAGTGCCCCGAAAATGAAACAATAAATTGCAGGGATTGGAAGATTGATAAACAAGGTAACAAGATATAGTAAACCCCCGAATATACCGGTAGATATCAGTACCCCGATCGTACTTAATATAAATATTGGGAGCCTGAGCATTTTAAGTTTCTTGTAATCAAAATGAATAGCACTGGCAAAAAGCAAAAAACCCAGCATTACATCCAGTAGCACTTTGGAAAAGTTAATGCTGCGCGCCATCAGAGTTACGGTTGCACTAATTCCGGAATGTGATTTTCCTGCCACTAATATCAATATAGAAACAACTAAAGAAACAGCCATGACACCAATTGTACCAGGGAGCTTGATAAATTTTTCGTTTAAAAAAGAAAAAGCCGTGCATAAAAGAATAAGCACAGTTATGATGGTCAGTATATCCAAGCTAATTTATTTTGTAAATTTCAAATTTAAGCCATTTCGTTTAATTTTACTTCACTTCTAAAAGATTTGGTTATACTTCGGTAATTGAAGACCTTAATTTATAAATGTAACCGGGATCATTTCAGCTTTATTTTCCTGAAACATCCCATTATTCCCGAAAATGATTTATTCCTTTCCTCATCTGGTAATCCGCCTTTTTTTTAATGTAGGGATCCGTGTCAGAAACACATCAAATCCCTGTTTCACTTGTGCATCACAGCGGACTTTTGCCGCTTAGGTGTCATTCAATAAGTTTTTAGCTTTTTCATGGAGAAATTGGGTGATCCAGTTGATTTCAATTGGGCTCTGTAATTTTTTTCTTTTACAGAGATACAGCGGATTGTTCACTTCTTTGGGACTGTTGATGAGGTGTATATGGGGATGATTTTTACATAAAAATGCAGGTAAAACAGAGAACGCATTATCATTTGACAAACTTTTCAAGATCGAAAATTTATTGGGAACGATAAAGTTCGGTGAAAAATCAGGAGTTTCATTGAAATGTACTTTCCAATATTTGATGACATGTTCCATGTCGGCTGCCGTTCCGTACCATTTCTGATTTCTTAACCAATCCTTGCTTTCGCTCCATTTTTTCTGATCCATTAAATTCTGTATGGTTGCTACATCTGCATTTTTACCTGCCACCAAAACTAATTTTTCTACAAAAAAATCTTCATATTCCCAATCCTTTTCATTGTTTTTTCTGTTGGTAATGATGAAATCCAAAATGTTTTTTTCCAGTAACTGTCTCAAATAATCATCGTTATCAAATTTAGCAATCAGGTTAAAATCGAATTGATATAATTGATCTTCTAAAAAATACTGAAACAGTTCCACGCAAACACCGACACTGACGGTAGGGCGAATATCCCCGGATTTTCTGTGTAACAGTTCTTCTACACTGTCGAAAGAAGTCAGTAGATTTTCTACCTGATTATAAAGAATCTTTCCTTTTTCTGTAGGATACATTTTTTTCGACTTCCGTTCAAAAAGCGGAAAACCCGTGTAGACTTCCAGTGAATTTAAGTGCAAACTAACACCGGGTTGTGAAAGCGCCAATTGTTTGGCCGCCGCGGTTAAGGTCCCTGTCTCATAGATAGCTTTAAAACTTCTAAACCATTCTAAATTTGTTTTCATCTATAACTAAACTTATATAAGTGGCAAAGTTAAATAATTTTTATTATACACCTATTAGCCTTAAATTTGCAGGTATAATGTAAAATATAATCGAATGGATTTACAGTTAAAAGGAAAAACAGCATTAGTAACAGGTTCTGCTTCCGGTATCGGATATGCCATTGCTTTAGGCTTGGCAAAAGAAGGAGCCTCAGTGTATATCAACAGCCGGACGGAAGAAACTTTGCGAAATGCGATTCAGTCTATCAAGTCAGCAGTAGCTGATGCATCAGTTGACGGCATTGTCGCTGATTTTTCAAAAGTAGAAGAAGTAAATGCTTTGATAGAACAATTGCCTGAAATCGATATTTTGGTAAATAATGTGGGCGTTTATGGAAATCAGCCGTTTGAAACTACTGACGATGCACACTGGTTCCGTGATTTTGAGATTAATGTAATGAGTGGCGTGCGACTCTCGCGTCATTATGCGCCGCTGATGAAAGCAAAAAACTGGGGGCGTATTATTTTCATTTCCAGTGAATCGGCCATTAATATTCCTGAAGACATGATACTGTATGGCGTGACCAAAACGGCTTATTTAGGCTTAAGCAGAGGCTTGGCCAAATACCTGAAAGGAACCAATGTGACCGTGAATGCCGTTTTGCCGGGACCTACGCTGGCCAGTGCAACCGATAAAATGTTTGAGGAAATTGCTGCGGCGAAAAATATTTCCGTAGAAGAAGCACCGATGGCATTTATACAGGAAAAAAGACCCTCGTCAATCATCCAACGTTTTGCAAAAACAGAGGAAGTAGCCAATATGGTGGTGTACGTAGCCAGTCCGTTATCTTCGGCGACGACAGGTGCTGCATTACGTGTGGATGGCGGTGTGGTAGATACGGCTTTTTAATCCCTTAATTAAAATTTTAAAAATATAGCGATGGAAAAAATAAAAATAGGACAAACAGACCTTGAAGCAGCACCAATTAATTTAGGTGGAAATGTTTTCGGATGGACTTTGGACGAAAAAAAATCATTCGAAATCCTGGATGCTTTTACAGCAGGCGGATTTAATTTTATTGATACTGCCGATATGTATTCATTTTGGGTTGATGGTGGTTCCGGAGGTCAATCTGAAAAGATCATTGGCGCATGGTTGAAGGCGAGAGGAAACAGAGAAAATCTGATTATAGCGACAAAAGTTGGAGGCGCAACAGGTGTTCATCCAATTGACACCAGCAAAAAACATATTCTGAAATCAGTTGACGAATCATTGAAAAGGTTGCAAACCGACTATATTGATCTGTATTACACCCATTATGATGACGAAAAAACACCGGTGGAGGAAACGCTGGAAGCCTACAATGAAATCATCAAGTCGGGAAAAGTCAGATATATTGGAGCTTCTAATATTTCGCCGGAACGCTTAACTGCCTCTTTTGACGCTTCCGAAAAGTATGGACTGCCAAAATACCAGGCATTACAACCGCACTATAATTTGGTAGAGCGAGCGTACTATGAGACTAACTATGCTCCATTGGCAGAAAAATATGGTATGAGTGTTTTCCCGTATTGGTCTTTAGCATCTGGTTTTTTATCGGGAAAATACCGTTCAGAAGCTGATTTTAGCAAAAGTATCCGTGGCGGTGGCGCTGCAAAATACCTCAATGAAAAAGGTTTTGCTGTTTTGGCAGCTTTGGATAAAATTTCAGAAAAACACCAATCGGCTCCAAGCACTGTTGCTTTAGCATGGTTACTTGCGCAACCAAATGTGGGTGCTCCAGTGGTAAGTGCTACTAATCTTTTCCAATTAGAAGGCTTGTTGGCAGCTCCCGGTTTATCTTTAGATAATGAAGACCTCGCATTATTGAATGAAGCAAGTAAATAACTAAAACAGTCACCTGATTATGGCTTATTAGTGATAATGAGGTGGCTGTAATTTCGAATGGAATAGCGGTGTCTAATTATCCAGCAAAACATTTCGCTCTGTTCACGCATACAAGGAGCTCCCGAACTTTTCTCGTAAGAACCGCCGATGGTAACTGCGATAGCTAACATTTTTGCAATTATAATTTTCTCTCAGAATTTTGAGCGCGGGCTGTTGGTATAACCGGTTACTACAAGATCACACATAATTTCTCCACCACATGATACTGAAAATGCAATGGTGCATCCAGACCTTGCTGCTTTGCTCCTGCTGCTACGCTTATGACCAATACACAAGTACCTGCCCGATCAAAAAATTATAAAGCGCATGTAATTGATCCATAATTGCAGTTTAATCCAGCCATACCAGAGCGGCTGTCATCATAGCCTGTAAACCCGTTTTTAGAGTTGGGTTGATTACTGGTGCATATTTGGGGGAATGATTGCTGGGTATAGCGTTTATTTGATTGTTCTTTTGAGCTTCCAAATATATTGTAGGATCCGTTCCGCCAACAAACCAAAAAACATAAGGCACTTTCCAATTCGTTCCAAAAACACTAAAATCTTCACTGGCAGAAGCCGGCTGCGTTTCAAATGATTTATCACCGAACTGAGCATCGAAGGCTTCGGCCACTTTCGCGGTAGATGCGACATCATTCACCGTCATCGGATAGCTGTCTATTGTGGTGAATTCAGGATCTCTTGGTGCATTGGATGCTGCACATTCTGCACAACAGATGCGTTTGACCGCTGAAAGGATATGATCTTTAACGCCGTCATCAAAAGTTCGGATATTCAATTTTATGGTGGCATCATCAGGAATAATATTCTCTTTGGTACCGGCCTGCAATGATCCTATGGTGAGTACCGCATTTTCAATCGGTGCTACTTCACGTGAAATAATGGTTTGTAAGCGCATCGTGGTAGCCGCTGCCATAATCACCGGATCAATGGATGTTTGTGGCTGTGAACCATGTGAGCCACGACCAAAAAGTTTAACTTTCAGACTGTTTCCTGCGGATAATATGGCACCACTGCGATGTCTAACGGTACCTGCTTCGCCTACCATTACATGCTGCCCAAGAATGATGTCTGGCTTGGGGAAACGGTCCATCATGCCATCATCTATCATACCTTGTGCGCCACGGCCGACTTCTTCTCCAGGTTGAAAAACCGCCATTACCGTTCCTTTCCATTGATCCTTGTGCTCCGAAAATAAACGTGCAGCTCCCATTAGCCAAGTCACATGCAAATCATGGCCACATACGTGCGACACCCCTACCTCCAGACCTTCTTCATCTCTGGCTACTTTTGTGCTTGCGTAAGGCAACCCCGTAGATTCTGCAATGGGAAGCGCATCCATATCAGCACGAAGCATCACGGTAGGCCCTTCTCCATTTTTCAAAAGGCCTACCACACCGGTTACCCCTATCCCCGTTGAAACCTCATATTGATACTTGGTTAAATAATCCGCAGCAATTTTAGCCGTGCGGAATTCCTGCATCGACAGCTCGGGGTTTCTATGAATATCTTTATAGATTTCTTCTAATTCCGGAAGCAGTTGATCGATGAAGCGATCCATCGTATCATTGAATGCTTTAATTTTGGTGATTTCCATAATTTTTAATGTTAAAAATTTAAAATGAGGTTCGAATATCAGTTCAAGTATTGCTTTTATTGTCGTTCTTGGGTTATCCCAAAATATTCATTGGTTTTTTTCTCATCATGAGCACAACCACAGTTACATCTATTCAAAGCTGTTAAAGACACTCCAGTTAAAATTCTCCATTTCCTAAATTATTAAAAAATTCTTTATGTGGATGGAATTTGTACTTTGAATGCTTCAGTTTAATCAACGAATTAAATTACCAAAGTGATTTTAATATTGGTTCTGATAACCCATTTCCCCGGCAGTGACCCCGCTATTTTTGAGCCTACATCTGCTGTGAAGTTGAAAAATGCAGAAAGATTGAATCATCTTCGGATAGCTAGGAAAATACAATTTTAAAAAATAAAGGTAGTAATTTAAAATCCTAACACCAAGCAGTTTGTAATTTTAATACACAAATCCTAATCAATAGAAACATTAAATAACCTCGATATTATAGATATTTATCCAACCTTTTTTTATTGTGATATAACCTGGCGCAACTCGTGATTCACAACCAATTGAACCATTGTTATGAGCGATTCTCCATGTAATTCAATAATTTTGCAAAGTAACTTTCGGAGTCGTCACGAATATCTTTTTGAGTTTAAAACAACCGCAAGTTGACTTTACTCGACTTCAAATCCTTTTGTTTTGATCATTCTAAAAAGTTCCTCAAATTGCCCAGCGTTTCTTATACCAGTTAATGGCACACAAACTTTAGGTATTGTAAATTTAGTATTTAAACCGAATTAGCAGTTTGGTCCTTTCATCGGGAACTCTACGTCGCAAACCAAAAAAGAGTGGAAAAACTCTTTATGATTGTAATGACTGCCTTAGTTTGGTGCTACAAAATTGGTGACCATGTTGATGCAGCTATAAAATGTATAAAAGTTAAAAAACACCAAAGAAAGGCCTTTAGTGTTTTCAAATGTTTTAATTATTTAAATAAAATTTTGCTAAATCTATTTAAATAATTAAATATCAGCGTTTTGCAACTTCCATCATGTACACAGTTGCTTTAGAGTAATTTGTTCAGCACAGTCCGCAGCGCAAATTAATCCAGCTAACATGATAATATCTCTCAGCACCAATCATTCTTCTGAACGTTTCCCCTTCTGAATTTTTATAATTGAAAAATCACATCATAGGACTGTTTTCAATAAAGCCGGCAGTTCCATCGGCCTCATCCTGAGACATTTTCAATCCGCCAATCCAAGCCATTATAACCAATATCTAGATTCGGCTTAGGTTAAGGACTAATCTGTAATTGAAAACTTGTTTAGAATTCTATGGATTATTAGGAATATATTCTGTATTTCTTTTTGGCAAGTCGGATTATAGCATCGATATGATCCGTATCGAACTCATTGGCCGCAATATATTTCCACAAACCATCGATAATAAACAACAGTATTTCTGCTTCCAACTCTGGTTCTTCATAGCCCAATGCCGCAAAAGCTTTTACCAGCAATTCGTGACTCGATTTCATAAACAGCTGATGATGCGTCATGGCCATTACGTTAAGTGGCGTGATTTTATACTGCATCTGCCAAAAGTTTTTATTCGAAAGGACGAGTATTTTTGGTAAATCGAGCAGATTAGAAATATAATTTTCAGGTGTTTTGTATTCCAAATGTTCCGCAACCAATCTGGTAGCTTCCCGGTATCCCGATTTTACAATTTCTTCAATAAGGTTGTCTTTATTTTTAAAATGTTTAAAAATAAGCGCTTCAGACACATGGGCTTCTATAGCAATAGATTTCGTTGACGCAGCTGATGTCCCTACCTCCGTAAAAATATTTAATGCGGCATCCAGTATGTCCTGTTTCTTACTCATTTTCTGATTCTATAGTATTAAGAAATAAATTACTTAGTCCACTTTTTCCAAAATAACAGCATATCCTTGTCCAACACCAACACACATTGTAGCTAAGGCATATCTTACATTTTTCTTGTGAAGCTCCAGCGCAGCAGAATACGTTATCCGTGTACCGGACATGCCCAATGGATGCCCCAATGCAATTGCACCGCCATTAGGATTTATTCGTGGATCGTCATCTTTTAATCCTAGCGCTCTTGTACACGCCAATGCCTGGGCTGCAAAGGCTTCGTTAAACTCCATAACGCCAATATCATCCAAAGTAAGTCCCGCTTTTTTGAGTGCTTTCTGGGTTGCTGTAACCGGACCTATTCCCATAATTCGAGGTTCAACGCCTGTTACTGCGGAGGCAACAATTCTGGCCAAAGGTTTCAAGCCATATTTTTTGACGGCTTCTCCTGATGCCACATACACTGCTGCAGCTCCGTCATTTAAACCGGAAGCGTTTCCGGCGGTTACCGTACCGTCTTTTTTAAAGGCTGGTTTCAGTTTCGAAAGCGACTCTAACGTAGAATTTTCTCTGACAAATTCATCTTTATCAAAAACGATTGGCTCTCCTTTGCGCTGCGGAATAACCACTGGAAAAATTTCTTCTGCCAATCTGCCATTTTTAGTGGCAGCTGAAGCTTTTAATTGAGAAGCTAAAGAAAATTTGTCCTGATCTTCTCTCGAAATGCCATACAGCTCAACCAAATTTTCAGCGGTAATTCCCATAGGATCTACGCCGTACATTTCTTTCATTTTCGGATTTACGAAACGCCATCCGAAAGAAGAATCTTCCATTTTTGAATCGGTACCAAATGCTTTTGATGGTTTTGAAATCACCAATGGTCCGCGGGTCATGTGCTCTACACCGCCAGCGATGAAAATATCTCCGTCTCCAGCTTTGATTGCTCTGTTCGCATGAATAATGGCCGACATTCCCGAAGAACAAAGCCTGTTTACCGTTTCGCCCGGAACAGTAACCGGCAGCCCGGCGAGCAATGCTGCCATTCGTGCTACATTTCTGTTATCCTCACCCGCCTGGTTATGGCATCCCAAAATAACATCATCAATGACATCTTTTGGAATAGCCGGATTTCTTTTTACCAATTCTTCAATGACCATGGCCGCAAGATCATCGGCGCGGACGGCACTTAAAGTACCTCCGAAACTTCCAATCGGAGTTCGGATTCCATCAATAATATAAGCTTCTGTATTCATCATCTTTTCTTTTATAATTTTTCATGTGGGAGATCCACTTTATTTCTCAAATAATTAATGAGGTACGACGTAAGCACTGTAACCGATAAACCGATCAGACAACCAAGTGTTACCGAAATAAACCGATAAACCGCTGCCCATGAACTCAGTTGTGCCTGTTCCTGAATAGTAACAATAACAAAGGCCACCATTGCGGTTCTGGCCACATTCATCAACTGAAAGAAATAACAAACCAACACTGTAAGAGCAATACCTGTCAACATGAGGTAAATATTGGGCTCGTATATAAAGAAACATACCAAGCCGACGATGGATCCGATCAAATTGGATTTAAATCTTTCAACAGAGAGGCGTTTGGCATCTTTAGCTTCGGGTGAAATGACCAGGATGATGGAAAGCAGCGTCCAATAGGCCTCAAATTTTGGAAACTGTAAATAAAGCTGATATCCAATTAAAAAACCGATCAGGCACCTAAAAATATAGATCACCAAATCAGAACCAATACTATTTCGTATTATTTTTTGAAACACTTTTTAGGATTATGATAAACTTTCTGTAAATTTAGCGGTGGTCTTTTCACGTACTTCTTCTACTGTAGCTCCCGGCATAATTTCGGTTAAAGTAAGTTTTCCGTCGATGAATTCAAAAACGGCTTTATCGGTTATCACCATGTCAACAGTATTTAGAGCCGTTAGCGGAAGATCGCACAATGGAACTATTTTGGCATCCCCGTTTTTTTCATTATGCATCATGGTGATGATCAGTTTTTTAGCACCCGAAGCCAAATCCATGGCACCGCCCACGCCCAGTAACGGTTGTCCGGGAACTGCCCAGTTGGCAAGGTTTGCGGCTTCGTCAACCTGTAATCCTCCCATAATGGCAACGTCAACGTGGTTGCCGCGTATCATGGCAAAAGACTCTGCCGAATCAAAATACGAAGAACCTTTAAGAGCCGTTACCGGCACTTTTCCGGCGTTTACAGGATAATCCATGGCGCCGCCACCATCTATTGGCGCAGGGCCCACGCCAAGCATTCCGTTTTCAGTATGCAAAATGATGCCGGCTTCGTCCGAGATAAAATCGGCAACTAGTGTCGGGATTCCGATTCCGAGGTTAACAACATCGCCTTTTTTAAGTTCCTTCAAAGCTCTTTTCGCCATGTTTATTCGGGTTTCAGAAACTTTCTTGCTCGAGGACACGGTTGCAGAACTTCCAAGATCGTCTAATTCCAAGGTGGCTTGCACCAGATAATCGACGTAGGATGCCGGAGTATGTATGCTTTCGGGGGCAATTTCTCCAACTGGAACTATTTCTTCCACTTCAGCTATCACCAAATCGGCCGCGGTGGCCATGGCCCGGTTAAAATTCTGTTCCGTCATTCGGTACTGAAGATTTCCGGCAGTGTCGGCTTTCCAAGCACGGATAAATGCCACGTTTCCCCTGATTCCGGGAATAAAAACCTGCTCCACGCCATTCAGTATTTTTGTTTCTCTTCCTTTTGCTAACTCAGTTCCAGCCGAAGTTGGGGTGAAAAACCCACCGATACCGGCACCTCCCGCGCGTATGGCTTCCGCCAAAGTACCTTGCGGCAATAATTCGTATGCCACGACACCTTCCTGAGCTGCTTTTACAGCCTCGGGATTGGAAGTGAAGAAAGAACCTATCATCTTTTTGAGTTGTCCGTTTCTAAGAAGTCTTCCGCCGCCAATGCCTGCTTCGCCTACGTTATTTCCAATGAAAGTCAAGTTTTTAGTTTTTGTTTCGGCAAGGGCATGCATTAAATGAACCGGATTTCCGGTCATCCCGAATCCTCCCTGCAATAAAGTATCTCCGTCCTTTACCATTGCAACTGCTTGCTGTAAAGATATTTGTGGTATGGTCTTCATCAGTATATTTTTTTAATGTTGTGTGAAATGAATAATGTGTTTTGCGAATTCTTCCGGATGCTCCATATTCGACAAATGGGCAGCGTCAAGCGTGACCAAACTGGCAATCGGTGTGCGTTTTTGTATGAATTTCCCATCGGCTAAAGTGGTCACCTCATCCTGTGTACCTGCGATTATTAAAGTGGGAACTTCTAAATTATGAAGTTGTTCCCTAAAATCTGCACCAGCAACGGCATAACAACAAGCGGTATATCCTTGTAAAGAAGTAGCCTCAAAATCATGGAGAACCTCTTGAACTTTATCAGGATTTTTACTTCTATAATCGGGAGTAAACCAACGTTCAGCTGTTGCGGTTACTATACTTCCCAACCCATTTTCCGTAACTTGTTTTATCCGAGCTGCCCAACCTTCCTCTGTTCCAATTTTTGCAGCAGTATTACTTATAATTATTTTTTCGAAACGATCAGGATGATTAATTCCTAACCATTGACCGGTTAAGCCTCCTATAGAAAGTCCGCAAAAGTAAACTTTATCTAATTTTAAATAGTTTAACAGTTCAATCACGTCGTTTCCCAAATCGGCGATTGAAACTTTGTCCTGGTTGATTGTGCTTTCACCGTGACCCCGTTTATCGTATCTCAAAATATTGAAATGGTGACTCAAAATGGCAATATTATCTTCCCACATTGAAAAATTGGTTCCTAATGAATTAGAAAGAACCAATGTTTTTTTATGTCCGAAATTTTCTAATTTATAATTGCAAATAAAATTTTCTAACTGAATTTTTGACATTTTATTATTTTTAAAACATTACCCTAAATCTCCACCGGCAACCGGTATGGTCACACCCGTGATATATTTGGCTTCGTCAGAAGCTGCAAATAATATGGTACTCACTTGATCGTCGATGGCGCCGTATTTTTTCTGTAAAGAAGATTCCCTTGTTTGATCTACAATTTGTTGGTACCACATTTTCTCTTCTTCTGTTTGTGTATTTTCATTTCTCGGAATTATCCGTTGCGGAGCTTCAGTTCCGCCAGGCGCAACTCCAATAACTCGTATGTTGTTTGCTGCCTGTTCAAATGCCAAAGACGCGGTAATGGCATTCACGCCACCTTTCGCAGCCGCATAAGGAACCCGATTAACAGATCGTGTCGCTACCGATGAAACATTAACAATTACGCCTCCACCATTGGCAATCATATTGGGTAAAACGCTGCTGCATCCCCATAAGGTTGGAAATAATGATCGGCTTACTTCCTTAATGATTTCGTCTTCTTGGTAATGTTGAAAAGGTTTTGCCCAGATGGTTCCACCCACATTATTGATCAGAATGTCAATCTTGCCAAAAGTTTCAATAGCACGATTTGACACTTTTTCAAAACCTTCAAGAGTTTCTAAATCGGCTTGTACAGCAATAACATTGTATCCTTCTTTTTTTAAATTTTCCGCTACTTCCAGCACTACATCCGACCGATCAACTAAAACGGTTTTAGCTCCTTCTTTAGCAATTCGTTCGGCAACACCTTTACCGATACCTTGTGCGGCACCGGTAACAATGGCAATTTTATCTTTAAATCTATCTTGAAATATCATAAGTTTAAATTAAACGGTTGCCATTCCTGTTGGAATAAATTTTTCGGTATAGAAATTTTCGTAATGTATTTGATGTTCTTCTAGAGAAGATTTTACGGCATCAACCATTGCATTTGGACCACATATATAAATATCGTAAACCGCTGCAGATAATTCCTCTTTATTAATCCATTGGGTCACAAATCCTGATGCATAATTCCCACATTTTTCATTGGATACACAAGGATAGGTCTGTATTGTAAGATTTGTATAATTTTTGAGACGATCCAATTCAACAACATTCTCGGCTGTTGTTGCGCCATAAAATAATTTAATCGTTTGGTTATTTCCTTCTTTATTAAGCTTTTCTAACATGGCAATGAAAGGAGCAATTCCCGTTCCGCCGGCAAAAAATAAAGTTTGACGTTTCATTTCCCGACTGTAAAAACTACCGACAGGTCCTGTAATACTCAGTGTTTCGCCCACTTTTGCCTGTCTTAGATAATCACTCATTAAACCAGCATTGGGAATCAGTCGGATGATAAATTCCATTTCATCAGTATCTGATAAGGAAGAGAAAGAATAAGACCGCGTTTCTTCAGAGCCGGGAACTAAAATATTGGCATATTGTCCGGGTAAAAAAGTAATGGTTGAACCGTCTTTTATTTTGGCTTTTAGTTTTACAATTTCTGAAGATAGAAAAGTGAGCTCGGTGATTTCTGTTTCATAGGTTGAGACTTCCACTTTACAGGCTGCCGAACTTGCTAATATATCAACGATCATATCTGATTCTGGACGCATTTGACAGGCTAATCCAAAACCCTTTTCTGCTTCTTCTTCCGACAAAGCCTCATCGATATAATCTCCAGGATCAAATGAGCCTGATTTTGACAAGCATTTGCACGTTCCGCAAGCACCATCGGCACAATCTAAAGGGATATTGACTCCTACTCTGTAGGCCGCTTCAGCAATGGTTTCATCGCCCGAGGTTTCAATAAAACGTGTTACGCCATCTTCAAAATTTAATGCAACTTTTGCCATAATTTTTATTCTTTAAATATGATATACATCTAAAACCTGACGGATGTAATCGTTTTTGATTATTACTTTTTTATTTGAAATCAGGAAGGAATCCTCGTTTTTTTTCAGCGTGTAAAAGCTAACGCCGAAATAAGTATCGGTTGTTTTGTATCGAAATGATAAGGTATTCCAATTGAAACGAATTTTTACCTCCTCCTCATTTTCTTCCATAATTTCCACATTACTGATGTAATGACAGGTTCTCGGTTCGGGCATAGATGCTGATGAACGTTCTGTTTTGATGCGGAACACCCGATCTTCTAATCCGCCTTTATTGGGATAATAAATCAAAGAAATTTCGGTTTGAGGATCCTTGGTCAATTCATCTTCGTCATCCCATCCTGGCATCCAAAAAACACAGTCTTCATCATAAAATTTCAACCATTCATCCCATTGTTTGTCATCTAATTGGCGGACTTCCCCGTATAAGAATGCCAGTATATCTTGATAATTTGTCATGATTTATATTTTTTAAACTGCTAGATTTTCTTTAGAAAGGCCTTCTTTTAAAGAATCTTTCCAGAATTCGTGTTGCGTAATAAATAAACCTTCATCTTCAGATTTGATTCCGGAGATTATTGGTTGAATGTCCATTTTTTTTGCTTGTTCATCCTGTCCGTAAATCCAGTGGGTAGCACCACGACTCATGTCATTGTATTTTAAAGCAGAAGATTGGTAGGCAATTTGACACGAACGAAATTCTTCTAAATCATCAGGTGTTCCCATCCCGGTTACATTAAAAAAGTCTTCATACTGACGAATACGCGTAGCACGTTCTTCGGTGCTTTCTCCCTTTGGTGCAAAACAGTAAATTGTAATTTCGGATTCATTAACAGAAATGGGTTTGATTACTCTAATTTGAGTAGAGAATTGATCCATTAAGAACACATTGGGATACAATCCTAAATTACGGGTCATATTTACCATAAAGCCTGCTTTTTCTTCCCCAAAATCGGCAATCAGACGCTCTTTTTGTTGATAGATTGGGCTGACTTCCGGATTTAATTTATTGGTCCACAATAAAATATGACCGTTTTCGAAACCATAAACACCGGCTACAGATTTTGACCAATTATTGGCGTCTACAGCCTTGGTTCCTTCCTTTTCGTAATCGCGTCTGCCCATAGTTGCAACGTAATTCCAATGCACGGATGAAACATGATAACCATCTGCTCCATTTTCCATTTGCAGTTTCCAGTTTCCATTGTAAACATAAGAAGACGAACCATTTAACACTTCTAATCCTTCCGGTGCCTGATCTACAATGTGGTCGATAATAATTTTTGAATCCCCTAAATATTCTTCCAAAGAAAGTACATCGGGATTAAGCGATCCGAATAAGAAACCTTTATAAGCCTCAAACTTTGCCACTTTTACTAAATCATGAGAACCTTCGCAATTGAACTGTTCTGGATAGCCGCCTGTTTTTCCGTCTTTTACTTTTAATAATTTTCCAGCATTACTAAAAGTCCAGCCGTGGAACGGGCAGGTAAAAGTGGACTTGTTTCCTTTTTTATAACGGCACAACTGGGCTCCTTTATGGGTACAAGAATTGATTAAAGCATTTAATTCTCCCTGTTTGTCTCTGGTAATGACTACGGATTGTCTTCCTATGGAAGTGGTATAATAATCGTTTATGTTGGGGATTTGAGATTCGTGAGCAAGATAAACCCAGTTGCCCTCGAAAATATATTTCATTTCCAACTCAAACAATTCTTCGTTTGTAAAAGATTCCCTGTTATGACGGTAAATACCATGCTCTTTGTCGTGAACGATCAGGCTGTCCAGGTATTCAGAAGTTACTTTTTTCATAATTTAAAATTTTTAAATTTCAAGACCATAAACTCCTTATTCGAATTATAACAATTCAAATTTTCAGTATATAACCTTATTGAAATCTGGATTTGTCGCTTTTCTTTATGCAAATCCTTTGGGCCGTATTGTTAAACTATGTTTACAATTATGCAGTAGCATGTGATCTGTGGTTTTCGCCAGGAGCAGCATTTGCTATTTCATGAACCATGTTAAAGTCGAAATTAATTTTCGCGAAAGCTTCATCTTTTCCGTACTTGGCCGCATCTTCAGCAGAGATTCTTTCGATATGAGGAACCAATTCCGGACGCGTCGCGAATGCGAAATCATCAAATGTTAATGGATCACCTTCAATATTAATCTGAGTGGTCAACTTTCTATAACCCGGAGCGGTAACAAAAAAGTGAATGTGTGCCGGACGTGCTCCGTGACGGCCTAATAACTGCATCAGGGTATCTGTAGAACCATTTGGTGGACAGGCATATCCAACAGGAACGAAAGATTTGAATTCGTATTTTCCATCTTCAACTACATTGATTGCACGACGTAAATTGAATTCCGGTTGTGAAGAATCAAAGTGAGAATACAGTCCTTTCAGGTTGCAATGCCAGATTTCGACTTTTGCGTTAGGAATAGGATTTCCTTTTTCATCACGAACAACTCCGCTCATAAATAAACGCTCTCCATTTGGTTCCGGTTCTGTTTCTAATGTTGCATAAGAAGTAGATTCCGGAGAACCGGCTACGTATAAAGGACCTTCAATCGTACGAGGAGTTTTGTTTTCGATACCCGCTTGTTCGTCTTCCCAATCCATTTGAACATCCATGAATTTTTCAATACCTAAACCAGCAAATACCAATCCGTATTCATTATTTTTTCCTGTTTGGGTAAGCCAGTCACAAGCTTTCCACATTTCTTCAGAGGTAATGTCTAAATCGGCCATTGCATTAAACAAATCTTCAAGAAGACGGTTAACAATGGTTTTAATTCTTTCATTTCCCGCACCCTCTTTTTCTGAAGATTTTATCAGCGCTAATGTTTCGTCAATTCTTTTTTGATCAATTCTTTTCATAATATTAATTATTTTCGGTTAAGATTTTTAAAATTTGAATTATAAGATTGTTTCTCTTAGGGCATTGGGATGCTTGCAGACACTCGTTACTTTTATCGTCATGTAAGGAAACAAAGGCAAAGAGCTGATGATCTGATGCAGTTCTTCGGGACTTTCCACTTCCAAAACGGAGATGTTAGAAAACTTCCCTGCTACTCGCCATAAATATTTCCATTTTCCGGAGTTTTGCCATTTTTGAGAGCACTCTTTTTCTCTGGCAATAACGTCGGCCAGTTTTTCGTCGCTCCAGGTTTCTGGGATGTTCACATCCATTTCTACTACGTAAACCATATTATTTTCTTTTGTATTTTTCAACTTGATTCATATCTAATTCTATTCCGAGTCCTACTCCTTTAGGAATTTCAAGACTGAAATTTTCATAGGTAATTGGTTTTTTAACAATATCATCCGTTAATAAAAGCGGCCCGAAAAGTTCTGTACCCCAATCAAGGTTAGGCAGTGTGGAAAAAATGTGCGCCGAAGCGGCAGTTCCAATGGTTCCTTCGAGCATGGTACCACCATACAGTGAAATTCCTGCTCCTTGCGCGATGGCAGCTTGTTTTGCTATATTTGTTAATCCACCTGATTTGGAGATTTTGAGGGCAAAAACACTGGCAGCATTCAGTTTAGCTAATTTAAAAGCATCCTGAACGGTGGCGGCGGCTTCATCTGCCATGATTGGAACTTCAAAATAAGAAGTTAATCTGGCCATTCCTTCAAAATTATGCTTAGCTAAAGGCTGCTCTATCAAGTCAACGCCAGCATCTTGGAGTTTTTGTATGGCTCTTTTAGCCACCTGTTCACTCCAGGCCTGATTCACATCTACCGTCAATTTTATATCGGCACCTAACGCTTTTTTTATGGCAGCAACGTGTTTAATATCTTCGCTGGGGGTCTTAGTTCCAATTTTGAGTTTAAAGACATTGTGTTTATTATCAATAATTAATTTTTTAGCTTCGGCAATATCTTTATCAGTATCACCACTGGCTAAAGTCCAAAGAACTGGAAGGGTATTTGAAATAGCACCGCCAAACAGTTGATGCAAAGGCACTCCAAGTCTTTTGGCATGAGCATCTAATAATGCGGTTTCAATTCCTGATTTGGCGAAATTATTTCCTGAAATATTTTTATCAAGAAGTTTCATCAAAAAATTGACGCTTGTTGGATCTTGATTTAAAAGTAATGGTGTAAAATAAGTATCGATGGCTAATTTTATGCCTTCTGGGAATTCATCGGCATACGAAATTCCACCGATGGTTGTGGCTTCTCCGATCCCTTCAATTCCGTCCGAAGAAAAAAGTCTGATGATCACCAACGACTGTTTTCTCATGACCGTCATCGAAAGATGATGGGGTCTTATAGTGGGCAAATCAACAATAAATGTCTCAATTCCGGTAATTTTAATGGCTGACATAATTTCTTGTAATAGTAAGTGTTTCATCACGTTAGTAAGCACTCGCTTACTTAATAACAAAATTACCTTGAAAGTATGTTTCAGGAATAGGACTTTTAATTTATTACTATGACAAATAGTTCATAAATGCTAATTAAGATATACCTCCGATGGTTTTTCTGAATTCATTGGGAGTAAATCCCGTCTTCTTTTTAAATATCCGGGAAAAATAACTTGGGTCTTCAAAACCAATGCTGTACCCTATCTCATTGATACTTTTTTCTATATCCGACAGCAGCACTTTTGATTCATTAATAAAGTAGTCCGTGATCACTTCTTTGGGATTCTGCCTGGCTATAATGTTGCAAACCCTGTTTAAACGTCCGGTGGTTATATGAAGTTCGGCAGCATACTGTTCAATCGATTTCTTGTAGGTACGGCTTTCACGAATGAGTTGTGAAAACCTTCTGAAATAAATAATGGAGGAATTGTCTTTGTCGAAAATTCTAAGCGGCGTGCTTTTAGGAATTCTACTTAATTGTACTATAATTTTTCCGATCATGCTGTCAAGCATCAACAATTTACCGATGTTATCCTGATGATATTCATCTACACACTCGAGCATATTTTTATAAACGATTTCTGAAAAGCTATCCTTTATTACTTCGGTCAGCTGAAAAGTTTCAATAGCAATCACGGCTTCCGTTTCTCTCTTAATCATGTGCTCTAATACCGCATCTGATAAACTGATGATCCAGCCTTTCATTTCCGTTTGATGTTCAAAACCGTGTTCGGTATTTTTAGGAATGGTTATAAAGGAAGGTGCAGACACAGGAATCCTTTCGTCATTATGAAGTAATACGG
This sequence comes from Chryseobacterium gotjawalense, assembly GCF_030012525.1. Lineage (NCBI taxonomy): Bacteria > Pseudomonadati > Bacteroidota > Flavobacteriia > Flavobacteriales > Weeksellaceae > Chryseobacterium > Chryseobacterium gotjawalense. The sequence continues at coordinate 1,265,081 of NZ_CP124855.1, forward strand.
TACTGCCCTGGGTAATTAAAAAAATTTGAAACTGGTTATTATGAATATGTGGCTTTACGTTATTGTTGTTTTCTTTTCCAATAACTCCAAAGGGATATATAAAAACCAGACCTTTTACAAATTCAATAGAGTTTTTTCCATATAATCCATCAAAAAAAGTACGATCCGTATTTTTCATAATCATTGATTTTTAATAATAAGATGAAATAAAGATACACCTTTTTTAAGATCAGTAAACTGCCAGTCTGGTTTAAAAGACCCAGACCAAATCAAAACATGAGTTGAAAGCCAAAAAGACTATCCGAATAAAAAAACATCATTCCTTTTTGTACAAAAAAAATGTCCCTCTTTCGAAGGACATTTAAAATTCTATTATAATAAGTTATTTCTTAGTTCTTTTATCGATAACTTCTACATCTACCGAAGTTTTTCCGTGTGGAGTTTCTTCTTTTCCTTTTCCTTTCAAGAAATCGTAGGCGATTGCTGATGAGATAAAGATTGATGAATAGGTACCGAAACCAATCCCAAGCAATAGAGCAAACATAAATCCTCTTAGGTTTTCTCCACCGAAAATGAAGATCGCTAAAATTACCAATAAAGTGGTGAATGAAGTATTGAAGGTTCTACCCAAAGTACTTGAAATAGAATCATCAAATAATCCTGCCAATGTAGTGGATTTTTTCTCTCTTAAATATTCCCGGATTCTGTCAAATACAATTACGGTATCATTGATGGAATACCCTAAAACGGTAAGAATTGCAGCAATAAAATCCTGATTGATCTCCATATTAAATGGCATGTATTTGTGCAATAACGAATATACTCCGAGAATAACAATGGCATCATGCGCAAGTCCCGCGACCGCTCCCAATGAGAACTGCCATTTGGTAAACCGCACCAAAATATATAGGAAGATTCCCGCTAAGGCCGCGATTACTGCAAGAGTTCCTCCTGTTTTAATATCATCGGCGACGGTTGGTCCCACTTTGGTCGAAGAAACAATTCCTGCGTGATCTTTATCGGCGGCTTTGAAATCCTGTAAAGTCATGTTGGCAGGAAGGTTTGGTTTTAAGCCTTCATACAATTTCTGCTCAATCGTTTGATCGGCTTTCAAAGATTCATCATCAATTAAATAATCCGTAGAGATCTTCAGCTGATTACCACTTCCCAAAGTTTTTGCTTCTACGGCAGACAATTTCCCGTCTTCGGTAGCAAACATTTTCGTCAAAGCTTCTTCCGTTTTTGTTGCATCTACTGGTTTATCGAATTTAACCACATAGTTTCTACCCCCTGTAAAGTCGATCCCATATTTAAATCCATTTACTGCGATTGAAAGTAAACTTCCCACAGTAAGGAATGCAGAAATCATGTAGGCATATTTTCTTTTTCCGATAAAATCGATCCAGACATTTCTGAACAAGTTTTTCGTTAAAGGAGTCCAAACCGACAATCCTTTTCCTTTGTTCAATCTGGCAAAAATCATTACTCTTGATAACAATACCGAAGTAAAGAAGGTCATCAGAATACCAATAATCAATGTTACCGCAAATCCTTTGATGGGACCTGTTCCGAAAATATACAAAACAATTGCCGTTAAAATCGTAGTCGAGTGACCGTCGATAATCGATGACAATGCGTGTTTGAAACCGTCTTTGTAAGCCTGCAGAATATTTTTACCGGCGAAGAGTTCTTCTTTGGTTCTTTCATAAATAATTACGTTGGTATCCACCGCCATCGCCATGGAGAGCACGATACCTGCAATACCAGGCAAAGTTAATGTTGCATCCACCGAATCCATGATTCCAAAGATGTAGAATAAATTAATTATCATCGCGATAACCGCATAAACTCCGGCTCCACCGTAATAGAAAATGATGTAGACCACAATTAGCAAAAATGCGATAAAGAAAGAAAACATCCCAGCGTCGATTGACTGCTGTCCTAATGATGGTCCAACCACATCCGCCTGTACAATTTTAGCACTTGCAGGAAGTTTACCTGCTCCCAAAACATTTACTAAATCCTGCGCTTCTTCCTGTGAGAAGTTTCCGGAAATCTGTGTTCTACCGTTCGGGATTTCATTGACAACATTTGGCGCAGTATAAACTACATTATCCAAAGTAACCGCTACCGATTTGTTCACGTTTTTGGCAGTCATTGCTTTCCATTCTTTAGAACCTTTAGAGTCCATCTGCATGTCAACAACTACTCTACCCATTTCGTCATAATTTACTCTCGCAGATTCTACTGCACCATCAACTGGCGCTTTCTGGTTGATATTACCACGGATTGCGTAAAGCACTAAATTATTTGCGTCGGTAGATTCCGGCTTATAACCCCACATGAATTGGGTATATTTAATATTCGCAGGACGAAGGTCTTTCGCTACTTTCGAATTTAATATTTTATTAACTGCCGCAGTATCTGATAATTTAATGTTACCAACTCCACTTGATCTCAAAGAGTTCAACTGAAGCATATTCATTAAATTGGTATTTTTTGCAACACCGATAGAATCAGCTTTCAAAGGAACAATTGTTGACAATTGTTCTAAGTAAGGAATAACTTCCTGCACCGTCTGTACTTCCCAGAACTGTAATTTCGCAGAAGTCGCCAACATTTTCTTTACCCGGTCGATATCTTTACTTCCCGGCATTTCTACTGAGATTCTACCTGTTCCAGGAACACGCTGCACGTTTGGCTGGGTAACTCCCATTTTATCGATACGCGTTCTGATCACTTCGTAAGCGGCACCTTCAGAAGCGCTGATTTTTCTTCTGACGATATTTTTTACTTCATCATCAGATGAGTTGTATTTAATTTCTGTAAGATTGGTATTCCCAAAGATTTCCGGATCTGCCAATTTCAAGTTGGTTCCTTTCTCTTTATTTACATTAGCAAATTCAGTAAAGAAATTCTCGATATAGTTTTTCGTAGAATTTTTTTGGTCTTTATCTGTTCTGTCCAACGCTTCCAAAAGAATCGGATTCGTAGAATATTGGGTCAAATCGTTAACCAAATCTCTCTGATTGATTTCCAAAAGAACGTTGATTCCTCCTTTCAAATCCAGACCCAACTTCATTTCTCTTTCTTTTGCTCTTGAATAGTACAATTTTGTAAATCCAAGATTCAGAGTGTCTTTAGAAAGACGAGCCATCTCCTTGTTATATTTTTCGGGGTTGTTTCCCGCAATAGCAGTGGCCTGTCTTTCAACTTTACCAGCATACCACGTTGGTAACAATTCGTTAAGACAAATAAGTCCCAGAATAATCGCAACCAGCTTAATAAGTCCTTTTCCTTGCATCGTTAATAGTTTACAACATTAAAATTATAGTCGGCAAATATAATGATTTTCAATATAATTAAGGATTATTTAACAATTGATTTTCAAAATTTCACAAACCAAGGGGCAGAAAGCCTTAACACAGCGATGAAAATTCAAACATGTAAATGCATAATCCCTATTGTTTTTCAGGAAACAATATTATTTATGTAATCATTCATTTTCAAATTCCGGTCGAATGAAACCTATTTTTCTGCTACATTTTCAATCCCTTTTAGCAAACAATCAGTTTTTTTAGTTGGAAGACAAAGTTGGAAGTTCGCTGTCGCTACTTTTAATCTTCCTTCCCAAACCTTTGCGACTGCGTATTTTGTCGGCGATAAAGTTTTCGATAACATTGAGTCCATGATATCAAAACGCACACTGAAAAAGCATAAAAAGGATTATTAAAATAAAGACCATTTAATTTTCACAGCAAGTCCGTGACCTTCTTAAAGAAGGCATTAATTGAATTTTAGAAATCAATTGCATAATAATTGATAGTATCTCAGCATCAATCTAACATTACAATTTACTATTATGGAAAATAAAGAAATAAACCACGGGGAATTACGTGGAAAAACAGTCGTCATCACCGGAGGAACAAGTGGCGTTGGAAAAGCCGCTGCAGAAGCATTTGCGCTGGAAGGCTGCAATGTGGTGGTTGCCGCCAGAGGCCGGGAAGGATTAGATGAAACTGTCGCCTTGTGTCACGATTTAGAAGTAGTTGCGCTGGGCGTTCAGACGGATGTTTCCGATGCGCAGCAAGTTCAGCATCTGGCAGAACAGGCACTGCAATTTAATGGTCGGATTGATATCTGGATAAATAACGCCGGTGTAATGGCAAGTGGTAAATTTGAGGAAATCCCGGTTGAAACGATGGATCAGCTGGTAAAAACCAATTTATTAGGATTTTTACACGGTGCTCATACCGTTCTTCCTATTTTTAAAAAGCAGAAAGAAGGAATTTTAATTAACAATATTTCAATCGGCGGATGGATGCCGGCTCCTTATTCAACGGCCTATTCGAGCACCAAATTTGGTATCCGCGGAATGGTAGAAGGTCTGCAGGGCGAGGTTTCAGATGAACCGAATATCCATATTGTCGGACTTTATCCCGGAATTCAAAGATCAACAGGAAATATGCACTCCGCAAAATATTCGGGTCTGGATTTTAAAATTCCACCTTTTTCCAGCGACCCGCGTGAATTGGCTGCAAAAATGGTTGAGGCTGCAAAAAATCCGAAGAAAAGCATTATCACAGATGGCTATGCCCACGTGATGAAAGTTCTTTACGGTTTATTTCCGAAAACAATTATCAACACTGCATCGGCCGTTTTAAGATTGGCAATGAAACCGGACGCAGATACCAATACCGACGGAAACGTCAATTATCAATCAAAAGATCCAATGAGGATTTACGGTGAACTGGCGATTCCTGTTCCTTCACGAAAAACAAAAACCGTTATGATGATGGCAGCCGGTATTGCATTAGGATTTCTTTATATTAAATCAAAGAAAAGGTAAACTTCAATCTTTACCACTCCTGTTAATTACGGATTTATAGTACCCCAAAAGCAAGAACTTCTCTTGCTTTTGGGCTTTAAAAACGATAAAAATCCAATAAAGTAAACATTGGTGGAGATGGTAATTTATTCAATCATTAAAAAAAGTAATGTGGTGAAATTAATCCCTGTTTAAATTCAAAAACTTTACATTTACGGCAAAGAAAAAATTAAATGATCACCAAACTTGATTTAAGGGAAACTTTAGAAATTCCTGTTTTAGAAATGGGTTCCGCAATTGAGCAATTTCAGAATCAATCCTTGCGACCGGTTTTGAAATTACAGAACGAACTCTATCTGAAATTATTTTCAACGTACTGTGCCCGCCAAAATCCAGATTTCAATTCTTTATCCGCAGCAAAAAAGAGAACTTTCATCGAACAGAGTTTACAGAAAGACAGCGTTCTGAAAAATATCTTCATCGGAATAACGATTGGTATGCTGACCCTTTCAGAACTGGAGTCGTATACTTTGGAAAGCAAAGAGTATAACAAAAGAATTATCACCATGCTGACCGAAAGAATAAAGGACCAGATAAAGTAATCATCATTACTTTATTCCGGATTTTACAACAAAAAAAAAGCAGCATTGTGAAAAATGCTGCTTTTATATTTTAAAAGAAAAGATCTTTATTCAGAAATATCGATGTCTTGTTTTACTTCTTCTTTCTTTTTTCCGAAGAAAAATTTAATGATAATTGGAACGGTCGTAACCAAAACAATAATGATGATGATCATTTCTAAATGTGCTTTCAAATCAATATCAAACTGGTTTTTGAACAAGGCATCTAAATAATGTCCCGCGAAAATCAAAGAGAATGACCACAAAAAAGCACCAATGATATTATCGATTAAAAACCGGGTTTTATCCATTTTCACAATGCCGGCCACAATCGGCGCAAATGTTCTTACGATGGGTAAGAATCTCGCCATAATCACTGCCAAAGCGCCATGTTGCTCAAAAAAATCGTGTGCCTGAAAAAGGTATTTTTTTTTGAAAAAGAATGAATCTTCTTTTTTGTAAAGAGCCGGTCCGGCTTTAAGACCAAACCAGTACCCAATTTCATTACCAATTACGGCAGCAATTGCTACTGCAGTTGCCAAAATGGTAGTATCCAATAAATTACTTCCAGTACCACCGAAAGTTTCTTTAATAATTTCTACCGCATAGATGCCTGATACAAAAAGCAAACTGTCACCAGGGAGAAAAAACCCTACAAACAAACCGGTCTCTGCGAAGATAATAAATAAGATGAGCCAAAAACCACCCATCTTTATATAAAATTCAGGATTTAAAAGATCCTTCCAACTTTCGAAATGTTCCATATTTGCAAAGATAATAAAAGAGAGCGTCTGTCGATATTAAGTATCTGTTAAAGTTTCTTAAAGTTTAGATTAAAAAATCATCCTCCTGCGCAGCCGTTCCATCGGCCATCAGGAATGCCTTTAGAAAAGGAGTTAAATCACCATTCATCACGCCATCTACATCTGAAGTTTCGTAGCCGGAACGCACATCTTTCACCAACTTGTAAGGATGCATCACATAATTCCTGATCTGGCTTCCCCACTCGATTTTCATCTTTCCGGCTTCAATTTCTGTTCTTGCTTTCATGCGCTCTTCGAGTTCCATTTCATATAAACGGGAACGCAATAACTGCATTGCTTTTTCTTTATTTTGAAGCTGGGAACGGGATTCTGAATTCTCGATAATAATTCCGGTTGGCGCGTGACGCAGCCGGACTGCGGTTTCCACTTTATTTACATTTTGCCCGCCTGCGCCACTGGAACGCATGGTTTCAAAGGAAATATCAGCCGGATTAATATTAATTTCAATGGTATCATCAACCAAAGGATACACGTAAACCGACACAAAACTGGTATGCCGTTTCGCATTGGAATCAAAAGGTGAAATCCTCACCAAACGGTGAACACCATTTTCTCCTCTTAAATATCCAAAAGCAAATTCACCATCGATTTCTAAAGTCACCGTTTTCACACCGGCAACCTCGCCTTCCTGATAATTCAGTTCACGGATTTTATAACCCTGATTCTCTGCCCACATGGTATACATCCTCATCAGCATCGAAGCCCAATCGCAACTTTCTGTACCACCTGCTCCTGCCGTAATCTGCAGAACGGCAGAGAGTTCATCGCCTTCATTAGAAAGCATATTCTTGAATTCTAAATCTTCAATTTTCTTTACAAGGACCGGGAAAGATTCATTCAGTTCTTTTTCGGAATCCGGATCTTCTTTGGCAAATTCCATCAATACCTGAATATCTTCAAAGCGCGCGAAAATTTCTTCGTAATCGTTGACCCATTTTTTCTTGGACCGCAGCTGCTTCATAAAAACTTCAGCTTCTTTCGGACGATCCCAAAATTCTGGTGACACCGTTTTTTCTTCGTCGTTTGCAATTTCAATTTTTTTTCGGTCGATTTGCAGATATTTATACAATTCGCCGATTCTGGATTGAACGTCTTTTATTTGGTCGCTGTTAATCATAAGTCATGCAAAAATACTTAAAAATGTTTTAAATAAAAATGAATTACTTACGATTAAAGTGAAAGATGATTCCTCCGTTAAGTTTACTCAACTTATAAAGAATTAAAATAAAAACGATAACAGAAAAGCCCGAAAATGATTCGGGCTTTTCAATTCTGTTATAAAAATTTAATTATTTAAAGACATTTCTTTCAACGTCAATCGCTTTTTTCACCGCCTGTTCAATTCTGCCTTTTGCGTTTTCAAAATCAGGTGCGGTATTCCATTTTCCTTTTATAATTTCAGTTTGTGGATTATCATTCGCAAAATAAAGAGAATTGTCTTTTAAACTGATTACCCGGTTAGAAACATAAGCATATCCTGCTCTGCCGGTTTCCACCATACTGTAATAACTAATCATCGCTCCCCAATTTACATTAACAAAAACGACATCATCAACCCCATATTTTTCCTTAAGATATCTCATATCATAATTGTAATATTTTTTAGATTCTTCTTTATTTCCTTTAAATTTCTCAGCTGTTTTGGGATCAAATTTTTCATCGATAACGACCACTTCCTTTCCTCTCGTTTTTAAAGTTTCGGAGTAAATGCCGATCAGTTCATTTTTAAATTTAATCTCTTTATTAACATGATCTAAAAGAGGCTGGTACTTATCTCCGGAAGTTACCGCCAAATCTAATAATCCTTGCGATCCTTCTCTAAATTTTTGGGGATCATTGACATTTACAAAAACACCAACTTTTGAAGGTTTCTGAAAGTATTCAGCATTCATCGGTACATTGGTGACACAGGAAACCAGGATAAAGAACAGCGCTACAAGGCCAAGAAAATTGATTTTTTTCATATATTTTTTTTTCAAAAGTATTAATCTTTTTTTTAAATCGAAAATACTTTTTAAAATAAATATGTCATGCTGTAAAATAACTCATTTTTCAAAATTTCCGCCAAAAAAAACCAACTCCGAAAAGTTGGTTTTAATTTTATAAATACAGAAAATAACTTATTCTTTAATATGTTCCATTTGCTGGGTAGCAGCCATAGAAACCATTAAATCATTTAATAAAGTACTTGCGGAATTTGGCGAATTCGGCAACAATACTAAGCTGCTTTTGTTCGTGGAACCAATTGCCTGAAGCGTATCATAATGCTGTGTTACCACGATTAATGCAGAAGCTTCCTGTGCATTAATATTCGCTTCGTTCAGCATTTTCACCGATTCTACCAAACCGGCGGCAATTTCTCTTCGCTGATCGGCAATACCTTGACCTTGTAATTTTTTAGATTCTGCTTCTGCTTTCGCTACGGCAACAATTCTAATTTTCTGTGCTTCAGATTCGTATTCTGCGGCCGTTTTTTCACGTTCTGCAGCATTAATTCTGTTCATCGCATGTTTCACCTGTTCATCCGGATCGATATCGGTTACCAATGCTTTGATGATGTCATAACCATAACTTTGCATTGCTTCCTGAAGTTCTCCTTTCACCGCGATTGCAACGTCGTCTTTTCTTACGAATACATCATCCAGTTTTAACTTTGGAACTTCCGCTCTTACCACGTCAAAAACGTAAGAGGTGATTTGGTTTTCCGGGTTTTCTAACCGGTAAAAAGAATCGGCAACCTGTGAGGCAATTACTTGATACTGCACAGAAACTTTCATCCTGATGAAAACATTGTCTAAAGTTTTGGTGTCAATAATTACATCTAACTGCTGAATTCTCAAGTTCATTCTTTTGGCAACCTGATCGATGAACGGAATCTTCAAATGCAAACCGGATTGGCGCACGATATGAAATTTCCCTAAGCGCTCTACAATTGCAGCGGTTGCCTGCTTCACCGTAAAAAATGAGGCAAATAAAACAACAAGGGCGAAAAAGATAATAAATCCTAAATAAGTCATTGGAATTTTTTTAATGGTTTTTATTAAATCGTTTTGATTTTGGATAAAGATAATTAAAATTACCGAATTTACATCGTCATTCCGATATCAATTCCTTTAATTTTTCTATATAAATCAGTCGCGAAATTATCGGTCATTCCGGAAACAAAATCAATTACACCGAGAACTTTTTGGTAATCAGTTCCATCTTCATAAAGAAACTGTTTGGGCAAAAGTTTCAAAGCCATTATATCGTAAGATTTCCGCTGGGATTTCTCTGTTAAAATCGGTGGAATAAAATGATTCAGCAATTCGTACATCACGTTATAACCGGCATTTTCTATTTCGATAACATTTTTGTGATTGTAAATTTTTTCAATGGAGAAGTTTTCGATTTCCTGTAAAGACGGATTATCGATTTTATAAATATCGAGCAGCGCTTTGTCTAATGTCCCATGTAAAATATCCAGAAAACGTTCCTGGTAAACCTGAATCGATTTATTAATTAATGCATTGATTACTTTTGCTCTTAAATAAGAAATTCGCTCGTTGGCGTTCGTCAAAATCGCTAATTTATCTTCTACTCTTTTGGTATTTCCATTTTCGGATTTAATCAGTTCAAGGAACAGATTTTCGCAGTCAGAAGTAGAAACAATTCCCAACCGGTGCGCATCTTCCATATCGATGATATTATAGCAAATATCGTCTGCGGCTTCGACCAGCCACACAAAAGGATGTCTTTTGAAAATAGTTGGCTCCTCACTTTCCTGATGCAGATGAACCGATTTTGCAATGTTCAGAAACGTTTCTTTTTCATTTTGAAAAAAACCGAATTTCTTGCGGTGAATGATCCCTTTTTTCTTGGCAATCGCTTCACACGGATATTTTGCAATACTTGCCAACGTGGTATAGGTTAACTGTGTTCCGCCTTCATCTTTCCCGTTTTGTTGATGTGTTAAAACTCTGATGGCATTGGCGTTCCCTTCGAAATTCACCAGATCTGCCCATTCTTTTTCGTTGAATTTCCCTTTTAAATCGTTTTCATTTTTCTCAAAATAACTGGCAATGGCGTCTTCGCCGGAATGTCCGAAGGCTGGATTCCCTACATCATGACACAGACAGGCCGCAGCGATGACATTATGTAAATTGTGCTGATAAAAATTCTGTGCGTTTTCATCGAGATCGTTTTTATAATTATTGAAAATAAAATCTCCGACAGCACTTCCTAAACTTCGACCAACAGAAGAAACTTCGAGAGAATGCGTCAAACGGTTGTGAACAAATACGCTTCCTGGAAGTGGAAAAACCTGCGTTTTATTCTGCAGTCTTCTGAACGAGGCAGAAAAAATAATACGGTCAAAATCTCTCTGAAAATCGGTTCGCGAAGCCGAAGTTGCGGGATGGTTTCCGGTTCGCTGATGGGTAAATAGGCTGTTTAAAATCATAATATTAACCCAAAAATAATGCTTAATTTTAAGTAATAAAAGTTTTTAAGATGAAAGTTTATTTTTTGCCGCTCCCATTGATAATTTTCTTTTGAAAGACCAATACTTCAAACAATTAAAAACCGCTTTAAAACACAGAATAGTACTGTTTTACCGCTGGGAAACCCCAATTATTGCTTTCAGTTTGGATGCGAAATAATACCAAGTGAATTCTGTCGCGTGACGATTAGATTTCGCACCTGCCCGCAACGCTCTTCGCCTGGATGTACACCATAAATTCCCTTTGGTCATTTTTCTCTGTTTCCTCCAGGTGCAAAATTACAGCTTTACTTTTGTTACGGAATATTGTTATAATGGACTGCTAATCTGTTATATGTATAATTTATTTTTATAAATATATAACTGTACAGGCTTAATAAATCCGAAATTTAATTTAAAAATAAACGGACGCGCAATACTTCTGCCTGTGGATATGGAGTATAAAAAAGAAGCGAAAATTATAAAGCTACCAATGATTGATAAATAGAGCCGAAACAGCCAACAGCAGGATTCACTTGCATCGATAAACTCCATAGAAACATTTACCTGCCAACATTTCAATAGGAATTGCATTATGATAAAACCAACAAATTCGCTAAGAAGGAAATTTACAATGGCAACCATTACCGCTATTTTAATAATTTTTGGCAGATATAATATCTATACACAGGAGCCTGCAAAAGTTGACATCGAATCAGCTTACGAGTTGGCCTACAAAAATTATCCGCTCATCCAACAGGCGCAATTGATTGCTAAAACAGCCGAATATTCAGTTGAAAATGCGTCCAAAGGATATCTGCCTACTTTATCCATTAACGGGCAAGCTACTTACCAGTCTACGGTGACTGATTTTCCGGTGAACAACCCTCTTTTTACATTACCCAATTACAGTAAGGATCAATATAAAATTTACGGTGAAATAAACCAGTTGATCTATGATGGCGGGCGCATATCCAATCAAAAAAAAACTGCAAAAGCCAACGAAACCGTTCAGCAGCAAAATCTCAAAATTGAATTATATACTTTATATGGCCGTATTAATCAGTTGTTTTTTGGAGCTGTAATCATTGATGAACAGTTAAAAATAAACGATTTATTGAAATCTGATATTCAGAATGGAATCGACAAGGCAAAAGCTTTGGTTGCAAACGGTCTCGCATACAGAAGCAATGTGGATGAACTTACCGCCCAACTGTTACAGGCGGAACAATCTCAGATAGAATTAAATGCCACAAAAAAAGCATACCTGGATATGCTGAGTTTGTTCATCAATGTTCCTCTTGATGAAAACTCAATTCTTGAAAAACCTGATTCTCCCATCATTTCAGCAGAGATCAACCGGCCGGAAATTTTATTTTATGAGGCGCAGAAAAAAATAGATGACCTGCAGGAACAACTTTTAAAAATACAGCTTCGGCCGAGACTTGGCTTTTTTGTTCAGGGCGGATATGCGCGGCCGGGACTCAACCCACTGAGCAACAATTTTTCCTGGTATTACATTGGCGGACTCAAATTAAATTGGAATCTGGAAAGTTTATATACCCTAAAAAATCAAAAGAAAATATTCGCTTTAAACAAAGAAACACTTGATATACAAAAGGAAACTTTTATTTTCAACACCAAAATTTCCCAAAAACAACAACGCTCCAGCATCGAAAAATATGCAGAACTTTTTAAAAAAGATGACGCCATCATTGCTTTGCTCGAATCTGTAAAAAAGGCAGCGGCCGCACAGTTGGAAAACGGAGTTTTAAGTGCTCACGATTACATCAATGAAGTAAATGCAGAGAACAAAGCCCGCCAAACCCGTATCCTTCATGAAATACAGCTTTTACAGGAGCAGTATAATTATCAAAATACCACAGGGAACATTCAAACGCTAAACAATCAATAATGAAAATCAGGAGCTTTTTATACACCGTTATACTGGGTCTTGCTGTCACGGGATGCAATTCGAATAATGCATTGTATGATGCCGAAGGTACATTTGAGGTAGATGAGGTCATCGTGTCTTCGGAAGTTCCGGGTAAGATCATATCCCTAAATGTGGAGGAAGGCTCATTGCTTAAAAAAGGGAGCGTCGTAGGCGTGATCGACTCTATCCCTCTTAATTTACAAAAAGCACAGGTGGAGGCGACAATGGCTGCACTGCATCAAAAAACAATGGACGTAAGACCTCAGGTTAAAATGCTCAAAGATCAAATTGCGGTACAAAAAGTTCAGCTCGCAAATGCCATCCATGAAAAGAACCGTACCGAAAGATTATTAAAAGCAGACGCAGCTACCGGCAAACAACTGGATGACTGGAATAACGCAATCGATGTACTGCAAAAACAGATCACCGTGAATGAACAACAGATAAAAGTGCAGGAGACCGCGACAGCAGTCCAAAACAGTTCGGTACTGAGTGAGTTTAAGCCCCTAAAAAAATCGGTCGCACAAATTAATGATCAGCTCAAAAGAACAAACATCATCAATCCAATAAATGGCACCGTACTCATAAAATATGCAATGGCTGGCGAAATGACCGCCATAGGAAAACCTGTGTATAAAATCGGTGATTTATCTGTAATTACCTTACGGGCCTATATTACAGAAACACAACTGGCACAAATAAAACTGAACCAACAGGTAAAAGTACTGGTAGACAGCAGTCCTACCTCTTACAGAACATACACCGGTACCATTATCTGGATCTCTGATAAAGCAGAATTTACCCCCAAAACCATTCAGACCAAAGAAGAACGGGCTAATCTTGTTTATGCAGTTAAGATTCACGTAAAGAACGATGGTTATTTGAAAATCGGAATGTATGGTAATGTAAAATTTTAATGAAATGAGCCCATCCATAATCATTGAAAATATTACAAAAACCTATCGGGTGAAAAAGGAGGTCATTTCGGCCTTAAAAGGAATCTCTTTCGCTGTGGAAAAAGGGGAAATATTCGGTCTTATCGGTCCCGATGGTGCCGGAAAAACGTCTCTATTCCATATTCTGACAACCCTGGCGTTGGCTGACAGAGGAAGTGCTTCAATAGATGGTTTTGATGTGATAAAAGATTACAAACAGATACGCAGCAGCATCGGGTATATGCCCGGAAAATTTTCCTTGTACCAAGATTTGTCGGTTCAGGAAAATCTGGAGTTTTTTGCCACTATTTTTAATACCACTATTGAACAGAATTATGACATGATCAAGGAGATTTACCGGCAGATCGAACCTTTTAAAACACGGAAAGCGGGACAACTATCCGGGGGAATGAAGCAAAAGCTGGCACTTTGCTGCGCACTGATTCATAAACCATCTGTGTTGTTTCTCGATGAACCTACAACGGGGGTCGATGCGGTATCGCGTAAAGAGTTCTGGGAAATGCTTTATAGGCTCAAAAATCAGGGCATCGCAATACTGGTTTCCACCCCATATATGGACGAGGCCAGCCTTTGCGACAGAGTGGCGCTGATCCAGAAAGGAAAGCTGTTGTCAGTGAATACCCCAAAAGGTATTGTCACTGAATTTAAAAAACAGTTATGGTCTGTAAAAGCCGACGATATGTTCCGCCTGATGAATGACATTAAAAAAAATGCGTCGATAGCAAGTTGCTATCCTTTTGGGCAGGTGCATCACGTTGTTTTTAAAACAGAGGAAAACAGTAAAGCCCAATTGGAACAGATTATAGCGCAGGGGAAATACAGCCAGAGCGAAATTAAATTAATTGAACCCAGTGTCGAAGATTGTTTTATGGCCTTAATGCAGGAGTAATCATGGAAACAGAAAAAGTAATAACAGCCAAAGAGCTCACCAAACAGTTTGGTAATTTTACCGCAGTCGATAAAATTTCTTTTGACGTGAGAAAAGGAGAGATTTTCGGTTTTATAGGAGCCAATGGAGCCGGTAAAACTACAGCAATGCGCATGCTGTGCGGCTTGTCTCTGCCCACTTCGGGATTGGCTACCGTCGCCGGCTTTGATGTTTACAAACAAAACGAGCAGATTAAAAAAAACATCGGTTATATGAGTCAGAAGTTCTCTCTTTATGAAGACCTGACCATTAGAGAAAACATCCGGTTTTATGCCGGCATCTACGGCTTAACTGATAAACTGATTAAGGAAAAAACAGTCTTCCTGCTGGAGCAACTGCACATCGTGGGCCAGAAAAAAACACTGGTAAAGGCTTTGCCTCTTGGGTGGCGTCAAAAACTGGCTTTTTCGATTGCCATCATTCATGATCCCGCCATCGTTTTTTTGGATGAACCCACAGGAGGTGTCGATCCCATTACAAGACGGGAATTCTGGAATCTGATTTATGAAGCTTCGGCAAAAGGCATTACCATCTTTGTCACAACCCATTATATGGATGAAGCAGAATACTGCAACCGGGTTTCTATTATGGTGGATGGAAGGATTGATGCACTCGACACCCCTGAAAATCTTATGAAACAGTATTCGGCATCATCGATGGACAGTGTCTTTTTACAGCTGGCAAGAAAAGCGGTACGGACAGAAAATTAAATCCTAAAAAAATGAAACAGTTTTTAATTTTTGTGAAAAAGGAATGGCTCCACATCTGGAGAGACCGCAGAACGCTGTTCATTCTTCTCTTTATGCCAATTATCCAGATTGTTCTGTATGGCTTTGCCCTTACTACTGAGGTTAAAAACTCTAAAATCGCAATTTTCGATCAGTCCAAAGACGAAGCCACCATGGTGATCTCCAATGAAATAGCCGCCAGCAGATATTTCGATCTGGCCAGGAACCTTTATTCCTATAAAGATATCGAAGCTGCTTTCCGTAAGGATGAAATGAGGGTGGCCATTGTATTTCCGGCAAAATTCAGATATGATCTCCTGCACAGCAATCAGGCGCAGATACAGCTCATAGCCGACGCTTCTGATCCCAATACCGCAAATACCCTCACCAATTACGCCACTTCAATAATTAAGGATTATCAGCAGACGATCAATCCTGATCAGGAAATGCCATACACCATCCATACCCAACGGAGAATGCTTTACAACCCGGAACTGAAAGGAGCTTACAATTTTGTCCCCGGAGTCATGGCCCTCGTATTGATGCTGGTATGCGCCATGATGACCTCCATCTCGATTGTCAGGGAGAAGGAAATGGGCACGATGCAAGTCATTTTGGTGTCTCCTTTAAAACCCTTTCGGATCATCATTGCCAAAACGATTCCTTATCTTCTGGTTTCGATGGTCAATATCGCCAGCATTCTTTTGCTCAGCGTTTACGCCCTGGAAGTGCCCATCACCGGAAACCTGGGCTTATTAATCGCTGAGAGCATTTTATTCACCGTTACCTCTCTTTCGGTGGGAATATTAATTTCCAATACCGCCAAAACCCAGCAAACGGCGATGTTTACTTCAATGATGAGCTTATTCCTGCCTACCCTGCTGTTCAGCGGTTTTATGTTTCCTATTGAAAATATGCCGGTTCCTTTGCAGGTCATCTCCAATTTGGTTCCGGCAAAATGGTATTTCATCATCGTAAAAGATGTCATGATTAAAGGACTTGGTTTTGCAGCAGTCTGGAAGGAAACCTTGGTTTTAATTGCCATGACGGCGATATTACTTGCTGCAAGTATTTATAAATTTAAAATCAGGCTGACATGAGAATGATGAAGTTTTTGTTGTGGAAAGAACTGTTACAGATCTTCCGGGACCCGGCCATTATAAGAATATTGTTTGTAATGCCGATGGTACAATTGCTTATTTTACCCCTTGCCGCCGACTATGAGATCAAAAACATAAATCTGGGCGTGGTTGATCGTGACCATTCTGAATACTCGCGGAAGCTTGTCAATAAAGTAATATCTTCCGGATATTTCCGTCTGAAAGATTACAGCCCCAGTTTTCAGCAAGGAATGAAAGCCATTGAATCAGATAGAACCGATCTTATTCTGGAAATTCCGGCCCATTTTGAAAAAGACCTCATCAAAGAAGATCAGGCTACCCTTTTCGTTGCGGTAGATGCTGTAAATGGCGTTAAAGCCGGATTGGGAGGCGCTTATATACAACAGATCATACAGGATTACAATCAGGAAATCCGCTTACAATGGTTACGGGACCAGCGGTTTAACCCACAGCCGACTATCGAAATCGTTTCAGCCGACTGGTACAATCCCAATATGAACTACCGTGTTTTTATGGTTCCCGGAATCCTGGTCATGCTCATAACGATGATCGGTTCGTCCTTTGCTTCAAACAATATCGTCAGGGAAAAAGAAATGGGTACCCTGGAACAGATCAATGTAAGTCCCATCAGGAAAATACAGTTTATTTTGGGTAAACTCATTCCGTTTTGGATGCTGGCAATCATCGTGTTGACCATGGGACTCCTCATCGCCAGATTCGTGTACGGAATAGTGCCACTGGGACATTACAGTACCATTTATATGTTTGCAACCATTTACCTCCTGGCGATACTCGGACTGGGTTTATTGCTTTCCACCTATGCCCAAACACAGCAGCAGTCGATGCTGGTGTCTTTTTTTGTCACAATGGTTTTTAACCTGTTGAGCGGACTGTACACTCCCATCGAAAGTATGCCGCACTGGGCACAGATTATTACGAAATTTAATCCGGTATCTTATTTTATCGAAGTAATGCGTATGGTCATGTTAAAAGGCAGCGGACTGGCAGATATCAAATACCAGATATTGGCTTTAATCGGCTTTGCCGTTTTTTTTAATGGATGGGCGATATTAAATTATAATAAGCGATCCGGTTAAAAATGATTTATAGGAATAAAGTTTTCAACTCTTTTATGAGTGCTAAGATCAACTTGAGCGCTGTTCACCGTAAATTTTCGGTTGATTTCAGCAGGTTGTAATTGTACTAAACCGTTCTTTAAAATGATGAAATGGCTTTATTAATCTTCGTACGACACGGGCAATCTTTATACAATTTTGAGAACCGTTTCACCGGAACCCTCGACATTGGTTTGACCCCTCTTGGCCGGCAGGAGGCAAAAAGTGCAGGAGCGAAACTCAGGGGTTATGTCTTTGATATCGCATACACTTCCATGCTGGTCAGAGCTTGGGAGAGTCTGGACATTATCCTCCATGAAATTCATTTGAAAATCCCCATCGTAAAAAACAGTGCCCTGAATGAAAGGATGTATGGCAGCTTACAAGGACTCAATAAAGCAGAAACGGCGCAGAAATATGGCGTGGAACAGGTCGAAATCTGGAGGAGAAGTTTTGATATCCGCCCACCTGACGGCGAAAGTCTCGCAGATACCGGTAAACGTGTTATTCCTTATTATGAAAATGTAATCGCTGCGCAGTTAAAAATGGGCAAAAATGTTCTGATTGTGGCTCATGGTAACAGCTTGCGCGCTTTAATGATGCATCTGGAAAATATCAGTCCGCAGGATATTTGTGCGGTAAATATTCCCACAGGGGTACCCAGAATCTACCATTTTGATGCAGACATGAAGCTTTCGGGTGTAAAATACCTTTAAAACGTGTATTATAATTGTTTTAAAAATCTATTTTTTTTAATTATTATTTTTTTTAAAAATGATCTGAGTTATTACAGAAGTTTGGGTTAAGACTCATGTACTTTTTGACATTTTACTTCTATTTACATCAACTTCTTTTGATGTTAAAAAGCAGCGAACATGGCAATAGATGCTGCGGCCATGACGATAAAGGTCGCCCATAACAATCCTTTGGAAAGCCATCCACTTTTGAAATCACCCATAATCTGTTCACTTGCGGATATCCGTACGATAAGAAACAGCAGCGGTACTGCGGCTACTCCATTGAGTACAGCGGTATAAACAAGAGCTTTTACCGGGTCGATGCCAATAAAATTCATCGCCAGACCGATGAGCGTTGATATGATAATGACCATATAAAAGCCTTTTGCTTTTTTGAATTTGAGTCCTAAACTCGCATCCCAATTAAAGACTTCGGATACGGCGTATGATGCTGAACCCGAAAGTACGGGTACTGCAAGCATACCGAGACCAATAATCCCTATAGCAAATATCATCTTGGACAGAAGTCCCGAATTCGGGAATGAGTTCACCAGAGGCTCCAGAGCTCTGGCTGCATCGGCGGCAGTTCCGATGTCGGTAACGCCACTCTTATGAAGTACAGTCCCGCCGACCAGTATGATACACCAGGTAGTGAATTCAGAGATGATCATCCCAATGTTATTGTCTTTTCTCATAGCGTGGATATGCACCCATCTGATTCTGGGTTTACCATCCTGTATGAGCCCTTTTTCCTTTTCCTCCTCTACCTCTTGAGAAGCCTGCCAGAAGAACATATATGGGGTAATGGTAGTACCAAACACCCCGGTGATGATGAACAGAAAACTAAAAGAAAACTCAAAATGAGGAACAACAGATGCTTTTAACACTTCTGTCCAGGGCTGATCGATAATAAATGCGGTGAGAGGATAGGCCAGCAGTGATAAAGCCAGCCATTTAAGTACCTTTGAATAGACCCGGTAACTCATAAAGATCTCTAACAATAGGATAAGGATGGTAAAGCATACCGTAAGTACGACAAAGTGAACAGGAACAAGCAGCTGTGCAGCGGCGGCCATTGCACCGATATCCGCACCTATATTAATGGTGTTGGCAATAACAACCAGCCCCACAGAAGCATACAGTACCTTTTTATTATAATGATCTTTGATAACAGCAGTAAGTCCTTTGCCGGTAACCATCCCTATCCTCGCACAGGCTTCCTGCACAGCCGTCATAAAGGGCAGCATGTACAGCGCGGTCCACAACTGCCCGTAGCCAAATTGTGCACCGGTTTGCGAATAGGTGGCGATACCGGAAGGGTCATCATCAGCCGCACCGGTAGTGACCCCAGGACCCAAAAGCCCAAAGAATTCTTTGATTTTTCTGGTTGTGGACTGAAGATTATGTTTGACCGACATAGTATTGATGTATTTTGTTCGTACAATTTACTATTATGGGAATCATTATTTTTATCTTTCTATTTTTTTCTCATCATCTGCCTTCTGTCACTCAACCGTATCAATATGAAAGGGTAATCACGTTATTATTTCCTTGCTGTACTCAAAACGGAAAAACTGCGGTAGTTTTTCCTATGCGGGCTGAACCAACAGTTATATGGCACATCTGTGTTTGCGGTTATGTCAATAAAAAACTTATTATCAGTAGTTAATAGGCATATTCGTAACCAACTGCAAGGTCATTTTTTACATGCCAAATCCCGGGTGTTTTCCAGGCAATACGGCTTGCTTCCTCTTTGGCATACCAGGAATTAACGACTCCTGTGAGCGTAGCAGTTGTACCTGAAACTGAAACCTCGATTTCACTATCGTCAATTGCACTTCTTCGAAGGGCATTTTTAATGGTTTTCTGTTCAATTTTATCGTGTACCTCGGATTTAATTTTTATATTATTGATGACTCCTTTTACTCCCGTAAGATATTTCACTGCATTGCCAGCGGCTTCTTTCTCGAAATTCCAGGGCAACTCGCCCTCTAAAGTCACCCAGCCGTCCTCTACTTTTACGGATACTTTATCATTTGGAACTGACCAATCCGCTTTCAAAGCTGCTAAAACCTCATTAGCGACTTGCACATCGGTTTTTGACCAGGCACTGGGAATTTTCACCTCAATATTTTCAACCAAAGCTCTTACGCCACTCACTCTTTTAGCAGCGGCTTCTGCTTCTTTCTTTTTTGCATAGCTGTCAACTACACCTATCAAAGAAACTACACCGTCTTTCGCGGTTACTCCAATTTCCGCTGCATGTAATAATGGCTCCCATTTGATTGCATCCAACACGTCCTGTTGTAATTCTGCATTTGTTTTCATATTAATTTTAAATCTTAATTTGGGAATTTTAAATTTGCTTATAGAATGCCGTCTTTGATAAAAATAGATGCAGCATATCTGCAATCCTCTCGTTTTCTGTTAAACACTTATTTGATTTTTATAAGATTAGATGATAATCCTTTCATTATTTAAAGAGACTCAAAGTTCCATAAACCACCTCATAAGTAAAATGATCTTCATCATTATGAAATCTGATACTGGTCAATTTTTAAATTTTTTAAGAAAGAATTATTTTTATAAATTCATCATTCATACTGTTTCAACTATTACAAAGGGGGCACAACCCGCTATCTCATTATTTTCCGTGACCAAATTCATTATTTGGTGAGCCTGTAATTTGCAAATTTGACCCCAATGAAAATTAAAGTATGTTTAAAAACGGCTATGCATATAGAAAAACACCTGTTTTATGATGACATTAATAAAAAACAACAATGAAAAAATCTGTTCTAACCATTACTTTGAATCCGTCAATTGACAAAAGCAGCAGCGTACAAAACATAGTACCAGGATTGAAACTACGGTGCAAACCCCCTAAACATGAGGCAGGAGGTGGCGGCATCAATGTTTCCAGAGCATTAGCAAGATTGGGAATTTCCTCTGATGTTTTCTTCACCTCTGGCGGAAGAACCGGCCAGTTGTTGGAAGAAATACTCCAGGCCGAGAAACTCCATACATTCCCACTTGATATTTCCACAGAAACCAGAGAAAACATTACTGTTATGGATACCTTTAGCAAAGAACAATATCGGTTTATATTCCCCGGCGGGAAGCTTACCTTGAAAGAACAAAAAAAAATAACAGATTTTGTCGACAGGATAAATCCCTGTCCCGATTTTGTAGTGTTTAGCGGCAGCCTTCCACCGGGGGTTGATCCAGTTTTTTTGAGACAACTTGTTGATAAATGCAAAGCCAAAGGCAGTAACGTAATTGTAGACACCTCAGGAGAAGCGCTCAAAATAGCGATAGAAGCAGGCGTATTTTTAATCAAGCCCAGCGTACGGGAACTGAGTGCTTTTGTCGGAAAAGAAAAGCTGGAAGACAGGGAGATAGAGCATGCCGCACAACTTATAATTTCGCAGGGAAAAGCTAAAATAGTTGTTGTGTCACTAGGTTCTAAAGGAGCTGTTTTATTCTCAGAAAATGAAAAGATTCAAGTTGCAGCTCCTGCGGTAAAAGTGAAAAGTACGGTGGGTGCCGGGGACAGTATGGTTGCCGGGATGTTGTCTGTCCTGATCAACGGAGGAGACCATAAAAAAATGATTTCGATGGGGATAGCATGTGGATCGGCTGCTACAATGGCAGAAGGAACAGGACTCTTTACAAAAGAAAATGCAGAACGTATTTTTAATGACATTCAAAATCATAAGTAAGTTTAC
Source organism: Chryseobacterium gotjawalense (assembly GCF_030012525.1). Lineage (NCBI taxonomy): Bacteria > Pseudomonadati > Bacteroidota > Flavobacteriia > Flavobacteriales > Weeksellaceae > Chryseobacterium > Chryseobacterium gotjawalense. The sequence continues at coordinate 1,287,061 of NZ_CP124855.1, forward strand.
CGCTGCCGATCTCAATAAAAAACTATTTTAAAAAATCCAGACGGTAGATTCGGTGATCACTATATCTATAGATTCTCCTGTTAACCTTACCCGAAGATGGGATGGTGTTTTTTTAGTATAAATAAAATGAGGAATTTTTAAATACATTTCCTGGATGCTGATTTTTGCCGATCAAGAAAGCAAAACAGAGCCTAACAATATAAAAAAATTTACATCTTTCCATGTTAATCGTTTAATTTAAAGATAAAGTTTTAACTTTATAACATTCAGTTACTTATAAATGATGAAAAGTGAAAAACTGTTGTATCGCAGCAAATTTACACGATCATTTCATAAAATATAATGAACATTAATACTGTTTTTTTTAAACCAATGGAAAAAAAACGCGTTCTGGTCATTGAAGACAATGAAGACATCCGTGAGAATACCTCCGACCTTCTTACACTGGCAAGCTACGAAGTATTTCAGGCGGCTAATGGCAGAAAAGGAGTAGAAATGGCGATTGAACATATGCCGGATGTTATCCTGTGCGATATTATAATGCCCGAAATGGATGGATATGGCGTCCTCCATCTGCTGAGCAACCGGGAAGATACCGCATTGATTCCCTTTGTTTTTATGACGGCGAAAACCGATAGAACAGAAATCAGAAAAGGAATCGAAATGGGAGCAGATGACTATCTCACAAAACCTTTCGATGATACCGAACTCCTGAGTGCAGTCGAAAGCAGACTGAAAAAGAAAGAACTTCAGAAAAGCATATACACCTCTACCCTCACCAGGATGACCAATCTATTTCGGGATTCACACGGTCTGGATGAACTAAAAAAATCATTTGACGAAAGAAAAATTAAATTCTTTAAAAAAAAGCAGATCATTTATTACGAAGGCGATGCTGCAAATACCGCCTATTTAGTCCTTTCAGGGGCAGTGAAAACGACAAAAATGACGGAGGACGGTAAAGAACTCATGACAGGAACTTATCATCCCGAAGACTATTTTGGAATTGTATCCTTGTTTTCTGGAAAAGAATATAAGGAAACAGCGGAGGTATTGGAAGATACTACACTATGCTCTGTACCAAAAGAAGTTATAGAGCAACTGCTGCATAAATACCCTGACATTGCCGAAAAATTCATCACAATCTTAGCACAGAATGTTATTGATCACGAAGAACAATTATTACAGCTCGCCTATTATTCGGTCCGAAAAAGAATGGCTGAAGTACTGATCAAACTGCATGCAAATCATTCTCCCACCAACTGTTTCGAAATTTCCAGAGAAAATCTTGCTGCGATGGCAGGAATGGCCAATGAAACGGTAAGCAGGATTCTCAGCGATTTCAAAACAGAAAAACTCATTAATAAAAATGCAGGGGTGATTACAATACTTAATCTCAAAGGTCTTCAAAAACTTAAAAATTAAAGTGCCCTTCGACCAAAACTAATGTAATGGCAGATGGCAATTTTTAAACCTTCACCATTTCATCTCATTTTAGCAGTGTGACCTTTATAAATTTCTGAATCGTGCCTGCAACGAAGTCAACGGTTCTGCCGAACTCCTGCAACGTTTTGACAGAAACACTTCCCTCCTGGGCAAAGCAAGCGGACTTTACCAAACGCCACAAAAAAAAAGCAGTCCTTCTAAAAAACTGCTTTGTATATCTAAATTCTAAAAACGATAACTCCATAAGGTTACCAACATGCTGCTGAAAAGCTACCAGAGGGAGCCTGTCCAGAGCGAAGTCGAAGGATTCAACGGGCTTTCATTTCTTGTCTTTCAGACAAAACGAAGCTTAGTTATTGTGTATAGTCATTTTTATGATTCTGTTATTATCTTTTTTTTCAAACTCTCCAAATCATCTAATTTTTGCTGACTTGTTTTAAGGAAATTTTCCAAACGTTCCATTAACTTTTCAATGTTGCTGGAACCCATATTGACTCTTGTTCCTTCCCAATATTGGTGAATATGATATAATTCTTTTCGGAAATTAAGGTAATATGATTGAAGGTTTTCAATATCTTGAGAATCAAAGCTATCAAACTCTAAATTAAAAATTTGAGAAATAGTGTTATCCATGTAGCCAAAATCTAAGAAAGTAAAAAACAATTTAGGTTTTTGAATGCACTCTTCCTTATCTGTTAATTCTGCCTTAAACTTTCCTATCACGTAAACCAAATGGAAATGTAATTGGTTAATAATTTTTAAAAGTATTTTGGATTGCTTTTCTTTCTCCTTTACCTGATTGTAATGCTTTAAATTTAAAAAATCTGATACGGGATTATCTGATTGATTTATATTTGCTAATAGTGAATCAATTTGTTTGTGAAGATTTTTTTCGAACTCAGCAAAAAACTTGTCATAATCATGGCTTTTATCTGAATAGCTATATGAGAAACAGTAGTATGATCTTAAGTCAGAAGGCAGTGCATTGAAATCTTGTGTAATAATAATTGTTCCTAATCTCAAAGAATGGCGAATGCCTAATTCATAATAAACATTAGGTTTTTGTCCAGTTAAATCGACAATTGCAATTTCAGAATTATAAATGTCATTTATTATTCCTTTAATAAAGTTTCCTTGAATAGTTTTTGAACGTTCACATACAATTTTTTCGTCTTTATAACTTTCAACGGCTTTTTTAATCCACTCAGTAAATATATAAGTCCATTCATCTGATTTAATGACTTGTGTCTTTCCATCAACTGAATGACTAGTTTCTGAAAACGGCATTATAACAAAACATTTCATTTTAAATTTATTTTTTGATGCGATATTCCATTATGATTATGCACAACTCATTTATATGTATGACAAAATCATATAAAGCCACCCCGATTTGGGTGTATTAGTATGATTATAGTGATACATTACTGCATCGCTAAAATAGGAAAAATATTTTATAAATCATCAAACGGACTTTTTATCTGCTGCAGATTTTTGGTGCTGCCATGCGTATAGATTTATTCAAAATTCTATTTTTTTTTAAAGGTTTTCATGAACCGAGCATGCTCGGTTTCTGTAGTTCTGCTGCTGCTATGTCCTAATAGCTTCTGGATATACCGCAAATCGGTTCCACTCTCCAGTAAATGAGTATCATAACTGTGCTGCATGCAAGGTCACGGACTTTTTGATGTTGGCTTTTTGTATGGCCTGCTTTAGTACGCCCTGAAGACTTTTTGCAGAATAAATACTCCCCCGTTCCTTTCATACCTAAAGATAATAAAATTTCCTGTACAGAACTTTGTTTTCACCAGAACCAAACTTTACCCACGCTCGCACCAGCTAAGGGAAACGAAGGAAATGACAGAAGAACGATAACCGAAATTTCAGCTGCAAAATATGCCGTTGTGCAGTTCTTTCAAGATTATTATTTATATTTGTACAGTGATAAAACAATGTATGATCTGTATCATTATTTCCGGACGGCCACGTTCCACTCTCCAAGTGCGCTACTCCATAGCGAGTCCATAGCAACTCCATAGCCACACCAGTAATTTTATAGTCAAGCCGTTAACCTACAGTATACTATTTTAAGATTTAGGCACACTGTAAGGTGAAGAATCCCTATCTATATCTTAAGCTAATAACCAAGATTATGGCAAGAATTTCAAAAAACGGTATTCTGAGCGAAGCTTTCGGAAACCTGGTTTTCGTGAACAGCGAATCCCAAAATTACGTACGCTCCAAGCCTTCGCGCCTTAAACAGAACCCAAAAACAACAGCAGCTGCCTAGGCATTCGGTATTGCAAGTGCACAGGACAAACTGCTCCGCAAGGCACTCATGCATCAGTTCATACTGATGACCGACAGCCGCTATGCCGCCCGACACCGCGCAAGAATGAACAAAGCCCTCATGGTACAGGCACAACAAAATCCTGTAAATACAGCCCTGAACCCCGGGCTGCCGGAATCGCTGACCGGTTTCGACTTTAATGCGCTCTGCCCGTGGGAAAAAATCACCCGCTTTTATCCCAAATTCAAGGAATTGGATACCCATGAGCTCGAATGCCAACTCCCAGCACTGAAAACCGGACATAATAAAAAAGCACCTACATCGCTGTAAGTGCTTTATTTCCAATGTTGTGGCCCCACCTGGGCTCGAACCAGGGACTTGCTGATTATGAGTCAGCTACTCTAACCAGCTGAGTTATAGGGCCTAACTTTATTTCAAAGAAATAGAAGTCTCAATTGGGACTGCAAAAATAGCGTTTTTTTTAAAAAATCAAAATTTATTTGAGGTTTTTCCTGATAAAGTTTTGATAAATGCAGTTTGAAGATTTTTTTATATCTGGCAGTACTCATCATGGAAATTTTTAATCCCGTCGTGAACAAGACAAAGATTTCATTTACAAACACGCAGTTTTTCTCACTATTTAAGACGCAAAGGCTTTACACTTAGCACAGGCGCAGACTTTTGCAATCTTTTGATAAGCTTTAATGAAATCGGTTTAAAAAATTCCCCATTCACTCTATTTGGCTCTTTTTACTTTTTACTTGCTCTTTAAGGCTTCTCCTGACACAATTCTATTAAAATACCATTGGTGGATTTCGGATGAAGGAAAACGATGAGTTTATTGTCGGCACCGTCTTTCGGTTCTTCGGAAATGAAGATGAATCCTGCCGTTTTTAAGCGTGCGATTTCCGTATAAATATTTTCTACGCCAAAAGCAATATGGTGAATTCCTTCGCCGCGTTTATCGAGGAACTTGGCAATGGCACTATCGGCATTGGTCGCTTCCAGAAGTTCGATTTTGCTTTCACCCACTTCGTAGAAAGAAGTGGTAACGCCTTCCCTTTCCACGGCTTCCTGTTTATAGTTTTCTTTGCCTAATAATTTAGCAAATAATTCGTTCGATGTTCCTAAGGATTTTACGGCAATACCGAGATGTTCTATTTTCATAAATGTTGGATGATGGGTGTTGGGTGTTGGATGATGGATGAGATCAAAAAAATTAAATTGGAATAAATAAATGATTTAATTAAAGCGTTCTATTCTTATTTTATAACGGACTTTTATTTTTAATGCAGTTTGTCAGAGAACGAAGTGTATTTTTAAAGCTGTTTTTGCCAGATTTAAAACAAACCGAACGGGATCTGGCCTTTATTTTCGTTGCCTTTATTATGGTTAAAAAAATCTCGCCCGGGGACGGGAAAATAATTCAAACAAAAGTAGTAAATTTGCGCCATGAACGAAAGCAACAGACAAAGAAAAGTCGCCCAAATTATACAGGAAGATTTAGCGGAAAATTTCCGTAAACAAGCCTCAGAAAGCAAACAGTCATTTTTAATCTCCGTTTCTGATGTAAAAGTAACGGCCGATTTGAGTATTGCAAAAGTTTACCTGAGCATTTTTCCGCCAGAGTTCCGTAAAGATATTATGAAGGAAATTTTGGTCAACAAAGCAACTTACCGAAACTTCCTCGGGAAGCAAATGGGCAAACAGGTCCGGATTATTCCGGAACTGAATTTCTACCTGGACACCACTTTAGATGACGTAGAAAAAATTGAAAAAGAATTGAGAGGCGAAGGTGATAATCCAATCCTTTAATCTGTTATAAATCGTTATTTTCTTTTGAAAAACACTTCATTTTATATCGCTACCCGCTATCTTCTGGCAAAAAAAGGAAGTACGGCCGTCACTTTTATTACGTGGCTGGCTGCAGTGGCGATGATGGTTGCAGTGGCCGCGATGTTTATCATCATCTCCGTTTTCTCGGGTTTAGAGGAACTCAACCAGGATTTAATTGCGAATGTGCACGCCGATATTACCATTAAAAGCAATACAGGAAAAGTGCTGCCCAATATCGACAATGCAACGAAAATCATCGGACAAAATAAAAGCATTGCCCATTTCTCAAAAGTGATTGAAGAGAAGGCTTATATCCGTTTTCGCGAAAATGGGGATATCGCCAATTTGCGTGGGGTGGATTCGGCCTATATTTTTGTAAACCCCATTAATCAAAATATTTTCTACGGTAACTATCCGAGTTTTAAATATTCAAACGAGGTGTTGATGGAAAACAAACTCAACAACCGCCTGACGATTCCCGTTGGTGAAGCTGCCGATTATGCCACGATTCTGATGCCCAAGCCGGGGACGGGAATGATCAGTAAAGAAGAAGATATTTTCACCAAAAGAGAAATTATAGTTTCGGGTATTTTTCCCGGAAATGATCAGCTTGACAATACCATTATTTCACCGATTGAACTTGCGAGGGAACTTTTGAACTTGCCGAAAAACTCCGCCTATCAGATCGTTATTAAACTAAAGGACGCTGATAAAGCAGATGAGGTTAAAGAACAGCTTTCGAAATTACTCGGAACGGACTATGACCTGAAAACCAAGAAAGAAGAAAATGCGGCTTTCTGGAAGATGATCAACACTGAAAAACTCTTTATCTATTTGATTTTCGCTCTGGTTATTTTCATTACCACTTTCAATTTGGCAGGAGCGATTATTATTTTACAATTAGATAAAAAAGAACAGGCGAAATCGCTTATTTCTTTGGGAATGAATTTCAAATCGCTGCGAAACATCTATTTCTATACTGGACTTTTAATTGTCTTTTTCGGGATTATTTGCGGATTGATTTTGGGAACTGCGATCTGTTATATACAGATCAATACCGGTTTCTTTAAAGCAGGCGCGAATACCGATTTGGCTTTTCCGGTTCGAATTAACACCCTAAACTATTTCATCGTCAGCGCCACTGCCGGAATCTTTGGACTCATGATTGCATGGCTTTTCTCGAAGGTGAACAAAAGGCATTTTAAAACCAGTTAAAACAGCATTAAAAACCGATGTCCCATCATTTTTTTGTATTTTTAAAAATGAAATTCGATGTTGACACTGGAAAAACCATTCCATACAGCGCTACAAAAACGACAACTACCATTACAGGAATTAACATTTCCGGGAATATCGAAATCAGTTTAGTAAATTCAAATTCCAACAGAATTGCAATTGATGATATGAAATGGACTTGCTATTCAGACTTAGCTACCAATGAGAATACAGTTTTTAAATCTAATTTTACAATTTATCCAAATCCCGTAAAAAATGGAGAATTGAATATCAGTGGTAAAGATTTAACAAATATTCCAACCGCTCAGATTTTTGATTACAGTGGAAAATTAGTGCAAACGATTTCTCAACCTTTCAAAAACTCAGGTAAAATTACTTTGAAAAACTTGCCAAAAGGTATTTACATTTTGAAAGCAGGAAACAGCACTGCGAAATTTATTATTGAATAATTTCAGAACTCCTGTTTTAAATAAAGACCGGTTTTTAACCCCATTATGGTCGGAAGATTTTTCTTCCGGCCTTTTTATTTGCAAGAATGCAGACCCAAAAAATAGCAGCCATTTATTCTTTTTATAACAGGCGTTTTCTCGGTTTCTCCCCCTCCTAAAACAGATTGATTTCATAGCACTATTTTTTTATTTTAAACCATGAGATTTCTCATACTCAGCAACTTATGAGAAATCTCATAAGATATTATTATTACCAAAACTGAATTTCATTTTACCTTTGTGGTAGTTTTAAAAAAGACCTTTTCAGCAATGAAGTTAAACATCTTAATCCTTTTTTCAATTCTGTTTTTAAGTATAAATGTGACTGCACAGGAATCCGTGAACACCAAACTCGACAAAGATTCAGTCATCGCCAGCCAAACTACGGTGGAATTCCACTCAAGAATAGAAAGTATGCACCGCTGGCGTGGAAATGCATCCTCTGACCGCCCGACAATTACCGGAACTTTAAAAGTTAATCTCGACAAAAACAAAAAATGGCAGGCCGGAATTTGGGGCGCAAGTGCAATTGCCGACGAAACCTCGGGAGTTCACTATAAAGAAATTGATTACTTCGTGGTTTATCAGCCCAATGCCAGGTTTTCTGTGGGAATCTGGGATCAGTTCCCGATGAAAAACCAGGTAAATCCGAATATTTTCGATTATGGAAACTCTTCTACCAAACATTATATCGACCTTGAAATGATTTATTACTTCGGCGATCAGTTTCCGCTCCGTTTACAAACAGATATTGCGTTGTACGGAAACGACTTTCAAACTGATGAATTCGGCAATAAAACACGGTTGTATTCCACTTACATTGAAGGGCTTTACCGTTTAATTAACACTCCGAAAATGCGCTTCGGGCCTTTTGTCGGTGTTGGAATGTCTTTTAAAGGGAACACCATGGAATATGGTGACGGCAAAGGAAATTTCGATGTGGTAAATGTTGGCGTCATGGCAGTAAGAAAGGTAAAGGTTTCGAACTGGCAGTTTCCGGTAACCGGCGTAGTTTTCTGGAATCCTTCGCAAAAAATCGCACGTTTTCAGATCAGTGCAAATCTGTTTTAAGAAATATTTAATACCATAAAACTCACATGCTGCCAAAAAATCCGTAATTTCATATAGAATTTTCTTTCAGGAAAATTTCAGACGGATCAGGGCAGAGTGAGCTTTCATTAATAATTTATTCAAATGAAAAAGTTACTCCTTTTGATATTGGCGGTCTTCGTCAGTGGTTTCTGTTTTGCTCAGCAGACAGAATCCGATACGATAAGAACAACTGAAACCGTGGGCAATCCCATGAAAATAAGTTTAAGCGCAACCTACGTTACGCAGCACTATTGGCGTGGAATTGGGCGCGGAAAACTCTTCGGTGATGCACCTTCTTTTGAACCTCAGCTGACTTTCGTAAAAAACAGATGGACTTTCGGGGTTTCCGCCGGCGCTTCTTTCGACAATATTTACAAAACCGTGCTGCCTTTCGTTATTTACAGCGTAACACCGGAATTTTCGGTAGCGGTACAGGACATTTATTCTCCCGGAACCAATTTCTGGAATTCGAAACCCTTTGATTATAATATAGCCACTTCCAAACATTTTGTGGATTATTACATGATTTACCGTTTTAAGAAATTTCCTTTACAGCTCAAATGGACAAGCATCGTTCTGGGTAAAGATGCCAATGCAGACGGCAAAAGAAATTTTTCTACGTATGCGGAGGTTTCTTCAGGATTTAAAATCAACAGATGGCAGGTCGACGGATATGTTGGCGCTACGCCATGGAAAGGGCTTTACGCCCAAAAAGCCGGCATCAACAATCTTGAAGCGAAGATTCAATATAATTTCGTTATTCATAAAAATGTGCCGTTCCCGGTTTTTGTGAAACTCGCCCACAACCCTATTTCAAATATGTCACACATTGTGGGTGGCTGCACCGTGAATTTAACGTTAAAATAAACAGCTCCGGGTATGAAAAACACGCTGATCAACCAAGGCAACGACAGAATTCTTACAGGATTTATTCTTGCTGTTCTCACGTTTTGGCTTTTTGCCAATTCGATGATGAATATTGGTCCTATCATGAGCAAAGAGTTGGGCGTAGCTGCCAACACGATCAACATCGCGGTATCGCTCGCTGCCTTGTTTGCGGGTATATTTATTGTGGTTTTGGGAGGTCTGGCAGATAGTATTGGACGTGCAAAAATCCTCAGATTAGGACTTTATTTAAGTGTGGTCGGTTCACTGTTCATTGCGCTGATTCCTTCCGGAAAATTTGCTGAACCGCTTTTATTAACCGGCCGTGCCTTACAGGGGCTTTCTGCGGCCTGCATCATGCCGACGAGTTTAGGTTTGCTGAAGATTCTTTGGGAAGGCTCTGCACAGCAGCGCGCCATCAGCTTCTGGAGTATGGGAACATTCGGTGGTTCCGGACTTTCTGCGCTTTTTGCAGGAATTGTTGCTACGAATTTGGGCTGGAGATGGATTTTTGTATTCTCTGTCATCGTGGCCGTGATTGCCTTATATCTGCTAAAAAACCTTCCGGAAAGCAAAAAAGAATCTTCCGGAAAATACAGACCCGACTGGGCCGGAATCCTTATTTTTCTGGTTTCAATGATTTGTCTTGAACTTTTCATTACCAAAGGCGCCACTTTCGGTTGGTTAAGTGTCACTTCAATACTTCTGATTTTAGGGGCGATGATCACTTTCATCATTTTCTACTATTATGAAAAGCGGTCTTCAAACCACTTTTTCGATTTGAGTTTATTTAAAAATAAAGTGTTTTCCGGAGCCATCATCTGTAATTTTTTGATGAATGCTGCGGCGGGAATCGTCATTGTGGCTTTAACTTTAATGCAGACTGCTGCCAATTACAGCGCACAGAAAGCAGGTTTGCTGACATTAGGATATGCCGTTTCGGTCATCCTTTTTATCAGAACCGGCGAACGTTTAATGCGTAAAATCGGAGCAAGAAAACCGATGGTTTGGGGTTCGCTCATTGTGGCTTTGGCAACCATTCTTTTGATGCAGACCCACGTGATGGTAGGAACGTACAGAATCCTGGCCCTTGTTGCCTTCACCTTATTCGGAACAGGATTGGCGTTTTTTGCCACTCCGGCGACTACAGCGGCGCTTTCGAATCTGCCCGCCGAACAGTCCGGAGCAGGAGCCGGAATTTTCAAAATGGCTTCATCGCTCGGTGCAGGGTTCGGCATTGCAATTTCAGCAGGAATTTTCACTGCCGTTTCGAAATCTACTGATGCACTGGAATGGTTCCCCAATATATTTTCAGGAAGACAGGACAATATCAACTTCCGGCTGGCGGCCATTCTGGCACTGACTTCGGTTCTGCTGTTTGCACTTCTTTCAGCAGTTGTAGCCGGTTTTAAAATTCCGAAAGACGGAGGAAAAATAATCAATAAATAATAATTTAAAAACAATAGTATGCAAAATTCAACAGTACAGCAAGCTTACAAAGGTAACGACCGTTTGCTTTATGGAATTATCTTAGGGGTTTTGGCCTTCTGGTTATTCGCACAAACTACCCTTAACATTAACGTAGGAATGGCGAAAGACCTTGGAATGGAGCAAAACATGATGAATATCGCGGTATCAATCACCTCCTTATTTTCCGGTATCTTCATTGTCGTTTTAGGAGGTTTGGCCGACAGAATCGGCCGTGTGAAAATGATACAGATCGGTTTCATTTTCAGTATTATCGGTTCCGCGATGGTGGCTTTAACACCGAGCGGAGCGCTGGCAACTCCTGTTTTAATGACAGGCAGAATCTTTCAGGGACTTTCAGGCGCCGCGCTGATGCCTGCAAGTTTAGCTTTGGTAAAAGCATATTGGGACGGTGCCGCAAGACAGCGGGCAGTAAGTTTATGGTCTATCGGTTCCTGGGGAGGCTCCGGTTTCTGTGCACTTTTCGGCGGTTTGGTAGCATCCAATCTGGGTTGGAGATACATTTTCTGGGCTACCGTGGTGATCTCTATTATCGGTTTCCTGATGGTAAAAGGAACACCCGAAAGTAAAGGCGAGACCAAAGGGGATTATAAATTTGACCTTGCCGGTGTGATTACTTTTATGCTTTCCATCATCGGATTGCAGATCTTCCTGAGTAAAGGAAGTTCTTTTGGATGGACCAGTGGAATTTCATTGGGTTTATTTGCAGCGTTCGCTGTTTTTGGTTTCATTTTCTATAAACTTGAATCTAAAAACATCAGTGCATTTGTGGATTTCAAACTTTTCAAAAATTCTACTTACACCGGTGCAACCATCTCCAATTTTCTTTTGAATGCCACTGCCGGCATCCTGATTGTTTCACTTTCATTAGTTCAGTTAGGCGCCGGATTAACTTCACAGGAATCTGGGTTGCTAACATTAGGTTACGCCATCGCAATTGTCGCGTTTATCAGGGTGGGTGAAAAACTTCTTCAAAGGTTTGGAGCCAGAAAACCCATGATTTGGGGTTGTCTAATCGTGGGTGTTTCCATTATTTTACTGATGCAAACACAGTTGATGACAGAAACTTATAAAATTTTGGCAGTGGTATCTTACACGCTCTTTGGATTAGGATTGGCCTTTTATGCAACGCCTTCTACGGATGCAGCTTTATCCAATCTTCCCGAAGATCAAGCCGGGGCAGGCTCCGGAATCTATAAAATGGCATCTTCATTAGGAGTTGCATTGGGAGTAGCGATTTCCGCTGCAATTTTCACGGCTTTAAGCGGAAGCAACGATTCTATTAAATGGATGGACGGACTGCTCACTTTTGTGGGAAGACAGGATAATCTCGCTATAAGACAGGGAGCAATGATTGCATTGGGAGTGAATTTAATTATGGTTGTTTTGGCCATCATTTCTATTGTACTTACCGTTCCAAAACACAGCAAAGAGCCACTATTAAAATAAAAATGTTGTTAGGTAGAATAATTAATATTTAAAAATCTATTAAAATGAGCACAGAAGTTTTAGAAAAAATTAAATCAGGACAGGAAACCTTGACTTCCTGGATGAACCACATGCATGAAACGCCTGAACTGGCGATGACAGAAACGAATACCTCCAAATTTATTGCAGACCGACTCCGCGAAATCGGCGGTTGGGAAATTGTAGAAGGAGTGGGTAAAACCGGTATCGTAGCCACCATGAAAGTGGGCGACGGCAACAAATCAATCGGTTTACGCGCAGACTTCGACGCACTGCCGATTCAGGAAGACAATTCGTTGCCTTATAAAAGTACCATTCCCGGAAAAGCCCACCTTTGCGGGCACGACGGTCATACAACGATGCTTTTGGGTGCTGCAAAATATTTGTCAGAAACCAAAAATTTCAACGGAACCGTGCGGCTCTTCTTCCAGCCTGGCGAAGAAACCATGGAAGGTGCTCCTGCAATGATTGCAGACGGTCTTTTTGAAAAATTCCCTGTGGATTCTGTTTACGGAATGCATAATATGCCCGGATTGGAATTGGGTAAATTTTACTTTAACACCGGGAAATTTATGGCGGCAGTGGACAACTGGGAAATTGAGATTACGGGAAAAGGAAGTCACGGTTCTATGCCGGAATTGGGCATTGACCCAATCGTTTGCGGCTCTGCTTTGGTCATGGCATTACAAACTATCGTGTCAAGAAATCTTTCGCCGTGGCACAATTCTGTGGTGAATGTCGGGTCGTTTCAGTCTGGACTTGCAGGAAATGCAGTCCCACAAAATGCAATCCTGCGTTTAAGCATCCGAAATATGGATCCTGACGACAGAAAAATGGTTCTGGATAAAGTGAGAAAAATCACCAAAGCACAGGCCGACTCTTTTAACTGCAAAGTGGAGATCCGGGAAGGAATTCCTGGAACAGTGCTCGTCAATTCTGAGGAAGAAACGCATTGGGCAGCGAATGTAGCGAAGGAAACTTTTGGTTCAGATCGTGTGTTTACCAATGCTAAGCCGTATATGGGAAGTGAAGACTTTGCCTTTATGCTCGAGAAAGAGAAAGGAAATTACTGTATGGTAGGAAACGGCGATACTTTTATGGTTCACCACCCTCAATATGTCTTCAACCAGGAATTATTACCTGTCGGAGCGAGATATTGGGTAGCGTTGGTAGAAAACTATCTGAAATAAATTCAGGATTTTTTTCAGAGAATCACTTTAAAAAAGTTGCAATGGCCGGAATGTTTTTTCCGGCCATTTTTGTAATCCCTTAGTGATTCCGATGTACCGATTTTTTCGTAAATTAGTATCACGAAAACACTATTCATTTGATATTGAACAGTTTGAAATCCAACACCTGCTTAGTTTATGCAGCGTAAACTCACCATTTAACAATTATTTCGGGAAAAGTTACCATCATGAAGAATAAAGCTGAACGCATCCTCATCACCAAATCTTCAGGACAGAAAGTGCCATTCAATGTCGGGAAACTAAAAAAATCCCTGTTAAGAGCCGGCGCCAGTGATTTTGAGGCGGAGGAAGTGATTAATGAAGTAATCTCGCTGCTGGTTGAAGGCATGTCGACGGGCAAAATCCATAAAGTTGCCTTCCGTTTACTAAAAAATGTTTCCCGTCCGGTCGCCGCGAGGTATAAACTAAAACAGGGACTGCTGGAATTGGGTCCTTCCGGATTTCCATTCGAACGGTATGTCGCTGAACTTTTACAGGTGCAGGAATACAAAACCCAGGTTGGAGTTTTTCTTCAGGGACATTGCGTTACCCATGAAGTGGATATCACTGCCGAAAAAGAAGACCATCACATCATGATTGAATGTAAATTTCATAACCGACCCGGTTATGTATGCGACATCAAAATACCACTGTATATCCATTCAAGATTTCGCGATGTGGCCACTTCAAAGAATATTGCAACGGGTCAGCCTGAAAAATTTGATCAGGGATGGGTCATCACCAATACGCGCTTTTCGGAAGATGCCGCACAGTACGCAAAATGTATGGGAATGCAGCTGGTCGGCTGGGATTACCCAAAAAATAACGCGCTGAAAGACTGGATAGACCGTTCCGGGCTTCACCCTGTTACCTCATTAACCTCACTCACCCAAAAAGAAAAACAACAGTTGCTGGACGATAAAATCGTGCTGTGCAAAAGCATCGTGAACAACCGCGAACTTCTTGAACATATTGGAGTGAGACCTCCACGTCTTCAAAAAGTGCAGGCCGAATGCACCGCATTGTGTGAACCATTTCCCATGACAGTCAACTCCATTAAAACGTAAAATCATGAGCGCAATCAAAATCAAATTTCTGGGAGCAGCAGGTACTGTCACCGGTTCCAAACACTTAATTTCCGCATACGGAAAAAATATCCTTATTGACTGCGGACTGTTTCAGGGACTTAAAGAACTGCGGTTGCTGAACTGGGAACCGCTGGCGTTTCCAGCTGATCAAATCGATCTGGTTCTGCTTACCCACGGGCACTTAGATCATACCGGCTATTTGCCCCGATTGGTAAAAGCAGGATTTTCCGGTGATATTATTGGTACTTCACCAACGCTACAAATCACCGAAATCATTTTAAAAGACAGCGCCAAAATTCAAGAAGAAGATACGGTGAGAGCAAACAAATTCAGATATTCCAAGCACCATCCTGCCCTGCCTTTATATAACCTTGATGATGTAGAAAAAACTTTGCCTTTATTCAAATCAAAACCTTTAAATGACTGGCAAAGCATTAACGAAAATATCCGCTACCGCTTCAGGTACAACGGTCATATCATTGGTGCGACGTTTATCGAGATGGAAATCGGGGACAAAACTTTAGTATTCTCGGGTGATATTGGAAGGGAAATCGATCCTTTACTGTTTCCGCCGGAAAAGCCGGAAAAAGCCGACGTGCTTTTCATTGAAGCCACTTACGGTGACCGCCTTCATCCTGAGATTCCTGTTATTGATGCTTTACAGAAAATCATCAACCGCTGTACTGAGAGAAACGGAACCATCATCATCCCAAGTTTTTCAGTGGAGCGCACCCAACTCCTCATGTACCTTTTCTGGCAGCTGAAGAAAAGCGGAAAAATGGCAAAAATCCCGATTTACATGGACAGTCCGATGAGCCGGAATGTGCTGGAAGTTTTCCATCAGAACAGAGATTGGCACAAGCTTTCTCCAGAAGAATATTACGGGATGTGTGATGAGATCTCATTTATCGGTACCATTAATGAAACCCTTGCTTTGGCAAAAGATTCCCGTCCGAAAATCATTATCGCCGGAAGCGGCATGGCAGCAGGCGGAAGGGTCCTCACCTATTTTGCAAAATATCTGGGGGATGCAAGCGCTACCATTATGCTGGCGGGCTTTCAGGCAGAAGGAACAAGAGGCCGGGCTTTACTCGAAGGCGCAAAAGAAGTGAAACTTTATGGGAAATATTTTACCGTAAGGGCAGCGATCGAGAATATCGAAGGACTCTCCGGTCACGCCGACCAAAATGGTTTAATTGGCTGGATGAACAAACTCACCACCAAACCCGAAAAGATTTTCATCGTTCATGCAGAAAAAGAGGGAGCGGAAGGGCTGCAGCAGCAAATTAAAAAAGTCTATGATTGGGATGCCGAAATCCCAGCTTTGAATGATCATGCTGAAATCACTGTCATTCCATAAAGTTAAAAATTTAATTCCTATAAATGGAAAATAGAAAAATCCAGACGAACTGGAATGTCATTACCGGCGGACCGTGCACCGGCAAAACAACAGTGGTGGATCTCCTTGCAAAAAGGGGCTACAGAACGACCATTGAGTTTGCCCGTCATTATATTGATATGCAGGAAATAAAGGGACGGACCGTGGAGGAAATAAGGAAGAATAAAAAAGAATTTCAGTTAAACGTCCTGAAAATGCAGATTGCAAAAGAATCAAGCCTGGACCCTCATGAACAGGTCTTTCTGGACCGGGCTTTACCCGATGCGATGGCGTACTATCAATTTTTAGGTTTGAAGTATGATGACATTCTCATTGAGGAATGCCATAAATATGCATATCACAAAATTTTCATTTTAGACCGGCTCCCTTTAACCAATGATTATGCGCGGCTTGAAGATGAATCGGAACAGTTGCGGATCCATCACCTTATCATCAGCGTGTACGAAAGTTTACACTTTCCACTGGTTCATGTACCGGTTTTACCGCCGGAAGAACGCGTGGATTTTATTTTGAAAAATATTTAATTACCAGAAGTGACTGATAAAAAAAGAAATCCTCTAAAAAGATCCGTTTTTAGCTGGTCTTTTTTTAATTTTGAAGAATGGAACAAAAAAAATTGGGACTCATCGGAAAAAATATTTCCTACTCTTTTTCTAAAAATTATTTTGAAAATAAATTCAAAAAACTATTTCTTACCAATCATACGTACGACATTTTCGATTTAAATGACATTGGCGACGTTGACCAAGTTTTCAATGATGCACATCTATACGGTCTCAATGTGACCATTCCTTTTAAAGAAAAAATAATTCCTTATCTGGATGAATTAAGTGATGAAGCTGAAAAAATCGGTGCCGTAAATACGGTTCTTATAAAAGACAATATTAAAAAAGGATTTAATACCGACGCTTTTGGTTTCGAGAAGACACTTTTACTTCACAAAAAAGACCATCACCGTTCATCATTAATTCTAGGCAATGGCGGTGCTGCGAAAGCTATACAATATATTTTGGAAAAGCATGGAATCCCTTATCAAACGGTGACCAGAAAAGGAGATTTAAATTTCGAGAATCTTAGTGAAGAAATCGTTAGGGAAAATCCGTTAATCATTCAATGTACCCCGGTTGGAACTTTCCCCAATGTGAAAGATTGTCTTGAATTCCCTTTTGCCGGCTTAACTTCCGGTCATTTAATTATCGACCTGATTTACAATCCGGAATATACCACTTTTATAAAAAAATCCGCTGAAAATGGCGCAAAAACAGTGAATGGGTTTTATATGCTTGAACAACAAGCAGAAAAAGCATGGGAAATTTGGAATGTTCAAAAAAAATAAGTTAATTTAGTGCACTGTTTATCGTTGAAAATAAACTGACCAAAAAAACTTAATAAAAAGACTGCTATGATTACAGAAGATTCACTTTCTGAAAACCACGAGAAAGAACCAATTAACAAAGAGGTTTCAAACGAACAAACAGCTGAAAACCCAGCAGCAACAGTTACTGAAACCCCTTCAGACAATCCTGTAGATGCAGTTGTAGAAGAACAGGAAGAAACCCAAAAAGTACAGGAAGCTCCTGCAGAAATTCAGCCAACCATCGAGGAAAAAGAATCTTCTGAAAAACCAGACGCCGTTAAAGAAGCAGAGACCAAATCATTTGCCACTGAAAAACCGGAGGAAAACGAAGAGGAAGAACATCATGAAGAGCAAGCGGAAGATTTATCCTACTTATCTTTATCTGAAATTCTGTCCTTAATGGAAGCCCTCATTAACAAAGAAGATGCCGGTGCGCATTTTAGAAAATTCAATCAACTGAAAGAACTGGCGAATCATTTGATCCACAATCAAACCGAAGATTTAAAAAGTGAATTCGTTGCCGCAGGAAATCCTATAGAACTTTTCAGTCATCAACATCCATCCCAAGCCAAACTTTCGGGCTTGCTGAATATCTATCGGGAAAAAAACGCTGAATACCACAAAAAACAAGAAGAAAGTCACCATATAAACTTAGAGCACCGTCAGGGGATTATCGAAAATCTGAAAAACCTCTATACCAATACCGAAGCAGGAACCAATCTTTTCAAAGCCATCCGCGAAATAAAAGAAGAATGGAAAAATGCCGGTCAGGTGGCAAAATCCGAATTCAAATTACTGAATAACAATTACTTCCATCATCTGAATCAGTTCTATCAAATGCTTGATATGAACAAAGAATATATGGAGCAGGAATTTGCACACAATTTAGAAAAAAGACAGCACATCATTGAAAGAGCCAAAGAATTACAGCAGGAACCTTCTGTGCAAAAAGCGCTGAATGAGTTGCAGTATCTTCATAAACTCTGGAAAGAAGAAGCAGAACCTGTTGCCGAAGAATTCAGAGAAAAAACATGGGACGAATTCAAAGAAATCTCGAACAAAATCCATGACAGGAAATCTGAACTGACCGAGCAAATCGAAAAAGAACAAAACGATAACCTGGTTCGCAAGAATGAAATTATCGGAGAGATTAAAAAAATGGCGGAAGCCACAAAAGAAATCAATCATAATTATTGGCAAAACTCCATTAAAAAAGTGGAAGCTTTGCGCACCGAATTCTTAAGATTAGGAAATGTCCCAAGAAAAGTTTCGAATCAAAACTGGAACGACTTTAAAGAACATTTAAGAAACTTTAATGT
Organism: Chryseobacterium gotjawalense; assembly: GCF_030012525.1. NCBI lineage: Bacteria > Pseudomonadati > Bacteroidota > Flavobacteriia > Flavobacteriales > Weeksellaceae > Chryseobacterium > Chryseobacterium gotjawalense. The sequence goes on from NZ_CP124855.1 coordinate 1,305,681, forward strand.
TAAGAAAAATGAATTTTACAAAGGTTTAAAAAATTCTCAGCAAACAAACCTTGACGAAAAACTGAAATTAATTGCCACCGCAAAAGACAATATGCTGTCTGAAGAATGGGAAGTCGTTGTTCCTTTATTTAAAAAATTACAGGAAGACTGGAAAAAAATCGGCCACGTACCACGAAGCATGACCAACAAAGTTTGGGACGATTTCCGGGAAGCATGCAATACTTTCTTTAATAATTTCAGAGAAAAAAACAATACAGCCAACGATAACTGGAAAGAAAACTTCAAAAGTAAAAAACTGCTTTTGGATGAATTAAAAGAAATCGGCAACGAAGAAGGAAGCGTAGAAAAAATAGAGCAGATTAAATCAAAATGGAATAATATCGGAAAAGTTCCAAGAGAGAAAATCACCATCAATACCGAGTTCAACAAAGTGCTTCGCGACAAACTGAAACTGAACAAAATTCACGAGTATGATTTGAAAGAAGAAGGACTTTCTGAAAACCAAGTGACCGATAAAGCCAGAAAAATCAAAAATCAAATTGCTGATTTAGAAGCGGAAATCGTGAAAATGGAAAACAATGTTGGATTCTTCAGTAATTCATCCAGAGAAAACCCTTTACTAAAAGAAACTTACCAGAAAATTGACGACAAAAAAGAACAGCTCGAGAGCATGAAACAAAGCTTGCACAGTATTCTGATCGGCGAAAATCAATAAAAAAGTCATGTTAAAAAAAATATTCTTCCTCCTTTTCCTCAGCACTTTATCTTTTGCTAAAGCACAGGACAGCGTACCGGATTTATTATCGATCCCAGGTCCGATCGAATATGATGGGACAGAATATTTTTTATCCTGGAGCAAACCAATGTCGAAAACCCTTTATCGACAGCAGTATTTACCCAGTGATGAGCGAATTGAAGACTTCACTCAA